>NZ_JBIVNG010000001.1:0-681550 GCF_044753445.1 Pseudomonas sp. NPDC088368
CGATGGTAGTGTGGGGTTTCCCCATGTGAGAGTAGGTCATCGTCAAGATTAAATTCCAGAACCCCATTTGCGAAAGCAGATGGGGTTTTGTTTTTGCGCGCGGAAAAAGATCGCGCTCTACCTATGACTGCGATCTTGCCTACGGCAGTGCCGGCAAGTCGAACGGCTACAGGTCAAGTGCCCCCTCTGTTAGTCTTCTCCCTCTCCAAACGCCAAGGAAGCAGCCATGCCGGTGACATCCAACCTTAACCCTGGGTTCATGGTGGTTCATGGCAATCGCCTGGATGAACTGCGTAGCCTCGTGGTGTCGTGGATGCGGCGTTACCCGCTGACCCCGCTGGAAAACGAAGTCGCTCTGGTACAGAGCAACGGCATCGCCCAGTGGCTGAAGCTTGCCTTGGCAGAGGATGCACAGGACGATGATCAAGGCGGGTGTGGCATTGCTGCCGCCATCGACGTTCAACTCCCCGGCAGTTTCATGTGGCAGCTTTACCGCGCAGTGCTGGGGAAGGACGAAATCCCTGAAACCTCGCTGCTCGACAAAGCCCCACTCACGTGGCGTTTGATGCGGTTGTTACCCGCATTGATCGACCAACCGCATTTTGAGCCGCTGCAACGCTTTCTCACGGCTGATACCGATCTGCGCAAGCGCTATCAGTTGTCCGAGCGACTGGCCGACCTGTTCGACCAATACCAGGTGTACCGCGCTGACTGGCTTGAAGACTGGGCCGCTGGACGGCATCAACTCAAGAACGTCAGGGGAGAGGCCAAACCGCTCAAACCTGAAAACTGCTGGCAAGCCGAGTTGTGGCGAGCGTTGCTTCATGATGTCGGTGCCGAGGGCATGGCTCAGAGCCGTGCCGGGGTGCATCAGCGCTATATGGAGCGGATTAATACTCTGACCGAGGCCCCCGCTGGCTTGCCCGCCCGGGTCATTGTGTTTGGTATCTCCTCATTGCCTGCCCAAGCGCTTGAAGCCCTCGCCGGTCTGTCACGTTTCAGCCAAGTGCTGCTCTGCGTGCACAACCCCTGCCGTCACCATTGGGCGGATATCGTTGCTGACAAAGACTTGCTACGGCACGAGTACAAACGTCAATCGCGCAAGGCTGGAATGCCGGTGGTACTCAACCCGGACGCCTTGCACCAGCATGCTCATCCACTGCTCGCCGCATGGGGCAAGCAGGGCCGCGATTACATCAATCTGCTCGACAGCCACGACGACCCTAACAGCTACCGCTCGATCTTCCGCGACGGGCGTATCGATCTGTTCAGCGACAGCGACCCCCAGACCATTCTCAGCCAGCTCCAAGACGACATCCTCGAGCTGAGACCGTTGAGTGAAACCCGCGAGTTGTGGCCCGCCGTCGATATCAAGAAAGATCGCTCTATTCGCTTCCACGTGGCCCACAGCGCCCAGCGCGAAGTAGAAGTGCTGCACGACCAGTTGCTCGCGCGGTTCAGCGCCAATCCTGATCTGCGCCCTCGCGATGTGATCGTGATGGTCCCGGACATCGACAGCTACGCCCCGCACATTCGCGCCGTGTTTGGGCAACTGGACCGTGATGATCGCCGCTTCATCCCCTTCACGTTGGCAGACCAGGGCCAGCGCGGTCGTGACCCTTTACTGATTGCCGTTGAGCACTTGTTGAAGATCCCTGACAGTCGGTTCCCGGTCAGCGAGATCCTCGACCTGCTGGACGTTCCCGCCCTGCGCGCACGTTTCGGCATCGACGAACGCGACCTGCCAACCCTGCATCGCTGGATCGAAGGCGCAGGCGTTCGCTGGGGGTTGAATGCCAAGCAACGCGAGGGTTTGGGGCTCCCCGAGGCCCTCGAACAGAACAGCTGGCATTTCGGTCTGCGGCGCATGCTGTTGGGGTACGCCGTGGGGGCAGGCATTGCCTACGATGACATCGAACCCTATGATGAAATCGGCGGCCTGGACGCCGCGCTCATCGGCCCGTTGGTCGCCTTGATCGACGCCCTTCAAGTCGCCCACGCCGAACTGTCGCAGCCCACAACCCCGCCGGTTTGGGGCATGCGTCTACAAGCGCTGATGCAACTGTTTTTCACGGCGGACAGCGAGCACGACGACTATCTGCTCAGCCAGCTCGAAACCCTGCGCGAAACCTGGCTGGAGACCTGCGAAACGGTCGGCCTGCTGGAAGAATTGCCGCTGACGGTTGTGCGTGAGGCGTGGCTCGCCGGGCTGGATCAGGGAAAACTTTCGCAGCGCTTCCTCGCCGGCTCCGTCAACTTCTGCACCTTGATGCCGATGCGTGCGATCCCGTTCAAAGTGGTCTGCCTGTTGGGCATGAACGACGGTGATTACCCCCGCGCACAACCGCCGCTGGACTTTGACTTGATGGGCAGCGATTACCGCCCCGGCGACCGTTCCCGTCGCGAGGACGATCGCTATCTGCTGCTCGAAGCGCTTCTGTCTGCCTGTGATCAGCTCTACATCAGTTGGGTCGGACGCAGCATTCGTGACAACTCCGAACGCCCGGCTTCGGTGCTCATTGGCCAGTTGCGTGATCACCTGGCCAGCGGTTGGCGGTTGGTAGACGCTGTCGAACCCGAGGACGCGAAGAGGCGCGACCCAGGTCAGCAACTGCTGCACAAGCTGACCCTTGAACACCCGCTGCAACCGTTCAGCGCCAAATACTTCCAGGAGAATCTGGAGTACTTCAGCTTTGCCCGTGAATGGCAGGTCTTGCATGAAGCAGCGGTCCAGTCGGGCGAAATCACAGCGCTGGAAAGGCACGAGCAGGAAGAGCCGTTGAGCCTGATGCAACTGCAGGATTTCTTGCGCAACCCGGTCAAGCACTTCTTCAGCCAGCGTCTGAAAATTTTCTTCGAAGTGGCCGAAGCGCCGTTGGCCGACGAAGAGCCGTTTGTGCTCGATGCTCTTGAGCGCTATGGATTGAGCGATAGCCTGCTGCAAGCGGCGCTTATGGACCCTGAGAGCCCTGATGAATCCCTCAAAGCCCAGGCCATTCGCCTACAAGCCAGCGGGCTGTTGCCGATGGCTGGATTCGGCGCGCTCCTACAGGACGAGTTGATCGAGCCGCTGCCGGATTTGGTGCAGCGCTATCACGACCTGCTGTTCAAATGGCCCGAGCGCGTACAGAGCGCATTACCCGTGAGCCACGAACATCAAAACGTCGCCCTCGACGGCTGGCTCGATGGCCTCTATCAAAATACGCAAGGCGAGTTGCTGGCTGTGACGGCCATTCCCAATGCCATCGGCGGTAGGAAATCTCGGAAGTGGCATCGCCTGACCAAGCCGTGGGTCAATCATCTGGTGGCGTGCGCCTGCGATTTGCCGCTGACGACCGCGTTGGTGGCCAGCGATGAAACCCTGCTTTTGCCCCCGTTGGACAAGGCAAAAGCCACAAGCACCCTCAACGATCTGCTGCTCGCCTGGCAACACGGCATGCAGCGCCCGTTGCCTGTCGCCGTGAAGACTGCGTTTGCCTGGCTGGGTGAAGCGGACGAAGTCAAAGCCGAAGCCGCCGCCCGCAAAACCTACGACGGCGACGGCCAGAACATCGCGGGCGAGCACGCCGAAAGCACAGCGCTCGCTCGACAATTCCCCATGTTCGATGCGCTGCTCGACAGCGAAGAATTCGTTGGCTGGTGTGAGTCGCTGTACAAACCGATTTTCGACGCGCCCTGGCAGTCCCTGTCCAGCGAGGAGGCCGGAGCATGATCGACGTTCAAAAACCTCTGGCCCTGCGCTTCCCACTCAAGGGCAGCCAACTGATCGAGGCCAGCGCGGGCACGGGCAAGACGTTCACCATTTCCGCGCTGTACCTGCGTTTGGTCCTTGGCCACGGCGATGACCTTTCAGGCTTCGGTCGCGAGTTGCTGCCGCCCCAGATTCTGGTGGTGACTTTCACCGACGCCGCGACCAAAGAGCTGCGCGACCGCATCCGTACACGTTTGGCCGAAGCGGCGCGCTTCTTCCGTCAAGAGATCGAAGCCCCTGACGCCTTGATCGACGACCTGCGCAACGACTTCGCGCCGGAGCAGTGGGCCGGTTGTGCGAGCCGTCTCGACATTGCGGCGCAATGGATGGACGAAGCGGCGGTTTCGACCATTCACAGTTGGTGTCAGCGCATGCTGCGCGAGCACGCCTTCGACAGCGGCAGCCTGTTCACTCAAAGCCTGGAAACCGATCACAGCGATTTGCTGGGCGAAGTGCTGCGCGATTACTGGCGCAAGTTCTGCTACCCCATGACCGGCGATGCGCTCAATTGGGTGCGTGAACACTGGGGTGGCCCGGCGGCGTTGCTGCCTCGGGTTCGCGCGATGTTCGGCAGCGATCGCGTCCCGGTCACGCAAACCCCGACGCAACTGATCGAAGCCTCGATTCATGAGCGCCGCGAAACCCTGAAGACACTCAAGTCACCGTGGGCGAACTGGGCCGCCGAGCTGCACGCGATCTGCATAGACGGTGTGAACTGCAAAATTGTCGACGGTCGCAAGATGCAGGAACGCTACTTCAGACCCTGGTTCGACAAGTTGATCGCCTGGGCCAACGATGACGAACAGGAGCAGCTCGATCTGGGCACCGGTTTCACCCGTCTGACCCCCGATGGCATTGCTGAGGCCTGGAAAAGCAATCCGCCGTCGCACCCGGCCTTCGAGGCGATGGTCGAGCTGAAAGTCGCTCTCGACACACTGCCAACGCCCGACGCGGCCGTACTCGAACACGCCGCGCAATGGGTCGGTGCGCGCTTTGAAGAAGAGAAACGTCGTCGCGCCGAAATGGGTTTTGACGACATGCTGTTGCGTCTGGACGCAGCGTTGCGAGGAAATGGCGGTGAGCGCCTGGCGACCCTGATTCGCGAGCAGTTTCCAGTTGCGTTGATCGATGAATTCCAGGACACCGACCCGGTCCAGTACCGGATTTTCGACAGCATTTATCGCCTCGAAGCCCATGACGAAAGCACCGGCCTGTTCCTGATCGGCGACCCCAAGCAGGCGATCTACGCCTTCCGCGGCGCCGACATCTACACCTATCTGCGCGCCCGTACCGCGACCACCGGACGCCTGCACACATTGGGCACCAACTTCCGCTCCAGCCACGGGGTGGTCGAGGCCGTGAACCACGTGTTCGTGCGTGCAGAGAACAATCCCATCGGGCGCGGCGCGTTTCTGTTTCGCAGCGCCGATCATAATCCTGTGCCGTTCCAGCCTGTTAATTCACAGGGCCGCAAGGAAGTGTTTCAGCTCGACGGCCAGGCCATTCCAGCGCTGAATGTCTGGCAACTGGAAAGCGATCAGCCGGTGTCCGGCACGTTGTATCGGCAGCAGTTGGCCGCCAGTTGCGCGAGTGAAATCGTGCGCGTGCTCAATGCCGGTCAACAGGGCCGCGCGGGCTTCGCCAAACCGGGGGAGACGCTGAAAGGCGTGATGCCGTCGGACATCGCGATTCTGGTGCGCGACGGCAAGGAAGCCCAAGCCGTGCGCGGCGAGTTGTCGGTCCGTGGCGTGCGCAGTGTGTATCTGTCGGACAAGGATTCGGTGTTCGCCGCGCAAGAGGCTCACGACCTGTTGGCCTGGCTCAAGGCGTGTGCAGAACCCGACGCAGAACGCACGCTGCGCGCGGCCTTGGCCTGCATCACGCTCGACCTGCCATTGGCTGAATTGGAACGTCTGAATCAGGACGAATTGGCGTGGGAAAACCGCGTCATGCAGTTCCGTGATTATCGTCGCATCTGGCGCACTCAAGGCGTGCTGCCGATGCTCCGTCGCTTACTGCACGACTTCAAACTGCCGCAGACGCTGATCCAGCGCAGCGATGGCGAGCGGGTGCTGACCAACCTGTTGCACCTCTCTGAATTGATGCAGCAGGCCGCTGCTGAACTCGATGGCGAGCAGGCGTTGATCCGTCATCTGAGCGAGCATCTGGCGTTGTCCGGCCAAGCCGGCGAAGAGCAGATTTTGCGGCTGGAAAGCGACGAGCAACTGGTCAAGGTCGTGACCATTCACAAGTCCAAAGGGCTGGAATACCCGTTGGTCTTTCTGCCGTTCATTTGCTCGACCAAACCGGTCGATGGCAGCCGTTTGCCGTTGCATTTCCATGACGCCGAAGGGCACGCGCAGATCAGCCTCAAGCCGACGGCAGCGCTCATCGAACAAGCGGATGACGAACGTCTGGCCGAGGACTTGCGCCTGCTGTACGTCGCCCTGACCCGTGCGCAACACGCCTGCTGGCTGGGCGTCGCCGACCTCAAGCGCGGCAACACCAAAGGCTCGATTCTGCACCGTTCGGCGCTGGGCTACCTCCTCGGCGGCGGCAACGTATTGGCGGAGTCGACGCAGCTCGTTCAATGGCTTCACGCGCTGGCCAGCGACCAGCCGACCGTGCACGTCGAAGCCGTACCTGCGCCGACTGAAGACACCTTCAGCGCCCCGCGCAGCGAGGTCGCGTTGAGCAAGCCGCGCATGCCGCGTCGTAGTGCGCGGGAGAATTGGTGGATTGCGTCCTACAGCGCCTTGCGCATCGGCGACACGATCACCGACAGCGGCGACCAATCCCCGGACAGCCCGCAGGCGCAGAAGCTGTTCGACGACGAACGCCTCGACCCGGATGCGCCCCGCGAGACCCTGGTCAGCGGCGGCGACATTCACCGATTCCCCCGTGGCCCGAACCCCGGCACCTTCCTTCACGGCTTGCTGGAGTGGGCAGGGGAAAAGGGCTTTGCGGTTGCCGCCAGCGATCCCGTGGCACTGGAAAAAGTCGTCGCCCAGCGCTGCAATCGTCGCGACTGGAAGGGCTGGATCAACACGCTGACGGACTGGCTGTCTCACCTGTTGAGCCTGCCATTGCGTCTCGGCGCTGACGTGCCGCCGGTGGCCCTGAGCGCGCTGGATCAGCCCAATCAGTACCGCGTCGAGATGGAATTCTGGTTCGCTTGTTCGAAAGTCGACGTGGCGCAAATGGACGCATTGGTGCGTCGCTACACCCACAGCGGCGCGCCCCGTGCGGCGGCGGAAACCGTCTCACTGAACGGCATGTTCAAAGGATTCATCGACCTGACGTTCGAGCATCAGGGCCGCTATTACGTGGCCGATTACAAATCCAACTGGCTCGGCGTCGACGACGATGCCTACACAGAAATGGCGATGGAAAACGCGATTCTGGAAAACCGCTACGACCTGCAATACGTGCTTTATCTGCTGGCCTTGCATCGCCAACTCAAGGCGCGGCTGGCCGATTATGACTACGACCGCCACATGGGCGGCGCGGTGTACCTGTTCGTGCGCGGCAGTCGTGCGGCCAGCCAGGGCGCATGGTTTACCCGGCCGCCCCGTGAGTTGATCGAAAGCCTCGATTTGCTGTTTCAGGGTCGAGCTTTGGTTGAGGAAGAAACGCTGTCAGGAGACCTCGCATGAACCGCACCTTCGCGCATTTGCTGCCCACGCCGCTGGACGCCGAGAGCCTGGCCGCGCTCAAGCCCCTGAGCCGCGTAGACGATTTGTTATTGCTGCTGGAGCGCTGGGTCGAGCGCGGCTGGTTGCGAGCGCTGGACAAGGCCTTTGTGGGTTTTTTGGCAGACCTCGATCCAGCGGCCGATTCGCTGGTGCTGCTTGCGGCAGCGTTGACCAGCCATCAGCTCGGTCACGGTCATGTCTGTCTCGATCTCTTTGAGACCCTCAAAGAGCCAGACTTCGCGCTGTCGCTGCCGCCCGAAGGCGACGTGCTGCAAACGCCGATGTTGCTGCCCTCCACACTGCTGAAGGCGTTGGACGGCGCGACCTGGTGTCAGGCGTTGGCGGACAGCCCGCTTGTCGCGAAGGCGGGCGACAGCAGCACGACGGCAGGACAGAAGCCGTTGGTGTTGTCAGACCGTCGCCTGTACCTGCGGCGGTATTGGGCGTATGAGCGCAGGATCGACGCCGCGCTGCATCGTCGTCTCGGCCAAACCGAACCCGCGTCGAGCGACCTGGCCCAGCGTCTGGACGCTTTGTTCGGGAACCCAAGCACTGCACCGGATGCGCTGATCGACTGGCAGAAACTCGCCTGTGCCATTGCCACGCGCGGTGCGTTCAGCATCATCACCGGCGGTCCCGGCACGGGCAAAACCACCACGGTCGTGCGTCTCCTGGCGCTGCTGCAATCCCCCGCGGTGGAGCGCGGCAAACCGCTGCGCATTCGTCTCGCGGCGCCGACGGGCAAGGCAGCGGCGCGACTCACCGAATCCATCAGTCATCAGGTGCAAACCCTCGACGTACCCGAAGACGTGCGGCAGAAAATCCCCAGTGACGTGACCACTGTGCACCGCTTGCTCGGCAGTCGGCCCGGCACGCGGCACTTCCGCCATCACGCAGGCAACCCGTTGCCACTGGACGTGCTGGTGGTGGACGAGGCGTCGATGATCGACCTTGAGATGATGGCCAATCTGCTGGACGCCTTGCCGCCTCACGCGCGGATGGTGTTGCTGGGCGACAAGGATCAGCTGGCGTCGGTGGAAGCGGGGGCAGTGTTGGGCGATCTGTGTCGCGATGCCGAAGCGGGGATGTACAGCGCCGACACGCAGGCGTGGCTGGAGTCGGTCAGCGGCGAGGACTTGAGCAAAAGCGGGCTGCAACAGGGCGACCCGCAGCAACATGCTCTGGCGCAGCAGGTGGTGATGTTGCGTCACTCGCGGCGTTTCGTGGCGGGCAGCGGCATTGGGCAACTAGCGAAACGGGTCAATCAGCAGCAGGACCAGGACGCCCGAGCGCTGTTGGTCAACGGCGGTTATGCGGATTTGTATTCATTGGCGCTCAAGGGCGAGCAGGATCGGGCGTTGTCGCGTCTGTTGCTCGACGGCCACGGCGGCGGCCCTCAGGGGTATCGGCATTATCTGACCCTGATGCGCAGCGAGCGGCCACAAGGGCTCACGTCTATCGAAGATCCGCGCTGCGTCGAGTGGGCGCGCAAGGTGCTGAACGCGTTCGATGAGTTCCAGCTGTTGTGTGCCGTGCGCAAAGGGCCGTGGGGCGTTGAGGGGTTGAATCAGCGCATCACTCAGACGCTCTTCGCTGCCGAGCTGATCGAGAGCGATCAGCAATGGTACGAAGGCCGCCCGGTGCTGATGACCCGCAACGATTACGGGCTGGGTTTGATGAACGGCGACATCGGCATTGCCCTGCGTTTGCCGGAAGGCCCGGTCGAGGAAAACCGCACGGCGCTGCGCGTGGCGTTTCCACGCAACGACGGCGAGGGAGGCGTGCGTTTCGTGCTGCCGAGTCGGCTCAATGATGTGGAAACGGTGTATGCCATGACCGTCCACAAATCCCAGGGCTCGGAGTTTGCGCACACGGCATTGATCCTCCCCGAAGCGCTGAACCCGGTGCTGACTAAAGAGCTGATCTACACCGGCATCACGCGCGCGAAAAACTGGTTCAGCCTCATCGAACCGCGACAGGGCGTTTTCGAAGAAGCGCTGCGGCGCAAGGTGAAGCGGTTGAGCGGGTTGATGTTGGCGTTATAGCGGTCGCTACGGATCTGGATACGTGTGGACTATGCATCAGACGTAGCAAGTGTGTCGGCTGTACCAACGTTTCGCGAATGAATTCGCTCCCACAGAAACCGAGGCGCCTGAGAATGTGGGCTTGGCGCGGGTCCACCTGTAGGAGCGAATTCATTCGCGAAAGAGTTATCAGGCGATGAGGGTGTATCGGCTGTACCAACGCTTCGCGAATGAATTCGCTCCTACAGGGATTGAGGCGTCCTCCTGATTGAATTCCCTCACGTCGTGCAAAACGAATTGCCCAACTCCACCCGACCAAAACTGGCGCCGTCGTCCAGCGGGGTGATGGCCAGCATCTGGTCCAGCCGCACTTCGTCGAGGCCGTCGGCGAATTGCAGGAATTCTTCCTTGCTCGGCGCAGTGCGGGTGGTGACGGGCAGGCCTTCGAAGGTTGTGCCGTCGACCATTTCGACCTTCAGGCGATAACCGTGCATGCAGGCGATCTCCAGGTAGTCGTAGAGATCGCAGCTCAGCGGGGTGTAGTTGTCCATTTCAGGCTCCGGGGTAACGTGATGCAGGGATCATGTCGCTCCACGATAGCCGCTCAGGCTTCCTTGCGCACGGGCTCCGGTTGAGTGGCCGGGCTGTCCAGCCCCATGAACTGGCGCACCCGATCGCCGCACTGGTCAGCGAGGATGGTCTGCGGCGAGGCATCGACCTGCACCACGCCGTTTTCCATGAAAATCACACGGTCGGAAATCGACAGCGCAAAGTCCATTTCGTGGGTGACGATGAGCATGGTCATGCCTTCTTTCGCCAGGTCGCCGATGACTTTCAACACCTCGCTGACCAGCTCAGGATCGAGCGCGGACGTCGGTTCGTCGAACAGCATGATCTGCGGGTCCATCGCCAGCGCACGGGCAATCGCCACACGCTGCTGCTGGCCGCCGGAAAGCTGGTGCGGGTATTTGTGCGCGTGGGCCAGCAGGCCCACCTTGTCGAGCAGGGCATAGGCGCGCTGTTCGCTGATGGCCTTGTCGCGGCCGTGGTAGCGCGGCGCGAGGGTCACGTTGTCCAGGATCGTGCGGTGGGGGAACAGATTGAAGTTCTGGAACACCATGCCGATGCGCTGCACACCACGGCGAATCTGCGGCGCGTTGGGGCTGTCACCGGCATGGATGAAGCCTTCGCCGAAAAGAATGATCTCGCCCTTGTCGATGCTTTCCAGGCTGTTCACGGTGCGGATCAGCGAGGTTTTACCCGACCCTGAAGGCCCGATGATCGAGATCACCTGCCCCGGATTCACGTCCAGACTGATGCCTTTGAGCACTTCGTGATGACCGTAGCTTTTATGAATATTCACCAACTGCAAGGCAGGGGCCGACCCCGGTCCTGCGTCGGGCTGACGAGCCCTGGCAGGCTGTGCGATCAGCGTCGTGCGCAGGCGGGCGAGGGCGCTGTCGTCGAGGGTTTGCGGCTTGCGGTTGTTCAGTTCCAGGTGCTGTTCGAGCCAGTGAAACAGCCAGCCGAACACGGTCACGATCATCACGTAATACACCGCGACCGCTGACAGGGTTTCCATCACCAGGAAGTTTTGTGCGTACAGCCGCTGGCCGACGGTGAGCAGCTCGGTCAGGGAAATCACTGACACCAGCGAGGTCAGTTTCACCACGGTGATGTATTCGTTGATCAGCGTTGGCAGGGAAATGCGGAAGGCCTGAGGGATGACGATCAGACGCTGCATGCCGATCAATCCTACGCCCAATGCTCGACCGGCTTCCTTCTGACCCTTGGCCACGGAAATCAGGCCGCCCCGGTGGATCTCGGCCATGTACGCCGCTTCGGTGACGACCAACGCCAACAGGCCGGAGTAGAAGGGGTTGGACAGCACTTCGCGGGTGATCGGGAACATCTGCGGCAGGTTGTAGGTGAACACCACCAGCACCAGCAGTGGGACGCTGCGGAAGAACCAGATATAAATCGACGCAGGCACGCTGATCCAGCGCGCGGTCGAGAGCTTGGCCGAGGCCAGCAGAAACCCCAGCAGCATGCCGATGAACCAGCCCAAGGCGCTGAGTTCGATCACCGTGATGCAGGATTCCCAAAAGTCCGAGACCGAGAACAGCGAAAAAAAGTAGGACCATTCGAATTGCATATGTACCTCTGCCGAATCTGAATCCTGTAGGAGTGAGCACGCTGACTCCTACAGGGGTAGAGCATCAGCCTTTAATTACTCGGCTCTTCCAGGTTGTACTTCTTCAGCAGTGCTGCGTACTCACCGGATTTCTTGGTTTCGTCGAAGGCCTTGAGCAACGCCTGATACAACTCGTCGTTGCCTTTCTTCACGTAGATGCCGAGGGTCTGCTGGTAGATCGAGTGCTCGGTGCTGACCACCACACGACCTTTGGTGCGTTCGGCGATCATGCCCGCCGCGCCGTCGATTTCGACCTGAGCCTGAACGTTGCCCGACAGCAGCGCCTGGGTCACTTCCGGTGCGGACGGGAATTCGCTCACGGCGATCGCGCCTTTGTTGTTCGGCACGCAGTAATCGGTGGAGAGCTTGTTGAATTGGGCGACCCACGTCGTGCCTTTCTCCAGGCCGACTTTCAGGCCGCAGAGGTCTTCCGGCACCTTGGGTTTGATCGTGCTGTCTTTGAGCACCATGATCGCCGCGCCGGTCTTGGCGTAGGCAATGGTCTGGGCCTGGGTCTGACGCTCAGGGGTGATGTACATGCCCGAGATGATCGCATCGTAGTGACCGGCGTTCAGGCTCAGGATCAAGCTGGAGAACTTGGTGTCGACGAACTCGGCCTTCAGGTCCATGTGCTTGGCCAGCAGGCGCGACAGGTCAGGGTCGGAGCCGACGACGTTTTTCTTCTCGTCGTAGGATTCGAACGGCGGGTAGGTAATCTCCATGCCGACCTTGAACTGGCCAGGTGTCACAGTGGTGGCAGCGTGGGCAACCGTAGCCTGTAACAAAGAGCTGCCGAGCACGGCGGTGGCAAGAACGGTCAAGCGAACAGCAGTGTTCAAAGTGTTGCGCATCGTCGGTGACTCCACGTCAGGAAGGTAAGGCACGGTGTGTTGGGATGGGGTGTGGGGCATCAGGATGCGTCCTGTGCCTGATGCTTCAAATGGCCGAAGCTCGAAGGCTTGCGCGCCTTTTCGTACAGCTTGAGTTCGCCGTTCTCGACCTTGCGACGCAGGTACTGATACGTCTGCAAAGCCTGGCCGAACATGTGTTCGCCGATGGTGATCGCTTCGTACTCCGTGCCCTCTTTCTCGAATTGAGGCAGCGGTTTGATCTGGGTGTGGAAGTCGCAGGCGAAGAACAGCGGGAAGGAATAACGCTCCTCGCTGACCGTGCGTACCCGATGAGCCGTAGCAACGAACGTACCAGCGGTCATCACCTCCAGCATGTCCCCGATATTGACCACGAACGCGCCTTCCACTGGTGGCGCGTCGATCCACTGGCCCAGGTCGTTCATCACTTCCAGCCCCGGCTTGTCGGCCAGCAGCATGGTGAAGCACTCGTAGTCGGTGTGCGCACCAATACCGGGCGCATCCTGCGCGTCGCCGTCGAAGGGGTAATGGATCAGGCGCAGCTTGGACGGCGGACGGGTGACCATCGCCTCGAAGTAGCCCTCCTCAAGGCCCAGGGCCAACGCGAAACCGTCGAACAGGCGACGACCCAAGGCGAACACGGCGGCGTAATAGGCTTCGACGGCGGCGCGGAAACCGGGCAAGTCCGGCCATTCGTTGGCGCCGATCAGTGGGGTCTTGGCGATCACCAGCGGGTCTTCGTCGCCCACTTCGAAGCCGATGTCGAAGGCTTCCTTGTGATCGGGCTTGCCCTTGGCGTACACCTCTTCACCTTCCGGAACGAAGCCTTTGTGGCTGCGGGACGTGCCGATGTAATGCTGCATCTTGTAGTCGAGGGACTGGGCAAACAGGTCCTTGGCCGCCTGGCGCAAACCCGCGATCAGCGCGGGCTCGATGCCGTGGTTTTTGACGTACAGAAAGCCCACCTCACGCGCGGCCTTGCCGAGTTCGTCGGCCACGGCCTGACGGTCGGTGATGTCGGCGCTGAACAGACCGGCGATGTCCACCACCGGAATGCTGCTGAAGTTGGCCACTCTTGGCTCGGTCGAGACGGCGGCCGCTTGAGACTGATCAGGCATGGCGAAACGCTCCTTATCGGCTTGTTGTGTGGGTGAAGCGCTGGAAATGTTCACGTTCGATCTGGGCCATGCACACGTTCAGCGACCACAGATCGGCCACCGGAACGTTGGTGAAGGGCAGGTGATGCAGGTAGCCGTCCGCACCGAATTCCGGGGTCAGCGTCGTGACCTGATAGCCGCGCGCCTGTTGGGATGTCCAGACCGCTTCCCAGTGCTGCTGATGGAACGCCAGTTCGACGGCGCGCTCCGGCGCGGCGGGGTGCGGGACTTGCGGACCCTGGTCATAACCGACCCGAGCCTGGATGTGGTGAACGCGCTCGACGAAGGCACTGAGGTCGTCTTCCGGGTCATTGAGCAGGCGCTCGCAGGTGACGACCCAGTGGCTGATGTCGCTGGTGAAACGCAGGTCCGGCAACTGGCGGATCAGCTCCAGTGTCACCCACGGGTTGAACAGCGAGCGGGCGCGGTGGGTTTCGAAGGTGACGGTCTGGCCATGCTTGCGTGCCAGTTCCAGCGCTTGACCGAAGAATTCCACCTGCTGCGGCAACTGCCAGCGGTCGTTCCCGGCCAGCACGTTAACGAAGCGCGGCGCCAGTTCGGTGGACCAAGAGAGCTTCTTTTCGAGGTCGGTCAGATGCTCAGCGAGGGTCGCCGATTGTTCGGGGAGAACGTCGTAGGCGGTGAAGACCGTGGCGATATAGGGCAGGTGATTGGCGCGCAGAAACGCACCGAACTCGGCACGCTCGACCGGCGTCAGCGGCAAGCGCGCTTCCATGCCGTCGAACCCGGCCTCAAGCAATTCATCCAGCGCCTGAGCCTTGCTCGCAGCGTAGCCCCACATCGTGCGGAAGATTTCCAGTTTCATCGAACGTCCCCAAAGATTGCGTCTTGCGACTGACACGTGACCTCAGACATGGCTCCGCCACGGCGCGAGCCGGAACGGGGTACAGCGGCAGTCACATCAGAAAAGGCAATCTTCGGGCCGGGTCTCTACTGGACGGGCTCCTTTATTGGAGCCGATCTTAGGTTCGGCCGATGAACGGAAAGAATAGGAAAGCTCAAATGCATAGTTCAGAGATTTCTAAACTATGGTGGCGAGGGGCGATTTAGACGTTTTGGCCTTCGACGGCAGCGTGGGCGACTGATCTACCGCTTTCGCTGCCGTCGTAACTTCCGGCGTCTCCCACAGACATCCAGACAACTCAATATTTTGTGGCAAACCACGATCCGGTGGGGGCTTCTGCAGGTTACGACAGTGGCGAAAGCGGTGTGACGCCGAACCTGGTCAGTCAACAAAACTCATCACCCGCGTCTCCCCCAACAAAAATGCCTGATTCTGCTCGGTGGTCTGGCGGATGTAATCCCACAACAGAGTGATGCGCTTAAGCTTGCGCAGGTCCTCGCGGCAATACATCCAGAACTGCCGGGTGATGTTCACCTCTTCGGGCAACACCGGCAGCAGCCGTGGATCCTGGGCGGCAAGGAAGCAGGGCAGAATCGCCAACGCCCGACCCTGCAACGCCGCGACGTATTGGGCGACCACGCTGGTGCTGCGCAGGTGGGCGTGGACGTCGGGCAGCAGGTTGTTCAGATAGAGCAATTCCGGGCTGAAGGCCAGGTCGTCGACGTAGCTGATGAAGGGGTGGCCGATCAGGTCATCGGTCTTGCGGATCGGTGAACGTTGGTCCAGATATTCCTGTGTCGCGTACAGTCGCAAGCTGTAATCGCACAGTTTGCAGACGACATACGGGCCATGTTCCGGGCGCTCCAGGGCGATGACAATGTCGGCCTCGCGTTTGGACAGGCTGATGAAGTGCGGCAGGGGCAGGATGTCCACCGAGATGGCGGGGTAGGTATCGGTGAAGTGGCTCAGTTGCGGGGTCACGAAGAAACTGCCGAAACCTTCGGTGCAGCCCATGCGCACATGGCCCGATAACGCGACGCCGGACCCTGAGACTTGTTCGCAGGCAATGTGCAAGGTGCTTTCGATGGACTCCGCCGAACTCAGCAAACGCTGACCTTCTGCCGTCAGCACAAAGCCGTTGTTGCGCGACTTTTCGAACAGCAACGTCCCCAGCGAGGCCTCCAGCGAATTGATCCGCCGCGACACGGTGGTGTAGTCCACCGCCAGCCGTTTGGCCGCCGAACTCGCCTTGCGTGTGCGCGCGACTTCAAGAAAAAACTTCAGGTCATCCCAGTTCAATGCGCTCAGGGAAGTGATGTGTTTTTGCATGATAGACCTGCTTTTATGTGCGTTCTTATTAGAAGTTTGCACATCTATACTCCGAAGCACGGCGAGAATCCAACCGTGTCATGGACCGAACACAACCTTGTGGGAGCCGGCTTGCTGGCGAAGAGGGCGGACCTGACAAATCGGTGGTGACTGACACGACGCCTTGGCGAGCTAACCGAATCCCACAAGGTCGCGCACAGTTTCAAAGCCGAGGTCATGCCGTTCAAACCGCACCACCTACATCCCGAACACCCTGCACAAAAATAATAAGCGGAGGAGTTTATGAAGGACGCTTTCACAGCGGACGCCGGTGTACCTGACGCCAGCGCTGCGAAGACCAAGACCAAGGCCTATCGGCTTGCCGGGGCGGCGAGCATGGCGGGTACGACCATTGAGTGGTACGACTTTTTTCTCTACGGCACGGCTGCCGCACTGATCTTCAACAAAATCTTCTTTCCTGCGCTGGACCCGATCATCGGCGTGCTGGCGGCGTTCGCCACCTACGCGGTTGGCTTTCTCGGGCGTCCGTTGGGCGGCATCGTGTTCGGTCACTTCGGTGACAAGATCGGCCGCAAATCCATGCTGCTCGTCACCCTGATGTTGATGGGTGTGCCGACGATCATCATCGGTCTGATTCCCACGTACCAACAGATTGGCTACTGGGCCGCGGTCATTCTGGTCGGCATGCGCTTTTTGCAGGGCATGGCGGTCGGTGGCGAGTGGGGCGGCGCGGTGTTGATGGCCGTCGAGCACGCCCCTGAAGGCAGGAAAGGCTTCTACGGCAGCCTGCCGCAAACCGGCGTCGGCGCGGGTCTGGTGCTGGCGTCGCTGGCGATGGCCCTCGTCGCCAAATTGCCGGAAGCCGACATGCTCAGCTGGGGCTGGCGCATTCCGTTCCTGGCGAGCGTCCTGTTGCTGGGCGTGGGCTGGCTGATCCGTCTGAAGGTGCCCGAGTCGCCTGATTTCGAGAAGCTGAAGAAGGAAAAGATCGCCGTCAAAGTGCCGCTGTTCAAGGTGTTCCGTGATCACCCTCGCGAAACACTGACCATCATCGGCGCGCGCACGGCGGAGAACGCGTGGTTCTACATGTCGGTGACGTTCGCCCTGGCCTACGCCGCCAACCAGTTGCAGATCCCTCGCGCCGATGTGTTGGGCGCGATCACCGCAGGCGCGGCCCTGTCGCTGGTAACGATGCCGCTGTGCGGGCATATCTCCGATCTGGTCGGCCAAAAGCGTCTTTACTTCGCAGGCCTGCTGTTGCTTTGCGCTTTCATCTACCCGTTCTTCGCGATGCTAGGCACCCGCGATCCGGTGCTGGTGTGGTGGGCGATGGTGCTGGCGGTGGGCGTGGTGTTCCCGATTCTGTACGCCCCTGAATCGCTGCTGTTCGCCCGGCAGTTCCCCGCCGAAATCCGCTACAGCGGCATCTCGGTGTCGGTCCAGTTGGCGGGTGTGCTGGGGGGCGGTTTCGCACCGATGATCGCCACGCAACTGCTGGCCATGGGCGATGGCAATCCGCATTACGTGATCGTGTACCTGATCGGCATGGCGTTGATTGCGCTGGTATGTACGGCGTTGATGAAGCGCGATCCGTCGCGCCGTACGTCCGCCTGAGTGCTGCTTTTTTCGGCGGTCGTGCAAGATCGCCAACTGAACGGAGAGTCCTGTAATGAACGCGTCACTGAATAAAAACAACACCGCTGTCGCTCACGTGAAACTGCTGATTAACGGTGAATGGGTCGATTCGCAAACCAGCGAGTGGCTGGATGTCGTCAACCCAGCGACCCAGGAAGTGCTGGCCAAAGTGCCGCTGGCCACTGCCGCTGAGGTGGACGCTGCCGTCGCTGCCGCACAGACCGCGTTCAAGACCTGGCGCGACACGCCGATCGGCGCCCGTCTGCGCATCATGCTCAAGCTGCAAGCGCTGATTCGCGAACACTCGAAGCGCATCGCCACTGTCCTCAGCGCCGAACAGGGCAAGACCATTGCTGACGCCGAAGGCGATATTTTTCGCGGTCTGGAAGTGGTCGAGCACGCCTGCTCCATCGGCACACTGCAAATGGGCGAGTTCGCGGAGAACGTCGCAGGCGGCGTTGACACCTACACCCTGCGTCAGCCGATCGGCGTGTGCGCGGGCATCACGCCGTTCAACTTCCCGGCGATGATTCCGCTCTGGATGTTCCCGATGGCCATCGCCTGCGGCAACACGTTCGTTCTGAAACCGTCCGAGCAGGACCCGATGTCCACGATGCTGCTGGTCGAGCTCGCAGTGGAGGCGGGCGTGCCAGCGGGCGTGCTCAACGTCGTGCACGGCGGCAAGGACGTGGTGGACGCGATCTGCACGCACAAAGACATCAAGGCCATTTCGTTTGTCGGTTCGACCGCCGTCGGCACTCACGTGTACGACCTGGCAGGCAAGCACGGCAAACGCGTGCAATCGATGATGGGCGCGAAAAACCACGCCGTGGTGTTACCGGATGCCAACCGTGAGCAGACGCTCAACGCGCTGGTCGGCGCAGGTTTTGGTGCGGCCGGGCAACGTTGCATGGCCACGTCGGTGGTGGTGCTGGTGGGTGCCGCGAAGCAGTGGGTGCCTGATTTGAAAGCGCTGGCGCAAAAGCTCAAAGTCAACGCGGGCAGCGAGGCTGGCACCGATGTCGGCCCGGTCATCTCCAAGCGCGCCAAGCAGCGAATTCTCGACCTCATCGAAAGCGGCGTGAAAGAAGGGGCAACGCTGGAGCTGGACGGCCGTGGCGTGACAGTGCCGGGGTATGAAGAAGGCAACTTCGTCGGCCCGACCCTGTTCACCGGCGTGACGACGCAAATGCAGATTTACACTCAGGAAATCTTCGGCCCGGTGCTGGTGGTGCTGGAAGTCGACACGCTGGATCAGGCCATCGAGCTGGTCAACAGCAACCCGTTCGGCAACGGCGTGGGCCTGTTCACCCAGAGCGGGGCGGCGGCGCGCAAATTCCAGAACGCCATCGACATCGGCCAAGTCGGCATCAACATCCCGATCCCGGTGCCGGTCCCGTACTTCAGCTTCACCGGTTCGCGCGGCTCCAAGCTCGGCGATCTTGGCCCGTACGGCAAACAAGTGGTGCAGTTCTACACTCAGACCAAGACCGTCACCAGTCGCTGGTTCGACGACGACAGCGTGAATGACGGGGTGAACACGACGATCAATTTGCGTTGAGCCGAGCAGGGGCTGACCACGGATAAACCCTGTGGGAGCGAATTCATTCGCGAAAGAACGTGCCGACGATGGAGATGCGTCGTCTGTACCGGCTCTTCGCGAATGAATTCGCTCCCACAGGGGCTCACCACAATAATGAGCTGCGTCGTCTGCCCAAGCGGATCTGAATCTGACAAGGAGAACAACAATGAAAATCGCATTCATCGGTCTGGGCAACATGGGGGCGCCGATGGCGCGCAACCTGATTCGCGCCGGGCATCAGTTGCACCTGTTCGACCTCAACCAGCAAGTGCTGGCCGAACTCGCCGAACAGGGCGGCCTCATCAGCGACTCGCCCAAACACGCGGCGCAAGAAGCCGAGCTGGTCATCACCATGCTGCCGGCCGCCGCCCACGTGCGTGCGGTCTACCTGAACGAAGACGGTGTGCTGGCCGGCATCCGGGCGGGCGTGCCAGCCGTGGATTGCAGCACCATCGACCCGCAGACCATCCGTGACGTGGCGGGAGCGGCCACCAAACAGGGCGTGACTCTGGGTGATGCGCCGGTGTCCGGAGGGACGGGCGGTGCTCAGCAGGGCACGTTGACGTTCATGGTGGGCGCCAGTGTCGAGCACTTCAATGTACTCAAACCGATCCTGGCGCAGATGGGCCGCAACATCGTACATTGCGGCGATGTCGGCACCGGGCAAATCGCCAAAATCTGCAACAACATGCTGCTGGGGATTTCCATGATCGGCGTGGCTGAGGCGATGGCTTTGGGCAACACGTTGGGGATCGATACCGGCGTGCTCGCCAACATCATCAACAGCTCGACAGGCCGTTGCTGGAGTTCTGAAATGTACAACCCGTGGCCGGGCGTCGTCGATACCGCGCCTGCTTCTCGTGGCTACACCGGTGGGTTCGGTGCGGATTTGATGCTCAAGGATTTGGGGCTGGCGACCGAAGCCGCGAAAGTGGCGCGTCAGCCGGTGATCCTTGGCGCGCTGGCGCATCAGCTGTATCAGGCGATGAGCTTGCGGGGCGATGGCGGGAAGGACTTCTCGGCGGTGGTGGAAGGGTATTTGAAAAAGGAGTGAGGTATGACGCAGCTGTAGGAGCCGGCTTGCTGGCGAACCCGGTGTGTCAGACGACATGAATGCCATTGACCCACCACCTTCGCCAGCAAGCCGGCTCCCACAGGTTTAATCTGCGCTTCGGGCTCCAGGGATTACCCCCCTTGGCCCGCTGTAATCCTTCGCCCATTTCTCCTGCGTGACCAAGTGCTGCTTGAACCGCGTAATCTGCTCAGCCACACGCGTCGGCGATGTCCCACCCCAACCGCTGCGCGCCGCCAAGGCTGCGTCGAGCGTCAAAGCCTCCAGTACATCCGGCGTCAGCCGCGCATCGGTTTGCGCGAGCATGGCCGGGGTCAGTTCTTCCAGCCCGATCTCCTGCGCTTCACACAGTTGCACCAGTTGCCCGGTGATTTCGTGGGCTTCCTTGAACGGCACGCCACGCACGGCGAGCCAGTCTGCGACTTCGGTGGCGAGGGTGAAACCCAAGGGCGCCTGACGCAACAATTCATCCTTGCGCACCGTCATCGTTCGCACCATCCCCGCAAACGCGGGCAACACCAGATTCAGCGTGTCGACGGCGTCGAAAATCGCGTGTTTGTCTTCGCTCAAATCGCGGTTGTAGGACAGCGGCTGCGCCTTGAGGACTGACAGAATCGCCGTCAGCGAACCGATCAAGCGCCCCGATTTGCCTCGCGCCAGCTCCGCGATGTCCGGGTTTTTCTTCTGCGGCATGATCGAGCTGCCAGTGGCATAGGCATCATCCAGCTCCACCCAGCGAAACTGCCGCGACGTCCAGATGCAGAATTCTTCGGCCATGCGCGAAATGTTGATGCCGAGCATGCTGGCGCAGAACAGGAATTCGGCGACGTGATCGCGGCTGGCGACGGCGTCGATGGAGTTCTCGCATGGCCCTGCGTAGCCCAGTTCCGCGGCGGAGCTTTGCAGGTCGCGGGCAATCGCCGAACCCGCCATGGCGGCGGCACCCAGCGGCGACAGGTTGAAGCGCTTGTCCCAATCCTGAAGCCGCAGAATGTCGCGATGAATCGCTTGGGCGTGGGCCATCAAATGATGAGCGAAGACGATGGGCTGGGCCTGCTGCAAATGGGTGAACCCGGGCGCGATGGTGTTCACGTGCTGCTCGGCCTGGGTCACGAGCGCATCCTGCAGGTCAAGGATCGACAGGGTGAGCAGGCGAATCTGATCGCGCAGAAACAGGCGCATGTCGTTGGCGGTCTGGTCGTTGCGCGAGCGACCGGCGCGCAGCTTGCCGCCCAGTGCGCCGAGGCGTTCGGTCAGCAGGCGCTCGATGAAGGTGTGCACGTCCTCGTCGGCTGGAATGGGCTGGATCTGCCCGGCGGCGAAGTCATCGTTGATCGCTTCGAGGGTGGCGATGATGTCGCGGGTTTCGTCAGCGGTCAGCAGGCCTGCACGTTCGAGCTCATGGGCATGGGCCTTGGAACCGGCGATGTCGTACGGCGTCATGCGGAAGTAGACGGCAGGCGAGCGCGACAGGTTGGCCATGGCCGCAGCGGGCCCGGATTTGAATCGCGCGCCCCACAGGCGCTCAGTAGCATCAGACATAAGCCATTTCCCTCGGGTACGTTGATTGCTGGCAAGCCAGACGTCGAGGAATCCTAGGAAATAGCCGGGATCAGGGGAATGTTACAAATGGCAAGTGGACTTGGCAGAAATGGAAAGCTGTCCGGATCGTCAGCTCGGGATTCGCGATGACAACCGCGATCCCTCTGTAGGAGTGAATTCATTCGTGAGAGGCCGGTATTGCCGACACATCTCCAGCGCCTGAACCCTCTTCGTCTGAATGCCGCCCAGAATGAATTCGCCCCTACAGTGGGTAACGACCGGACCGAAACAAAGTAAGGCGTGGTCGGTTATCAATCAGGCAGGCGAACCGGCCAACAGCGCGTTCAACTCGCCCTTGCGTTCCAGCAGCGCCATGTCGTCAAAGCCGCCGACATGAATGTCACCGATGAAAATCTGCGGCACGGTGCGACGGCCGCTGCGCTCCATCATGATGGTGCGCTGTTCCATCGAGGCCTGAACGTTGATCTCGTTGTATTCCACGCCCTTGCCTTTGAGCAGATTCTTGGCGGCGACGCAGTAGGGGCAGCTGTTGGTGGTGTAGAGAGTGACTTCAGACATGGTAAAGAACTCCGTGGTCGGGCCTTGTGTGGCAGCCCTGGAGGAATATTCGAATGGCTCGATGCTTGGCAGGACCATTCATGACGGACGCAATACTATTCCTGTTTCTGGAAATGTCCGCGCGAATTCACGCTATGGGGTCGATAGATCGTCTGAATCGTTCGCTGCATTTACTGCTCCCCGTCTGCCGTTTTCGCAAAAAAAAAAGGAGCTGCGACGGGCAGCTCCTCATGTCGTTGACGACGTCAGCGATCACGCAAAAACGAAATATTTACGCACGGTTTCGACCACTTCCCACGTGCCTTTCATGCCCGGCTCGATGATGAATTTGTCGCCGGCTTTCAGGTGGATCGGCTCTTTGCCTTCAGGGGTGATGATGCAATAGCCTTCCTGGAAGTCGCAGTATTCCCACTTCGTGTACTCGACGTACCATTTGCCCGGCGTGCAGATCCAGGTGCCCATGATCTTTTCGCCGTCGGCGCTGGTGTAGGCGTTCAGGTTGACAGTGTGTGGGTCGCCGCCGATGCGTTCCCATTTGCAGGCGTCGACGACGGGCAGTGGGGTGGTGTCGCGAAGAAGGATGATCGAGTCGCTCATGACAGCTCCAGAAAGGGGTGGCGGGAATTGCGCTCGCCCACCTTAGGGGTGTCTGAGGCGGGTCAGTTGTCTGGGCTCGACATCGAGGTGTCCAGAAACGCAGTTTCTCCGGCCAAATGACGCACCAGCGCCTTGGCGTATTCCGGCAGCACGGCAAAGTCAGGCGCGCACAGCAGCAGTTTGCGGTCTGCCCACGGGTCGATCAGCGGCACGTTTTTCAGCTGGCCCGCCTGTTGAAAGCGTTCGACCGCGGCTTGGGGCACGACCCCTAGACCCGCCCCGCGCAAGACCATGCGCAACACCCCGTCGAAGCTCTCGGCGCGCACGCGGGTCTTGATGCGTCGGCCCAAATGCAACGCCTGTTCTTCAAGGTAAATCGCCATGGCGCTGTTGACCCCCAGCCCGACGAACTCGTGGGCGAGCGCCTGGCTGAATCGCAGGCCCTCAAGCGAATCATCGATTTGTTCGGTAAGGGGATGATCGAGCGGCATGATCAGGGTCAGCGGGTCGGCGCAAAACGGCAAGGTCTGCAGATCACTGGCATCGACGGCATTGGAGATGATGCCGATGTCCGCTGTGCCGTGGCGCACGGCGTGAAGGATGCGCAGGCTAGGGTGTTCTTCGAGGCTGATGTCGATGTTCGGGTGGCGGGCGAGAAAATCGGCCAGCTTTTCCGGGAGGTATTCACTCAGCGCCGAGGTATTGCACAGCAGGCGGATCTGGCCTTTGAAGCCTTGGGCGTAATCGGTGAGGTCGGCTTGCAGGCGCTCGACCTGTTGCAGAATCAGCCGCGCATGCTGCGCCAGCGCCTTCCCCGCTGCCGTCGGCGTAACCCCCCGTCGCCCGCGTTCCAGCAGCACGATGCCCAACGACGACTCCAGCCCACGAATTCGCGCACTGGCCGACGGCAGCGACAAATGACTGCGAGTGGCCCCGGCAGTGATATTGCCGGCTTCGGTCACGTTGAGGAAAAGCTTCAGGTCGATCAGGTCGAAGTGCATGGTTGCTTGTTTTTCCGAATCGAACGGGATTTCCTGGCCTGACGCAGATCCCCTGTGGGAGCGAATACATTCGCGAAGCAGACGTACAGGCGATACACCTCTGATGCCTGAACCCTCTTTCGCGAACGAGTTCGCTCCCACAGGTGATCGCCGCCAGGCATGGCAACCGAGTCACATAAGGCTCTGTTGCAGACGAAGGCTGATTCAATATATCGCAGATTCAAAACCCTGCCTGATCGGCTCATCATCCCCCCATGAATACTTTCTTCTCGCTCTATCAAAACATCGGCTGGAGCCTGACCGCTCTCGTGCTTCTCGCCTTTCTGCTGGCAGGCACCGTCAAAGGGGTGATCGGCATGGGGCTGCCGACGGTCGCCATGGGGTTATTGGGCGTGGCTATGTTGCCGACGCAGGCTGCGGCGCTGTTGCTGATTCCCTCGACCTTCACCAACGTTTGGCAACTGGCGACGGGCGGGCATCTGCGCGATATCTGCAAACGGCTGTGGCCACTGTTGGCGATGATTGCCGTCGGCACGGGGTTGGGTTCGTATGTGCTGGGTATGGGCGGCGCGCACAGCATGGGTCGGGCGCTGGGTGGCGCGCTGTTCGTCTACGCGCTGTGCGGGCTGTTTCTGCCGACGCTCAAGGTGCCGCCCCGCGCGGAAGTCTGGCTGGGGCCTGCGTGTGGGCTGATCACCGGCCTGATCACGTCGGCCACCGGCGTGTTCGTGATTCCGGCCGTGCCTTATCTTCAAGGCCTCGGGCTGGATCGCAATCAGCTGGTGCAGGCGCTGGGGTTGTCGTTCACCGTGTCTAGCCTCTCACTGGGCGCGGGCCTGTTCTGGAACGGTGCTCTGGGCAGCGCTGAAATGAGCGCCTCGTTGCTGGCGGTCATTCCGGCGTTGCTGGGCATGATGATCGGCCAATGGCTGCGGCAGCGCATCAGCGCCGTGACCTTCAAGCGCGTGTTCTTCATCGGCATGGCGCTGCTCGGGCTGCACCTGATGATCGCCGGTTGAGTGTGTGAAATCAGCGAACCGCAGACGACGGGCTGAGCATGTCCACGCGACGAACGTCGAAATCCCGCTCCAGATACTCCATGCGCTTCTCGAAAAACGCGGCCATATGTGGCAGCGCTGAATGCGCGTCCAGGTGCGTCTTGGATTGCCAGATCTCATAGAAAATGAACAGCGTCGGGTCCTCCTGATCGCGCAGCATGTGGTACTCGATGCAGCCTTCTTCGCTGCGGCTTGCCGCCACATACCCGCTGAACAGCGCTTCGAACTCAGCCGCTTTTTCCGGCTTGGTCTGGGCATGAAGGATGAAACCGTGCATGTCGCTCATAATGCCTCCTGAATGAAAGTGGCGGCATTCTAAGTCAACAATAAGCAGTCCATTTGTGCGTCTACGGCAAAAGCGTTTTGCCTCGTCATGGCTTGGTCAACGGCTGCGGGATCGGTAGTCTGCCGTCCATTCCAACGCTCTATTCCAACACCCCATCCCACTTATCAATGCTCGACAGCGGCCTTTCTTCGCAAGCGGTCCAATATCGAGTCACGACGAGGTTTTCAATGAAGAAGGTTCTGTTCATCAACGGTGGCAAGCAATTCGCGCATTCCGACGGCCGCTACAACGCCACCCTGCACGACGTTGCGCTGGCCTTCATGGACCGCGCCGGTTTCGACGTGCAGCAGACGTTCATCGACGGTGGTTACGACGTCGCTGAAGAAGTGCAGAAATTCCTTTGGGCTGACGTGATCGTCTGGCAGATGCCAGGCTGGTGGATGGGCGCGCCGTGGACCGTGAAAAAGTACATCGACGAAGTCTTCACCGAAGGCTACGGCAGCCTGTACGCCAACGACGGCCGCACCCGTTCCGACGCCTCGCAGAAATACGGCAGCGGCGGTCTGTTGCAGGGCAAGCAGTACATGATTTCGGCGACGTGGAATGCGCCGCAGCAAGCATTCGATGACCCGACCGATTTCTTCGAAGGCAAAGGCGTGGATGCGGTGTACTTCCCGTTCCACAAGGCCAATCAGTTCCTCGGCATGACCGGCCTGCCGACCTTCCTGGCGGTGGACGTGATGAAAGTGCCGAACATCGAGGCTGACGTGAAACGCTACGAAGCGCATCTGGCGTCGGTGTTCGGCGTCTGAACAACGCTGCGTGTCGGAAGACAACGCAGCGTTTGGGGATCACTTCACGCCGTTGAGAAACAGCGTGGCGTGTTTGACGAACAAGTCCGGGTATTGGTAGATCGCCCCGTGGTTCGAATCGGGGTAGATCTCCAGCTGGGCGTTCGGCAGGTTCTGTTGCAGGGTCACGTCGTTGGCGGTGTAGAACACGATGTCGTGGCTGCCCGCGACCACCAGCGTCGGTTGCTTGATGTTTTTCAGGTAGTCGTTGGCGTGGTCCGACGGCGCACCCCAACCCGCGATGGCGGCGGCTTGCGCGGGGGCCGTCTTGCCGTTGACGTCTACATCCCGGTTGACCTTGCGGGCACGCAGACGGGTCAGGAACTCGCGACCGGAAGCCTGGCTTTCAGCGCTCTGGGTGAAGAACACGTCCAGCAGCAACTCGTCCGGCACGTCGCGTTTCTTCGCCAGATAGCCCTGGAATTCAGGTGTCAGCGACGCCATGCCCACACCGCCCTGTGGCGACGAGCCCACCAGAATCAGGCGACGCACCACGTCTGGATGGTCGAGTGCCACTTGCTGAGCAATCAGGCTGCCCATCGAGAAGCCCAACAAGTCAGCCTTCTTCACACCCAGCGCCTGGAGCAGACCGGCAGCGTACTTGGCCATGTCCTGGATGTTGTTCGGCACTTCACCGCTCGAACTGGCGACGCCTGCGTTATCGAAGAGGATGACCTCGCGGTCCTTGGCAAAACCGTCGATGACCTTCGGGTCCCAGCTGTCGAGGTTGCCGACAAAGTGCTGAAGAAACACCAGCGGTACGCCCCCGGTTTTGCCGAAACGACGGTAGGCCAGGTGTGCGCCGTTCACGTCGACGAATTGGCTCGGCGCGGTTTGATGGGTGTAGCTGTGCGCGGCCTGATGGCCTGCCGGGGTGGTGCTCGCGTGAGCGGGCAGAAACGAACAGGCAGCGCTCAGCGCGGCGATGGCCAGGGTCTGGCGCAACGCCCAATGGGTGTTGAAAACGGTCATGTGGGTGTACTCGAAAAGAGCTGAAAGATCAGTGGATTAGAGGAATGCCCCGACCCTTTGCAGGCCGGGGCGCACACGTGGTCAGGCCGGGCTTCTGACGCTGGCGCGCTGCTGCACGTTGGCTTGCCAGGACTTCAGCGCTGTGCATTCTTCAGGGATGTCGATGCTGGCGAAGCCGGCAAATACGAGACCTGCAAGCACGGTAATGTCGGCCATGGAAAACGCATCGCCTGCCACGTATGGCTGGCTGCTCAGGACCTGGTTGAAATACTTCATGCCGGCGACGGCTTTGTCCCGCTGACGATTGCCCCAGTCCACGCGGCCTTCCCAATCCGGGCTCTTGTACGGCTGCAAGCCTGCGCCCAGACCGGGAGTGGCGTGGTGGAAGTAAAAGCCCACCGGGTCGGCGAGTTCGGATTCCGCACGTTTCTGCATCATGTGGATGACGGCCTTTTCCTTCGGCGTCTTGCCGGTCAGGGTCGGGTTGCCGTCGAGGTTGTCGAGGTATTCAGTGATGGCCGTGCATTCGGAAATATAGGTGCCATCATCCAGCTGCAAAACGGGTACCGTGCCCGTCGGATTGATGGCCAGAAACGCCGGTTGCTTGTGTTCCGCTGCGGGCAGGTCGATCTTTACGAACTCCACATTGGAGGCCAGGCCTTTTTCGGCCAGCACAATGCGGATGCGCAGGGGATTGGGGAAACCGGGAATGTCGAAAACTTTCATGCGTGCTCCATAGCTGTCTATCTATCGGTAGGTATACAATGCGCGCAGATGAAATTTGCTGTCAATGCCTATCTATCGATAGGCAGAATTTTTTTGCCGGGCGTGAGTTGGGCATCGCACGCCAAGGGGGTAACAGAACATGAACATGGACACCCGAGAAACGATCATGACGGTCGCCCGCAAAATGGTGCAGACCCGTGGTTACAACGGCTTGAGCTTTCGTGAACTGGCCAAGGAAGTCGGCATCAAGAGCGCGAGCATTCACTACCACTTCCCCACCAAGGGCGATCTTGGCAGTGCCTTGGCCAAGCGCTACACCGAAGACGGTTTCGCCTACCTGAGCGATTTGCGCGCCAATTCCGACGACCTGGAGACGTGGATACAAGGTTACACCGGGATATTTCGGGCGGCGTTGGTCAACGACAACCGCATGTGCCTGTGCGGGATCATGGCCGCCGAATACGACGACCTGCCGCCGGAAGTGCGGGTCGAGGTTGATCACTTCACCGACGTCAATGTGAAGTGGCTGAGCGAAGTGCTGGCCACCTGTCGTCCGCAGCTGTCCGAAGACGAAGCGCAGCAGCAGGCGATGGCGATTTACGCGGCAGTGGAAGGCGCGCAATTGGTGGCGCGTGGAAGGGGCGACATCGGCGTGTTCGACACCACCATCCTGGCCTACCGCGCGGCGGGTCTGCTGCCATGAAGGCCCGGTCCGATGAGCTGCAGGTCTTCGTTTCAGTGATCGAAAGCGGCTCGATTTCCGCCGCCGCCGAACAGATCGGTCAGACGCCTTCGGCTATCAGCCGCACCTTGTCACGGCTCGAAGCCAAGCTCGGCACCACGCTGATCAACCGCACCACGCGGCGCATGGACCTGACCGAAGAGGGCAAGTTTTTCCTCGAACGCGCCAAGCAGATCCTCGGGCAAATGGAAGAGCTGGAAGAGCGCATGTCGCTGCGCCAACAGACACCGTCCGGACGCCTGCGAATCAACGCCGCGTCGCCGTTCATGCTGCACTCCATCGTGCCTTACGTGGCCGAATTCCGGACGCTCTACCCGGACATCCAGCTGGAATTGAACAGCAACGACCTGATCATCGACCTGCTGGAGCAGAGCACCGATGTCGCCATCCGCATCGGCACGTTGGCCGATTCGACGCTGCATGCGCGATCACTCGGTTCCAGCCCGCTGAATATCCTCGCCAGCCCCGATTACCTGAAAAAGCACGGCACGCCCAAGACAGTCGAAGCGTTGAGCGGGCATTCGTTGCTGGGCTTCACACAGACCGAAACCCTGAATCACTGGCCTTTGCGGCACAGCGAGGGTGACCGGCTGTTCATTCAGCCGACGGTCTCTGCATCCAGTGGCGAGACCTTGCGTCAGTTGGCGTTGGCGGGGGAGGGCATTGTCTGCCTGTCGCACTTCATGACCCACGAAGACATCCGCCTAGGCCGTTTGAAAGTTGTCCTGTCACAGGCCAACAGCGGCTATCGCCAGCCGATCCACGCGGTCTATTACCGCAACTCGCAACTCGCGCTGAGGATTCAGTGCTTTCTGGATTTCATTCAGGAGAAGCTGGCGAATTATGCGGCGTGAAGCCCGGTCAATGTTTGCCCCTGTCTAGCGAAGCGATTGCAGCCGCTCGACCTCATGGGTAAAGGTGAGGTTGGCGATGCATTCGTAGTTCACCATGGCGAACGCGGTGTCGGCGGCTGAACCGTTTTGCAGTGCCTGACCGCAACTCAGCGATCCATCACCGGCAGCGGAGGCGTGATAGAGGTAAACGACAATGTCTGCGCGGGTTTCATTGCGCAACGTGATCGCGTCGTCCATGTATCCGTCCTTCGGGTTCTGTAGGCGAACGAGGTCAAGGCCCGGGAGCGCGGCGTTCGGCGCGTAGGACGTGGCCTGATAAGCCACCAGCCGCAACTTGATGCCGATCCTGCTGTTAATGTAGCTCTGATTGGCAAGCGCCACGGCGAGTTGCACCAATGCCACCATGTCGCCCTGATAGTCGGACACCGTTTTTTGTGGCACGACCGTCATCACGTCGAAGGTGGTGAGCGTAGGGTCCGCAGTTGGAGTGAGGGAGCGGGGTGTGTGGCCGGGCTTCTGATCAGAGGCGGATTTCCCATGCTCGATGTTGTCCAGTTCGGGCGGCATCTTTGTGCTGTCCAGGACGACCACCACATGGCGATCTGGTCCGACCGGACGGATTTCAAACAGCTGCGAACCCTGCCTGATCGTGCCGGTGATAGTTTGTCCGGATTTAACCAAGGTGATGAAATTAAGCGGGTCCTGCCATTGCGGGATCTCGGGTTGAACGCTGGCGTGAGGCTCCAGGTTGCCGAACCACAGGATGCTTTGCGAGCCATCGGGATTCGTCACCTCTTCGCTCCGCACCTTCGTGGCGGTGATCGGGTGGTCGATCAGGGAGAGCTTCAGCATCTTCTGATTCAGGGTGATCGCGTGTGGGTCGACGCTCACTTCCTGCACGGATTGTGTGGCGGGAAAGGCCCGTAGCGTATTCAGCGCTGCCTGGAACGCCTCATCCCCCTGTACCGATTCGGGCGCTGTGCCGAGAAAGGGCTCGCCTGTCAGGTTTCGGAGGAAAAGCGCGGCGAGGGTGATCACCAGGATCGCCATCAGGGTTGAAATCACTTTCATGAACAATGCTCCGTGCAACGGTATTCGCAGCCATGCGTCTCTTTACCTTAGCCACGTCAACCTGCCGCCAACTGATCGATTCGAAATCAAACGCGTCGGGCTTATCGCGATGATTCGTGCGTTAAATTCAAAAGTCATTTGGGCTGGCCTGTCTTTTTCGCAACGAACCACAGGCCGATACTGGCCCCATCGTTAATAACGCACGGGAGTCACCTCATGAACATTTTCATTACCGGCGCCGCAGGTTTTATCGGTGGCTCCATCGCAACGGGTCTGGTCCGGAAGGGCCATCATGTCACCGGTCTGGTGCGCAGCGCGGAACAGGCGGAAGAACTCAAGGCGCTGGGCATCGTCCCGGTCATTGGCACACTTGACGATAACGCCCTGCTTAGTGAGCAAGCCCGCCAGGCGGACGGCGTGATCAACGCGGCCAGCAGCGATCATCGCGGTGCCGTCGAAGCGTTGATCGAAGGCCTGAAAGGTTCGAACAAACCTTTCTTGCATACCAGCGGATCGAGCATCGTCGGCGACGCATCGGGCGGCAAAGGCACCGACAAGATTTACTACGAAGACCAGTTGCCTGCCGCGACACCGGACAAGGCCGCCCGCGTGGCCATCGACAACCTGGTGCTCGCCGCCGCGAAAGACGGTGTGCGTTCGGCGGTCCTCTGCAACACGCTGATCTACGGCCACAGCCTGGGCGTGAACCGCGACAGCGTGCAGTTGCCGCGATTGGTCAAGCAGGCGCGCAAGAGCGGCGTCGTGCGTCACGTCGGCACCGGCGGCAACATCTGGTCCAACGTGCACATCAATGACGTGGTCGAGCTGTACGCACTGGCGCTGGAGAAGACCCCGGCCGGGACTTTCTACTTTGTCGAAAGTGGCGAAGCGTCCTTCCTCGACATGAGCAACGCCATTGCTGACGCCATGAGGCTGGGCAAAGCGCAGGACTGGCCGCTGAAAGACGCCGAAGCCGAGTGGGGTTATGAAATGGCCAACTACGGCCTTGGCTCTAACAGCCGGGTGCGCGGCAAACACGCGCGTGAGCTGCTGGGCTGGGTGCCGAAAACCACGTCGGTGGTCGATTGGATTCGCAATGAAATGATCCGCGCTTGAATGAGCGCGCTCCAACAATGTTTAGCGGCCACCTACGGGTGGCCGTTTGCGTTTGAGCAATATTTACCGCACATCGCACACAACAGAGCGCTAGTCTGGTCAGCATTCAGACAGCGCGTCTGTAACAAGCTGAGACCTTTGTTCATTCACAAGGAAGCCCCATGCGAGTCGCGACGTTCAAAACCCTCGCCTTGTCGGTGATTTTCGCCGTCAGTTCCCCGGTGTACGCCATTGCACTGGAGGGCGGCGCCGTGGCCTCACCTGACCAGTACGGCGCTGAAGTGGCCGCGCAAATCCTGAAAAAAGGCGGCAACGCCGTCGATGCCGCAGTCGCCACGGCGTTCACCCTGGCCGTGACCTACCCCGAAGCGGGCAACATCGGTGGCGGGGGCTTCATGACCCTCTTCATGAATGGCAAACCGTACTTCATCGACTACCGCGAAACCGCGCCCAAGGCCGCCAGCCGCGACATGTACCTGGACGACAAGGGCAACGTGATTCCCGGCATGAGCCTGATCGGCGCCCGTGCTTCCGGCGTGCCGGGCACGGTCATGGGGTTGTGGGAGGCGCACCAGAAATTCGGCAAATTGCCGTGGGCTGAGCTGCTGACGCCCGCCATCGGCTATGCGAAAAACGGCTTCACCGTCGCCGAGAAACAGAACATGTACGGCGCCGAGGCGATCAAGCAACTCAACGGCAAGACCAACTTCGGTGACTATTTCGGCAGCATGAAAAAAGGCGAAACCTTCCGTCAGCCCGAACTCGCCAAAACCCTGGAGCGCATCGCCGATAAGGGCGCAGACGAGTTCTACAAGGGCCAGACCGCCGACCTGCTCGTTGCGCAAATGCAAGCCGACAACGGCCTGATCACCAAACAGGACCTGGCCGACTACAAAGCCGTGTGGCGCAAGCCGCTGCACGTCAATTTCAACGGCAACACCCTCTACACCGCGCCGCTGCCCAGCTCGGGCGGCGTGGCGCTGGCGCAGTTGATCGGCATAAAAGAGCAGTTGGCCGATGACTTCAAGGGCGTGCCCCTCAACTCGGCACGCTACATTCACTTGCTCGCAGAAATCGAGAAACGCGTGTTCGCCGACCGAGCGAACTACCTGGGCGATCCGGACTTTTCGAAGGCACCGGTCAACGAGCTGATTGATCACGTGTACCTGGCCGATCGTGCTCGCGAGATCAACCCGACCGCCATTTCCCCCACCGAGAACGTGAAGGCCGGGCTTGAATCGCACCAGACTACCCACTTCTCCATCGTCGATGCCAAGGGCAACGCCGTCAGCAACACCTACACCCTGAACTGGGATTACGGCAGCGGCGTGGTGGTCAAGGGTGCGGGCTTTTTGATGAACGACGAGATGGACGATTTCAGTTCCAAACCGGGTGTGGCGAATGCGTTCGGCGTAGTCGGTGGTGACGCCAACGCCATCGAACCGGGCAAGCGCATGCTGTCGTCCATGAGCCCGAGTCTGGTGACCCGGGACGGCGCCGTGACACTGGTGTTGGGCACGCCGGGCGGCTCACGGATTTTCACCACCGTGTTTCAGGTGTTGAACAACCTGTATGACTTCCACATGCCCCTGAAAGACGCCGTCGCTGCGGAGCGGGTTCACCATCAACTGCTGCCGAAAGACACGATCTACACCGAGAAATTTGCGCCGCTGAACGAGAAAGTCGCCGACGAACTCAAGGCAATGGGCTACACGCTGAAAGATCAGGGCTGGTCGATGGGCAACATTCAGGCGATCAAGATCGACGGCACGAAAGTCGAAACTGCGTCGGACCCGAGAGGGCGAGGCGTAGGGAAGGTTGTGAAGTAGGGCAGGATCAGCGCGGTCTTATGGTTTTGTGCTTTGAGCAGAGCCAGTCAGCCCCGCCAACCACTGTGGGAGCGGATTCATCCGCGAGACGCCGGTACAGACGACAGAAAATTATCGTCTGAGCGTGAGTCTTGCGAATGAATTCGCTCCCACAGTGTGAGAACCATCAGGCCTTCAGGTCATTTGCTTAGTGATGCTCACGCGTCGCACGGAATTTCACGTCTGGCCAGCGCTCTTCCATCAGGCTCAGGTTGACCCGCGTTGGCGCGAGGTAGGTCAGGTGACCGCCGCCGTCCAGTGCCAGGTTTTCCACCGCCTTGTTCTCGAATTCTTCGAGCTTCTTCTTGTCGCTCGAATCGATCCAGCGCGCAGACCACACGGTGATCGGCTCGTAGGAGCATTCCACCTTGTACTCTTCCTTCAGGCGGCTCGCGACCACGTCGAACTGCAGCACACCGACGGCGCCGAGAATAATGTCGTTGCTGCGCTGCGGGAAGAACACCTGGGTGGCGCCTTCTTCGGCCAGTTGCTGCAAACCCTGACGCAGTTGCTTGGATTTCAGCGGATCACGCAGACGTACGCGGCGGAACAGTTCCGGGGCGAAGTGCGGAATGCCGGTGAAGCCCAGCCCCTCGCCTTCGGTGAAGGTGTCGCCAATCTGGATCGTGCCGTGGTTGTGCAGACCGATGATGTCGCCCGCGTAGGCTTCTTCCAACTGTTCACGCTCGCTGGAGAAGAACGTCAGCGCGTCGCCGATGCGCACGTCCTTGCCGGTCCGCACGTGGCGCATTTTCATGCCCTTGTCGTACTTGCCCGAACAGATGCGCATGAACGCGATACGGTCGCGGTGCTTGGGGTCCATGTTCGCCTGAATCTTGAACACGAAGCCCGAGAACTTCTCTTCCACCGGCTCGACGGTGCGCTCGTTGGCCACCCGTGCCAACGGCTTCGGCGCCCAGTCCACGACGGCGTCGAGCACGTGATCGACACCGAAGTTGCCCAGTGCGGTCCCGAAGAACACCGGGGTCAACTGGCCATCGAGGAATTCCTGTTGATCGAAGGTGTGGCAGGCGCCCTGCACCAGTTCCAGTTGCTCGATGAAGCGCTCGTACTCGTCGCCCAAGTGGGCGCGGGCTTCGTCGGAGTCCAGCTTCTCGATGATTTTGGTTTCGGTACGCTCATGACCATGACCGGCGGTGTAGACGATGATGTAGTCGTCGGCCAGGTGATAAACACCCTTGAAGTCACGGTAGCAGCCAATCGGCCAAGTGATCGGGGCGGCTTTGATCTTCAGGACCGCTTCGATTTCATCCAGCAGTTCGATAGGGTCGCGGATGTCGCGGTCGAGCTTGTTGATGAAGCTGACGATTGGCGTGTCGCGCAGACGGCAGACGTCCATCAGGGCGATGGTTCGCGGCTCTACACCCTTACCGCCGTCGAGCACCATCAGCGCCGAGTCCACTGCGGTCAGAGTGCGATAGGTGTCTTCCGAGAAGTCTTCGTGGCCCGGGGTGTCGAGCAGGTTGATCATGTGTTCGCGATACGGGAACTGCATGACCGACGTGGTAATGGAAATACCCCGTTGCTTTTCCATCTCCATCCAGTCGGAGGTGGCATGGCGGTCGGACTTGCGGGATTTCACCGTACCGGCGACGGCAATCGCCTTGCCCATCAGCAGCAGCTTTTCGGTGATGGTGGTCTTACCGGCGTCAGGGTGAGAAATAATGGCGAAAGTGCGGCGTTTCGCGACTTCGGCGGCCTGTCTGGTCATGGGAAATCGCCCGAGAGGTGATTCAAAAAAGGGCGGCGATTATAGCTCAAACGAAAGCAATATCCGAACCGTTCAGTCAATCAAGGGTGGCCAAATAGCATCTCGCGTGGGAACCTTTGCGGTTCCGGAGACGTCCACTCCCTGGCAATGCAAACCGCCAAGGGACGCAAAATCAGCAAGTTAGCTTGACGAAGCTGCGCTCATGGCTCGTGTTTTCGCCGAGGTTCAACCCTTTCCGGCGACCCACCCGCTGCTCTTCGCGAACGTTCGCAGATGGTCAGAAATGGCCGTTCACGCGAGGCGTTCGCCGACTGAAATAAGGAGTCCGCCCGTGGCTAATCGCTATGGCAAGGGGCTGATGGGAGGTGCGACCGCTGTCGTACTCCTGGCCCTGCTGATCCACTGGATCGGCATCGATACACTCAAGCAGTATCAGGATGATCTGCTGTTCTACCTGCAAGCCCACGTCATGTTGGTGCTGGCGTCCATGGTGGCGGCACTGGTGGTCGGAATCCCGACCGGCATTGTGCTTAGCCGACCGAACATGGTTGGCCGCGCCGAACGTTTCATGCAGATCTTCAACATCGGTAACACCGTTCCCCCTCTTGCAGTGCTGGCCATCGCCCTGGGCGTCCTGGGTATTGGCAGCGGACCTGCGATCTTCGCGCTGTTCCTCGCCTCACTGTTGCCCATCGTGCGCAACACTTACGAAGGCCTGAAAAACGTTCAGGGTTCTCTTAAAGAAGCCGCCACCGGCATCGGCATGACACCGCGTCAGGTGTTGTGGCGCGTCGAGCTGCCCAATGCCGTGCCGATCATCATCGGCGGCGTGCGGGTCGCGCTGGCGATCAACGTCGGGACCGCGCCACTGGCGTTCCTGATCGGCGCCAACAGCCTTGGCAGCCTGATCTTCCCGGGCATCGCCCTGAACAATCAGCCGCAACTCGTGCTGGGCGCCGCGTGTACCGCGCTGCTGGCCCTGTTGCTCGATGGCGCCGTGACCCTGGCGAGTCGTCTTTGGCTGGAACGTGGCCTGGCTCGCTAACGGGCCGCGCAGAGAAAGGAATTCGCATGAAGAAGTTATGCACATTAATAGTGGGCGCGGGCCTGCTGCTGTCCGGGTTCGCCCAGGCGGCCGAGATGCCGGTGTTGCGCATCGGCGCACGGGTCTTTACCGAACAGACGATTCTCGCCGAATTGACCGCGCAATACCTGCGCGACAAGGGCTATCAGGTCCAGATCACCGGCGGTTTGGGCAGTAACCTGGCGCGCAGTGCCCAGGAATCCGGTCAGCTCGACATGCTCTGGGAATACACCGGGGTGTCGCTGGTTTCGTACAACCACATCGACGAAAAGCTGAACAGTGAGCAGACCTATCAACGGGTCAAGGAACTGGACGCGAAGAAGGGCCTGGTGTGGCTGTCGCCGTCCAAGTTCAACAACACCTATGCGCTGGCGCTGCCGGACAAGATCGCGCAGCAGTACCCGCAGATCACCAATGTTTCGGGCCTGACGGCTGTACTTAAAGACGAAGCCAAACAGGGTCATATCGTCGCGCTCGACACTGAATTTGCTAACCGTTCCGACGGGCTGGTGGGGCTGGTCAAGCACTACGATATGAACTTGGGCCGCGAGAACACGCGCCAGATGGACGCCGGTCTGGTGTACACCGCCTTGAAGAACGGGCAAGTATTCGCCGGTCTGGTCTACACCACCGATGGTCGCTTGAATGCGTTCAAGCTCAAGGTGCTGGACGACGACAAGCACTACTTCCCGGACTACACCGCCGCGCCGGTGATTCGCAAAGAGTACCTGGACAAGCACCCGCAACTGGCCGAACAGCTCAAGCCGCTGGCTGCGCTGCTGGATAACCAGACCATGATCGATCTCAACGCGCGCATCGACGTCAACCACGAAAGTCCTACTGTCGTGGCGGCGGATTTCCTGCGCAGCCATCCGATCAATCCTTCCGCTGACAGCGTGCCGATCAAACAGACGCCGGTAGAGCAACAGGAGAAGAAACTATGAGCTTCTTCAGCGCTTTCTCCCATCTGGACTGGAATCAGGTGTTTCACCTGACCCTGCAACACATCACCCTCGTCGGCATCGCAGTAACGCTGGCGATTCTGGTGGGCGTACCGCTGGGCGTGGTCATGACCCGCTTTCCGGCGCTGGCCGGTCCGCTGCAAGCCAGCGCGACGGTGCTGCTGACCGTGCCGTCGATTGCCCTGTTCGGGTTGTTGCTGCCGTTCTACTCCAAGTTCGGCCAGGGCCTAGGGCCATTGCCTGCGATCACGGCGGTGTTCCTTTATTCGCTGCTGCCGATCATGCGCAATACCTACCTGGCGCTGACCGGCGTCGAACCCGGCATTCGCGAAGCCGCCCGCGGCATCGGCATGACCTTCGGCCAGCGTCTGCGCATGGTCGAGCTGCCCATCGCCGTGCCGGTGATCCTCGCCGGTGTGCGCACCGCCGTGGTCATGAACATCGGCGTCATGACCATCGCCGCCACCATCGGTGCCGGTGGCCTCGGCGTCCTCATCCTCGCTTCCATCAGCCGCAGCGACATGTCGATGCTCATCGTCGGCGCCGTGTTGGTCAGCATTCTGGCCATCTTCGCTGACCTGCTTCTGCAATGGCTGCAACGCTCGCTGACTCCAAAAGGATTGCTCAAATGACTGCCAAGACCATGATCGAACTGCAAGACCTCACCAAGACGTTCCAGAGCAACGGCAAGGAAGTGAAAGCCGTCGATTCCGTGAGCCTGACGGTCAATGAAGGCGAAATCTGCGTGTTCCTTGGCCCATCGGGTTGCGGCAAAAGTACGACGCTGAAAATGATCAACCGCCTGATCATGCCGACCTCCGGCAAGGTGTTGATCAATGGCGAAGACACCACTCAGCTCGACGAGGTGACCCTGCGCCGCAACATCGGCTACGTGATTCAACAGATCGGCCTGTTCCCCAACATGACCATCGAGGAGAACATCGTGGTCGTGCCCAAATTGCTGGGCTGGGACAAACAGAAATGCCACGACCGCGCTCGCGAGCTGATGAGCATGATCAAGCTGGAGCCGAAGCAGTATTTGCATCGCTATCCGCGCGAATTGTCGGGTGGCCAGCAGCAGCGGATCGGCGTGATTCGCGCACTGGCGGCCGATGCGCCGTTGCTGCTGATGGACGAGCCGTTCGGTGCGGTTGACCCGATCAACCGCGAGATGATCCAGAACGAATTCTTCGAGATGCAGCGTGCGCTGAACAAGACCGTGATCATGGTCAGCCATGACATCGACGAAGCCATCAAGCTGGGTGACAAGATCGCGATTTTCCGCGCAGGCAAGCTGCTGCAGATCGATCACCCGGACACGCTGCTGGCGCACCCGGCGGACGATTTCGTCAGCAACTTCGTCGGGCAGGACAGCACCCTCAAGCGTCTGCTGTTGGTGAAAGCCGAAGACGCCGCCGACAACGCGCCGAGCGTCAGCCCGGAGACGCCGGTGGCCGATGCCCTGGAAGCGATGGACGAAAACGACCGCCGCTACGTGGTCGTCACCGACGCCGCGAACAAGGCCATGGGCTACGTGCGTCGCCGCGACCTGCACCGCCAGACCGGCACCTGCGAGCAATACCTGCGCCCATTCAACGCAACCGCCGCCTACGACGAACACCTGCGCATCCTGCTGTCGCGCATGTACGAGTTCAACCGCGCATGGCTGCCGGTGCTGGACGCCGAGAACGTGTTCCTGGGCGAAGTGACGCAGGAGTCAATTGCGGCGTACCTGAGTTCAGGGCAATCGCGCGGCAAGAAGACCAACATCGTTTCGCCAGCAGAAGCGGCGGAGCAGGCGGCGTCGGTTTAAGGTAACGGGATCAGACGCAGCCCCATCGCCTGATCCCACGCCTTCGCGAATGAATTCGCTCCCACCGTCAGCCCGCGTTCAGCCTCTATTGCGGCACGACTTGCCACCTCTAACGGTTGAAATGCAATCGACCTGTAGGAGCGAATTCATTCGCGAGGGGATGGCACCCACAACGCTTCTCTCTCGCCTGAGACCCACCTCGCTAGCCGCCTGGCTCGCCGGGGGCAGCGCCATTGAAATCACAGCCGCTGGCAAGTCGTGCCGCTGCAGTGCGTTCGTCTGCCTGTTCGATCACCGGGAACATCAGCCTGTCACATCGGTCGGTTACTACAGGGTGATTGAACGAGCGTGCAGGCCCGTCTGGCAAAAACGGGCAGAAACGCGACATTTTTTGTTGATCTCCAGCCCTTCAGGTCCTAAAGTTCGCGCCGAACGTCCATGCTGGAAACGATCCATCCGGCTCAAGTACTGACGACGAGACAGCAAGGCCAACCGGAGATACATGACCGGATGGCCTTTTTGCTTTCGGTCAACGGCCTTGGGAAGTAGGCGAACCAAAGTGGGGATACGGAGGACGTTCATTTGCACCCATTGTTTTTTTCCGTTTGCCAACAGGAGTCCCCCGCATGTCGATCCAGGTCGAAGATTATTTCGAGAAAAGCACCTTCGCTAAAATGAAGGCGTTCGCCGACAAGCAAGAAACCCCGTTCGTGCTCATCGATACGGCCATGATCAGTCAGGCCTACGATGACCTGCGTGCCGGTTTCGAATTCGCCAAGGTTTACTACGCGGTCAAGGCCAACCCGGCCGTCGAAATCATCGACCTGCTCAAAGAGAAAGGTTCGAGCTTCGACATCGCCTCGATCTACGAGCTGGACAAAGTGATGGACCGTGGCGTTGGCCCGGATCGCATCAGCTACGGCAACACCATCAAGAAATCCAAGGACATTCGCTACTTCTATGAGAAGGGCGTACGTCTGTACGCGACCGACTCCGAAGCCGACCTGCGCAACATCGCCAAGGCCGCGCCGGGTTCGAAAGTCTACGTGCGTATTCTGACCGAAGGCTCAACCACTGCTGACTGGCCTCTGTCGCGCAAATTCGGCTGCCAGACCGACATGGCGATGGACCTGCTGATCTTGGCCCGTGACCTGGGTCTGGTGCCCTACGGCATCTCCTTCCACGTGGGTTCGCAACAGCGCGACATCTCCGTGTGGGACGCCGCGATTGCCAAAGTGAAGGTGATCTTCGAGCGCCTGAAAGAAGAAGACGGCATCGAACTCAAGCTGATCAACATGGGTGGCGGCTTCCCGGCGAACTACATCACCCGTACCAACAGCCTGGAAACCTACGCTGAAGAAATCATCCGCTTCCTGAAGGAAGACTTCGGTGATGACCTGCCGGAAATCATTCTGGAACCGGGCCGTTCGTTGATCGCCAACGCCGGTATCCTGGTCAGCGAAGTCGTACTGGTTGCGCGCAAGTCGCGTACCGCCGTCGAGCGTTGGGTCTACACCGACGTGGGCAAGTTCTCCGGCCTGATCGAAACCATGGACGAAGCCATCAAGTTCCCGATCTGGACCGAGAAGAAAGGCGAAGTCGAAGAAGTCGTGATCGCCGGTCCAACGTGCGACAGCGCCGACATCATGTACGAGAACTACAAGTACGGCTTGCCACTGAACCTGGCCATCGGCGACCGCTTGTACTGGCTGTCCACGGGTGCGTACACCACCAGCTACAGCGCTGTTGAATTCAACGGCTTCCCGCCGCTGAAATCGTTCTACATCTAAGCGTCAGCGCTTATGAAAAAAACGGCATCCATCGGAGTGCCGTTTTTTTTGCATTTCAAAAACTGAATCGCAGGATATGGGCGAACGTGTAGTCCACCAGACGTTGCGCCTCACGGGCAGAACTGGCAGCCGATTGACAGGACACCGTCATACGCCGAGGCGACTGATTCGCCTTCAAACCCCGGACTTCCCGAACCGTGGCGTTCAGAAGGCCAGACAGGCGTGAGCAATAAGCGCCCATATTGCCTGCCGAGAGAATCGTCGTGTTGTAGGCGCGTCGATGCCATTCAAGGCTGCTTCTTGCCGAGGCCAGACGGCTCTCATCTCTTAGCGCGCTGTTGAGTGTCTCGGGAAGTGTTCTGGAGGCTCCTTTGATCAGCAGCCCTTTTCGTTTCGCGTATTCGTACGTCCTCATGTTCATGAAGTCCATGAACCGGGGGATGGTTTGTTTGGCGCAAACGATGATGCGCTCGCATTCTGCCTGTTGTCGTCTGAATGCCTCTTCGTGACGTGACAGGTCCTGCGTGATTTGCCTGATCCGGCTGTCGAACGGGTTGCTGTCCAACAGTGAAATCACCTCGCTCAGTGTCTTCTTGGTGTCCTGGTGGATCGCGCGAATCTGCGTCGCACTGTTGCGCCAGAGCGGAGCGCCCTGCCGCGCCGTCGCAACGGTCTGATCCATCGCAGGCTCTTTGTATTTGCCGTACTCGGCCTGTGGCACCAGATCGAGTTTGATCTTGAAGGCTTCGATGTACTGAGGAAGCTTATCGAGATAGCCGATGTTGAATCCAAGATAAGCGACGTCTTCGGATTCGATGAGATGCGTTGTCATAGTGCGCCCTCCTTGGCGTTACAGATGGTCATTGATGCCCGTAATCTCTGCGGAACTCACGGTCGGCGTCTTTGAACACCTTGAGCAACAGGTCCGCTTGGTTTTTGATTTGCTCCCAAGGCTTGGCGACCTGTTTGAAAGCGTTCAGCAAACGACGAAGAGCCAGCGTGCTGTCGATCTTGCCTGCCTCTTGAACCGAATGTTTCAGATACGTGTCCAGGGCCACCCATGCGAACGCTAAGTTCGTGGTCGCAGTGTAGGCGTCGCCAATGACCAGATTGAGGTCCTGCAAATCATTGCGTACCCGCTGCAATGAGGCGTGGATAGTGTTTTTCTGCGACAACAGATCGATGCTTTTTTCTTGTTGCAGGCGCAGCGCATTGATCTGTTTGCGCACTTTGTCGGCATCGATGCCGTAGTAGATGCCCAGGCCAACCAGCGCAAAACTTGCGCCAACCGATTTCTTGACCAAGGTCTGGTATTCCCGCTGCTTTTCCTCGATATCAGTGGCACGTCGATTGATGGCGTTGTTCAGGTCACGAATGTCCTGAGGCAACGAGTGGGTGTCGATGCTTTTTAACTTGCCCTTCACATCACGCATTACGTCTGCCGACAATTGATCGGAGAAAGTATCGAGGCGACGTTTGAGCGCCGCTGTCGCATCCTGGCGGTGCAGGACGAGGGTAGCCACCTCTTGAACGTAGTGCAGGAAATCCGCGTGATCTTCCGGAGCCAATGATTCGGAAGACTTGGCCTTGATTTCGTCGTAAAGCTGTTGGGCAGCTTGTCCATACACCTGCATCTGATCGGCGAATACCCACAACTCACTGCCGACGTTCATCAGGTCGGTGCGAAGCGGATTCCATTGCGATGCATGACGATGAATGCGGCTGAAACTTGTCTGAAAATCCGAGGCTTCGAGATTAAGGCCCGCACCTTTTTCGTACCCGAGATACCCGACAACCTCTTTAAGCGTCGTCGGCAACGCGAGGCCATAGGTTTCATAGCGCTTCAAGTTGATCAATTGTTCTTTCGTCAGAATGAGGCCGGGCGCGCGAACGGCTTCTTCATCCGTGCCCGCCGCCGCAGCGATCAATGTGCCAGGCAGGCGCTGCGCCAGATCAAGTTTCTCAGTGCGAAGGGGTGCGTCATCCAGTCCATTGGAAGGGTTCATCATATTGATCCTGTCATGAGAGGAAGTGCGAGAGAGGCAGGGCTGGTGTGAGTCCCGCGGCCTCAGGTAAGAAGCCGGGACGAACAGGGTTCGCTCTTCCCGGCCGGCGCTGTTCAGCGCTGAAGATGAATGTCAGGGGATCACTTTCAGGTGTTTCGCCAGTGTCAGCGCGTCCACGATGAGTTGAGCGATAGCGTCCTGGTTGTCAGCATTGACCGAGCTGTGCGTGCTCAGGAAAGAGCGCTTGGCTGCAACGATTTTTTCGAACTCGGCGATGTACTGCGCGCGGTGATCGTCGAAATCATGGCATGCGACGATCAGCTCTTTTTTGGACGTGACCAGACCCAGTTCATGGGCCTTTTCCTGAGTGCTGGCGATCAGGGCATCGATCTGCTTGCGCAAGGTGTTGCGGGCTTCGACCATGCCGAGGTAATTGATCAGGCCTTCGGCTTTTTCCAGGATCTGTTGCACCAGTTCGATGGCGCCTTCCACGGCGATCAGTTGCGGGGGCGTCATGCCCAGTTTCACCAGCTCCTGCGCGGTCAACGCTGTGTCTTTCGCCAATGCGCTGAAACCCTTGGCTTCGATCACCGCCATTGCGTCTGTCAGCGCTTTTCGCTTTTCTTCCAGCGCAGTCTGGCGTTCCTTGATTTCCAGCACTTCCGACGGCAAACGCACTTGATCGTCTTCGAGTTGCTTGATGTACGACTGGGTGGCGGCGCGGTCGACGGGACTTGCCAGGGCGGTCATCAGATTGCTGAGCGTCATCTCTTTCTTGCCGACGATACCCAGGATGGTTTCAACCCGATGAACGATGTCCTCAACGATTTCTTCCTTGTCGGACTCGGGGGCGCTCTGGAATTCCTCATGAAGTTCGCGGAGTGTGCCAACGTTCATGTCCAACAGGATATCCATCGATTGGGCGGTGTCGCGAAGCTTGGAGTGCGCGTCACGCAGCGAACGATCCAGATCAGAAATTCGGCCATGCAATGAGGGCAAGTACTGCGTTTGAGTGAAAAGCCGCTTCACCTCGAGGGTGGCGTCCGCTGCTTTGGTCTTCGCCTGTTGCAGCGCGTGGATGTTCAATTCGGGGTAATCGGCGCGGGTCGGGAATCGGGCAATAGTGCTCATGGTTTAAACTCCGTAATCTTCTCTGAATTCGCGGTCTGCTTCAGCAAACACGCGTTTTAATTTTTCGGCGTCCACCTCGATGGTTTCCCACGGTTTAACCACCAGGTTGAATTGATTTTTGAACCGGCGCATGGACAGCGCGTCGTTGATACCTTTGACTTCGGCTGCGGAACTGGCGATGAATGTGCCCAGCGAGTTCCAGACACTGATCAGGTTCTTGGTGGCGATGTCAGCGTCAATCACGATGAGGTCAAGGTTCTGAAAGTCCATCCGAACCCGGCCAAGCGCCGCCAGGATCTGGTTCTTTTGCGCCATCAGCGCGATGTCCTTTTCCTGCTCTTCGGTTAACTTATTGCGTTCTTTTCGGATCTTTTCGGCTTGTACACTGGAGTAAATCATCATGACCAGATTGCCCGCGACGGCACCGATGGCCTGCTTGACCAGTTCTTTGTATTCCTTGTTTTTCTCTTCGATGGCCAGTGCGCGGTTATCGATTTTTACTTGCAGTGTTTTGATTTCGCTACCTAGCTTGTTGTTGTCAATGAGTGACAGCTTGAGCTTGATGGCCGGGCCTACTTGTTCAGACAATTGTCTGCCAAACGCGTCAAGACGCTGTTTGATACGAAGGGCTTCAGTTTCCTGCTCTTTCACTTTATTGAGAATTTGGTCCAGGTAATAACCCAGGTCATTGCGATCTTCGGCCTCAATGCCCGGGAATTTTTTGCCCAGCTCAAGTTCGACTTTGCGCAGATCTTCAAGTGTCTTGATGTTGTATTTTTCGATCAGACCCAGTGCCTTTATGTCGTCGAAGACCTCTTGCATGCTTGCGCCATAGACCTGAATGGACCCGGCGAACACCACGAGTTTGGTGTTAACGGTCAGCAGGTCTGTGCGCAGAGGATTCCACAGTCGGGCGTGGCCGTTGATGACTTTGAACGTCTGCTGAAAGTCAGCAGCCTCCAGGCCACGGCCCGCGCCCCTTTCGTAACCCAGATAGGCAATGACGTCTTTCAGAACGGTGGGGAGTGCCAGGCCGGCAATCTCGTATTTCTTGAGGTTTTTGACCTGCTCTTTGGTCAGGATCAGCCCGGTGTCTCGGGCATCGTTTTGCGGGGTCGCTACCGATGAGCCAAACAGTCTCGCAGGATCGTTTGCTGCGTCGGTCGCAAGGTTTTCTGTGAATTGAGACATATCATTAGTCCTTTAATGATGTCGCGTTACTTTTCTGAAGTTAATAAATGCTTCAGATGCAGATTGGTTAATGTGTCTGCACGAGAAGGAGATTAAGTTGTGCTTTTGAAGAGGTCAAAGCGGAAAAATAGTCTGTGCCTGTAGGACAATTCAGGATTGTGAAAGAGAGAGTCGAGCTCGCCCAATTAAATCAGGGGGGGAAGATGTGATTGCAGGTGTTTTGAAATTTCATTCAGGCAAACCGAGTTACACATTTCCCCCACAATCGTTTAAAAGTGCACGATATTCCGCCGCGTCTTCCTGATTGCCCATCTCTGCCGCACGTTGGTGGTAATCCAGTGCCAAGGCGCGAACCTCCGGGTGCCACGCTTGCAGCAGCGTCTTGCGGCTCACGCGCAAGTAGTTGAGGTTGCCTATTTGAAGGGCTGTTCTTAGCCAAACGACCGCTTCTTCGATTCGCCCATGATCGGCGAGCACGGCGGCATGGCTGAACTGCCCACGAAAATCACCAGCCTCTGCCGAGCGGCGATACCAGTCGTGCGCGGCCTGCACGTCCTGTTCACAACTCACGCCTTCTTCGAGATAGCGGCCCAACAGGTTCATTGATTTGGCGTGACCCATGCGCGCAGCCTTGCGGTAACACGCCAGCGCGCGGGCCTGATCCTTGTTGACGCCCCGGCCGGTTGCCAGCAGGTTGCCGTAGTTATAAAAGCCCCAATCCAGTTCGACTTCTGCGGCTTGCCGGTAATACTCGGCAGCCTTGGTGGCATCGGGTTCGCAGCCCCAGCCGTGCTCGTGGCAACGTCCGGCCATGTTGGTGGCCATCGCGTGACCGTTGCGCGAGGCGATCTGAAACCAGGTCAGGGCCAGCGCCGCGTCCTGTTCGATGCCGGTGCCGTCCAGCAGGATCTGGCCTAGCAGCGCTTGGGCATCGACCATGTTCTCCTGAGCCGCAATCAGGATTGCCCGCGCTGCGCTTGCAGGGTTTTCCTGAAGCATGTCACGCAGTTGTTGGCCGCTCAGCACGTCTTCCCGTCGCAGTGTCCAGCTCATGTCAGACCTCGACCCATTGGCGCAGCAGGTTGTGGTAGGTGCCTGTGAGTTGAATCAATGACGGGTGATCGGGCACGTCACGACTGAGCTGTTGCATGGCCGTGTCCATTTCGAACAACAACGTGCGATGACCGTCGTCGCGCACCAGGCTTTGGGTCCAGAAAAACGATGCGTAGCGAGCGCCCCGTGTCACGGCGTTGACTTTGTGCAGGCTGGTGGCGGGGTAGAGCAGCATGTCGCCCGCAGGCAGTTTGACCGAGCGGGTGCCGAACGTGTCCTGAATCACCAGTTCGCCGCCGTCATAGTCGTCGGGGTCGCTGAAGAACAGCGTCGACGACAGATCAGTGCGCACGCGCTCGATGCTGCCTTTGGCCTGACGCACGGAATTGTCGATGTGAAAGTCGAAGCTGCCCCCGCCGATGTAGCAGTTCACCAATGGGGGAAACACTTTATGGGGCAGGGCGGCGGACATGAACAGCGGGTTCTGCCACAGCCGCTCAAGCATCGCGGCGCCGATTTCCTTGGCCAGCGGATGACCTTCAGGCAATTGCAGATTGTGCTTGGCCTTGGCCGACTGGTGACCTGCCGTGATCTTGCCGTCCGCCCATTCGGTCTGCTCCAGGGCTTCGCGGATGCGCAGCACTTCCTCGCGGGTGAACAGGGCGGGAATGTGTAGAAGCATGGCGAAGGGACTCGGGAACAGAAAAAGGTAGCGAATGGTAGTGATTCTTATTGGCTGTGTAAAACCCTGCAAGCGCGCGAAGACGTATGAGCGACGTAAATCCGTAAAGCTAAATTGTAAAGATTGTAAGTTTTATGCGAATACAAATGATTCCCAACTATATTCCGCGGCCTCAACATTCCTTGGGGAAGGAAAATGTCGCGCCAATCACAACCGTCATCCGCACATGCGCAGCGCTCAATCGCAAGCGCTGTGGGCGTCGCTATCGCTGCCATGTCTGCCAGTCAGTGGGTACACGCTGCTGAAGCCACTTCGGATAAAGCGCTGAATCTGGGTGCCACTACGATCGATGGCGAGGCGGTCGACACGGCGTACAAGACCGAGGAGTCGACGTCCAAGAAGTACACCGCGCCTTTGCGCGACACGCCAAAGAGCGTCACGGTCATCCCGCAGCAAGTGATTCGCGACACCGCCGCCACCAGCCTGGCGGACGCCCTGCGCACCACCCCAGGCATTACGTTCGGTGCTGGCGAAGGCGGCAACCCGAACGCCGACCGCCCGATCATTCGCGGTTTCAACGCTGAGAGTGATGTGTTCATCGACGGAATGCGCGACGTGGCGGCCCAAAGCCGCGAGATCTTCAACGTCGAATCCGTCGAGATCAGCAAGGGGCCGGGCTCTGCGTTCACGGGTGCAGGTTCCACGGGCGGCAGCCTGAACCTGATCACCAAAGGTGCGCATCTGGGCAATGCCTACAACGGCGGCTACACCTTTGGCTCGGATCAGACCCAACGCTACACGCTGGACGTCAACCAGCAGATGACCGACACCTCGGCGGTACGCCTGAACCTCATGAAGCATGACGCCAATGTCGCTGGCCGTAACGACGTCGATGTCAGCCGCTGGGGGTTCGCGCCGTCCTTCGCGTTCGGCCTGGGCACTGATACGCGCGTCAAGGTTGACTACTACCATTTGTCCACCGATGACATGCCTGACTACGGCATCCCGTTGACCAGCACGACTGGGCGCAGCAAGTACGTCGTCGACAAGCCGGCGCACGTCAACGAGAACAATTTCTACGGCCTCACCGGACGCGATTACCGCAAGAGCGTCAATGACAGCGGTACGTTCCGGGTCGAGCATGACCTGAACGACAACCTGACCCTGTCCAACAGCTTCCGGATGTCGCGTTCGACTCTGGATTACATCGTCACCAACCCCGATGACAGCCGCGGCAACGTCGCCAATGGCCTGGTGTCGCGCTCGGCGAAGAGCCGTAACTCGACGTCCAGTGGCTTCGTCAACCAGACCGACCTGCAAGCGAAATTCAGCACCGGTTTTGTTGAGCACAGTTTGGTGACAGGCGTCGAGTTCTCGTACCAGGACACCCACAACCGCGCTTATAACGTATTGAGCGCGACGGGAGGCACTATCGGATCGACGTGCAATGCGGCGTTGTTGAGGTCTGGCGACTGCACCAGCCTGTATGACCCAAGCCCTAAAGACGCGTGGAACGGCACCATTACCGACAGCCAGGCGTTCACCGACACAGACACCAAGACCAGCGCCGCTTATGTGTTCGATACGCTGAAGTTCAACGATCAATGGTCGCTCAACCTTGGGCTGCGCTACGACGACTATGAGGTCAAGTCCAGCGGCTACAGCACGGGTGGTCGTGGCACGGTGGCCGGGACGTTCAAGCGCGAAAACACCAGCCAGCTCTGGAACTACCAGGTCGGCCTGACGTACAAGCCGTTGCCGAACGGCAGCGTCTACGCCGCCTGGTCGACCTCCAGCAACCCGTCGGGTGAAACCAGCGGTAACGGCGGTCTGGAACTCGCTGCCAACAACACTGATCTCGATCCGGAAAAGAACCGCAACTACGAGATCGGCACCAAGTGGGACTTCTTCGACGACAACCTGTCGCTGACCGCCGCTCTGTTTCGCACCGAGAAAACCAACGCCCGAATCACCGATCCTGACAACGCCACTTTCCAGGTGCTCGATGGTGAGCAACGTGTCGATGGCCTCGAGCTGACCTACGCCGGCAACATCACCCGCAAGTGGAAGGTCTACGGCGGCTACACCTACATGGAGAGCGAAATCGTCAAGGCCACCAACAAGGCTGACGAAGGCAATCACATGCCGAGCACGCCGCGTAACAACTTCAACTTCTGGTCCACGTATGAACTGGTTCCGAAGCTGACCGTCGGCGCGGGTGCGACCTTCGTGGATTCGCGCTTTGGCAACGAAGCCAATTCGGTCGAGGTTCCGTCCTACTGGCGCTACGACGCCATGGCGACTTACGCCCTGACCAAGAACGTTGATCTGCAGCTGAACGTGCAGAACCTGACCGACAAGCGTTACTACGATCAGGTGTTCACGACGCACTACGCGCACATGGCGGCGGGTCGTACAGCACTGATGAGCGCCAACTTCCACTTCTGATAAAGAAGCGGAATCGAGAAGCCCCACCTGCCTTTGGCGGGTGGGGCTTTTGTGTGAAGAGCATGGTTGTGCTTCTGATTCTGGCCGCAGGCCGTAGGAGCTGGCTTGCCTGCGATCTGCTGCGCAGCAGCAGTAAACCCTGCTAACCCGTTGCATCTGACAGATCGAGGACTCTGGTTTTACTGCCGCTGCGCGCCAGATCGCAGGCAAGCCAGCTCCTACGGCCTACGGCCAGAGTCAAAAACAGAGCGTGCGGTCTGCGGGCGGAATCAAAAACAGATTTTGTGTCGAGTCTGAAACCGAACAAAGAATCAGCCACGCATGAGAATGCATTCCGTTTGTGCGCATAATGCGCGTTGCAGCGGGTTATCGAGGTGATTGAGGGTGTTGAAGAAGGTCCTGTTTCAAGTGCATTGGTTCTTCGGAATCACGGCGGGCCTGGTGTTGGCTCTGATGGGCATCACCGGGGCGCTGTATTCCTTTCAAGAGGAAATCATCGATGCGCTCAATCCCGACACGCTGTTCGTTCAGCCGGGCGAACATCGCCTGTCGCTGGCCGAGATGGTCAGCAAGGTCGAAGCACAGGGCCATGACACGGTCTCGATGTTTCGTATCGAAACCGAGGGCAATCGGGTCGCTCAGGTCTGGTTCAAACCCGCCCCCGGCGAACGTCGTGGTGTGATGCACAACTTCGACCCCTTCACCGGCGCGTTCAAGGAAGACGCGGTCGGTCAGGATTTCTTCGGTTTCATCCTCAATCTGCACCGCTTCCTGGCCGCCGGTGAATACGGCAAGCAAGTCACCGCCGCGTGCACACTGATCCTGCTGTTCTTCTGCCTGTCCGGCTTGTACCTGCGTTGGCCTCGCCAAGCGTTGAACTGGCGCGTCTGGCTGACGCTGGACTGGGCTAAGAAGGGGCGCAGTTTCAATTGGGACTTGCACTCGGTGTTCGGCACCTGGTGCCTGATTGTTTACCTGCTGCTGGCAATCACGGGCCTCAACTGGTCCTACGACTGGGTCAGCAATGGCCTGAACACACTCATCGGCGACCCTCCCGTGGCCGGCGAACAGCGCCGTGGCGGGGGAGGGCCGCGACCTGGGCCGGGCCCGAAAGACGCGACACCTGTCGATGCTCCGGCGCCGGACTACGCTGCCATGTGGGACACGATCCAAAAAGCGGCTGGCCCGGACCTGAAGACTTACAACCTGCGCATGCCTCAGGCGCCGGGTCAGATGGCAACGGTCTTCTACCTTCTCAAAACAGCGCCGCATCCGCGTGCGCTGAACCAGATCACCCTTGACCCGGTAACCGGCCAACTGAAAGCCAACACGCGCTACACCGACAAGGGCTATGGCGCGCAGCTGTTGGTGAGCAACTATGCGCTGCACACGGGCAGTTACTGGGGCCTGACCGGGCGCCTCGTCATCACTCTTGCTGCGCTGATGATGCCGCTGTTTTTCATCACCGGCTGGTTGTTGTATCTCGACCGACGTCGCAAGAAGCGTGACATCCGCAATGCTCGGGGCGAGGTCGGTGTATCGACACCTGGCGCTTATGGCAGTCAAGGCCCGGCGTGGCTGATTGGCTTCGCCAGCCAGAGCGGTTTCGCCGAGCAATTGGCGTGGCAGACGGCGGGGCAATTGCAGTCGGCGGGTTTGCCGGTACGCGTCCAGCGTCTCGCAGACGTGACGGAGCAGGACCTGAATCAAAGTCGCAACGCCTTGTTCGTGGTCAGTACGTTCGGCGACGGGGAGGCGCCAGACAGCGCACGGGGGTTCGAGCGCAAGTTGTTGGGTCGCCCGCTGAACCTGGAAAACCTCAACTACGCAGTCCTGGGATTGGGGGATCGTCAATATCAACATTTCTGCGGGTTCGCTCAGCGCCTGCACGACTGGTTGACCGAACGTGGCGGCAACACGTTGTTTGCCCCCGTTGAGGTGGATAGCGGCGACAGCGCGGCCCTGCAACATTGGCAGCAACAGTTGGGAGAGCTGACCGGCTCGACACCGGCCAACGCGTGGACAGCGCCGGAGTACGAAAATTGGGTGCTGGCGCAACGGGATTGGCTGAACCCTGGCAGCGTTGGTTCGAAGGTGTTTCTGCTCGGTCTGATTTCAGCTTCCGACACGCGGTGGCAGGCCGGTGATCTGATCGAAGTGTTGCCACGCAACGCACCCTTGGCGGTCGAGCGATTTCTGGCCGGGTTGGGCATCGCGGCGGACACGCCGGTCACGGTCGATGGTTTGAATGAAACGCTGGCGCAGGCGTTGAGCAGCCGTCAGTTGCCTGCCAACCGCAGCCATTTGGTCGGACTGCACGCGCAGGCGCTGGTCGACGCGCTGGTGCCGTTGGCCATGCGCGAATACTCGATTGCGTCGATCCCCGAAGAGGGCTCACTGCAACTGATCGTTCGTCAAGAGATTCATTCTGACGGCAGCCTTGGCTTGGGTTCCGGCTGGCTCACCGAGCACGCGGCCGTCGGTGATGCGATCAGTCTGCGGGTCCGTCGCAACAGTGGTTTCCACTTGCCAGCCGAGTCGGTCCCCATGATTCTGATCGGCAACGGAACAGGGCTGGCGGGGCTGCGCAGTTTGCTCAAGGCCCGCATTGCCCAAGGCGAACCGCGCAACTGGCTGCTGTTTGGCGAGCGTCATCTGGCTCACGATTTCCATTGTGGCGACGAGCTGAACGGCTGGCTGGCGTCGGGTGATCTGGCGCGGCTGGACCTGGCGTTTTCCCGTGATCAGGCGCAGAAGGTCTACGTGCAGGATCGCCTGCGGGAAGCCGCCGACGAGCTGCGCGTCTGGCTGGCCGAGGGCGCCGCGATTTACATTTGCGGCAGTCTGGAAGGCATGGCGACGGGCGTGGATGAGACGTTGAAGGCGTTGTTGGGAGAGCAGGCGGTTCAGGCGCTGATCGAACAGGGGCGCTATCGCCGGGACGTTTACTAGGGGGGGTAGCGGTTTTCAGAGGGTGGATGGCGTACAGAGATTTTCCGTGCGCCTTGGATCTCCTGTGGGAGCGAATTCATTCTGGGCAGCATCCGACGAGGGGCGAGTACATCCGACACATCTCCAGCGTTCAAAGCATCTTTCGCGAATAAATTCGCTCCCACAGGGACAGTGGCGCTGACGAGAAAATGGGGGCTCAGCTGAATCTCCTGTGGGCCCGGTGTGCGTATCGAGGATGAGTGCCAAGCAGCCACAAAAAAGCCCCGCCGAAGCGGGGCTTTTCAGTTCAGGCGTCGATCACGCCACGAACTGTTCCGCATAGTGGCAAGCCACTTGACGGTTATCCACGGTGCGCAGTTCCGGAACTTCGGTGCTGCAGCGTTCGGTCGCGTACGGGCAGCGCTTGTGGAAGGCGCAGCCTGATGGCGGGTTGAGCGGGTTGGGCAGTTCGCCGACGATCTTGATCTTCGGCTTCAGCGGGTCCGGGTGAATTGTCGGAGTCGCCGATAACAGCGCCTGAGTGTACGGGTGCAGAGGGCGGTTATAAATCTCCTCCTTCGGCCCCATCTCGGCAGGACGACCCAAGTACATCACCAGCACCGTGTCCGCCACATGCCGCACCACCGCGAGGTTGTGGGAGATGAACACGTAACCGGTGTTGAATTCCTGCTGCAAATCCATGAACAGGTTCAGCACTTGTGCCTGAATCGACACGTCCAGCGCTGACGTCGGTTCGTCTGCCACCAGCACTTTCGGTTGCAGCATCATCGCGCGCGCCAGGGCGATACGCTGACGTTGACCGCCCGAGAACATGTGCGGGTAGCGCTGGTAATGCTCAGGGCGCAGACCGACCTGCTTCATCATCGCCTGCACTTTCTCGCGGCGTTCGGCCGCCGACAGCTTGGTGTTGATCAGCAGCGGCTCGCCCAGTTGATCGCCGATTTTCTGGCGTGGGTTCAGCGAGGCGTACGGGCTTTGGAACACCATCTGCACGTCTTTGCGCAGTTGCTTGCGTTGCTCCTTGGTCGCGCCGTTGACTTCCTGCCCGGCGATTTTCAACGAGCCCGATGAAGGCTCTTCGATCAGCGTCAGGGCGCGGGCGAGGGTGGATTTGCCGCAGCCGGATTCACCGACCACCGCCAGCGTCTTGCCGGCTTCCAGTTCGAACGACACGCCGTTGAGGGCGCGCACGGTGGCGTGGGGTTTGAAGAAACCCTGGGATACATCGTAGTGACGGGTGAGGTCACGGGCGGTCAATACGATTTCGCTCATTACGCCACCTCCTGATTCAGCGGGTAGAAGCAGCGGGCGAGGCTGTTGGCTTTAGGGTCCAGCGCAGGGCGCTGTTGGCGGCAGGTCTCTTGAACGTACGGGCAGCGCGGCGACAGCAGGCAGCCGCTCGGACGGTCGTAACGGCCAGGGACGATGCCCGGCAGCGTCGAGAGGCGCGCGGCGCCCATGCTGTGTTCGGGAATCGCGGCCAGCAGGGCTTCGCTGTACGGGTGCGCAGGCACGTCGAACAGACCAGGCACCTGACCGACTTCCACCGCTTGCCCTGCATACATCACGCACACACGCTGCGCGGTTTCGGCCACAACGGCGAGGTCGTGAGTAATGAGCACCAGGCCCATGTCCTGCTCTTTTTGCAGAGCCAGCAACAGGTCCATGATCTGGGCCTGAATGGTCACGTCGAGCGCAGTGGTCGGTTCGTCGGCGATCAGCAGTTTCGGTTCCCCGGCAATCGCCATGGCAATCGCGACACGTTGACTCATACCGCCCGAGAGTTGGTGCGGGTAAGCCTCCAGACGCTGTGCGGCGCCCGGGATTTCAACCTTTTGCAGCAGCTCCAGCGCACGTTGGCGCGCAGCGCGGCCCGTCATACCGAGGTGGGCGCGCAGCACTTCCTCGATCTGGAAACCCACGGTGTAGCTGGGGTTCAGCGCGGTCATCGGGTCCTGGAAGACCATCGACAGGTCTTTGCCGACGATCTGCCGACGCTGGCGCGGGCTCAACTTGAGCATGTCCTTGCCGTCGAAAATCAGGGAGTCGGCGGTGACGATGCCGGGGTGATCGATCAGGCCCATCAGCGCCATCATGGTCACGGATTTGCCCGAGCCGGATTCGCCCACAATGGCCAACACTTCGCCCTTGTCCACGGCCAGGTCCAGGCCGTCGACGACCGGGGTCGCGGTCGCGTCACCGAAGCGAACGTTGAGGTTTTTGATTTCTAAAAGTGGCATTCGGACGTCCTCAGGCGGCGTTCTTGAGTTTCGGGTCCAGCGCATCGCGCAGACCGTCGCCCATCAGGTTGATTGCCAGCACGCTGAGCAAAATGGTCAGACCCGGAAGGCTCACCACCCACCAGGCGCGTTCGATGTAGTCGCGGGCCGAAGCGAGCATGGTGCCCCACTCAGGCGTTGGCGGTTGTACACCCAGACCGAGGAAGCCCAACGCCGCAGCGTCGAGAATCGCCGAGGAAAAACTCAAGGTCGCCTGAACGATCAGCGGTGCCATGCAGTTCGGCAGCACGGTGATGAACATCAGGCGCGGCAGGGTCGCGCCAGCCAAACGGGCAGCGGTCACGTAGTCGCGGTTCAGCTCACCCATGACAGCAGCACGGGTCAGACGCACGTAGGACGGCAGCGAAACGATGGCGATGGCGATCACGGTGTTGATCAGGCCAGGGCCGAGGATCGCGACAATGGCAACAGCCAGCAGCAGCGATGGCAGGGCGAGCATGATGTCCATCAGGCGCATGATGGTCGGGCCGAGGATTCTCGGGAAGAAACCGGCCAGCAGGCCCATGAGGATCCCCGGAATCAGCGACATCACCACCGACGACAGACCGATCAGCAGCGACAGGCGCGAACCCTGAATCAGACGCGACAGCAGGTCGCGACCCAGTTCATCGGTGCCCAGCAGGAATCGCCATTGACCACCTTCCAGCCAGACCGGTGGGGTCAGCAGGAAGTCACGGTATTGCTCGCTCGGATCGTGAGGGGCCACCCAGGGCGCGAACAGGGCGCAGAAAACGATCAGCAGCATGAACGCCAGGCCCGCGACGGCGCCTTTGTTCTTTGAGAAATGCTGCCAGAACTCTTTGTAAACGGACGGGTAGAGCAGGCTTTGATCGACTGCTACTACGGGAGTAGGTGTGCTCATAAAAAGTGATCTCAGCGCTGGTGACGAATGCGTGGGTTGGCAAAGCCGTAGAGGATGTCCACCACGAAGTTGACCAGAATCACCAGGCAGGCGATTAACAGGATGCCGTTCTGCACGACAGGGTAGTCACGGGCGCCAATGGCTTCGATCAACCATTTGCCGATACCCGGCCAGGAGAAGATCGTTTCGGTCAGCACTGCACCGGCGAGCAGCGTGCCCACTTGCAGGCCGAACACGGTCAGAACAGGGATCAGCGCGTTGCGCAGGCCGTGGACGAACACCACGCGGGCAGGCGACAGGCCTTTGGCGCGGGCCGTACGCACGTAGTCTTCGCGCAGCACTTCGAGCATCGAGGAGCGGGTCATCCGGGCGATCACCGCCAGCGGAATGGTGCCCAGCACGATGGCCGGCAGGATCAGGTGACGCAGGGCGTCGATGAACGAGCCTTCTTCATCGCTGAGCAGGGTGTCGATCAGCATGAAGCCGGTTTTCGGCGGAATGTCGTACAGCAGGTCGATACGTCCCGATACCGGGGTCCAGCCCAGCGATACCGAGAAGAACATGATCAGGATCAGGCCCCACCAGAAGATCGGCATCGAGTACCCCGCCAGGGAGATACCCATCACTCCATGATCGAACAGGGACCCTCGTCGCAAGGCCGCGATGACACCGGCCAGAAGCCCGATGATGCCAGCGAATATCAGCGCCGCAATCGACAGTTCCAGCGTCGCCGGGAACAGCGAAGTGAATTCGGTCCACACGCTCGTGCGCGTCCGCAGCGATTCGCCGAGGTCGCCATGGGCGAGCTTGCCGACGTAATCGATGTATTGCGCATAAAGGGGCTTGTTCAGGCCAAGACGTTCCATGGCTTGGGCGTGCATTTCCGGATCGACCCGGCGTTCACCCATCATGACTTCGACCGGGTCGCCCGGAATCAGGCGAATCAGTGCGAAGGTCAGCAAGGTGATGCCGAAGAAGGTGGGTATCAGTAACCCCACTCGGCGAGCGATAAAACTAAACATCTTCTCGTGTACCTCATCTGCCGGTTAGGCGTGTTCCGGCGGGGTTCATTGTTGCGAACCCGCCGGATTCTTCTTCTACTTCACCTGGGTGGTGGCGAAGTTATTAGTGGTCAGAGGGCTAATGTGATAACCCTCAACGTTCTTGCGCATTGCGGTGAACATCTTGGTGTGCGCCATGCTGATCCATGGCTGATCCTGATTGAAGATCACTTGTGCCTGCTCATAGAGCGCAGCACGTTCGGCCGGGTCGGTTTTTTCCCGTGCCTGATCGATCAGGGTCTGGAACTTCTCATTGCACCAGCGGGCGTAGTTTTCGCCGTTTTTGGCGGCTTCGCAGCTGAGGTTCGGCGTCAGGAAGTTATCAGGGTCGCCATTGTCGCCTGCCCAGCCCGCCGACACCATGTCGTGCTCGCCGTTTTTGGCACGTTTGAGCATTTCGCCCCATTCCATGACGCGAATATCTAACTTAATGCCGACTTTCGCCAAATCCGACTGCATCATCTGCGCGCCCAGCATCGGGTTCGGGTTGGTTGGACCGCCACCGTTGCGCGTGAACAGGGTCAGCACCGTGCCGCCCGGGACGCCTGCTTCCTTAAGCAAGGCACGTGCCTTGTCCAGATCGTGGGCCGGATTCTTCAAGGTTTTGTTGTAGCCCAGCAGGGTGTCCGGGTACGGGTTGACCCCGACCGTGGCATTGCCCTTGCCGAACAACGCGTTGACGTAGGCTTCCTTGTCGAAGGCGATGTCGATGGCCTTACGCACCCGCACGTCGCTCATGTACTTGTGGGTGGTGTTCATCGCGATGTAGGAGGTGGTCATCGCGTTCAGCTCGTCGACCTTCAGGTTCGCGTCGTTCTTGATGCTCGGAATGTCATCTGGCTTGGGGTACAGCGCGACCTGACACTCGTTGGCCTTGAGCTTTTGCAGGCGCACGTTGTTGTCGGTGGCGATGGCCAGAATCAGGGTGTCCGCTGGCGGTTTGCCACGGAAGTAATCCGGGTTGGCCTTGAAACGCACCTGTGCATCCTTGGCGTAGCGCTGGAATACAAACGGGCCGGTGCCGATCGGCTGGCTGTTCAGGCCTTCTAGCTTGTTGCTCTTGAGCAGTTGATCGGCGTATTCGGCCGAGTAGATCGAGGAGAAGGCCATGGCAACGTCCGCCAGGAACGGTGCTTCACGGCGAGTCAGGGTGAATTTGACGGTGTTGTCGTCAACCTTCTCGACGTTCTTCAGCAGGTCTTTGAAGCCCATGCTTTCGAAGTACGGGAAACCCACGGTCGATTGTTTGTGCCACGGATGGTTCGGGTCCAACTGGCGTTGGAAGCTCCAGACCACGTCGTCGGCATTCATGTCGCGCGTCGGTTTGAAGTAATCGGTGGTGTGGAACTTGACGCCTTTGCGCAGGTGGAACGTGTAATTGAGGCCGTCGTCGCTGATTTCCCACGACTCGGCCAGGGCCGGCTGGATGTCAGTGGAGCCGGGCTTGAAGTCCACCAGACGGTTGTAAATGGTTTCCGCCGCAGCGTCAGCGGTGACGGCGGTGGTGTACAGCGCAATGTCAAACCCTTCCGGGCTGGCTTCGGTGCAGACCACAAGAGGCTTGGCCTGAACGCCGACCGCGGCGCTGAGCAGTGTCATTCCCATTGCCAGTGCGACTGCGTTGCGCAATGTTGCGAGTTTGAATGTCGATTTCAAGAAAACGCCCTCCGCAAGTGATGAAGCCATTACTCAGTGGGTGTTTCGGGGCATTAAGTTCTGTATGAACCTTGCCCCGAAACTGCCCAGCGGTTGATTAAAGGATGTTGAACGGGATGGTGGTCACCAGACGGAACTCGTTGATGTTGCCGTCAGCCTGGTTCGCACTCGCGCGGTGGGTGGTGTACGTGCCGCGCATGGTCGAGGCCTTCAGCGGACCGGACTGCAGGGTGTACGACGCGCCGACGCCGTATTCGTAGTGAGTTTCGCCGTCCATGCTGCGAACGTCATACGCGGTGCCCTTGTAGTGCGTACCGTCGATGTCGAAACCGCGGGCTTGATAGACGTTGAACTTCAGGCCTGGCACGCCGTAGTCGGCCATGTTCAGCAGGTAGCTCAGTTGCACCGACTTCTCGTTCGGTCCGTTGAAGTCCGAGAGCAGGGAGTTGGCGAGGAAGATGGCGTTGCTGTCATGCACGTAGTCGAAGTAGGTGTCACCCTCGACTTCCTGATAGGCGATGCTGAAGCTGTGCGCCTTGTGGGTCGCGGTCAACGACAGGGAGTAGGTGTCGTTGTCGATCGGGCCCATTTTCTTCGAGCCGGAATCTTTGGTTTTGTAGTAGTTCAGGTTGGTGCTCAGGCCCAGGACGTCGGTGTCGCCCAGCTCGTGCAGGAACGAGAAATAGTACTGGTGCCAGAAATCCTGGACGTTCGAAGCGTAGAAGCTGGTCGTCAGGCTTTTGAACGGCTTGTAGTCGACACCGGCCATGTCCACGCGGTCGGCTTCGATGTTCGCGTTGGCGGTGTACTCGGAGCGGAACTTGGTCAGGCTCTGCTCGGAACGCGGTGAGACGCGGTCGAAGCTGCCAGCGGTGAACGACAGGTTGTTGAATTCTTCGCTGAGGATGCTCACACCTTCGAAGCTCGACGGCAGCGCACGGTTACCGATGTAGGCCAGTACCGGCGTGTTCAACGACTGGCGGCCGGCGGTCAGCGTGGTGTTGGAGACGCGTGCCTTGATGTTGCCCAGGCCCAGCTTGCTCCACTGGCCAACGGGGTCGCCGTTGTTCTTGGTCAACGTGCGGTTGGCGCCGCCCATCAGGTCATCCTTGTCACGGTCCAACGCAACGGCGTTGTAGACCGCCATCTGCGTGGCGAACCCGACGGTGCCCTGAGTGAAGCCCGAGCTGTAGTCAACGATGGTGCCTTGCACCCAGTTGATACGACGTGGGTCGCGATCGACCACGACGCCGTTCTCGCTGCGGCTGAAATTGCCGCCGCGACGCAGCAGTTCATTGGCGTACCAGTTCTTGGTCGAACCGGTGATTTTCGAGTCTTCCAGAAAGCCTTTGGCTTCGCTCTGGGCGTTGGTGGTGGCCAGTGTCGTCGGGACGAATTCCTGACTGGTTGGCTCTGCCTGGGCCGCGACGCTCAAGGCGAGGGCGGAGAGGGCGAATACAGCGGTGCTGGCTTTTTTCACGTGTTGAAGCTCCCTTTTACATCTTTTATAGAGGCCGGTTTTTATGGAGGACCGGCTTTGATGAAGCGGCCTTGTGGGCCTTTTTTCGCTCGTTCCGCGGATTGCGGATAAAGCAGTGCCAAAGGCGAACATTCACCTCTGGCACAGTTGCTCGGGTTAGTCGGCGATGCTGACGCCGGAGAAGTTGTTGCGATTGAACGGACTGACCTGAAACCCCTGAACGTTTTTACGCAACGGCTGAATGACCGTGGAGTGAGCGATCGGCGTGATCGGCACCTGGCTCTTGAGGTAGTGCTGGGCTTGCTTGTAGAGGTCGATGCGCTGGTTTTTGTCCGCCGTGGACACGGCCGACTTGATCAATGCGTCGTACTTCTCATCGCACCACATCGAGTAGTTGTTACCGCCAATGGAGGCGCAGCTGTACAGCGTGCCCATCCAGTTGTCTGGGTCACCGTTGTCGCCGGTCCAGCCGATCAGCGAGATGTCGTGCTCGCCGTTCTTGCTGCGCTTGAGGTACTCGCCCCACTCGTAGCTGACGATGGTGGCCTTGATGCCCACTTTGGCCCAGTCAGCCTGAAGCATTTGCGCCATCAGCTTGGCGTTCGGGTTATAGGGCCGCTGCACGGGCATGGCCCAGAGGGTGAGTTCAGTGCCTTCCTTGACACCGGCAGCGCGTAACAGCTCGCGGGCTTTTTCCGGGTTGTAGGGCGCGTCCTTGACGGTTTCATCGTAGGACCACTGGGTCGGCGGCATGGCGTTCTGCGCCAGTTGGCCGGCACCCTGGTACACCGCGTCGATGATCGCCTTCTTGTCCACCGCCATGTCCAGCGCCTGACGAACCTGCAGGTTGTCCAGCGGCGCATGACGCACGTTATAGGCGATGTAACCGAGGTTGAAGCCGGGTTTCTCGATCACCTGAAGATTTTTGTCTGCCTTGATCGACTCGACGTCGGCGGGGCGCGGATTGAGTGTCACCTGACACTCGTTTTTCTTGAGCTTCTGCACACGCACCGAGGCATCGGTATTGATGGCGAAGATCAATTGATCGATCTTCACGCGGCTCGGGTCCCAGAAGTGTTTATTGGCGACGTAGCGAATTTGCGAATCTTTCTGATAGCGCTGGAATGCAAACGGGCCTGTACCAATGGGCGAATTATTGATCTCGCGAGCATTACCCGATGCCATCAGTTTGTCAGCATATTCAGCCGACAGAATGGAGGCGAAGTTCATTGCAATGTTTTGAATGAAAGCCGCGTCCACTTTGTTCAGTGTGAATACGACCGTCATGGTGTCAGTCTTTTCCACTGACTTGATGTTCTTGTCCAGGCCCATGCTGGTGAAGTACGGGAACTCCGTCGGGTAGGCGACGCGGAAGGGATGGTCCTTCTGCAACATTCGATTGAACGTGAACAGCACGTCGTCGGCATTGAAGTCGCGGGTCGGCGTGAACAGCTTGTTGCTGTGGAATTTCACGCCCGGACGCAGATGGAACGTGTAAGTCAGGCCATCGGGCGATATATCCCAGCTCGCCGCAAGCGCAGGCACCACGCTGGTCTCGCCGCGTTCGAACTCGGCGAGGCGGTTGTAGATCGGCTCGGCGGCGTCGTTGTCAGTGCCCGACGTGTATTGGGCGATGTCGAAACCGGCGGGGCTGCCTTCCGAACAAAACACCAGACTCTTGGTAGCCGCTTGAACGGTTGGAATAGTGGCTAATAGCCCAGCAGTGATTAACGAGGACACAACAATGTTTTTACGCATGACAATCCTTATCGTCTGGGGCGTGTATCACTTTTGATGATGCGGAAAATTCCGGGGCAATCGTTCGCGCAAATGGAATTGTCCGATCAGATAAACCGACCGACGGGAAAACGATAACTATCAGGTACGGGAACTCAGAACGGTATGTCCGTCCGGCCGCACAGTAAATACTTCAGACTTCTTCAATGTTTGTAGGAAAAGTGCATATCGTTAGTAGGTAATTTCTTTCAGCTTCAACTTACTCGTCTAACGATATTCATTTTCGTTTCTGAATCTCGCACATAACGACACGGTCGCGTTACCCGAAGGCAACGCGACCGTGGAGTCATTGAGAGGTATTACTTACCGCTGACGCTCACGCCGTAGAACGAGTTCAGACCGAATGGGCTGATCTTGAAGTCCTGAACTTCTTTACGCATCGGCTGGTAAACAGTCGAGTGCGCAATAGGGGTCATAGGGACTGCGGCCTTGAGCAAGTGCTGAGCCTGTTTGTAAAGCTCGGTGCGCTTGGACTGGTCGGTGGTTTCCTTGGCCTGGTGGATCAGCTTGTCGAAGCCGTCCTTGTCGCACCATTTGGCAAAGTTGTTACCGTTGACCGCGTCGCAACCGAACAGGGTGCCCAGCCAGTTATCCGGGTCACCGTTGTCGCCGCTCCAGCCAATCAGCATCGCGCCGTTTTCGCCGTTTTTAGCGCGCTTGATGTACTCGCCCCACTCGTAGGAAACGATCTTGGCGTTGATGCCGATCTTCTTCCAGTCGTTCTGGAGCATTTCAGCCATCAGCTTGGCGTTCGGGTTGTACGGACGCTGAACCGGCATCGCCCACAGGGTGATTTCGGTGCCGTCGGCCACGCCTGCCTTTTTCAGCAGTTCCTTGGCCTTGGCGACGTCGTACGGCGCGTCTTTGATAGTGGTGTCGTAAGACCACTGGGTCGGCGGCATGGCGTTCACCGCCAGTTGGCCTGCACCCTGGTACACGGCGTCGATGATGGCTTTCTTGTCGACCGCCATGTCCAGCGCCTGACGCACTTCCAGTTTGGCCAGTGGGTTAGGTTTGGACTCGCCTTTGATTTCCGGCATCACGTTGTAGGCAATGTAGCCCAGGTTGAAGCCCGCCTGATCAGGCATCTTCAGCGCAGGATCGTCTTTCAACGGCTTCAGGTCGGCTGGCCGCGGATAAGCGGTGATCTGGCATTCGCCTTTCTTCAGCTTCTGAGCGCGAACCGAGGCGTCGGTGGTGATGGCGAAAATCAGGTTGTCGACTTTGACGTCTTCAGGCTTCCAGTAGTCCTTGTTTCCGGTGAAACGGATGTTGGAGTCTTTCTGGTAGCTCTTGAACACGAACGGGCCAGTGCCGATCGGCTTCTGGTTGATGTCTTCCGGCTTGCCTTCCTTGAGCAGTTGAGCGGCGTATTCAGCGGACTGAATGGACGCGAAGCTCATGGCCAGGTTCTGGATGAACGCGGCGTCGACCACGCCCAGGGTCATCTTGACGGTGTGATCGTCGACTTTCTCGATCTTGGTGATGTTGGTGTCCATCGCCATGTCGGTGAAGTACGGGAATTCAGTCGGGTACGCCTTACGGAACGGATCGTCCTTGTTGATCATGCGGTTGAACGTGAACAGCACGTCATCGGCATTGAAGGTACGGGTCGGTTTGAAGTATGGCGTGGTGTGGAACTTGACACCTTCACGCAGGTGGAAGGTGTAAGTCAGGCCGTCCGGGGACACGTCCCAGCTAGTGGCCAGGCCTGGAATGACGGCGGTGCCGCCGCGTTCGAACTGGCTCAGACGGTTGAAAACGGTCTCGGCCGAAGCGTCGAAGTCGGTGCCGGTGGTGTACTGACCTGGGTCGAAACCAGCGGGGCTGCCTTCGGAGCAGAACACCAGGTTCGATGCTGCTTGAGCGAAGGGAGCGCTGGCGATCAAACCTGCGCCGAGGAGAAACGGAATGACCGCTTTTTTGAGCATGGTGGCCTCAGTTGTTGTCATTTTTTAGTTGAGGGTACGACCTTATGGGTCGGTCCCGCGGATACTTATGCAGGCGCCATACCCAAAGCAAGATGCTGGCGCCAAACAAGTGTCAAAGAGTGGCACGAACGTACACGAATGTCGCAAAAGTATAATTTTTGACGCGGTTGAACGTTTGCGTGTCGCATATCGGCATCTTTGTTGCGCGATTCTGGTGCATCGTGCCGTGGCAAATGCACCCGAATGTCCCGCAAGTGTTACTTCGCTGTTGATATGCGATGGTGCTATTTGGCCACGCTCACCCCATAAAAGGGCGTCAGGCCAAACGGGCTGAGTTTGAAGTCCTGCACCTCCTTGCGCATGGGCTGAAACACTTTGGAATTGGCGATTGGCGTAATCGGCACGTCGTTTTTCAGGATGTTCTGCGCCTGTAGATACAGCTTGATTCGCTCGTCGCGGTTGCTGGTCAGCTTGGCCTGGGTCACCAGTTTGTCGTAACTCGGGTTGCACCATTTGGCGTAGTTGCTGCCTTTCACCGCCGCACAGCTATAGAGCACGCCGAGCCAGTTGTCCGGGTCACCGTTGTCACCTGTCCAACCATAGATCATCACGTCGTGTTCGCCAGCCTTGGCGCGCTTGATGTACTCGCCCCATTCGTAACTGACAATGTTGGCCTTGATGCCGATCTTCGCCCAGTCGGACTGAATCATCTGCGCTGACATCCGTGCGTTCGGGTTGGACGCGCGTTGCACGGTCATGGCCCACAGATTGACCTGCGTGCCCGGCGCGACGCCTGCTTCCTTGAGCAGTTGTTTTGCCTTGTCCGGGTTGTAAGGCGCGTCCTTGATGTTCGGGTCATAACCCCATTGCGCAGGCGGCAGCGCATTTTGCGCCAGTTGACCGGCCCCTTGGTACACCGCCTTGATGATCGCCGGCTTGTCGATGGCCATGTCCAGCGCCTGACGCACCTTGAGTTGATCCAACGGCGGATGGGTCACGTTGTACGCGAGAAACCCGAGGTTGAAGCCGGGTTGGCTCAGCACTTTCAGGTTCGGGTCCTTCTGCGCTTCCTCGATGTCCTGTGGCCGCGGATAGCCGCTGATCTGGCATTCGCCGGTCTTGAGCTTCTGCAAGCGAGTGGCCGCGTCGGTGTTGATCGAGAAGATCAGGTTGTCGAGCTTCACGTCCTCCGGCTTCCAGTAATCCTTGTTGCCGGTAAAGCGGATTTGCGCGTCTTTCTGGTAACGCTTGAACACGAAAGGACCGGTGCCGATAGGCTTCTGGTTGATCTCTTCGGCCTTGCCTTCCTTGAGCAACTGCGCGGCGTATTCAGCGGACTGAATCGAGGCGAAGCTCATGGCCAGGTTCTGGATGAACGCGGCGTCGATGTTGTTCAGGTGAAATTTGACGGTGTAGTCGTCAACCTTCTCCACCTGCTTGATAGTCTTGTTCATGTCCATGTCGGTGAAGTACGGCGACTCGGACGGGTAAGCCTTGCGAAACGGGTCGTCGGCATTGAGCAACCGATTGAAGGTGAACAGCACGTCGTCGACGTTGAAGTCCCGCGTCGGCTTGAAGTAGTCCGTGGTGTGGAATTTCACCCCTGCGCGCAGATGAAACGTGTAGGTGCGGCCATCCTCGGAAACGTCCCATTTTGTTGCCAGGCCTGGCTCGACTTCCGTACCGCCGCGCTTGAACTGGGTCAGGCGGTTGAACACGGTTTCAGCCGATGCATCGAACTCCGTACCGCTGGTGTACTGGCTGGGATCGAAGCCGGCGGGGCTGGCTTCGGAGCAATAGACCAAAGTGCTGGCGGCGTGCACAGACGGCACGCACAACGCCACGGCGGCAGCCAGAAACAGCGGTTTGAAGGTTTTCTCCATGTGAACCTCATGCAAGTGCGGCATTCATGCCGGAATCATCGACGGATGATAGACCGCGCAGAATGCCGCAGCGTTGAGCGCTCCTACAAGAAAACCGTTAGACCGTTTTGATCAGTCATTTGGGTATAAGAAGGAGGATTTCAGAGCCGTTTGAAAAACGCGATGAAGTGTTCAGCCAAGTATTCAAGGGTCGACTTTCCTTGGTGCGTCAGCTGCCCAAACGCACGTTGCGTCGCCTGCTCAAGGCTCTCCTGCACGGTCTCCATTTCAGTCTTCGAGGCCGCCCGACGAATTCGGTGTTCGTTACGCGCCGCCCAGTTGCGTATGGACCCGTCGAACACGGAGTACGTGTCATTGGGGTGAATGAAGTAAGAGGAGGCCACGATGACGGGGTTGGGCCCGTCCGGCCCCTCTTTCCAGCGCTGGATCATCGCTTTGGCGACGTCTCGAATCGCGATTGAGGCCAGCATGGCGGCCAGTTCATGAAGAGGATGTTCGGAATGATCCTTGGACAGCTGGGTGTGGGTCGGGTCGACAGAGGCATCCATGTTCGGGTCTGAACCCGAGATTGTCTGGATGTCGTCGAGCCGGTTGGCGATCAGCGTGATCACTGACGCGAACATTGAGAGAAACGCGCTGCCTATCAGGCGTGCCGGAATGCTCGTCACCCAAACGAGCAGTTCGACCCACTCGCCCCCAGGCGTAGCGGCCAGTTCGTCACGCAACGTGAGATAGGTATCGAACGCCGCAAGCTCCTGATGCCGCTCGCTTTCCTTCAGCAGAATGAGGACCAGTTTTTCGTTGTCCGAGCGATAGCCGGGCTCGCTGGGCGTAAAGCGCCAGTCGATCGTTGGCTTCAGCAATTTCGCAAACGCGGTCACGAGACTGGCAAACGCGTCGATAGAGCCAAAGGTGCCCGTCACGATCGGGTATCCGTTCCGGCACTGGCCGGGTGCGGTCCATGGCAATACGTCATGGCCCTGTTTGATCAGACCCAGCTCCACGTAGTTGGTGTGGGCAAAAAAATCTTCGAGGATGTGCAACGCCGAACCGAATCGACGAAGACCTTCCTCGGTTCGTCCCAGCGCCATGGCGGCTTCGAGGTCTTCACGCATGGTGTCCATGGAGCGCTGGATATAGCGCTTCATCGACTCGTCGTAATCGACTTCCAGCAGTTCGTCTTCAGGGAACACCCACGGCTCGAAGTCGGGATCGTAGGGCGAGTCTTCGGGTGGCGTGGTGTCGACTTTCGGATTGTCGATGTGCTCGCTGGGTCGATAGACACCCAATATCTCCGGGGTGACGGTAAAGGCTTCCGGGTTTCGGACACGGGCAGCGTTGAATTTGCGCGCTGCCAGCACGTCGACCATTTGCGTCAGCGCCTCTCGACCCGCTACGGATGGGAAATCGGGGGGCGAATCGGCGGCACGCACCAGCTTTGGGTCCACGACCTGCGAGTAGTCCCGCAGCCAATTGCCAAACGTGACTGATTGCATCTCCTCAGGCGTAAAGCCCAGTTCCTCCAGGATCTTTTCAATCGACTCATGGGTATGGTGATGCGCGCTGCCGGCCCCGGCTCCAAAGCGTGCGCTGGGTGCGTGGGGTGCTGGCGGCGCGTCACCGTCGGAGATATCCGTGTGCCCGGCATGGGTGCCAGTGATCTTCGCGATGATGTTCCGGAACGACGTCCGGATGTGCGCATCTTCCTGGTCGGCGGTGGAGTAGTTGCCGATCCGGACATCGTCTCGACGCGGCGGCGATATCTCGGCCATCGAGAGGGTGTAAGAGGGCCTGTTTTCATCCGTCAGATCGGGCATCGGGTTATCGGTGGTGCCGGATAAAGCCGGGACCAAATCGTTGCGCACGATGTTATGCAGATGGTGCTCGAACGCCTCGAGTAACGTCGCAGCCAGTTCCCAGGCCTGAGCAGGGTCGTCAATAGCGCGGATTAGCGGGCCGACGTGCAGACGAATGATGCGATCCGAGTGATCGTATACAGCGGCTTGCGGGCCGTCCGTGACCAGCTCGATAGGAGGAGGCTGGACGTTGCCGGCCAGCACTTCCTCGCGCAAGGCGTTGTAGATCGTGGGCGGGAGGTCGTAGCCGAAAACCGGAACCAGCGCGAGCGTAAACCCAGCGAGATCTCCTCGGCGCGCGGCCTGCGAAATCTGCTGGTAGGCAAAGCTGCTGCGAAATGCCGTGGGTATCCTGTCTTCGTTCATGGCAAGCCAGGCATCGTAATCGCCGTCATCGGTCGGCGCAGTGTCGATAGGGAGGTTCATCCTTGATCCTTGAGATAAAGAGGTGATGCCCTGAGCGTCATGACGAAGCAATATGACGAACCAATGCCTGCCATGACGCTCAGCGCGGGACGGTTATTCCTTGACGAGGCTCAGAAGCGCCTGGCCCCATTGCGTATTGGACAGGAGCGTCATGAAGGCCTGTTCGGCATATCCTTGAAAGCCGGTGGGGAGTTCGTCCTGACTGTTGAACAGGTAATCGAGGAACTGCTCGCTGTCGTGGATCATTTGGTCATGGATGCTCGTCAGTTCAGCGACGGCCTGTTGATGAACCTGATCCAGATCGGACTTGGATTCGGCGCGCTTGATTTGCTCAGGGTGCTCGGCTGCCCAGGCTTCGACGATTGCGTCTTGCCATTCAGAGTCTTCCGGATGGCAAAAGAAAGACGATGCGACGGCGACAGGGTCTGCGTCAGGATTGCCTTCCCAGTGATCGATGATCGCCTGAGCCACTTGGCGGACGGCCTCGGTCGCGAGGCGCGCCGTAAGGTCGTGAAGGGGATGTTCGGCGTGGTCTTTCGACAACTGCGAATGCGAGGGCTCAACGCCAGGGTCGGTGTTGGGGTCGCTGCCCAGCGCCAACTGCGCATCGTCGACGCTGTTGCCGATCCAGGTCAGCACGCTCTGCGCGGCGGTGTTGTACGCATTGAGCACAATGCCCGCCGGGGTTGCGAGCAACCAGCGATAGAAGCGAACCGTGTCGATGCCTGCTTTCTGAGCCAGCACCACCATTTGATCCCTGGCGGAAAGCAGAGCGTTGAATGCGCGGTAGTAATCCTGATCGGGGTGTTCGCTCAGCATGATGAGCATGACTTTGTCGCGGTCCGACCGGTATTCCACCTGGGTCAGTTCGAACTCCAGCTCTTTGGTCGAGTAGAGGATGCGCCCCAATGGGGAAGCCAGACTCGCGATGATGTCACTGCCGCCGAAGGTGCCGGTCACCAGCGCCAGCGCGTGGGTGGCTTCCACCGGAGTGGTCCACGGCAGCACATCCTTGTGACCGGCCTTGATCAGCGCAAGCTCAGCGAAGTTCGAGTGGGCGAACAAGTCTTCGACCACATGCAGGGCGGCGCCGAATGAACGCAGGCCTTTGAGCGAGCGCTTGCCAAACTTCGCCACTTCCAGCTGTTGATTCATGTAATCGATGGCACTGGAGATGTAGCGTTTCATCGAGGTGTCAGGGTTGACGTCCAGAACCGGATCGCCCGGCAGCACCCATGGCTGGAAGTCGGGGTCGCGCACCGTTGGATCAGGGAACGGAGGGTCGATCGCGAGTGGATTGTCGATGTGTTCGGCGGGTACGTAGACACCGAGTTTGGCAGTGGTGACCTTCATGTGATTAGGGTTGCCTTCCCGCAGCTCCTGAAATTTCTTCACGGCGAGGACGTCCACCAGATCGGTCCACGCCTGACGCGACAGGACGGTTGGAAACTCTTTGGGCATGTCGGGAGCGCGGACGAGTTTGGGGTCGATGACCTGGGAGTAGTCGCGCAGCCAGTTACCGAAGTAGGTCGCTTGTCTTTCTCCACTGTGAAAGCCGAGTTCTTCCAGGACCGCTTCGATGCTCTGATGAGTGTGGCCGTGGGCGTCTTCGCTGCCGGCTTCGAAGCGGAGTGTAGGCTTGAAATCCATGAGGGGTTCTTCCTTGAAAAGTTCGTTGCGCCTGGCATCGCCTCGTTGGCGAGAACGAGCCTTTCAATGCGCAAACAGTCATTGGTGTCGCAGGTCCGATTTTAGAGCAGGCGAGTTTTTTATAAATCGGACGGGTTATCGCTTCGCGTAGGAGGGGACGTCAAAGAGGCGAGGAAGGTGTTCGCGAGGAGGGGAGATAAAAGACAGACAGCGGCAGCTCGGGGCTGCCGCCGCTTCATGCGTCAAGGGATCGCGACTTCGATCACACCATCGGCGGTGACGCTGACTTGGCTGGTCCCGGCCTCGACATCCGGCGTTGGCGCGGCATCGGCGCGGGCCGCTTTCATCATCATAATCGGTGCACGCATATAAGGCTGTGGGTAGCCCGAGGTGTTGAGGTTCAGGTTCACCAGTTTATAGCCGCTGCCACCCAGAGCATCAGTGACCAGTTGCGCGCGGGCTTTGAATGCGGTGACGGCGTTTTTCAGCAAGGTGTCTTCGCTGGCTTTGCGCGCCGGGTCGGAGATGGAGAAGTCCATGCCACCCATTTTCATATCGCTGCCGAGCAGTTCTCCGGTGAGTGTGGAGAGAGCAGCGAAGTCGGGGCTCTCCAGTCGCAGTTCAGCGCGCTCACGCCAGCCGGTGATTTTCTGACCTTTGTCATCATAGATGGGGTAGCTGTTGCGGCTGCCCTGGCGAATGGTCACTTCCTTGACCTGACGGGCCTCGCCGAGGGCTTTGTTGAGGGATTCGGTGATCCCGGCAGCGAGCTTGGCCGGATCGGTATTTTGCGATTCGGTGTACACGGTGACGGTCATCAGGTCGCGCTGGACCTCCTGATTGACCTCGGCGCGCACGGACACCTGATTGTAATGAACGTCTTCGGCCATGACGCAGGCGCTGGCCAGAGCGGCGGCGCCAAAGGTAAGGGCAGTGGCAGTGGGGCGAAGGCTGAACATGTGAAACTCCTTGTTGGGCGAACCGTCCTGAGCGCAGGTTGGGAGCGTTGCTGGACGGATGCCCATCAGACTGCCATTCCGGAATCTTGTTCCAGCGAAGCACAAACGCAGAACCTCACTGTGGGAGCGAATTCATTCGCGAAAAAATGGCTCAGGTGACAGGGATACGTCGGGTTAACTGTCCATTCGCGAATAAATTCGCTCCCACAGAAAGTGTTTGCAGCCTGAAGATCCCTCATCACTGTGGCGCTTTGACGCACATTGACGGAAACCGCTGTCGCATTGGTTATACTCGCTCAGATTCCCTGGAGCGCTCATCAGGAGAGCTCATGCTCGCCCCCGTTCAATTGCTGTCTGCCACGCGCCAGAATCTCTGGCGACTGACGTTCATCCGCATTCTGGTGCTCGGTGCTCAAGCCGGTTCGGTGGGGTTCGCCTACCTGTTCAATCTGCTGCCTTTGCCTTGGCTCCAGTTGGACATCACCTTGGGCTTTTCCGCCATCGTTTGTCTGCTGACGGCGATCAGACTTCGCACGTCCTGGCCCGTGACCGAACTGGAATACGCCGTGCAACTGGCGTTCGACTTGTTCATTCACAGCGCGCTGCTGTTTTTCTCCGGCGGGTCGACCAACCCGTTCGTCTCTTATTATCTTGTGCCGCTGACGATTGCCGCCGTGACCCTGCCGTGGCGCTATTCGCTCATTCTCTCGGGCATCGCCTTGGCCTTGTACACCTTGATGCTGGCGAATTTCTATCCTGTCGAGGCCTTCGCCATCGCGCGGGAGAAGATGCAGATCTACGGCATGTGGCTGAGTTTCGCGCTGGCAGCGGGGGTGATCACCTTCTTCGCGGCGCGGATGGCCGAAGAACTGCGCCGTCAGGAACAGATGCGCGCCCTGCGGCGTGAAGAGGGTGCCCGCGATCAGCAACTGCTGGCTGTCGCGACTGAAGCTGCTGGCGCTGCCCACGAACTGGGCACGCCACTGGCGACCATGAGCGTGCTGCTCAAAGAGATGCAGCAGGACCACAAAGACCCGGCGCTGCAAGAAGACCTGTCGGTGCTTCAAGACCAGGTCAAGCTGTGCAAGGAAACCCTTCAACAGCTGGTTCGTGCCGCCGAAGCCAACCGCCGTCTCGCGGTGCAGGAACAGACCGTCACCCACTGGCTCGATCAGGCACTCAATCGCTGGCACCTGATGCGGCCCGAAGCCAGCTATCGTTTTCAACGTCTGGGGCAAGGCGACGTACCGATGGTCGCGCCGCCTCCCGATCTGACCCAAGCCCTGCTGAACTTGCTGAACAATGCCGCCGATGCCTGTCCGGAAGGGCTGGAAGTGAGCCTGGACTGGAGCGCCGTGGAAATCAGCATCACCATTCGCGACCACGGGGCCGGGGTGCCGCTGGCGGTCGCCGAGCAGATCGGCAAACCGTTTTTTACCACCAAGGGCAAAGGCTTCGGCTTGGGCCTGTTCTTGAGCAAGGCCAGCGTGACCCGCGCCGGTGGCTCGGTGAAACTCTATCCTCACGAGGAAGGCGGCACGCTCACCGAGCTGCGCCTGCCCCGGAACGCAACAGGAGATGAAGCATGACTGATGACATCCAGGTCGAGGGCGAAGAACTGCCGCACCTGTTGCTGGTGGACGATGACGCCACCTTCACTCGCGTGATGGCCCGTGCGATGGCCCGCCGTGGTTTTCGTGTCAGCACCGCCGGTTCCGCCGAGGAAGGCTTGGTGCTTGCGCAGCAGGACATCCCCGACTACGCCACGGTCGACCTGAAAATGGAAGGTGACTCGGGTCTGGTGCTGCTGCCCAAACTGTTGGAACTGGACCCGGAAATGCGTGTCCTGATACTGACCGGTTATTCGAGCATCGCCACCGCTGTCGAGGCCATCAAGCGCGGCGCCTGCAACTACCTGTGCAAACCGGCGGACGCAGATGACGTGTTGGCTGCGCTGCTGTCCGAGCACGCCGATCTGGACACGCTGGTGCCGGAAAACCCGATGTCCGTGGACCGCCTGCAGTGGGAACACATCCAGCGGGTGCTGACTGAACATGAGGGCAATATTTCGGCCACGGCGCGGGCCTTGGGGATGCATCGACGTACGTTGCAGCGGAAGTTGCAGAAGCGACCGGTCCGCCGCTGAGCGAGGATTGCCAGTTAAAGTTTTTTTCATGGAAGACCGCGTGTAGCGTCTGGCACATTGGTGTCAACGCTACTAAATGCCTGCCGCCGAGCCGTTGCCATGAATGTTGATATCGATGAATCCAGGGTCAATGACGCTGTGAACGGGAGCTTTTTTTCCCGAGTCTGGAAACTGGTCACGCCGTACTGGCGCAGCGAAGAAAAGGGCATGGCCTGGGTGCTGCTGATTGCAGTGATCGTGCTTTCGCTGTTCAGCGTCTTTATCTCCGTGCTGGTCAACAGCTGGTACCGGGATTTCTACAACGCGCTGCAAAACAAGGATCTGGGGGCATTTACCCACCTGATTCTGTACTTCTGCGGCATCGCCGCCATCGCCATTCTCGGCGCGGTGTATCGCCTCTACCTCACGCAAATGCTGACGATCCGCTGGCGTCGCTGGCTCACCGAAAAGCATTTCACCAAGTGGCTCGCCCACAAGAATTATTACCGGCTGGAGCAGGGCGGGTACACAGATAACCCTGACCAACGTCTGTCGGAAGACCTCAACAATTTCACTTCCGACACCCTGAGTCTGAGCCTCGGCTTGCTGCGCACTGTCGTGAGTCTGGTGTCGTTCTCGGTGATCCTGTGGGGCGTGTCCGGCAGCATCGAGCTGTTCGGCATCACCATCCCCGGTTACATGTTCTGGGCCGCGCTGCTCTACGCCGCTGTCGGCAGTTGGCTGACTCACCTGATCGGCAAAAAGTTGATCGTGCTGAGCAACCAACAACAGCGTTACGAAGCCGACATGCGTTTCTCGCTGGTCCGGGTTCGCGAAAACGCTGAAAGCATCGCCTTGTCCGAAGGTGAAGCCAACGAAAACCAGCGTCTCAGCGCACGATTTGGCATGGTCTGGAGTAACTTCTGGACCATCATGAAAGTGCAGAAACGCCTGACGTTCTTCACCGCCGGTTACTCACAGATCGCTATCGTGTTTGCGTTTGTCGTCGCTGCGCCGCGCTATTTTGCCGGCAAGATCGAACTGGGCGAGCTGATGCAAATCAACTCGGCGTTCGGCAACGTACAAGAGAACTTCAGCTGGTTCATCGACGCCTACACCCAATTGGCGTCGTGGCGCGCCACCTGTGACCGTCTGCTCAGCTTCCGTCAGGCCATGGACGAAAACGAAGCCCGTGTGCCGTCAATTGAAGTGACGCACCAGAGCAACGCCCTGCACGTTCAGGGATTGGACCTGTCATTGATCGGCGGTCGCCAGTTGCTGAACAACGCCAACATCGACATCGCCGCTGGCGAGAAAGTCATGCTCAGCGGTCGCTCCGGCAGCGGCAAGAGTACGCTGCTGCGGGCGATGGGCGGGCTGTGGAACGAAGGCCATGGCGCGGTGAAACTGTCGGCCAAGCGTGCGTTCTTCTTGCCGCAAAAACCGTATCTGCCGATTGGCACCCTGCGCGAAGCCCTGAGTTATCCACAAGCGCCGGAGGTCTATCCCGCCGAGCGTTTCGCGCAGGTTTTGGAAACGTGCCGTTTGAGCCATCTGGTGCCGCGCCTGGACGAGAGCAATCACTGGCAGCGCATGCTGTCGCCGGGCGAGCAACAGCGTGTGGCGTTTGCCCGTGTGCTGCTGTTCGCGCCAGACTGGCTGTACCTCGACGAGGCGACCTCGGCGATGGACGAGGAAGACGAAGCGGCGCTGTATCAGGCGTTGATCGACGAGTTGCCAGGGGTGACATTGCTGAGCATCGGCCACCGCAGCAGCCTAAAGCGTTTCCATCGCCGCCATGTGCGCATCGACGAGGGCCAGTTGAAGGAGCAATCCCTTACCGAAACGGCGATCTGATACGGCATCGAAAGGCCCATCTGCCGCAAAAACCTACGAACACGCCGGGTTTGTTATGTGATCGTACAACCCGGTTGAGCTATCATTAGGCTTTCACCGTATTTAGAGATGCCTGTTGGATATGGAAAATCAGAGTGCTCCGCCTCGCGCACGTCGAAAGCACCGCAGCCTGGCTCAAGAATTGGTCACCGAACTCTCCGAGCGCATCCGCAACGGCGAATTGAAGCGCGGCGACAAACTGCCTACCGAATCCGCGATCATGGAAGAGCAGGGCGTCAGCCGTACGGTCGTCCGTGAAGCCATCTCCCGGTTGCAGGCGTCGGGGCTGGTCGAGACCCGTCATGGCATCGGAACCTTCGTACTCGACACCCCAAGCCCAAGCGGCTTTCGCATCGATCCGGCCACCATCGTCACGCTGCGCGATGTATTGGCGATTCTGGAGTTGCGCATCAGCCTTGAGGTTGAGTCGGCGGGCTTGGCGGCACAACGTCGCTCCGCAGAACAGCTGGCCGACATGCGTGCCGCGCTGGATGCCCTCAATGAAGGGGCTTCACACGCCAGCGATGCTGTCGGGGCGGATTTCCAGTTCCACATGGCGATTGCGCTGTCCACCGGCAACCGTTATTTCACCGACATCATGACGCACCTGGGCACCAGCATCATTCCCCGCACCCGGTTGAATTCGGCGCGTCTGGCCCATGACGATCATCAGCACTACATGAACCGTCTGAGCCGCGAACACGAAGAAATCTACGACGCCATCGCCCGCCAGGACTCCGACGCCGCTCGCGCCGCGATGCGCCTGCACCTCACCAACAGCCGCGAACGCCTGCGTCATGCTCATGAAGAGGCAGAGTCGCAGCGGGCTTGAGGTCGTATGACCTGCGACGGCTTCCCGAGATTCTGTGATCGGACTCAGGCATCGTTCGCCCACTGTCCCATGCTGCAGCGAAACCTGTAGGAGCGAATTCATTCGCGATGCTAAGGCACATCCGACGGACTTGCGTCGGGTGTACAGGCCTCTCGCGAATGAATTCGCTCCTACAGGTTTGCCCCCATCCCCGCAACACCCCCAACCACCACTCATCCTGTCCGGACATAAATAATTCATCCCCCCTATTGAGAGATGTCATTCCTAGTTGTACGATGACTTACGACATCAGCGCAGGTCTGGTGATCCATTCATACAATTAGCTTCCCAGGGTGTTCGAATAATGAATCCACAAGAACTGAAGTCCATCCTTTCCCACGGTCTGCTGTCCTTCCCGGTTACCGACTTCAATGCCCAGGGCGATTTCCACCGCGCTGGTTACATCAAACGCCTCGAATGGCTGGCTCCGTATGGCGCTTCCGCACTGTTCGCAGCAGGCGGCACAGGTGAGTTTTTCTCCCTGACCGGCAGCGAATACTCCGACGTCATCAAAACCGCCGTTGATACCTGCGAGAAAACCGTGCCGATCCTGGCGGGCGTCGGTGGTCCGACCCGTCAAGCGATTCAACAGGCTCAGGAAGCTGAACGTCTGGGCGCCAAAGGCCTGCTGCTGTTGCCTCACTACCTGACTGAAGCCAGCCAGGATGGCGTTGCCGCTCACGTTGAGGCGGTCTGCAAATCGGTGAAGATCGGCGTGGTCGTCTACAACCGTAATGTTTGTCGCCTGACCCCTGCGCTGCTGGAGCAACTGGCTGAGCGCTGCCCGAACCTGATCGGCTACAAAGACGGTCTGGGTGATATTGAGCTGATGGTTTCGATCCGCCGCCGCATGGGCGACCGTTTCTCTTACCTGGGCGGTCTGCCGACTGCCGAAGTCTACGCCGCCGCTTACAAGGCGCTGGGCGTGCCGGTCTACTCCTCGGCGGTGTTCAACTTCGTACCGAAGCTGGCGATGGACTTCTACCACGCTATCGCCAAGGACGATCACGTCACCGTTGGCAAGCTGATCGACGACTTCTTCCTGCCGTACCTGGACATCCGTAACCGCAAAGCCGGCTACGCGGTCAGCATCGTCAAAGCAGGCGCGAAAATCGCTGGCTACGACGCAGGTCCGGTGCGTGCGCCACTGACCGACCTGACGCCAGAAGAGTTCGAAATGCTCGCTGCACTGATGGACAAGCAAGGTCAGCAGTAACACTCGACCTGCCGCAAAACCGCTGAGCGATCAGCGGTTTTTTGCCGTCGAGGTTCTGGAATAAGGGCAGACGTTTTCCCATTTTCCGCTTCATGCCATTCGCGTAGGCAAGGTCGCCTGCGCGTGAGTTCAACCCCAGGCAGTACCGTGGCTACGCATTGAAAGGCTTCAATCGCATCTGGATTTTAGGGGCAGAGGCGAGCAGCACACACACACACATAAAAAATCGTTTAACCCGCGTAAAAAAATAATGAGTGGGAGTTTTCGAACATGCAAAAAACCAAGCCGACGCACGTCCGCTATTTGATCTTGCTCATGCTGTTTCTGGTGACCACGATCAACTACGCCGACCGTGCCACCATCGCCATCGCTGGCTCCAGTCTGCAAAAAAGCCTCGGCATCGACGCCGTTACCCTCGGTTATATCTTCTCCGCTTTCGGTTGGGCCTATGTGGCCGGACAGATTCCGGGCGGCTGGCTGCTCGACCGTTTCGGCTCGAAAAAGATTTACGCCCTGAGCATCTTCACCTGGTCGCTTTTCACCGTGCTGCAAGGCTATGTCGGTGAGTTCGGTCTCTCCACCGCCATCGTCGCGCTGTTCATGCTGCGCTTCCTGGTGGGCCTGGCCGAAGCGCCATCCTTCCCGGGCAACGCACGCATCGTCGCGGCCTGGTTCCCGACGTCCGAGCGTGGCACCGCCTCGGCGATTTTCAACTCGGCGCAATACTTCGCCACTGTGTTGTTCGCACCGATCATGGGCTGGATCGTCTTCACCTTCGGCTGGCAGCATGTGTTCGTGGTCATGGGCGGCGTCGGGATCGTGTTCTCGCTGATCTGGCTGAAAATCATCCACAGCCCCCGCAACCACCCGATGATCAACAAGGCCGAACTCGACCACATCGCCAATAACGGCGGCATGATCGACATGGACCAAGAGCAGGGCAAAGGTAAAAGCGGCGGCCCGAAATGGGACTACGTGAAGCAGCTGCTGACCAACCGCATGATGCTGGGCATTTACCTGGCCCAATACTGCATCAACGGCATCACCTATTTCTTCCTGACCTGGTTCCCGGTGTACCTGGTGCAGGAACGCGGCATGACCATCCTCAAAGCCGGTTTCATCGCCTCCTTGCCTGCGGTCTGCGGCTTCATCGGTGGCGTGCTCGGCGGGATCATTTCCGACTGGCTGCTGCGTCGCGGCAAGTCCCTGACCTTCGCTCGCAAGGCGCCGATCATTGGCGGTCTGTTGCTTTCGACCTCCATCGTGACCTGCAACTACGTGGACATCGAATGGGTCGTCGTGGGCTTCATGGCGCTGGCGTTCTTCGGCAAGGGCGTTGGCGCACTGGGTTGGGCGGTGATGTCGGACGCCTCGCCGAAACAAATCGCCGGTCTGAGCGGCGGTCTGTTCAACATGTTCGGTAACATCGCGTCGATCACCACCCCGATCGTCATCGGCTACATCATCAGCTCCACCGGCTCGTTCAAATGGGCCCTGGTGTTCGTCGGCGCCAACGCGCTGGTGGCGGTGATCAGCTATGTGTTCATCGTGGGCGAAATCAAACGCGTGGAATTGAAAGACACCCCAACGCAGGGTGATGTGCGGGCCAGCGAGCTTGGCGAAGTGTCCCAAGCGAAAAGCTGACCGCAAGCAAAAAACTGAGGAATACCGTGATGAACTTGATTCAACATGCCGACTCGCCGCGTTACATCCGTTTGCACGAGCGCGATAACGTCGTCGTCGTGGTCAATGACCAGGGCGTACCGGCGGGGACTGAATTCGACAATGGTCTGGTGACCCTCGACAACGTGCCGCAAAGCCACAAGGTCAACACCGTGGACATCCCCGAAGGCGGGGCGGTGATCCGTTACGGGCAGACCATCGGGTATGCCCTGCAACCGATTCCGCGCGGCAGTTGGGTCAAGGAAGATCAACTGCGCATGCCGAGCGCGCCACCGCTGGACAGCCTGCCGCTGTCCACCGATGTGCCGGGCCGGGGCGAGCCGCTGGAAGGCTTCACTTTCGAGGGCTATCGCAACGCTGACGGCACCGTCGGCACACGCAACATTCTCGGGATTACCACCACCGTGCAGTGCGTGACCGGCGTGCTGGACTTTGCGGTCAAGCGCATCCGCGAGGAGCTGCTGCCCAAGTACCCGAACGTTGATGACGTGGTGGCCATTACCCACACCTACGGCTGCGGCGTGGCGATCACGGCCAAGGATGCGTACATCCCGATTCGCACCGTGCGCAACCTGGCGCGCAACCCAAACCTGGGTGGCGAAGCGCTGGTGATCGGTCTGGGCTGCGAGAAATTGCAGGCCGAGCAGGTCATGCATCAGAACGACCCGTCGGTTGACCTGAGTGATGAGTGGATGTATCGCTTGCAGGATTCCAAACACGGCTTCAACGAAATGATCGAGCAGATCATGGCGCTGGCCGAAGTGCGTCTGAAGAAGCTCGATCAGCGTCGTCGCGAAACCGTGCCGGCCTCCGAGCTGATTCTGGGCATGCAGTGCGGCGGTAGCGATGCGTTTTCCGGCATCACCGCCAACCCGGCGCTGGGCTACGCTTCCGACCTGTTGCTGCGCGCAGGCGCGACCGTGATGTTCTCGGAAGTGACCGAAGTGCGTGACGCCATCTACCTGCTGACCTCCCGCGCTGAAACCACGGAAGTGGCCGAGGAACTGGTGCGGGAGATGGACTGGTACGACCGTTACCTGGCCAAGGGCGAGGCCGACCGCAGCGCCAACACCACGCCGGGCAACAAGAAGGGCGGGTTGTCGAACATTGTCGAAAAGTCCTTGGGATCGATCGTCAAATCCGGCAACAGCGCGATCAATGGGGTGCTGGGCCCTGGCGAGCGGGTCAATCGCAAAGGGCTGATTTTTTGCGCGACGCCTGCCAGCGATTTCGTCTGCGGCACGCTTCAGTTGGCAGCCGGGATGAACCTGCACGTGTTCACCACTGGGCGCGGCACGCCGTATGGCTTGGCGATGTCACCTGTGGTGAAGGTGTCGACCCGGACCGAGCTGGCCCAACGCTGGCCGGACTTGATCGACATTGATGCGGGGCGTATCGCCACCGGTCGTGCCAGCATCGAGGACTTGGGCTGGGAGCTGTTCCATTTCTATCTCGATGTCGCCAGCGGCAAGAAGAAGACCTGGACCGAGTACTACCGCTTGCACAACGACATCACCCTGTTCAACCCGGCGCCGATTACCTGATCACAAGCCCCGCGAGATCGGCATGGGTCTCAACCTGTGGGAGCGAATTCATTCGCGATACGGTGGTACATCCGGCAAACATGTGTGGGATGTACCGGCCACTCGCGAATGAATTCGCTCCCACAAGGGAAATCCGGCAACCAATCCCGCCTCTCAATGCCGCCCATGCTCCTTATGGTGCGCATGCTCCCCGCAAAACCGCGCCAACGTCAGCACGCTTTTAGTGATCGGCATCAGGATGTTCACTTTCGCCGCCAATTCCACCACCGCATCGCCAATCGCCGCCAGCTCCAGCGGCAAGCCCTTGTCGAAATCCTGCAGCATCGACGTGCGCACCGGCCCCATGCTGGCGCCGAACTGCATGAACGTCGTCGGCTCCATGCTCAGCTTCGCGTCATAAGCCGCCGCCACTTGCACCGCCTCGTTGAAGGTCGCCAGCGCCAGCTCGCGCATGTCCGGCAGGCCATAGATTTGCTCCAGCGTTGCGCCGGTCACCACTGAAACCGGGTTGGACGTGAGATTGGCGATGATCTTGGTCCACAGCTGATCGCGAATCCGGTCAGTGCCTTGGGCTTCGATGCCCGCGCTTTGAATCAGCGACACCAGTTGTTCCAAGCGCGGTGTCAGCTCATTGTTCAATTCGCCGAAGATAATGCGATACGGGTTGTGGGTTTTGACGACAGCAGGGGCAGAACTTTGCGCCGTGATGAAGACGACGCAGCCGATGACCTTGTGCAGATCCAGCGTGTCAGTGATGCGCCCGTCGGGATCGACGGTGTTGATGCGCTCGCCTTCGAACTGACCCCCTTCGCCATGGAAGTACCACCACGGCACGCCGTTGATCACTGGCACTACAACCGTGTTCGGACCGATCAAAGGGCTGATGTTCGGCAAGAGACCGCTCAGTGAAGGGGCTTTGGTGCACAGGAAAACGATGTCCTGCTCGCCGAGGGTTTCGGCGCTGTCGCTGGCGTTGACCTTTACGTGATGACGGCCTTGCAAGTCCTGCAGGTGAATGCCGTTGCGTTGCAGCGCGGCCAGGGTGCGGCCACGAGCGAAGACGCTCACCGGGTGCCCCGCCAACGCGATGCGCGCCGCCAGCGTACAACCAATGGCGCCAGCGCCAGCAATGCAAATGCGCAAGGGGGAAGAACTCATGGTGGCTCCAGGCAGGCGGAAAATGTTTCAAGTCGTTGCACCATATTGCCTGAATGTGAGCTTGCGCAAACACAGATGCCCCCACAGGTCCGGCATCGGCCACTGATTCGAGATACCCGCTGGTCACTTGCCCACCCGGTTCCTGAACTTCATCCCATAGCTGCCTATCCTTATTGAATGCCCGACTCAGAAGCCGTCTACATCAGCGGTTTGCCAGCTAGACAAGGAGAAGTTCATGCGTGCACTGACGTATCACGGCGCCCACGACGTACGCGTGGAAACCGTCGCCGACCCCGTCATCCAGGAAGCCGATGATGTGATCTTGAAGGTCACCGCCACGGCCATTTGCGGCTCGGACCTGCACCTGTATCGCGGCAAGATTCCCGCCACCGAACAAGGCGATATTTTTGGTCACGAATTCATGGGTATCGTCGAAGAAGTCGGGCCGCAAGTCACCGCCGTCAAGCCCGGCGACCGTGTGGTCATCCCTTTCGTCATCGCGTGTGGCAGCTGTTTTTTCTGTCAGATGGAGGCCTTTGCTGCGTGCGAAACCACTAACACGGGGCGTGGGGCGATTCTTAATAAAAAGTCGATTGCGCCCGGTGCGGCGTTGTTCGGCTACAGCCATTTGTACGGCGGGGTGCCCGGTGGGCAGGCCGAATACGTGCGTGTGCCCAAGGGTAATGTCGGGCCGTTCAAAGTGCCGGGAACGTTAGCGGATGAAAAGGTCTTGTTCCTCTCGGACATCCTGCCCACGGCGTGGCAGGCCGTACTCAACGCGGGTGTGAAACAGGGCTCAAGCGTGGCGATTTACGGCGCCGGCCCTGTCGGACTGCTGAGCGCGGCGTGCGCGAAAATGCTCGGGGCCGAGAAGATTTTCATGGTCGATCATCACGCCTACCGTCTTGCCTACGCGCAGTTCACCTACGGCGTGATTCCGATCAACTTCGATGAGGACGACGACCCGGCGGACACCATCGTCCGTCAGACCTCGGGCATGCGCGGCGTCGATGCGGTCATCGACGCGGTAGGGTTCGAGGCCAAAGGCAGCACCACCGAAACCATCCTCGCGACCCTCAAACTCGAAGGCAGCAGCGGCAAGGCGTTGCGCCAATGCATCGCGGCCGTGCGCAGAGGGGGGACTGTCAGCGTGCCGGGGGTTTACGCGGGCTTCATTCACGGCTTCATGTTCGGCGATGCGTTCGACAAGGGGCTGACGTTCAAGATGGGCCAGACCCATGTGCATCGCTACCTGCCAGAGCTGTTGAAACTGATCGAAGAAGGCGCTCTGACGCCGGAAGCAATCATCACCCCCCGGTTGTCGCTGGAAGAGGCGGCGGACGGCTACAGAATCTTCGATAAACGCGAAGAAGACTGCCGCAAGATCATCCTCACGCCGGGGTTCGACAGCCGGGTGGATGTATCGGCCAACGATGTGGATTTGTCGGGTACCTGACGCTTAGGCGCCATTTACAGGGTGGGAGCCGACGCCCACTGGGCGAGCGGCGCCTCCAGGATCACGAGTAAGCCGCCGAATGATGCGGGTAATCGACCAGTCGCGAGCCGATGACCATTTCGCTGATCCAGTCGGTCAACAGCGTCGTGTACGCATGCTGGCTGGTGTCGCTGCTCAACCCATGGTCCGCGCCGTCCAGCAGGCGATAGGTCAACGAATGCGCCAGATCGAACGCTGTGCGATAACTCATCAACGTCGCATGGGGCACGTAATCGTCCTGCTCCGATTCAACCAGCAACACATCTCCCTTGAAGTCCTTGCACGCCGCCAACGCGCGATTATCAGCGGCGGTTACGGCCGAGCGGCGGTAATGCGCAAGCTTGTCCCGGTCCAGCGCCTGTTTCGGCATGTCCCAGTCGGCATCCCAATACAGTGCCGGAACGCGCAAGGCCAGCCATTTGACCGGGCGCATCCCGCTGAGAATCGTCGCCAGATAGCCACCGTAACTGCTGCCGATCACAGCAATCGCATTGTTATCCACAGCAGGGTGGCTCGCCAGTCGGTCGTACGCGGCAAGCAGGTCTTCCATGCTGTGTTCGCGGGACACCGAGGCGCGCATTTCATGGGTGCGTTCATGGCCGCGCAAGTCGAAGGTCAGACACACGCAACCCAGGCCGGTGATGTTTTTGGCCCGAGCGAGGTCGCGCTGCTGACTGCCCCCCCACCCGTGCACGAACAGAATGCCGGGCATCTTCGCGCCGGGCGCCAGGATGGTGCCTGAGATGGTGTCGTCGCTGACGTTGATGTCGATGGTTTCACTGCGTACGGTCATAAGGCTGGACCTGTGTGAATTTGCTGATAAGGCCGACGTCAGGGTCGTCGCCCTCGTAGAGAAGGTGGGCATCGGCCGGCAAGGTGGTCGGCCCATAGATTTCGTGGCTGGACGCGCGAATTCGCTGCAAGGTCGGGTCGGCGGCAAACGCTACCAGCGCTTCGATCTCGGCAGGGCTGGCGCCACCGATGCGCCAGGATTGCTCCAAAACGCCAGAGCAGATTTCCCCTCGCGAATTGGTGCCGTGGGCAATGTCGTAATTGCGCCGCGAGGCGAGGAAATCCGGGAAGCAATCCAGTGCGGCGTTTTCGTAACTCATGGCTTGAGTGACCGAACGCCGCACATCGTCGTCAAGATCGAGCTTAAGCAACGCGTTGTAATCGCCGCGCACCAGCCATAATTGCGAGCCGCCGTAGACGGTTTCGCCGTTGTTGTCCTCGGTGAGGCTTTGCGTGCCGTGGTAGCTGATCGTGATGCCCGCCACCTGAATCTGGCCCACGCTGTAGGTGATGACGTCGTGCAAATCCTCCTCCAGCACCAGCCCCCATTCTTCAACCTCGGCCATGTCTTGCTGAGCGAGGGCGCTGTCGAGCTCAGCTTCGGTCGTCACCACCAACTGGCCGCGACCTGCTGTGGCCAAAACGGGTTTCACCCGCACCGGTCCGTCTTTGAGCAGCAGCGATCCAGCGCGCCTCGCGTCCTTCTCGTTGAACACGCTGAAACCTGCGAGCACCGCATCGGCTGCATCTTCGAAAAAGCGATCAGACCAGCCTGCCGGTTTCGCGGTTGCGTCTTTGAGGAGAGGATGGGAAATGGCTTTGGTGGCCATGAAGGGATAGTCGATGAGCCCACCAAAGAAGTCATCGACGCCGCGAATATTCAGCGCGTTGCCATCCTGTTTTCCGATGAGCGTGTCAGACGGGATGTAATACAGCGCATGACCTTGGTGCAGGGCGGGGTCATATGCCCCGACGAACGTCGCGCCCAGTACCCTCGCAATCTTCTCGGCCAGTGCCTGCTGCACCACCGTTTCGTGAGTCGCCAGCCGCTTGTGGGTGGCCAGCAGAACGACTTCAGACTTTGCAGTGCTGCGTGATCCGCTCATGGGCGAACTCCCTGTGAGGCCGAGTGGTTTCCCGTGCATCTCTGTTGTCTGACCCATTCTTCGCAAATGAATTCGCTCCCACAGGTGCTGTGTCCGTCCACCCGTTTCAGGCGTACGCCAAATCACCTGTAGGAGCGAATTCATTCGCGAGGCGTCAGCACAGATGACACATCCATTTGAGAAAAACCCGACGCCGTGCAGTTCCTCGCCCTCTGATCAATGGTCGGTGGCCGACTGAGACTTGTCGATGACGACATCGGCATCGCACGCGGGAAACGGCTGGGTGTGGTCGGTGTCTTCACGATCGCCCATGGCCTTGTATTTCTTGCGCAGCGCGTGCAGTTCTTTCTGGTCCAGATTGTCCAGGCTCAACACCGCGTTCTGGGCATCCTTGGTGACCCGCAACAGCTCGTCGATCTTGATGTGCAACTCGTCCGTGTCGCGGTTCTGGGTGTTCTGCACGAGGAAGACCATCAGGAATGTGATGATCGTCGTGGAGGTGTTGATGATCAGCTGCCACGTGTCGTTGTAATGGAAGAAAGGACCTGTCACGGCCCACACGCAGATCAACAGAACGGCCACGACAAAGGTCTTCGGGTTGCCGGTCCATTTCGACAACGCCTGCGCGAACTTGGAGAATTTCATTACCGGTGTCCTTAGCGATCGAGGGGAGGTATGCAAAGGACCGCTGGTCGCGTTTGAAATTTCTTTTTACAAAATGAAATCGGGCGAGTGGTGAGTCAGGCGTGATTCATGCCCAGCCGAAGACCTGGCAGGCGTTCTCGGTACTGGCGTTGGCGAGGGTGTCGGGCGTCGTATTCATCAGCCCGGCCAAGGCTCCGCAAATATCCGGCAAGTGCGCGGGGCTGTTGCGCTCTCCGGGGTACATTGCCGGGGCCATGTCGGGCGAATCGGTTTCCAGCACCACGCTGTCCAGCGGCAGGTCGGCAATGACCCGGTGCATGCGCAGCGCTTGCGGCCAGGTCGCCGCGCCGCCAAGGCCGAGTTTGAAACCGAGCTTGATGTATTCCTTCGCTTCCTCTCGGCTCCCCGCGAAGGCGTGAACGATGCCAGCGCGTTTGAGCTTGAAGCGTTTGAGTGTGGCAATGGTATCTGCGTGACTGCGGCGTACGTGGAGCAGGGCGGGCAGATTGAAGTCAGCGGCCATTTGCAGCTGTTGCTCGAAAACGGTTTTTTGTCGATCCCGATCCAGCGATTCGACGTAGTAATCCAGCCCGATTTCGCCCACTGCGCAGAGTTTTGGATGGCCCGCCAATTCGGCCAGTCGCTCGCGCAATTCATGAAGGTGCTCGGTGCGGTGTTCATTAAGATAAATCGGGTGTAAGCCCAATGCTGCGTAAATGGAAGGCTCATTGAGGGCCAGATCCCACACCCGCTGCAGATTGCGCTGATAGACCCCCAACACCACGATCCGGTCTACTTGCAGCTGTCGACAACGGCTGAGAACGGCGTCTCGGTCAGCATCGAAATCATCGAAGTCCAGATGCGTGTGGGTGTCGATCAGCCGCACGTCAGGCCTCGTGAATGCGCTGTTTGAACGTGCGCACGATGGCGTGAACGCCCGGCTCGTACAGATCCTGTTCCACGGCCGAGAGGGCCAATGCCAGCGCTTTTTCAGCGATCAACTGGTGCTGCTGGGCCATGGCGTTGACCGGCAACGGCAGAAAGTCGAGCAGTTGCGTGTCGCCGAAAGTGCCGAGGTGCAGTTGATCAGGATTGAGACGGCGCGCGTGCAGCAGGTCGAAAACGCCCTGCAACAGAACATAGGACGTGGTGATCAGCGCGTCGGGAAAATAGCCGAGGCGATCAAGCATCTCGCCCGCGATGTGCAGGCCGCAATCGCGACTGAAGGCTTCGCCATGCTCGACGATCACCGAGCCTTTGAAGCCTTCCAGTGCGTCTTCGAAGCCACTGGCACGGGCTTTACTGACGCTGAGTTCAGGGCGGGCGCCGATGAGGGCAACGTGCCGGGGCCGGGTTTCCAGCAGGCTGCGCGTCAGTTGCTGGCTGGCGTCGTGGTCGTCGCTGACCACCGAGCAGAAATGCGCGGGGTCCATTTCCCGGTCAATGGCGATGACGGGAATGCCATGTTTTTGCAGGTCGCGGTAGCTGTCATCGCTGGCAGGCAGGCAACTGGCTACGAAGAGGGCATCGCAACGACGGGCGCGAAACAACTGCAACAACTGCAACTCGCTGATGGGATCGTCGTCGGAACTGGCGATCAGGAGTTGATAGCCTCGGGCACGGGCGCCTTGTTCGAGTTGCTTGGCGATGCGGGCGTAACTCGGGTTTTCCAGGTCCGGCAAAATGAAACCCAACGTGCGGGTGTGGCGGCTGCGCAGCCCCGCAGCCTGTGGATTGGGGCGAAATCCATGGGCCTCGACCACCGCCCGCACACGTTCAACGGTCGCGTTGCTGATGCGTTGCTGCTCGGCCTTGCCGTTGATCACGTAGCTGGCGGTGGTGACGGAGACGCCGGCCAGACGCGCAATATCACTGAGTTTCAAGCGGACCTTCCTTTTATTCTTTGGCACGGACGGAATGCGGTCGGGATTTTCACCGATTCAGAGTCATCATTACAGCAGAGCATTATCGATTACGTTTTCAGAATGCTTTCTGCGCCGGTCAGCAGGATGCGCTTCAATCTGCGCAAGATATCGAGTAACGTGCCCGGCAATCTAGATTAAACGATTCAGCAAGCGCATTTATTGCCGTAATCGTGCAAGAACGCTGGTCTGATGCCGTGTTATCCACGTGCCTCAGGCTCTAAAACAAGAATCACAGGAGAACGCGATGCTCGAACTGACCGTTGAGCAAATTTCCATGGGCCAAACGGCTGTGGATAAACCTGCCGCGCTGCAATTGCTCGCTGATCTGCTCGTGGCTGACGGACTCGTCGCACCGGGTTATTTGCAAGGGCTGCAAGCCCGCGAGCAACAGGGTTCGACCTTTCTCGGCCAGGGCATCGCGATTCCCCATGGCACGCCGCAAACCCGCGATCAGGTGTACGCCACCGGTGTGCGTTTGATGCAGTTTCCAGAGGGCGTGGATTGGGGCGACGGGCAGATCGTCTATCTGGCCATCGGCATTGCCGCCAAATCCGACGAACACTTGCGTCTCCTCCAACTCCTGACCCGTGCTCTCGGCGAGACCGATCTGGGCGAAGCGTTGCGTCAGGCCACAAGTCCAGAGGCGCTGCTCAAACTGCTGCAAGGCGCTCCGCAGGAACTGGCGCTGGATGCACAAATGATCAGCCTCGGCGCGTCAGTCGATGACTTCGAAGAGCTGGTCTGGCGCGGTGCCCGGTTGCTGCGTCGTGCCGAATGCGTGAACAACGGGTTTGCCGCCGTGCTGCAACAGGTCGAGCCGCTGCCGTTGGGCGACGGCCTCTGGTGGCTGCACAGCGAGCAGATGGTCAACAAACCGGGGCTGGCGTTTGTCACGCCGGACAAGCCCATGCGTCATCTGGGGCAACCGTTGAACGGCCTGTTCTGCCTCGCCAGCCTGGGTGAGTCCCATCAAGCGTTGCTCGAAAGACTGTGCGCGCTGTTGATCGAAGGCCGTGGGCAAGAATTGGGTCAGGCCACCAGCAGCCGCGCCGTGCTGCAAGCCCTGGGCGGTGACGTGCCGCCCGACTGGCCGAGCGAGCGTGTCGCCCTTGCCAACGCTCATGGCCTGCATGCGCGCCCAGCAAAGATCCTCGCGCAACTGGCGAAAAATTTTGAAGGCGAGGTGCGCGTGCGCATTCTCGACAGCGCCGAAAATCCTGTGTCGGTCAAAAGTCTGAGCAAACTGCTGAGCCTCGGCGTGCGTCGGGGGCAGGTGCTGGAATTCATCGCCGAGCCGGCCATTGCCAGCGATGCCTTGCCTGCTCTGATCGCTGCCGTCCGCGAAGGCTTGGGCGAGGAGATCGAGCCGCTGCCGACCGAGTCCGCCCCAAGCCCGATTGCGGCCGTGGTGGAAAAACGCCTGAGCGCCCCCTGCGCCGGTTCACAGATTCAGGCCGTTCCCGCCGCCCCCGGCATCGCCACGGGTCCTGCCCATGTGCACGTGTTGCCGGTATTTGATTACCCGCTGCGCGGCGAGTCGTACCACGCCGAATACGAGCGTCTGCACTCGGCGTTGAGTCAGGTCCGAAGCGACATCGAAGGGCTGATCCAACGCAGCACCGCCAAGGCCATTCGCGAGATTTTCATCACCCACCAGGAAATGCTCGACGACCCCGAGCTGGTGGATGAGGTCGCCCTGCGTCTCAAAAGTGGTGAAAGTGCCGCTGCCGCCTGGACGCACGTGATCGACGCGGCGGCACGCCAGCAGGAACAGCTCAGAGATGCGTTGCTCGCCGAACGTGCGGCGGACCTGCGCGATGTAGGCCGTCGCGTACTGGCGCAACTGTGTGGCGTGCAGGATCTGGTGGAACCGCAAGAACCGTACATTCTGGTGATGGATGAAGTCGGCCCGTCCGACGTGGCGCGGCTCGATCCCGTACGCGTCGCCGGGATTCTCACGGCGCGCGGCGGTGCCACGGCCCACAGCGCGATCGTTGCTCGCGCATTGGGTATTCCGGCGCTGGTCGGTGCCGGGGACGCGGTGCTGCTGATCAAGTCCGGCACCGTTTTGCTGATAGACGGTCAGCGCGGACGCCTTGATGTGGCGCCGGACGACGCGACCTTGGAGCGCGCCTTGCTTGACCGCAACACCCGCGAGACACGTCTGAAAGCCGCTGCCGCGTTGCGCATGGAGCCTGCAATCACTCAGGACGGCCACGCGGTCGAGGTGTTCGCCAACATTGGCGACAGCGCCGGTACGCCCGCTGCGGTAGAGCAGGGCGCCGAAGGCATCGGCCTGTTGCGCACCGAATTGCTGTTCATGGCCCACAGCTCCGCGCCGGACGAAGCCACTCAGGAAGCCGAATACCGTCGCCTGCTTGACGACCTCAAAGGCCGCCCATTGGTGGTTCGTACCCTCGACGTCGGTGGCGATAAACCGCTGCCGTACTGGCCAATCGACAAGGAAGAAAACCCATTCCTCGGCGTGCGCGGCATTCGTCTGACCTTGCAGCGTCCTGACGTGATGGAAAGCCAGCTTCGCGCCTTGCTGCGGGCCGCCGACAACCGTCCATTGCGCATCATGTTCCCGATGGTCGGGACCGTTGAAGAGTGGCGTCAGGCGCGTGACATGACCGAGCGACTGCGTCTGGAAATTCCGGTGGCCGACTTGCAACTGGGCATCATGATCGAGGTGCCGTCGGCGGCGCTGTTGGCGCCGGTGCTGGCCAAAGAGGTGGACTTCTTCAGCGTCGGCACCAACGACCTGACGCAGTACACCCTGGCCATCGACCGGGGCCATCCAAACTTGTCTGCCCAGGCGGATGGTCTGCATCCCGCCGTACTGCAACTGATCGACATCACCGTTCGCGCCGCCCATGCCCATGGCAAATGGGTCGGCGTGTGCGGCGAGTTGGCAGCGGACCCGCTGGCGGTGCCGGTGCTGGTCGGGCTGGGCGTCGATGAATTGAGTGTCGCGGCGCGCAGTGTGGGCGAAGTCAAAGCCTGCGTCCGTGAGTTGAATCTGATCGGTGCCCGGCAGTTGGCGCAACACGCGCTGGCCGTCGGCAGCGCCGCTGAAGTGCGTGCCCTCGTGGAGGGGCTGTAATGGCGAACATTTTGACATTGACCATGAACCCGGCGCTGGACCTGACCGTGCAGTTGGGCCCGTTGCAGGTGGGCCAGGTCAACCGCAGCGAGTGCATGCTCACCCACGCGGCCGGCAAGGGCCTCAACGTCGCGCAGGTGCTGGCGGATTTGGGGCATACGCTGACCGTCGCGGGTTTTCTCGGCGTCGATAATCAGATGCCGTTCGAATCACTGTTCGTCAAACGCAATTTCGTCGACGAGTTCGTTCGCGTGCCGGGTGAGACCCGCAGCAACATCAAACTTGCCGAAAGCAGTGGACGCATCACTGACCTGAACGGGCCGGGACCTGAAGTCAGCGTTCAGGCGCAACAGGCGCTCGCGGCCCGCGTCGAACAGATCGCCAGTGACTTTGATGCGGTGATCGTGGCGGGCAGTTTGCCCCGTGGCGTCGATGCGCAGTGGCTGAAAGCCGTGCTGCTGATGCTCAACAAAAAGGGTCTGAAGGTTGCTCTGGACACGAGCGGCGAAGCTTTGCGTGCAGGCCTTGAAGCGTCACCGTGGCTGATCAAGCCCAACACCGAAGAGCTGGCCGACGCGCTGGATGCACCGATCATTTCCATCGCCGCGCAGGCCGAGGCTGCCGAAGCCTTGCGGCAGCGCGGCATTGAGCATGTGGTGATTTCACAAGGCTCGGAAGGCGTGCACTGGTTCAGCGCCGATGTCGCGTTGCAGGCATTGCCGCCGAGAGTCACCGTCGCCAGCACCGTCGGCGCGGGGGATTCGCTGTTGGCGGGGATGGTTCATGGCCTGTTGAGCGGCCACACGCCCGAACGGACGCTGCGCACGGCGACGGCGATTGCCGCGATGGCGGTGACCCAAATCGGGTTCGGTATCACGGACACGTTGCAACTCAAACGGCTGGAAGGCGGGGTCAACGTTCGCGCCATGGCGAATAACCTCGACAGAACAAGAAAAGAGGAAGAGTGATGAAGTTAGCCATTGTCACGGCCTGCCCCAACGGCAAGATCAGCAGTGTCCTCAGCGCCCGTCTGCTCGATGCCGCGGCGCAGCGTCAGGGGTGGACGACGTGTGTCGAGGTGCACGACCCGCGTCACCTTGAAAAACAGCTCACCGCTGATCAGATCCAGAGCGCCGACTGGGTGTTGGTCGTCAACACCGGCCCTCTGGATTTGAGCCGGTTTGCAGGCAAGCGTCTGCATCAGTCGACGCCTTCCCGAGCGTTGCAGGACATCGACGGTTTCATGCATTCAGCCCAGGAACTGGCGAAGGTGTATGTGCCCACCGAGCGCGTCGAGCCTGCTGCTGTCAGCCAGGGCAAAGTCCCGACACTGGTGGCCGTGACCGCGTGCCCGACCGGCGTTGCCCACACCTTCATGGCCGCCGAGGCCATCCAGCAGGCGGCGAAAAAACTGGGCTACGAGCTGCAAGTGGAAACCCAGGGCTCGGTCGGTGCGCGCAATCCGTTAAGCGCTCAGGCGATTGCCAATGCGGACGTTGTGTTGCTGGCAGCCGATATCGAAGTGGCCACCGAGCGTTTCGCAGGCAAACGAATTTACCGCTGCGGCACTGGCATCGCACTCAAACAGTCTGAAGCGACGCTTAAAAAAGCCTTGGCTGAAGCCGAGATCGAGTCTTCTGCGTCGACCTCGAAAGCCCCTGCCAAGAAAGAGAAAACCGGCGTCTACAAACACCTGCTGACCGGCGTGTCGTTCATGCTGCCGATGGTGGTGGCGGGCGGTTTGCTGATCGCGCTGTCGTTCGTGTTCGGTATCACGGCGTTCAAGGAACAAGGCACGCTGGCCGCTGCGTTGATGCAGATCGGCGGTGATGCGGCGTTCAAGCTGATGGTGCCTCTGCTGGCGGGTTACATCGCCTATTCCATCGCGGACCGGCCGGGTCTGGCGCCGGGCATGATCGGCGGGCTGCTGGCCAGCACGCTGGGTGCGGGTTTCATCGGCGGCATCATCGCGGGCTTCATCGCCGGGTACACCGCTGCGGCCATCAATCGTTATGCAAGGCTGCCCGCCAGCGTCGAGGCGTTGAAGCCGATCCTGATCATTCCGCTGCTCGCCAGTCTGGTGACGGGGCTGGTGATGATCTACGTGGTCGGCAAGCCGGTGGCGGGCATGCTCGAAGGGCTGACGCACTTCCTCGACAGCATGGGCACCACCAACGCGATTCTGCTGGGCGTGTTGCTGGGCGCCATGATGTGCGTAGACCTCGGCGGGCCGATCAACAAGGCGTCTTATGCGTTTTCGGTGGGGCTGCTGGCCTCCCAGAGCTACGCGCCGATGGCCGCAGCGATGGCCGCAGGCATGGTGCCGCCGATCGGCATGGGCATCGCCAGCCTCATCGCCCGTCATAAATTCGCGCAAAGCGAGCGCGAAGCGGGCAAGGCAGCGTTTGTGCTGGGGCTGTGCTTCATCTCCGAAGGCGCCATTCCCTTCGCCGCCAAAGACCCGCTGCGAGTGATCCCGGCCAGCATCGTCGGTGGCGCGCTGACCGGGGCGTTGTCGATGTTTTTCGGCTGCAAACTCATGGCGCCCCATGGCGGGCTGTTCGTGCTGCTGATTCCGAATGCGATCAACCATGCGTTGCTGTACCTGCTGGCGATTGTGGTCGGCAGCGTGGTGACGGGCGTGTTGTATGCCGTGTTGAAACGGCCGGAAGTGGTGGAACTGGATGCGGTGGCTGCTGGCGCGTAGGGCATTCGAGTATGTTGTGGCTGACGGGGATTCTATCTGTGGGAGCGAATTCATTCGCGAAGTGGTGTTGAATCCGACAGTTCTCTGTCGGATGCACGAATTTTCGCGAATGAATTCGCTCCCACAGGTGATGCGCTTTCCCACTGACTTCCGGCCTGTCACAAACCCCCAACATTCGGTTGTTAGGTTCCTGTCTTTGGCATTCGCTGGAGAGGGATGAAACATGACTCAGTTCGACCTGACACGCCGACGCATCATTCAAGCCGCTGGCGCCGGATTGCTCTTGCCGGGCCTGGCCCCAGCGGTCATTGCCTCGGTCAAGGACCGCCCGAAGATGACCGACGGCGTGCAGGCTGGCGATCTGATGGGTGATCGCGCGATGGTCTGGAGCCGCAGCGACCGCCCTTCGCGCATGGTCGTGGAATGGGACACGCGCAGCATGTTCACTGATCCGCGTCGCGCCGTCTCGCTGCTGGCTGATCAGCGCACTGACTTCACCGCTCGCGTCGAACTGACCGGCCTGCCCACCGATCAAGCCATTTTCTACCGCGTGTTCTTCGAAGACGCGCAAACCGGTGTCGCCAGCGAGCCGTGGTTCGGTCACCTGCGTAGCGTGCCGCAGACCCGCCGTGACATCCGTTTCGTCTGGAGCGGCGACACTGTGGGGCAGGGTTTCGGCATCAATCCGGACATCGGCGGCATGCGCATCTACGAAGCGATGCGCTTGCGTCTGCCGGATTTCTTTATCCACAGCGGCGACACCATTTATGCCGACGGCCCGGTGCCCGCCGAGGTGGTCACGGAAGGCGGGCGGATCTGGCGCAACCTCACCACCGAAGCCAAGAGCAAGGTCGCCGAGACCCTTGACGAATACCGCGGCGCCTATCGCTACAACCTGATGGACGAGAACTTGCGCCGGTTCAACGCCGAGGTGCCGCAGATCTGGCAGTGGGACGACCACGAAGTCACCAACAACTGGTCGCCAAGCAAACAGCTCGACGAGCGCTACAAAGTCAAAGACATACAATTGTTGGCCTCACGCGGACGTCAGGCGTTTCTGGAATACGCGCCCATGCGTTTGCAGAGCGCCGACAATGGCGGGCGGGTGTACCGCAAGCTCAGTTACGGGCCGATGCTCGACGTGTTCGTCCTCGACATGCGCAGCTACCGCGACGGCAACGACGCCAACCTGGCCGACAAACCGGGGCCGACCACGGCATTTTTGGGGCGCCAGCAATTGGACTGGCTCAAGCGCGAATTGCGGGCGTCGAACGCGCAGTGGAAGGTGATCGCGGCGGACATGCCCATCGGTCTCGGTGTGCCGGACGGCGAGGTCAGCCCCGGCGTGATGCGTTGGGAGGCCATCGCCAACACCGACAACGGCTCCCCAAAAGGGCGTGAGCTGGAAGTCGCCGAGCTGCTGGGGTTCCTGCGTCAGCAGAAGGTTCGCAACACGGTATGGCTAACCGCCGACGTGCATTACTGCGCGGCCCATCACTATCACCCGGATCAGGCCGTGTTTCAGGACTTCGACCCGTTCTGGGAATTCGTCGCCGGCCCGTTGAATGCAGGGAGCTTTGGGCCGAACACACTGGATAAGACGTTTGGCCCGGAGCTGGTGTTCCAGAAAGCCCCGCCTGCGCAGAACACCTCGCCCTTCGCCGGGTTTCAGTTTTTCGGCGAAGTGAACATCGACGGGCAGAGCGGCGAGATGACGGTAACGCTGCGGGATCTGGACGGGGTGTCGGTGTTCGAGAAGAAGCTGGCGTCTATGATTCCGTCTTGATGTAAAACACCGTAAAACCTGTAGGAGCCGGATTGCTGGCGAAAGCGTCGTGTCAGAGACGTAAACGTTGGCTGACCCAACCGATTCGCCAGCGAGCCGGCTCCTACAGGTTCCGCAGTGTCAGACAGTGCTTCAACAAAGGCACACCTATTGCGGTTGTACGACCTCTACGCAAATCCCGGTAACACTTAGCTCGCCACTCGCCTATCATTAGCCACCTAACGACATCTCAGGGTTTGGTGTGCATGCTGGCAATTTTTTGGGAAACCCTGAACATCACCGCACCGGTCTTCGCCATGCTGTTTCTTGGCGTGTTGCTCAAGCGGATCGGCTGGATCAATGACAGCTTCATTCACACTGCGTCTTCGCTGGTGTTCAACTGCACCATGCCCGCGTTGCTGTTCCTCGGCATCATCCACGCTGACCTGCACGCGGCGCTGCAACCGGGCGTCTTGATCTACTTTATCGTCGCCACCCTGGTGGGCTTTGCGCTGGTCTGGGGCTGGGCGATCTATCGCGTGCCCTTCATCGAGCGCGGCATTTATGTTCAAGGGGCGTTTCGCGGTAACAACGGTGTGATCGGCCTCGCGCTGGCGGCCAGCATGTACGGCGATTACGGCATCTCACTGGGCGCGATCCTCGCCGCGCTGGTCATCCTTTTCTACAACACGCTCTCGACCGTGGTGCTGGCGGTCTACAGCCCGGTGATCAAATCCGACCCGTGGAGCATCTGCAAAAGCGTCTTCGCCAACCCGCTGATCATCAGCATCATTGCCGCGACCCCCTTCGCGTACTTCGGCATCAGCTTGCCGAAATGGCTCGACACCTCCGGCAGCTACCTGGCGCAGATGACCTTGCCGCTGGCGTTGATGTGCATCGGGGGGACTTTGTCGCTGAAATCGTTGCGCGAGAGCGGCGGCCTGGCGGTCAGCGCGGGCCTGATGAAAATGGTGTGGTTGCCACTGATCTGCACCGCGGGCGCATGGCTGCTGGGCTTTCGTCACGCGGAACTGGGGATTCTGTTTCTTTACTTCGGCGCGCCCACGGCCTCCGTCAGCTTCGTCATGGCACGCGCGGCCGAGGGCAATCATGAGCTGGCGGCGTCGATCATCGTCATGACCACCTTGGCAGCAGCGGTGACGACCAACCTCGGGATCTTCATTTTGCAGTGGGGCGGGTGGATCTGACCGCAGACGTGCAGGCGTTTCCCTCAGTGTTGTCGACGCCACGCGCGAACCGTGCTGAGCAATACCGCCATGCCCAACACCGGCAACGCGTAATGAATCATCAGCCGTTCGAGCCGATCCGCCAGCGGCATACCGGTGGTGAACGACACGATGTGCAGCCCGTACACCGCGTAAAGTACCAACAGCAATAGGCCTTCCAGCCGGGTGATGCGATAGCCGGAGTAGAACAGCGGCAGGCACAGGACCGCGACGCCGAGCATCACGGGCAGGTCGAAGTCCAGTGCGTTCGGTGAGATCGACAAAGGCGCCGAGGCGATCAGCGAGGTGATCCCCAACACGCCCAGCAGGTTGAACAGGTTGCTGCCGATGATGTTGCCCACCGCGATGTCACGTTCGCCACGCAGCGCTGCGATCAGCGAAGTCATCAAGGCGGGGAGGGACGTGGCGACGGCGATCACGGTCAGGCCGATCACCCGTTCCGACAATCCCAGGTCCTGGGCGACAACGGCGGCCGCGCCCACCAGCAAATGACTGCCAAAGATCATCAAGGCCAACCCGCAGGACATCACCGCCAGGCGGCCAAGGATCTGCCAGACTTTGCGTTTTGGTGTTTCGTCAGTGGGGTTGAAATGCCGGGCGCCGTGGGCGAACTGGCGCACGACCACGACCAGATAACCGGCCATGGCGATCAACAGCACCACGCCGTCCAGTCCGCTCAACACCCCATTCCACGCCAGCCCGGCAACCAACGCCGTGGCGCCGATCATCAGCGGCAGGTCCACGCGCACCAACTGCCGCGCCACCCGCAACGGGATGATCAACGCCGACAAGCCGAGGGTCACCAGAATGTTGAAGATGTTGCTGCCGATGACGCTGCCCACCGCGATGTCGGTGCTGTCCGTCAGCGCAGCTTGCAGGCCTACGGCCATTTGCGGCGCGCTGCTGCCGAGGGCGACGACGGTGAGGCCGAGAAACAGCGGCCGGGTTTTCAGCAGGGCAGCCAGGGCCACCGCCGCGCGCACCGACAGTTCGGCGCCGACGATCATCATCAGCAGGCCACCGATCAGTTCGATCAGCGTGGGCAGCGGCAGGGTCGAGAGGGCGAGAATTCAGGGCACCACTGAGTCAGTCGTCGAGAGCTTGCACCCGCACTTGGGCGGTTCCGCTGCGCAGCATACCCAATTGTTCAGCGGCAGCGCGCGATACGTCGATCAATCGGCCACGGGTATGCGGCCCGCGATCGTTGATGCGGACGATGACCTTGCGGTCGTTGTCGAGGTTGGTGACTTGCACGCGGGTGCCGAACGGCAGTTGGCGGTGCGCCGCGGTCAGGGAATTCTGGTCGAAGCGTTCACCGCTGGCGGTGCGCTTGCCTTGGTGGCGAGAGCCGTAATACGAGGCTCCGCCGGTGGCGTTATAGCCGTGGGGATCGATGACGCCTTCGCTGGCACAACCGACCAGCAGGGAGAGCAGGGCGCAAGCGCCGAAGAGCCGCCACATGGGGTGCATTCCTTTGGTGTGTGTTTTTTTTGGCAATTCTGCGTTGCCTGGGATGATGCCTCGTCGGGGTGCCGCCCAGAATAGGTTCTCTCCCACAGACGGCAAAAGCCAGGCTCCGACATCGGCGGCGACGTGAACCCCTGTGGGAGCGAATTCATTCGCGATGGCGATGTGTCAGACACATCCAGTCGTGAATAAATCCGCCCCCCCAGAGAGCGCTGCAATCAGCCTTCCAGCTTGCGCTTCAGCAGTTCGTTGACCTGACCCGGGTTGGCCTTGCCTTTCGACGCTTTCATGGCCTGCCCGACAAAGAAGCCGAACATCTTGCCGCGTTTGGCTTCATCCGCCGCGCGGTACTGTTCGACCTGCTCGGCATTGGCCGCCAGCATGTCGTCAAGAATCGACTCGATGGCGCCGCTGTCGGTCACTTGCTTCAGGCCGCGCTTCTCGATGATCTCGTCCGCGCTGCCTTCACCGTTGGCCATCGCCTCGAAGACCATTTTGGCGATCTTGCCCGAGATGGTGTTGTCGGTGATGCGTTGCAGCATGCCGCCCAGTTGCTCGGCGCTGACCGGCGATTCGTCGATTTCAACGCCTTGCTTGTTGAGCAGAGAACCCAGCTCGACCATGACCCAGTTGGCCGCCAGCTTCGCGTCACCCGCGATGCTCACGACCTTCTCGAAGTAGTCCGCTTGCTCGCGGCTGGAAGCCAGCACGCTGGCGTCGTACAGCGACAGGCCGAACTGCGACTGGAAGCGCTCGCGTTTCTGCGGCGGAAGCTCCGGCAGGGTGGCGCGTGTCTGTTCGAGGAACGCGTCCTCGATGATCACCGGCAGCAAGTCTGGGTCGGGGAAGTAACGGTAGTCGTTGGCTTCTTCCTTGCTACGCATGGCGCGGGTTTCGTTGGTGTTCGGGTCGTACAGGCGCGTTTGCTGAATGACCTTGCCACCGTCTTCGATCAGCTCGATCTGGCGTTCGATTTCGCTGTTGATCGCCTTCTCGATGAAACGGAACGAGTTGACGTTCTTGATCTCGCAGCGGGTGCCGAACTCGACCTGGCCTTTCGGGCGAATCGACACGTTGCAGTCGCAGCGCAGCGAGCCTTCGGCCATGTTGCCGTCGCAGATGCCGAGGTAGCGAACCAGCGCGTGCATCGCCTTGACGTAGGCCACCGCTTCCTTGGCCGAACGCATGTCCGGCTCGGAAACGATTTCCAGCAGCGGGGTGCCCGCACGGTTCAGGTCGATGCCGGTCATGCCGCTGAAGTCTTCGTGCAGGCTTTTGCCCGCATCTTCTTCCAGGTGGGCACGGGTCACGCCGATACGCTTGATGGTCCCGTCTTCAAGGGTGATGTCCAGGTGGCCCTTGCCGACGATCGGCAATTCCATCTGGCTGATCTGATAGCCCTTCGGCAGGTCCGGGTAGAAGTAGTTCTTGCGGGCGAACACGTTGTGCTGGCCGATTTCGGCGTCAATGGCGAGGCCGAACTTGACCGCCATTTGTACGGCTTCCTTATTCAGCACCGGCAGAGTACCGGGCATGCCCAAGTCCACCAGGCTGGCCTGCGTGTTCGGCTCGGAGCCGAACGTGGTGGCGCTACCGGAGAAAATCTTCGATTGGGTGGTGAGCTGGGTGTGAATCTCCAGCCCGATGACGACTTCCCATTGCATGTGTTTTCTCCTTAGAAGCCTGCAGGTGAACGCAGATGCCAGTCAGTGACTTGCTGGTATTGATGAGCAACGTTCAGCAAGCGGCCTTCCTGGAAGTACGGCGCGAGCAGTTGCACGCCCACCGGCAAGCCATCGGCGAAACCGGCTGGCATCGACAGGCCCGGCAGGCCCGCGAGGTTGGCGGTGATGGTGTAGAAGTCTTCCAGGTAGGCGGAAATCGGGTCGGCGTTCTTGGCACCGATTTTCCAGGCCGGGTTTGGCGTGGTCGGGCCGAGAATGACGTCAACGTCCTTGAATGCGTTCATGAAGTCGTTCTTGATCAGGCGACGGATCTTCTGCGCTTGCAGGTAGTAAGCGTCGTAGTAACCGGCGGACAGCGCGTAGGCACCGACCATTATCCGGCGCTGCACTTCCGGGCCGAAGCCTTCGCCACGGGAGCGTTTGTACAGGTCGGTCAGGTCTTTAGGGTCTTCGCAGCGGTAGCCGAAACGCACGCCGTCGAAACGCGACAGGTTGGAAGAGGCTTCTGCCGGGGCGATCACGTAGTAAGCAGGGATCGCGTGTTGCAGGTTCGGCAGGCTGACTTCCTTGACCACGGCACCGAGCTTTTTCAGCGCTTCGACGCTGGCCATGACCAGATCGGCGATACGCGAGTCGAGGCCCGCGCTGAAGTATTCCTTCGGCACGCCAATGCGCAGGCCTTGCAGCGAGCCATTCAGACTGGCGCTGTAATCCGGCACGGGTTCGTCGATGCTGGTGGAGTCATTGATGTCGAAACCGGCCATGCCTTGCAGCAGCAGGGCGCAGTCTTCGGCCGTGCGCGCCATCGGGCCTGCCTGGTCCAGGCTCGACGCGTAGGCGATCATGCCCCAGCGCGACACACGACCGTAGGTCGGTTTCAGGCCGGTCAGGTTGGTCAGCGCGGCAGGCTGGCGAATCGAACCGCCAGTGTCGGTGCCGGTGGCGGCAGGCAACAGGCGCGCAGCCACCGCAGCCGCCGAACCGCCAGACGAACCGCCCGGCACGTGTTCGAGGTTCCACGGGTTCTTTACGGCGCCGTAGTGGCTGGATTCGTTGGCCGACCCCATGGCGAATTCGTCCATGTTGGTCTTGCCCAGGGTCACGGTGCCGGCGGCGGCCAGCTTGGCGACGATGGTGGCGTCGTACGGGGCCTTGAAATTGTCGAGCATCTTCGAGGCGCAGCTGGTGCGGATGCCCTGGGTGCAGAACAGGTCCTTGTGCGCCAGCGGGGCGCCCAGCAGGGCGCCGTTCTCGCCAGCGGCGCGGCGGGCGTCAGCGGCCTGGGCCTGGGTGATGGCCAGGTCTTCGGTGACGGTAATGAAGCTGTTGATCTGCGGGTCCAGCTGGGCGATACGCGCAAGCAGGGAGCGGGTCAGTTCTTCGGAAGAAAACTGTTTGTCGGCGAGTCCGCGAGCGATCTCGGCCAGAGTCATATGATGCATTGCAGGCTCATTCCCTTAGTCGATGACTTTCGGAACCAGATAAAGGCCGTCTTCGACCGCTGGTGCGATGGCTTGATAGGCTTCGCGGTGATTGACCTCGGTGACCGCGTCTACACGCAGGCGTTGCGAGGCTTCGAGCGGGTGCGCCAGTGGTTCGATGCCGGTGGTGTCCACCGCTTGCATCTGGTCAACCAGCCCAAGAATGCTGTTCAGTGCTTCGGTAGTACGCGGGATATCGGCGTCATTGAGCCCCAGTCGGGCCAGATGAGCGATTTTTTCCACGTCGGAGCGATCAAGCGCCATGGGGTTCTCCAGTGGAAGGCGCACGGAATGAGCCGTACGTCAGATTGCGGAACACTACGCGATTTTGACGGTCATAAGGCCGCGATCGTCGAGGGTAGTGCTCGGAAAAACAGCCAATTTAGCATATTGGCTCCTTGCCCAAAATCCCTGTCGTTGTTAGAGTTTGCCGCACTTTTTTACCCACGCGTTCCCTAGGGTCCCTTTCCCATGTTCAAGAAACTGCGTGGCATGTTTTCCAGCGATCTTTCCATCGACCTGGGCACTGCCAACACCCTTATTTACGTGCGTGAGCGCGGTATTGTCCTGAACGAGCCATCGGTTGTGGCCATTCGGACCCACGGAAATCAGAAGAGCGTCGTTGCTGTCGGGATGGAAGCCAAGCGTATGCTGGGCCGTACCCCGGGCAACATCGCTGCCATTCGTCCGATGAAAGACGGCGTCATCGCCGATTTCAGCGTGTGCGAAAAGATGCTCCAGTATTTCATCAACAAAGTGCACGAAAACAGCTTCCTGCAGCCAAGCCCTCGCGTATTGATTTGCGTGCCGTGCAAGTCCACCCAGGTTGAGCGTCGCGCCATTCGCGAATCGGCCCTGGGCGCTGGCGCACGTGAAGTGTTCCTGATCGAAGAGCCAATGGCCGCTGCCATCGGTGCCGGTCTGCCGGTCGAAGAAGCCCGTGGTTCGATGGTCGTCGACATCGGTGGTGGTACCACTGAAATCGCCTTGATCTCGCTGAACGGTGTGGTTTACGCCGAATCCGTACGTGTGGGCGGCGACCGTTTCGACGAAGCGATCATCACTTACGTGCGCCGTAACTACGGCAGCCTGATCGGTGAATCCACCGCAGAGCGCATCAAGCAGGAAATCGGCACCGCCTATCCAGGTGGTGAAGTGCGCGAAGTCGACGTACGCGGCCGTAACCTGGCCGAAGGTGTCCCACGAGCCTTCACCCTGAACTCCAACGAAGTGCTGGAAGCGTTGCAGGAATCCCTGGCAACCATCGTTCAGGCCGTGAAAAGCGCGCTGGAGCAATCCCCTCCGGAACTGGCATCGGACATCGCCGAGCGCGGTCTGGTGCTGACCGGTGGTGGCGCCTTGCTGCGTGACCTGGACAAGCTGCTGGCCCAGGAAACCGGTCTGCCGGTGATCGTCGCCGAAGATCCGCTGACCTGCGTCGCTCGCGGTGGTGGTCGTGCGCTGGAAATGATGGACAAGCACACTATGGATCTGCTCTCCAGCGAATAAGTCGCCGGATGGCCCCATGCTGTCGAACGGGTGGCGCTTCCGGCGCTGCCCGTTTGTGCCTGACCTGTTGACGTCTTCTCTTGACGCTGCAAGGCTTGCACACCTTCTTTCCGTCAATCCGCACCAGGCCGGTTTCATGTCGCATGAATAAGCACAGCCAAACACAAGCATCCCTGGAAGGAGCGGCCCATTAAACCGCTTTTCTCAAAGGGCCCGTCGCTGGGCGTTCGTCTGTTGGTGCTGGTCGTCCTCTCCGTGGCCGTCATGGTCGTGGACGCACGTTTCACTCTGCTCAAGCCTGTTCGCAGCCAGATGTCGCTGGTGCTGATGCAGTCCTACTGGATTGCCGACTTGCCTGAACGTTTGTATCAAGGCGTTGCCAGCCAGTTTGGCAGCCGCACCGAACTCGCTGCCGAAAACGAAAAACTCAAGACTGAAAACCTGCTGCTCCAGGGGCGCCTGCAGAAGCTGGCCGCACTGACCGAGCAGAACGTTCGCCTGCGCGAACTGTTGAACTCATCCGCGCTGGTCAACGAGAAGGTCGAAGTCGCCGAGCTGATCGGCATGGACCCGAACCCTTTCACTCATCGCATCATCATCAACAAGGGTGAGCGCGACGGCGTGGTGCTGGGTCAACCGGTGCTCGATGCCCGTGGCCTGATGGGGCAGGTGGTCGAGTTGATGCCATACACCTCCCGCGTGTTGCTGCTGACCGACACCACCCACAGTATTCCGGTGCAAGTGAATCGCAACGGCCTGCGAGCGATTGCCAGCGGCACCGGCAACCCGGAGCGCCTTGAGCTGCGGCACGTGGCGGACACCGCCGACATCAAGGAAGGCGATCTGCTGGTGAGTTCCGGTCTGGGTCAGCGCTTCCCGGCGGGCTACCCGGTGGCGACGGTCAAGGAGGTGATTCACGACTCCGGCCAGCCATTCGCGATCGTTCGCGCCGTCCCGACTGCTGCGCTGAACCGCAGCCGCTACCTGCTGCTGGTGTTCTCCGATGGCCGTTCGCCGGAAGAGCGCGCCGCCGACGCTGCGCAACAGCAGGAGTCGCTGGACCGTCAGGCTGCTGATCCGTCTGCCGTGCCGTCTGCCACCGTGCCAGGCGTTGCGCCGGTTGCGACCCCGAACAAACCCGTTGTCCCAGCGACCGTGCCGAAACCCGCTGCGACTGGCCACAGCACGTCGTCAGCCCCGGCCGCGGCGCCTGCAACGACGCCCGTTGCGACGCCAGCCGCCACCCCGGCCAAGCCCGCGAGCAAACCACCGGCCAAGCCGCCCGCCAAGCCCGCTGCGACCAGACCGGCCACGCCAGCGCCTGCCCCTGCCGCAACGCATGAGAGGGAAGAATAATGGCGCGTCATGCCCCTGCACGTAATGGCTGGGTGGTCTGGTTGACCTTCGCCATCGGCCTGCTGCTCAGCGTTTCGCCGCTGCCGCAATTCATGGAAATCTTTCGCCCGCTGTGGCTCGCGTTGCTGCTGGCGTTCTGGGCCTTGGCCTTGCCGCACAAGATCGGCATGGTCACGGCGTGGATGCTGGGCCTGGCCGAAGACGTACTCTACGGGACGTTGCTGGGGCAAAACGCGTTGATCCTGACGCTGATTACCTTCCTCGTCCTGTCGTTGCAACAACGCTTGCGGATGTTCCCGATGTGGCAGCAATGCCTGGTGATTCTGGTGATCTTCGGCCTGGCGCAGTTGGTGCAGCTGTGGCTCAGCGCCCTGACCGGCAACCGCCAGCCGACCCTTGCGCTGGTATTGCCCGCGCTGGTCAGCGCCTTGCTCTGGCCGTGGGTGAGCTACGGCTTGCGCGGGTTGCGATTGCGTTTGAAGATTAATTGAAGAGTCGCCCCCGGACTGCCTTTGATTCTGGCCGCAGGCCGTAGGAGCTGCCGGGGTGGCGCTCCACCTTGCCTGCGATCTGGCGCGTAGCGGCAGGAAAACCGGTGAATACGGTTTGTCTGATAAAACCAGGTCGTATGGTTTTGCTGCCGCTACGCGCCAGATCGCGAGCAAGCTTGCTCCTACGCCCTCCGGGCAGAAGCGGGATCTGCGTGGAGTCTCAGAGCAAGTGTCACCCGTTTTCACGCAACGCCTAAGCTGAAGATCACTGACACGGAGACGTCCCATGCCCCAACTTCTTCTCGCCTCCGGCTCCCCGCGCCGTCGTGAATTGCTGACGCAGATCGGCGTGCCGTTCACCACGCTCAGCGCCGACATCGATGAAACCCCGCTCCCCAACGAAACCCCGACGGCTTATGTCGAGCGCTTGGCCCGTGGCAAGGCTGACGCCGGTTTGCTGCAACTGGCCAATGACCCCGCCTACCCCACCGCCTGCGTTCTCGGCGCTGACACGGCGGTGGTTCTTGACGGTCGTATTCTCGGCAAACCCGCTGACGAAGCCGAATCTCTGGCCATGCTCGCTGCGCTGTCCAATCGCGAACACGAGGTGTTGACCGCCATTGCGGTGGTCGATGAGCAGCACTGTGAAACACGTATCGTCAGCAGTCGCGTGCGTTTTCGTCCGATTTCCCCCGAAGAGGCCCGTGCCTACTGGGCCAGTGGTGAGCCACGGGACAAAGCCGGCAGTTACGGCATTCAAGGGCTGGGCGCCGTGTTCGTGGAAAACCTCAGTGGCAGTTATTCCGCCGTCGTCGGCCTGCCCTTGTGCGAAACCGCAGAAATCCTCCAGCGTTTTGGCATACCCTGCTGGCAATGCCTGGAAGGTGAAAAACCATGAGTGAAGAGATTCTGATCAACATCACGCCGATGGAGTCGCGCGTGGCCGTCGTTGAGAACGGGGTTTTGCAGGAAGTCCATGTCGAGCGCACCCAGCGTCGCGGGATCGTCGGCAACATTTACAAAGGCAAAGTTGTGCGCGTGCTGCCGGGTATGCAGGCGGCGTTCATCGACATTGGCCTGGACCGCGCGGCGTTCATTCACGCCTCGGAAATCTCCATGCGCGAAGGCCCGGCGGTGGAAACCATCAGTTCGCTTGTCCACGAAGGCCAGAGCCTGGTGGTGCAGGTCACCAAAGACCCGATCGGCAGCAAAGGCGCACGCCTGACCACTCAGCTGTCGATTCCCTCCCGCTATCTGGTGTACATGCCGCGCACGGCCCACGTCGGGATTTCCCTGAAAATCGAAGACGAAGTCGAGCGCGAGCGGCTCAAACAGGTCGTCAGCGATTGCGTGGCCAAGGAAGGGATCAAGGAGAAGGGCGGTTTCATCCTGCGCACGGCAGCCGAGGGCGCCGGGGCCGATGAGATCATGATGGACATCCGCTATCTGCGCCGCCTCTGGGACCAGATTGGCGAGCAGATCAAGACCATCGGCCCGGCCAGCGTCATTTACGAAGATTTGGGTCTGGCCCTGCGCACGTTGCGCGATCTGGTCAGCCCGCGAATTGAAAAAATCCGCATCGACTCCCGGGAAACCTTCCAGAAGACCACGCAGTTCGTGGCCGAGTTGATGCCGGAAATTGCCGACCGTCTCGAACACTACCCCGGCGAGCGGCCGATTTTCGACCTGTATGGCGTCGAAGACGAAATCCAGAAAGCGCTGGAGCGCAAGGTGCCGCTGAAGTCCGGTGGCTATCTGGTGATCGACCCGGCCGAAGCGATGACCACCATCGACGTCAATACGGGCGCGTTCGTTGGCCATCGCAATCTCGAAGAGACGATTTTCAAGACCAACCTGGAAGCGGCCACGGCCATTGCCCGGCAACTGCGCCTGCGCAATATCGGCGGGATCATCATCATCGATTTCATCGACATGGAAGACGGTGAACATCAGCGTCAGGTGTTGCGCACGCTGGAGAAGCAGCTGGAGCGCGATCACGCGAAAACCAACATCATCGGCATCACCGAGCTGGGCCTGGTGCAGATGACCCGCAAGCGTACCCGCGAGAGCCTGGAGCAGGTGCTGTGCGAGCCGTGCAGCAGCTGTCAGGGGCGCGGCAAGCTGAAAACGCCCGAAACCATCTGCTACGAGATTTTCCGCGAAATCTTGCGCGAAGCGCGGGCCTATCAGGCCTTGGGGTATCGGGTGCTGGCCAACCAGAAAGTGGTGGATCGGCTGCTTGACGAGGAGTCTGGCAACGTCGCCGAGCTGGAAGTATTCATTGGCCGGACCATTCGTTTTCAGGTCGAAACCATGTATTCCCAGGAACAATATGACGTTGTGCTGCTCTGATTGGGCTCAAAACACCGCTTGAACCGCCGCGCCTTGCGCCGCGCGGTCGTTGACCAGACAACCGAGCCTATTGACGGGCGGATGGCAAGGATGCCTTTCAAAGAGAATTTTGCGTGGCGAATGAGCACTTCCCGGACCTACCCGTAACCGCACGACTGAGCCGGATGCCATTGAAGGGCGCGCTGCCTGGAGGTTCGGCGACATGGAGCGTCTGACACGTTTCATCGCGACCCTGACGCGTTGGGGGCTGAGCGTGTGCGCGCTGGTTTTGGTGTTGATCGCGCTGTACGTCAGCCTCGGCCGCCAACTGGTACCGATGGTCGCCGAGTACCGTGCAGATGTTGAGGTCAAGGCGCAGGCCGCGGTGGGTATGCCGGTCAGCATCGGCCGTCTCGAAGGCAGTTGGAGCGACTTTGCGCCGATTTTCACAGCGCGGGACGTCATGGTAGGCCAGGGTTCTGCCTCGGTGCGTCTGGACCATGTGCGTGCGGTGCCGGACCTGTGGGCCACCCTCAAGGCGCGGCAGGTGCGTATTGCGCGGCTTGAACTCGATGGGCTGCAAGTGGGGCTCAAAGAAGACAAGGACGGGCACTGGGCCCTCCAGGGGTTACCGGTGCAGGATGACAAGCCGTTCGACCCTGAACAGGTGCTGACGCAGATGCAGATGATCTCGACCCTGTCGCTGTTCGACAGTCAGATCACCTTACAGCCCTATGAGCAAGCCCCGCTGACCCTGACTTACGCCAGCATGACCCTCAAGACCGGGCGCTTCCATCAGCGTCTTGACGCCAAGGTGACGCTGCCGGATGGCCAGCCGCTGTCGCTGAACGTACGCTCTAAAGTTCGCGCCAATGCATGGCGAGACGCGGAGGCCGAGGCTTACCTGAGCCTGCCCCAAAGCGAGTGGGCAAAGTGGCTGCCAAAAAGCCTGACACGGGACTGGAAGATCAAGACCCTCAAGGCCGGTGGCGAGTTCTGGTTGACGTGGGGCAAGGGCACGCTGCAATCCGCCGTGGTCCGACTCAATGCGCCACAGTTCAAAGGTGCGTATGCCGACCGCAAGGCCACGAAGATCGACAACCTGGCACTCAACGCATGGCTTCAGCGCGATGACGCCGGCTTCAATGTGTCGGTGAGTTCCCTGGCCATGGACCTTGGCGGCAAACGCTGGGAAAGCCGACTCCAGCTCAAGCAGACGGCGGCGACGTCCGACGCCCAGGAGCTATGGAACGTACAGGCTGATCGGCTGGATCTGACGCCGGTGACGCCGCTGCTCGATTCGCTCGCACCGTTGCCTGACAAGCTGATGGTGGTGCTCGATCACCTGAACGTCACCGGCGGCCTGCGCAACGTGCTGGTCGATTATCGTCCGCAGGCCGAGAGCGCCAAGCGTCTGAGCTTTGCTGCCAATCTGGACAAGGTCGGTTTCGACGCCTATCACGGCGCGCCTGCGGCCGGAAATGTCAGCGGCGCCATCAGTGGCGACTTGGGGCAGGGCGAACTGCGCCTGAACACCGACGATTTCATGCTGCACCTGGACCCGATCTTCAAGAACGAATGGAATTATCACCACGCCGATGCACGCCTGACCTGGGCGTTGGACGATCAGGGTTTCACGCTGATCGCCCCGTACATCAAGGTGGTCGGTGACGAGGGCAAGATCGCCAGCGATTTCCTGATTCGACTGCATTTCGATCAGGCTCAGGAAGACTACATGGACCTGCGCGTCGGGCTGGTGGATGCCGATGGTCGCTACACGTCCAAATACCTGCCTGCGGTGCTCAGCCCGTCGCTTGATCATTGGCTGCGCACGGCCATTCTCAGCGGCAACGTCGAACAGAGCTTCTTCCAGTATCAGGGCTCGCTGAATCACGACGCGCAGGACGTGGCGCGGGTCATCAGCCTGTTCTTCAAGGTGCGGAACGCCAATCTCGCGTTCCAGCCCGGCTGGCCGCAGCTCACCGGTGTCGATGGCAACGTGTTCGTCGAGAACAGCGGGGTGCGTATTCGAGCCACCAAAGGCCAGTTGCTCGGCACTCAGGTGAGCAACGTGGCGGTGGACGTGCCTCACGTGCCGTCGGGACAATCGAGTCATCTGCTGGTGGACGGTGACTTCAACGGCAGTCTGCAAGACGGCATGAAGATTCTGCAGGAAGCGCCCATCGGCACCGCCCAGACCTTCAACGGCTGGCAAGCGGAAGGGCCGCTGCAAGGGCATATCAATCTGGACATCCCGTTGGTCAAGGGCCAGGAGCCCAAGGTCGCTGTGGATTTCAACACCGACAGTGCCCGTTTGCGGTTGCCTGACCCGGTGCTTGATCTGACCCAACTCAAGGGCAATTTCCGTTTCGATTACGCCAAAGGCCTGAGCGGCAAGAACATCAAGGCCATGGCGTTCGACAAGCCCGTCAATGCCGAAATCTTCGCCGAAGGCAAGCCGGGAGCGCCGCTGACGCGCATCACGGCCAGCAGCCAGATCGCGACCAAACGCCTGACGGACTGGCTGAACGTCACCCAACCGCTGCCAGTGTCCGGGGATCTGCCGTACCAGTTGCAACTGACGCTGAATGGCGCCGACAGCCCGCTGCTGATCAATTCCAACCTCAAGGGCGTGGCCATTGACTTGCCTGCGCCGTTCGGCAAAACCGCCGATGAAACCCGCGACACCGATTTCCGTATGAACCTGCAAGGGGCCGAACGGCGCATCGGCGTGGGCTATGGCAACCTGGCCAATTTTGCCTTCGCGGCCCCCGGCGGCAAGTTCGAGGACGGCCGTGGTGAGCTGTTCATTGGCGAGGGCGGGGCGATCATTCCGGACAGCAAGGGCCTGCGTGTACGCGGCTCGCTGCCCGAACTGGACATCGCGCCGTGGCAGGCGATGGTTCAGCGCTATGCGGGTAACGATCCGGGGGGCAGCGCCAAACAGTTGGTCAACAGCGTTGATCTGCAGATTGGCAAGCTGACCGCCATGGGCACGACGCTGGATCAAGCCAACGTGCAGCTCAAGCGCAATGACGCCAGTTGGGGCCTGTCGCTGGACAGCGCGAAGATCAAGGGCACGGCGACGCTGCCAGACGACAAGACAACACCCGCTGACATCAACCTGCTGTACGTCCGTTTGCCCGCGCCGGACCCGAACGCCGCCGTGGTGGAAAACGCGCCTGACCCGTTGGCGGACGTCGATCCGCACAATATTCCTGCGATGAACATCAAGATCACCCAGCTGTTTCAGGGGGATCAACTGGTGGGGGCCTGGACATTGAAGGCTCGGCCCACGCCTGCAGGCCTTCAACTGAATGACATGGACCTGGGTCTTAAGGGCATTTCCCTGGTGGGCAACGGCGGCTGGGAAGGCACTCCGGGTTCGACGAGCAGTTGGTTCAAAGGCCAGGTGGCGGGGAAAAACCTCGCCGATGTGCTGAAGGCATGGGGTTTTGCGCCGACGGTGACCAGTCAGGAATTCGAGATGAATGCCGATGGCCGCTGGCCGGGTTCGCCTGCTTGGGTGGGGCTCAAGCGGTATTCCGGCAGCCTCGACGCCACGCTCAAAAATGGCCAGTTCGTTGAAGTGGAGGGTGGGGCGCAGGCGTTGCGGGTGTTCGGCCTGCTCAACTTCAACTCCATCGGCCGTCGTTTGCGACTGGATTTCTCGGACTTGCTGAACAAAGGGCTGAGTTACGACCGTGTCAAAGGCCTGTTGGTGGCCAGCGATGGGGTGTACGTGACCCGCGACCCGATCACCATGATTGGTCCGTCAAGCAACCTGGAGCTCAACGGTACACTGGACATGGTGCGTGATCGGGTCGATGCCAAATTGCTGGTGACCCTGCCGGTGACCAACAACCTGCCAATTGCCGCGTTGATCGTTGGCGCCCCTGCGATTGGCGGCGCGTTGTTCCTGGTCGACAAGCTGCTGGGTGACCGCGTCGCGCGTTTCGCGAGTGTGCAATACAAGGTCGAAGGCCCGTGGAAAGAGCCCAAAATCACCTTCGACAAGCCGTTTGAGAAGCCGCAGTGAGCGGGCTGGCACTCCGACGGCCTGCAGCAGAAGCAGGTCGCGGCGGGGTTCCTGCTTTCGATTCTGGCCGGAGGCCGTAGGAGCTGGCTTGCCTGCGATCGGCTGCGAAGCAGTCGTAAAACCTGAGGATTCAATCTGTCTGATACACCGCCTGTACAGGTTTTACTGCCGCTGCGGTCGGACGCGACCCCGGGCCGATCGCAGGCAAGCCAGCTCCCACGCCTTCGGCAGAAGCAGGTCGCGGTAGACCTTCAAATCGCGTTCCAGGCAACCCCAATGTCTACGCTTGGAGTAGAGTACGAAGCCTACCGATCAAGGAGCGTTTCATGTCCTTCGCAGTGATTCAGATGGTCAGTCAGAGCGATGTCGCGGGCAATCTCGTTCAAGCGCGCAAGCTGCTGGAACAGGCCGCTGCCTCGGGCGCCAGGCTGGCGGTGCTGCCGGAAAACTTCGCCGCCATGGGCCGTCGTGACATCGCTGCCATTGGCCGCGCCGAAGCGTTTGGCGAAGGTCCGATCCTGCCGTGGTTGAAACTTGCCGCTCGCGACCTCAAGTTATGGATTGTCGCCGGGACATTGCCGCTGCCGCCGAGAGACCGGCCAGAGGGCAAAGTCACGGCGTGTTCACTGTTGGTCGACGATCAGGGCGAACAGGTGGCGCGCTACGACAAGCTGCACCTGTTCGACGTGGACGTAGCGGATGCTCGCGGGCGTTATCGCGAATCCGACGACTATGCTCATGGCAACAACGTCGTGGTCGCTGATACACCCGTTGGAAAACTGGGGCTGACGGTCTGTTACGACCTGCGCTTCCCCGAGCTGTACACCGCCTTGCGACACGCGGGCGCCGAATTGATTACCGCGCCGTCGGCCTTTACCGCCGTGACCGGCGCGGCGCACTGGGAAATCCTGCTGCGCGCGCGAGCCATCGAAACCCAGTGCTACGTGCTGGCGGCCGCGCAGGGCGGGGTTCATCCGGGGCCAAGGGAAACATTTGGACACGCGGCGATCATAGATCCATGGGGCCGCGTACTGGCTGAGCAGGCACAGGGTGAAGCCGTGCTGCTGGCCGAACGAGACAGTGAAGAACAAGCGTCCATACGGGCGCGAATGCCGGTGACGAACCATCGGCGATTTTTTTCGCAGGACGCTTTGCGGCCTGCCAACACCCCGGAGTGAATATGAGCGACTTGTCCTCTGTCAGCGAACACCTTCTGGCCCCCGGCGGCCTGAGCATCGACAGCCTGCAATCGGTGCTGGGTGAGCTGGCCGGTCCTGGAATCGACGCCGCTGACCTGTATTTCCAGGGCCAGATTTCCGAGTCCTGGGCGCTGGAAGACGGCATCGTCAAGGAAGGCAGCTTCAATCTCGATCAAGGCGTCGGCGTTCGTGCGCAGTCCGGTGAAAAGACCGGCTTCGCTTACAGCAATGCGATCACCCCTGAAGCATTGAGCCAGGCTGCCCGCGCCGCCCGCTCGATTTCTCGCGCCGGTCAGAATGGCCGCGTGCAAGCGTTCACCACACAGGACGTCGCCCAGCTCTATGCGCCCGATAATCCGCTGGAGGTCCTGACCCGCGCCGAAAAGGTCGAGTTGCTCAAGCGCATCGACGTGGCCACCCGTGCGCTGGACCCGCGCATTCAGCAAGTCACCGTGAGCATGGCCGGGGTCTGGGAGCGCATTCTGGTGGCGTCGACCGATGGCGGTCTGGCCGCGGACGTGCGCCCTCTGGTGCGTTTCAACGTCAGCGTGATCGTCGAACAGAATGGCCGTCGCGAGCGCGGCGGCCATGGCGGTGGCGGACGTACCGACTACCGCTATTTCCTTCAGGAAGACCGCGCCATGGGCTACGCCCGCGAGGCGTTGCGCCAGGCGCTGGTCAACCTGGAAGCGATTCCTGCGCCAGCGGGGACGCTGCCAGTCGTACTGGGTTCCGGCTGGTCCGGCGTGCTGCTGCACGAAGCAGTGGGCCACGGTCTGGAAGGCGACTTCAACCGTAAGGGCAGTTCGGCCTACAGCGGTCGCATGGGCGAAATGGTCGCTTCCAAACTCTGCACCATTGTCGATGATGGCACCTTGGCCGGTCGTCGCGGCTCGCTGAGCGTGGACGACGAAGGCACCCAGACCGAATGCACCACGCTGATCGAGAACGGCGTGCTCAAGGGCTACATGCAGGACAAGCTCAACGCACGGCTGATGGGCGTTGCCCGTACCGGTAACGGTCGTCGCGAGTCCTACGCGCACCTGCCGATGCCGCGCATGACCAACACCTACATGCTCGGCGGCCAGAGCGATCCGGCAGAAATCATCGCTTCGGTGAAGAAGGGCATCTACTGCGCCAACCTCGGCGGCGGTCAGGTCGATATCACCAGCGGCAAGTTCGTGTTCTCTACCAGCGAAGCCTATTTGATCGAAGACGGCAAAATCACTGCCCCGGTCAAAGGCGCGACACTGATCGGTAACGGTCCGGAGTGCATGAGCCGGGTGTCCATGGTCGGCAACGACCTGTCGCTGGACAGTGGCGTGGGCACATGCGGCAAGGATGGGCAGTCGGTGCCCGTGGGCGTCGGTCAGCCAACGCTGAAGATCGATGCGATCACAGTCGGCGGCACAGGCGGCTGATCTGAAGGTCGTTGCGCCGGGTTGGGATGCCCACCCGGCGCGACTGTTTTAACGCAATCCGCGCTTGGTTTCGTCCAGTTCGCGGATGTATTTGAAGATTTTGCGGGTCGCGGTCGGGGCCTTGTTTTGCTTGGCCTCGTGCTGAGCCTGACGGATCAGCGAACGCAGTTGCTGACGGTCGGCTTCCGGGTACTCATTGACGAACTGTTCGAGCACGTCGTCAGTGCCGCCCACCAACCGGTCGCGCCAGCGTTCCAGATTGTGAAAGCGCTCGTTGTACTGGCGCGTGGAGGCGTCGAGTTGATCGAGCAGGACCAGGATTTCGTCCAGGTTCTGGTCGCGCATCAGCCGGCCAATGAACGAGATGTGGCGCTTACGCGCAATGTGCGCGGTGTGCTTGGGCGCATCGGCCAGTGCCCGACGCAATTCGTCGGTCAGCGGCAGCTTGGCCAGCACATCGGGCTTGAATGTCGTCAAGCGTTCGCCCAGGTCCACCAGAGCGTGAAGCTCTTTCTTGATCTGGGTTTTGCTTTTCTCTCCGTCGAAGGAGTCGTCGTAAGAATCAACCATGGGGGCAGTCCGCAAATAAACGCCGCCATGATAACCAGTCAGGGGCCAAATGTCCGGCCTGGCTGCCGAAATCGGAATTTGATGGAGTAAGTCATGAGTGCATCAGAAAGCGTCGGCCCACAGGCCCTCCCGGCACTGCAACAGCAGGTCGAGCAGATCGTCGCCGAAGCCAAACGCCAAGGCGCGACCGCCTGCGAAGTGGCAGTGTCTGTGGATCAGGGGCTGTCGACGTCGGTTCGTCAGCGCGAAGTCGAAACCGTCGAGTTCAACCGCGATCAGGGCTTCGGCATCACCTTGTACGTCGGCCACCGCAAAGGCTCGGCCAGCACCTCGGCCAGTGGCCCGGACGCCATTCGCGAAACCGTCGCGGCGGCACTCGCCATCGCCAAACACACCTCGGAAGACGAAAGTTCGGGCCTCGCCGATGCCGCGCTGATGGCCCGGGAGCAGCCGGATTTCGACCTGTTTCACCCGTGGGCGATCACGCCGGAAGAGGCGATCGAGCGCGCGTTGATCTGCGAAGCGGCGGCGTTCGATGCCAACAGCCTGATAAAAAACGCCGATGGCACGACCTTGAACGTGCATCAGGGCTGCCGCGTCTATGGCAACAGTCACGGCTTCATTGGCGGCTACGCATCCACCCGCCATAGCCTCAGTTGCGTGATGATCGCCGAAAAAGACGGCCAGATGCAGCGCGATTATTGGTACGACGTCAATCGTCAGGGCGAGCTGCTGATGGACGCAAAACTCATTGGCCAGAAAGCCGCCGAGCGCGCCGCGAGCCGTTTGGGCGCACGCCCGGTGCCGACTTGCGAAGTGCCAGTGCTGTTTTCGGCGGAACTGGCGGGCGGTCTGTTCGGCAGCTTCTTGGGGGCGATTTCCGGCGGCAACTTGTACCGCAAATCGTCCTTCCTTGAAGGCGCTATTGGCCAGCGTCTGTTCCCGGAGTGGATGACCATCGACGAGCGTCCACACTTGATGCGCGCCATGGGCAGCTCGGCCTTCGACGGCGATGGCCTGGCGACCTACGCCAAGCCGTTCGTCGAGAACGGTGACTTGGTGTCCTACATCCTCAGCACGTATTCGGGCCGCAAACTGGGTCTGCCAAGCACCGCCAACGCGGGCGGCGTGCACAACCTGTTCGTTTCCCACGGCACTGAAGACCAGGCCGCACTGATCCGTCGCATGGGACGCGGCCTGTTGGTCACCGAACTGATGGGCAGCGGCCTGAACATGGTCACCGGCGATTATTCGCGCGGCGCGGCGGGTTTCTGGGTCGAGAACGGCGAGATTCAATTCCCGGTTCAGGAAGTGACCATTGCCGGCAACATGCGCGACATGTTCAAGCAGATCGTCGCCGTTGGCAGCGATCTTGAGATGCGCAGCAATATCCGCACGGGGTCGGTGTTGATCGAGAAGATGATGGTGGCAGGGAGCTGATTTCCCCACTTCATAGCATCACCCCAAGGGCCTGCCACGCGCAGGCCTTTTTTTACCGCGCTTTTAAACACACTGCTTAACCCTGTGGGAGCTTCCGGAGGTTACGACGGTGACGAATGGGCTGAATGCGGTCCTTCTGACACACCGGTTTCGCCACTGTCGTAACCTCCAGAAGCTCCCACAAAAAGCTCATCAGCGACTGCGAAATCAACATCATCCCCTCAAGCCGACTCCAATGTCGGGGTTGTTTTGATTCTTAAACTCATTTAATAATGAATCTCATTCGTTAAGTGAGCCTGAGGTCATGGCGACAGTTCTGCACGAGTCCCCCTATCTGGAAAACTGGCGTGCGCTGAGTCTGCGGATTCGCTGTGCCCTGCATCCCGACGAGCCGCGGGCCATTGAGCATTACCTCGCCGAAGGCCGCTATCTCGCGCGTTTCACGGCCACCCCACACGTACTGATCGCCGAAAGCACGTTTCGACTGCTGATCGACACCGCTCGCGACACCGTCCTGCCCTGGCATTGGCGCTGCCTGTGTCTGGATCAGGCCTGGCGGCCGTTACGGGATTTGCAGGTCCTCGCGCACTCCTCCTCGCAACGCCAACGCTGGCAGGCCTTCGCCCATCAACTGGCGACCTGCGTGTTGCAGCCCTCGATTTCTCTCGCTGAACTGATGCAAGGATCTACCGATGAGCAATACCCGTATTGAACGCGACAGCATGGGCGAGTTGCAGGTCCCGACTGACGCCCTCTATGGCGCGCAAACCCAGCGTGCGGTGAACAACTTCCCGATCAGCCAGTTGCGCATGCCACGCCAGTTTGTCCGTGCGCTGCTGCTGGCCAAAGCCGCTGCCGCGCAGGCCAACCTTGAGCTGAAGCAAATCTCCGAAGGGCAGAGCAAGGCCATCGTCACCGCCTGCAAAGAGCTGCTGGCGGGCGACTTCATGACGCATTTCCCGGTGGACGTGTTTCAGACTGGCTCCGGCACCAGCACCAACATGAACGCCAACGAGGTGATCGCTACCCTCGCGACCCGTGTGCTGGGCGAACCGGTGAACGCCAACGACCACGTCAACTGTGGTCAGAGCAGCAACGACATCATTCCGACCACCATCCACGTCAGCGCCGCGTTGGCGATCCACGAACAGCTGCTGCCTGCACTGGGGCATCTGGTGCAGGTCACCGAACAGAAAGCGCTGCAGGTTCACCCGTTTGTCAAAACCGGCCGCACCCACCTGATGGACGCCATGCCCGTGCGCATGAGCCAAGTGCTGAACGGCTGGTCGCAGCAGATCAAGGCCAACGTCGAGCACATCGAAAACCTGCTGCCGAGCGTGCAAGCGCTGGCCCAGGGCGGCACAGCCGTGGGGACCGGGATCAATGCGCATCCGGAGTTCGCCTCGCGTTTCGCCACGCAATTGAGCCGGCTGAGCAACGTTGGTTTCGTGCCGGGCAAAGACCTGTTCGCGTTGATCGGCTCGCAGGACACCGCCGTCGCAGTCTCTGGCCAGTTGAAAGCCACCGCCGTGTCGCTGATGAAGATCGCCAACGACTTGCGCTGGATGAACTCCGGCCCGTTGGCAGGCCTTGGCGAAATCGAACTGGAGGCGCTGCAGCCGGGCTCGTCGATCATGCCGGGCAAGGTCAACCCGGTGATTCCGGAGGCCACCGCGATGGTCGCTGCGCAAGTGATCGGCAACGACGCGGCCATCACTGTGGCGGGTCAGTCGGGCAACTTCGAGCTCAACGTGATGCTGCCGATCATCGCCCACAACCTGCTTGAAAGCATTGAGCTGCTCGCCAACGCCAGCCGCGTGTTGGCCGACAAAGCCATCGCGACCTTCAAGGTCAACGAGGCCAAGCTCAAGGAGGCGCTGTCGCGCAACCCGATTCTGGTGACCGCGCTCAACCCGATCATCGGCTACCAGAAGGCCGCCGAAATCGCCAAGACCGCCTACAAGGAAGCCCGCCCGATCATCGACGTGGCGCTTGAGCACACCGATCTGGATCGCACCCGGCTGGAAACCCTGCTCAACCCGGAAAAACTCACCGCAGGCGGCATCTGACCTGCGACCACCCACGTCAGCGATCAAGGAGACGCGCCATGGAGCATTGGAAAAGCACCATTCTGAAAGGCAATAGCTGCTTCAACCGTGGCGATCTGGTCGACGCCCGCGAACTCTATCTGCAAGCCCTGGCCTTGGCGCAAGTGCTGCTGGAGCGCTGGAAAGACCCTGACGAGGCGGTTGCCGCGTTCGTGATTTCCCATCACAACCTGGCCGATCTGCACCTGAGCCTGAACCAGCCCGAAGAAAGCGCCGAATACCTGTGCTCGGCCCATCAACGCTTGCTGCACGTGATCCAGAACCCGCGCCTGACGCCTGGGTTGCGTCAGGCCGCGTTCCGGCACAGCAACAAAACCTACAGCGAACTGTTGGGCTTCATCAGCGAATACGGTGAATACCCACGCACCCACCGACTGCTCAACAGCAGCGGCGAACACTCACGCTCGGCGCTACAGCGCAACGCCGCTGCCGCCGGCACTTTGTCCTTTGGAGTCCATTGATATGCCGTATACCTTGCCTGCCTTGCCATACGCCTACGATGCCCTTGAGCCGCACATCGATGCGCAGACCATGGAAATCCACTACACCAAGCACCATCAGACCTACATCAACAACCTCAACGCCGCCGTCGAAGGCACCGAATACGCTGAATGGCCGATTGAGAAACTGGTCGCCAGCGTTGGCCAACTGCCAGAAAAACTGCGTCCAGCGGTGATCAACCAAGGCGGCGGTCACGCCAACCATTCGCTGTTCTGGGAGGTCATGAGCCCCAAAGGCGGCGGTCTACCAGGTGGCGCGCTGGCCAAGGCTATCGACGAACAACTCGGTGGCATCGACGCCTTCAAAGAAGCCTTCACCAAAGCCGCACTGACCCGCTTCGGCAGCGGCTGGGCCTGGCTGAGCGTTACGCCGGAGAAGAAGCTGGTCGTTGAGAGCAGCGGTAACCAGGACAGCCCACTGATGAACGGCAACACGCCGATTCTCGGTCTGGACGTCTGGGAACATGCCTATTACCTGCGTTACCAGAACCGTCGCCCGGAATACATCGCTGCGTTCTACAACGTCGTGAACTGGGACGAAGTGGCCAAGCGATATAGCGCCGCCCTTTCCAGCCAAATTTGATAATGAAGTAGACGACCTATGCCTTCGGATTTACTCACCCTCAGCAGCGGACGGTTGTTTCGTCTGGCCATCGGTTCGGTGTTGCTGCTGGTCGGCACAGGGTTGCTCATCGCCCAGGGATTGACCTGGTTGAGCCTTGAACCGCGCATGCTGAGGGCGCTGGAAGGTGGGGCGCTGTGCGCACTGGGCACCGCCCTAGGTGCGGTGCCAGTGTTGGTGATCCGTGGGATGCCGGTGGCGGTGTCCGACGGGTTGCTCGGTTTCGGCGCGGGCATCATGCTCGCGGCGACCGCTTTTTCGTTGATTGTGCCGGGCTTGAGCGCGGCGCAAGGTCTCGGGTTTTCGCAATGGGGCGCGGGCGCCTTGGTCAGCGGCGGGATTCTGGCCGGAGCGGTCGGGCTTTTCATCGTCGACACGCTGGTCTCTCGCGGCCCGCAGCTATCGGAAGTCGCGGACAAACCGGCCATCCCGTCAAACATCTGGCTGTTCGTCATTGCGATCATCGCCCACAACATCCCGGAAGGCATGGCGGTGGGCGTGTCGGCGGGCGGCGGACTGGCCCATGCGGACAGCCTGGCAATGGGCATCGCCTTGCAGGACGTCCCGGAAGGGTTGGTCATCGCGCTGGTTCTGGCGGCGGCGGGCATGTCCCGTTTGAATGCCTTTCTGATCGGCGCGGCCTCGGGGTTGGTCGAGCCGGTCTTCGCCGTGCTCTACGCGTGGCTGGTGGAAATCGCTGCGTTGCTGTTGCCCATCGGCCTAGCCTTGGCAGCCGGGGCGATGCTGCTGGTGGTGACCCACGAAATCATCCCCGAGTCCCGTCGCAACGGGCACGACAAGATCGCCAGCCTCGGGCTGCTGGTCGGATTTTGCCTGATGATGGTGATGGACACGGCGTTGGCGTAGCGACAAGTCAACATCGGGCGGCCTCCCCTGTGGGAGCGAATTCATTCGCGAATAGCTGTCAGGCGATGGAGATGCTGGGTCTGCAATGCCGCCTCGCGAATGAATTCGCTCCTACAGGGGCATGTCATTGCCATGCGTCAACCTAGGTTAAGTCGCGACACCGTCGCTGTATCCGCTTTACCCCCAAAAAACGCCTCGATCACCTCCTGAAACACTCCAAGCTCCGGCGCCACGCTGGCGAACAGCGACATGCTCGAACGCAGTTTCAGGTCATCCGGCGACCCCATGATCTCCGTGGCGCTGCGGTGCTTCCACTGCAACACCGCGCGGCTGCAGCTTTCCAACCGGGCACCCAGGCAAGGGTGTCGGAGATACGCCAGCGCTTCTTCGCGTCCTGAAATGCCGTAGCGCTGGGCCATCTCGCTGTGACCCAACCCTTTCAACTGGGGAAAGATGAACCACATCCAGTGACTGCGCTTGCGCCCGTTGCGCAGCTCCGACAGAGCGCGCTCGAAAAGGGGTTCCTGTGCATCGAGAAAACGTTGCAGATCGTGTTCGTCGTTCATGTCGAAGCCTCTCGCATCAGATCCGCCGCTGTTGGCAGCGCATACCCTGTATGACTGCCGTGAGACGCAAGGTTCCGGGCCATTAAAACCCCACTGTCCGCAGGTGAATAAAAACCCTTATAATCCTGCGCCTATTTTTCCTGATGCGAGAACCGTCGTGAGCTTACCGCCGTGCCCCAAATGCAATTCCGAATACACCTACGAAGACGGCACCCAGCTCGTCTGCCCGGAATGCGCCCACGAGTGGTCCGCCGATGGCGCGGCTGAGGCGAGCGATGACGTGAAGATCATCAAAGACGCCGTAGGCAACACGCTGCAAGACGGCGACACCGTCACCGTGATCAAAGACCTGAAAGTCAAAGGCTCGTCGCTGGTGGTCAAGGTCGGCACCAAGGTCAAGAACATCCGTCTGGTGGACGGCGACCACGACATCGACTGCAAGATCGACGGCATCGGCGCGATGAAGCTGAAGTCGGAGTTCGTCAAGAAAGGCTGACCTCTCGGCCGACTTTTACCCCCTGTGGGAGCGAATTCATTCGCGAAGAAGGGTTCTGGCGATGGAGATGTATCCATTGCTCCACCGTATCGAATGAATTCGCTCCCACAGAGATGCACCTCAGGCCGTGATGCACCCGGTCCTCAGCACGGCAAATTCATCCCGAACGTGTTCTCCCCCCGCTCACTGCGTGCGAACACGGTGCCGCCATGCATCAACGCAATCGCTTTGACGATGGCCAGTCCTAACCCATGATTCGCGCCGCTGTTGCTGCGTGAGGCATCGACCCGGTAAAAACGCTCGAACAGTTTCGGCAAATGCTCCCCCGAAATCTGCGCGCCAGGGTTGGTCACGCCGATGCTGACGTGATCGCCTTCATCCAGAATGTCCACGTGAATGACGTGCCCCGGTGAGGTGTGTTGCACGGCGTTGTGCAGCAGGTTGATCATCGCGCGGCGCAGATGGGCTTTTTCGATGGGGGCGCTGGCGTCACCACGGACCTGAACCTGCACCTGGGCGTCTTCGAGGATGAAGTCCAGGTAATCCAGCGTCGTCGCCACTTCTTCCGCCAAGGACGCTTCGGTCAGTTCGGTGGCCTTGCTGCCTTGATCGGCGCTGGCGAGGAACAGCATGTCGTTGATGATCGAACGCAGCCGCTCCAGCTCTTCGAGGTTGGATTGCAGCACTTCAAAGTAATGCTCGGCGGACCGCCCACGGGTCAGCGCCACTTGGGTCTGGCCAATCAGGTTGGTCAGCGGTGAACGCAGTTCATGGGCCACGTCAGCGTTGAAGGATTCCAGTCGCGAATACGCCTGCTCGACCCGTTCCAGCGTCGAGTTGAATGAGGTCACGAACTGATCCAACTCTGGGGGAAGTGACGAGAGTTGCAGACGACCAGACAGCCGGGGCGGCGCGAGTTTTCGGGCTTCCAGCGACAGATTGAGCAAAGGTTTCAGGCCAATGCGCGCCACCCAATAACCCAGCGCCGAAGCCAGGACAATGCCGATGGCGGCAAGGCTGATCAAGGCGATCAGCAGCGAATGTTGAGTCTGCCAAAATGTCTCCGTGTCGATGGCGGTCAAAAAGCGCAGGGGAGGGCGCTGGTCTTTGGCGGGAAATTCGCTGACGAGGACTTTGAATGGGTAGTCGTGGCCGCCCAGGTTCAGATCGCGCATGCCCAACGGGCCTTTGGCGAAGGTGCGAATCTCGGCGTCGGGGTTGCCGAACTCGTAAGTCGGGTTGTCGCTGACGACCCAGAAACGCAGGCGTTTGTCTTCTTCGCTGAGCAGTTTGAGTTTGGCGTTGATCTTCACCCAGTGCTCAGGCGTGCCGTAGCGCTGAACCGCCGATTCCAGAACGCTGTAGCGCGCATCCACCTCGGCTTCCGGCAACAGGCCCAGGCCCTTGTCGACTTGCAGGTACAACGCCCAGCCGATCAGCAGAAATACCAACAGCGCCACCAGCGCGAACATGCCGCTCAGGCGCAGGGCGATGGAGTTACTCGCCACGACGGCTCTCCAATACGTAACCCATGCCGCGAATGGTGTGCAGCAGTTTCTGTTCGAACGGTCCGTCGAGCTTGGCACGCAGGCGTTTGATCGCGACTTCGACAACATTGGCGTCACTGTCGAAATTGATGTCCCAGACCATCTCGGCAATTGAGGTCTTGGAGAGGATTTGCCCCTGGCGCCGAGCCAGCACGCTCAGCAGCGAGAATTCCTTGGCGGTCAGGTCCAGCCGTGAGCCGGAACGTGTGGCCTTGCGGCTGATCAAGTCGATCCACAGGTCGGCGATGCTGATCTGCACCGGCTCATGGCCGCCACTGCGACGGGTCAGGGCCTGCAGGCGCGCCACCAGTTCCAGAAAGGAAAAGGGTTTGCCCAGATAGTCATCAGCCCCTTCGCGCAGGCCACGAATACGGTCATCAACGTTTTCCCTGGCCGTGAGCATGATCACCGGCGTCTGCTTGCGCGCCCGCAACGCCCGGAGCACCCCATAGCCGTCCAGCCCCGGCAACATGACGTCGAGAATGATGACCGCGTAATCGCTCTCCAGCGCCAGATGCAGACCCTCGATGCCCTCCCGGGCAACGTCGGTGGTATAGCCCTGTTCGGTCAGGCCCCGATGCAGGTAGTCGGCGGTTTTTTCTTCGTCTTCGATAATCAGGACACGCATGGTCCACTCTCACTTCTTGTGTGCTTACTTTTCAGTAGCGAGTAGGGCCGCAGTTTTCTTGTTCGTTACGGGTGCAGTCGGTGTCACGGTCGGATGCCTGCGATGAAAGATTCGTTCCAGTTGCAGGTAAATCACTGGCGTGGTGAACAGCGTCAGCGCCTGGCTCACCAGCAAACCGCCGACGACCGCGATGCCCAACGGCTGACGCAACTCCGCCCCCACACCATAGCCGAGCATCAGCGGCAGGGCACCCAGCAACGCTGCCAGCGTAGTCATGATAATGGGCCGGAAACGCGTCACGCAGGCTTCATAGATCGCGTCTTCAGGCGACAGGCCACGATGACGTTGCCCCTCCAGCGCGAAGTCCACCAGCAGAATGCCGTTTTTCTTGACGATGCCGATCAGCAGGACGATGCCGATCAAGCCCATGATCGAGAAGTCCTGACCCATCAGCCACAGCAGCAACAGCGCGCCAATCCCCGCCGAAGGAAGGGTGGAAATGATCGTCAACGGGTGGACGAAGCTCTCGTACAGCACACCGAGAATGATGTACACCGCGACCAGCGCCGCCAGAATCAGCCACGGCTGGTTGGCCAGCGAACTTTGAAACGCCTGAGCCGCACCCTGGAAATTGCCGATGATCGAAGACGGCATGCCGATCTCGTTTTTCGCCTGGTCGAGCAGTTGCACCGCATCCCCCAAGGCCACGCCCGCTGACAGGTTGAACGACAGGTTTGCTGCCGGAAACATGCCATCGTGGCTGATCGACAACGGCCCCATCTTCGGCGCACCGACTTTGGCCAGCGCCGACAGCGGCACCATCTCGTTGGTCAGCGGCGAGCGCAGGTAGAAGTAATTCAGGCTCTCGGCTTTGCCGCGCTGCGACGGGTCGAGTTCGAGAATGACTTTGTACTGGTTGATGTCGGTCTGGTATTCGTTGATCTGTCGCTGACCGAACGCGTCGTACAGCGCCTGGTCGACGTCCGCCGTGGTCAGGCCGAAGCGCGCGGCGGCGCTGCGGTCGATGTCCAGATGGGTGACGCTGCCGCCCAATTGCAAGTCGTTGGACAGGTCGCGGAACGCCGGGATCGTTTTCAGCTTTTCAGTGAGCTTTTGCGTCCACTCGTTGAGCAGGGCGCCGTTGTTGCTCTTGAGGACGTATTGATACTGCGCACGGCTCGGGCCTGAGCTGAGGTTGATGTCCTGGCCTGCGCGCAGGTAAAGCACGATGCCCGGAATCTTCGCCAGTTTCGGTCGGATGCGGTCGATGAACTCACTGGCGGACACGTCGCGGTCTTCACGGTCTTTCAATGCGATCCAGACCCGACCGTTGGCGATGGTCTGGTTGCTGCCACTCACCCCGACCGAGTGCGAGAAAGCTTTGACCGCCGGGTCTGCGCCGATGATTTTCGCCAGCTGTTTATGTTTTTCCACCATATCCGGGTAAGAAATGTCCGCCGCCGCCTCACTGGTACCGAGCACCATGCCGGTGTCCTGTACCGGAAAGAAGCCCTTGGGGATCAGCACATAGCCAGCGACGGCCAAGCCCAGGGTCAGGCCGAAGATGCTCAGCATCAGGCGCTGGTGGGCGAGGGCATAACGCACGCCACGCGCATAATGCGCCAGCAGCCGCTCGCCGAAACCAGGATTGGCGTGAGCGTCGTGTTTCGGGGCGCGCATGAACAACGCAGCCAGTGTGGGAGCCAGCGTCAGCGAGACCATCACCGAAATCAGAATGGTCGACGTCGCCGTCAGTGCGAACTCCTTGAACAGCCGCCCGACCACGCCGCCCATGAACAGCAGCGGGATGAACGCCGCAATCAGCGAGAAGCTGATCGACACGACGGTAAAGCCGATCTCGCCCGCGCCTTTGATCGCCGCCTCGCGCATGCTTTCGCCCGCTTCGAGGTGTCGGTGAATGTTTTCTACCACCACGATGGCGTCGTCCACCACAAACCCCACGGCCACCACAATCGCCACCAGTGTCAGGTTGTTGAGGCTGAAGCCGAGGACGTACATCAGGGCAAAACTGGCCACCAGCGACACGCCGAGCACAGCGGTGACGATCAGCGTCGCCGAGAGTTGGCGCAGGAACAGCGCCATCACCGCGATCACCAACACGATGGCGATCAGCAGGGTCATTTCCACTTCGTGCAGCGAGGCGCGGATGGTCTTGGTGCGGTCGCTGAGTACGGTGACATCCACCGACGCCGGGAGCATTTCCTGCAAACGCGGCAACTCGCCCAACACCCGGTCCACGGTCTCGACGATGTTGGCGCCGGGCTGGCGGAAGACCACGATGTTCACGCCTTGCTGATCCCCGGACCACGCGTTGACGTAAGCGTTTTCCGAGCCGTCGATGACTTTTGCGACGTCTCGCAGGTGAACCGGGGCGCCGTCCTTGTAGGAAACGATCAGTTGGTCGTAATCCTTGGCCCGAAACAGCTGGTCGTTGGACGCAAGGGTCGACACGTTGTCCTTGCCGTACAGCGCGCCTTTCGCCAGGTTCAGGCTAGTCTGTTGCAGCGCACCGCGCAGGTCGGCCAAGGTCAGGCCGATGGAAGCGAGCTTGTCGGAAGACGCCTGTACGCGAATCGCAGGGCGACGCTGACCGGTGATCGCGACTTGGCCTACGCCGTTGATCTGACTCAACTGACGGGCGAGAAGGGATTCGGTGACGTCGCTCAGCTCAGTGGCAGGCATCAGATTTGAACTGACGCTCAGGATCAGCACCGGGCTGTCCGCCGGGTTGACCTTACGCCAGGTCGGGGCGGTGGGCAGGTCCTTGGGCAACCGGCCCGATGCGGTATTGATCGCGGCTTGTACTTCCTGTGCGGCGGTGTCGATGCTCTTGTTCAGCACGAATTGCAGGGTCAGGTTGGTCGAGCCCAAGGCGCTGCTCGACGTCATTTGCGTCATGCCCGGAATGGCGCTGAACTGCACTTCAAGAGGCGTGGCGACTGACGACGCCATGGTTTCCGGACTGGCGCCGGGCAGCGTGGCCGAGACCTGGATCGTCGGGAATTCGGCTTCCGGCAACGGCGCCACGGGCAGGCGAGGGAAGGCGATGCAGCCGAGCAGGACCAGCGCGAACGTCAGCAATACCGTGGCAATCGGGTGATTCACGCACCAGGCGGAGATCGAACCGTGGCCCTTCATTTCGCGGCTCCAGACGCGCCTGTGGCGGCGTCGGCCAAGGTGTCCACCGGTTGCGCTTTGACGATTTCAATGTGCGAACCGTTTTTGAGCCGCGACTGACCGTCGCTGATCAGCACGTCACCGGCGTTCACGCCGCTGATCAGGGTCAGGTCACTGTCCTGATACAGCACTTTGACCGGGATCACTTCGACGGTATCGCCCTTGACCCGGTAGACATAATGCTGGTCGATGCCGCGCTGCACCACTTGTGGCGGGACTTTCAACGCGTCGCGATCAATCGCGGTCTGAATGCGCACAGTGACCAGCTGGCCGGGCCACAGTTTTTCGGCCCCGTTGTCGAAGACGGCCTTGGCGCGAATGGTGCCCGTCGTGGCAGCGACCTGGTTGTCAATCAACGTGAGCTTGCCCTCACCGAGCAATGTACCGGTCGCGCCTTCCCCCATGTAGGCGTTGACCTTGGCCGGGTCGGCGGACGCCAGCAAATCGTGCAAGGTCGGGAGCATGTGTTGGGGCAATGAGAACTCCACCGACACCGGATCGATCTGGGTCACCGAGAACAGACCGACGGCGTCACTGACGCGCAGGAAATTGCCTTCATCGACATTACGAATGCCGACGCGGCCGGTCACTGGCGAGCGAATCTGCGTGTAAGACAGTTGAACTTGCGAAGCGTTGATCGAGGCCTGATTCCCCTGAACCGTCGCTTTCAGCTGGTTGACCAACGCCTGCTGCTGATCGAATTGCTGCTTGGAAATGCTGTTATCAACGGTGAGCAGCTTGTAGCGCTTAAGGTCTACTTCAGCGACGTCCAGCTGCGCCTGACCTTGGGCCAACTGCGCCTTGGCCTGTTCGAGGGCCGCGCGGATGGAGCGGTCGTCGATGGTCGCCAGCAAGTCGCCGGTCTTGACCTGTTGCCCTTCCTTCACGGCCAGCCGGGTCAGGATGCCGTCGACTTGAGTGCGAATCACCACGCTCTGCAGCGAGAGTACCGACCCGATGCCAGTGACATAACGCGGCACATCCTGCTTGACCACATTGATGACTTGAACAGGCACTGCGGCGGGCGCGCTGACTTTTTTCTCTGTGGGACGCTTGACCGCCCAGACGCCAGCCGCAATCACGACAGCAAGAACAGCAACGGCTAGCACAGATTTTTTGTTTTTGGGCATACAGATATAACGCCAGCGAAAAGGTGAGAGGCGGACAATTGACAGCTTCCTTATAAACCTTTGACCCGGTCAGCAAAATGACTGCTACCTGTCAATATTGTCAGCTGAATAAGGGCGGAGCATGAAGTGGCGTCAAGAAAGGGCGCAACTTGGCGATACCATGAAGGGGGGCGCGAAAATTCCTACAAACAAGTGCCCTAACGTTGGTCGATTGTCTCTGACTCGACTTAACTGTGATAGGTGGGACATCACTTCGGAGTGTGGCGATGAAAGGTAAAAAGACAGTTTCGACGTTTTTTTCAATCGCATTGATCGGGGTTTCCTTGCTGACAGGGTCGGCAGCCTCGGCACAAGGAAGTGCCCTCATGTTTCACGGACAACTCGTTAACGCAGGATGTGACGCCAAAGTGCTCACTGTTCCGGGCCAATTGCATGGCCTGAAGTCTTTGAAAGTGAACGCCAGCCTGACATTGGGCCTCGCCGACCACGATGATGCCTGCGAAGGTTCAGCAGTGCCCGTGTCTCTGGCGTATGCCGAACGCACCTCGGTGTTGGTCGGCGCACACAGTGGGATCGTGACCCTGACCTACCAATAGCGCCCCGACCTCGCTCTGCGTCGAGCGCAAACGACCGCCCCAGTCAATCCGGCTCGGGGCGGTTTTTTTTATGTCTGTCCGTTGCCAACGACGACATTTCCTTACAACCTCCCGGCAAACCTCGGTCCACCCTTTTTTAGAGCGACTTCGCTACAGGCCACGCTGTTCGGGGGCTGTGCGTTTGATCTGTCATGTCCTACAGAAATGTCTGGCACGCTGCACTGTCATTTCTGCAAGTTCGAGGTAGATAACCTGACATCCGGCTTTGAGCGACGCCCTTATAGTTCTCGTCGTCCTCTTGGGCACACACGAATTGACACAAGGAACGTCGTTAACATGAAAAAGATCTCTCTTTCTCTGGCTATCGTGGCCGCAATGGGCTTGGGCGCTGTGGGCAGTGCAAACGCAGCGAACAATGGCAAGTTGGTGTTCAGCGGCACCCTCACCGACATCACCTGTGACGTCGGTGCTGGCACGGGCGCAAGCCCTGGCACCAATCCGGGCGAAATCAATGTCGACCTGGGCAATGTCTCTTTCTCCGAAATCGGCCGGTTCGCCGACAACAAACTGGAAACCGCGTCGCCGATTCAATTGCTGGTCAATTGCACCGGCGGCGCCGCGCAATACAACACCGTGGACATGCGCTTCGTCGCTCGCCAAGGCAGCGGCCTGGATAACCTCGATCAGAAACTGCTGCGCGCCACCGGTGCGGCCGACGGTGTGGGCATCGGTCTGCTGAATTCGTCGTATCAGCTAATGGACCTGAGCGGCAACGAAACCATTGATGCACCGCTGGTTCAGGATGGGGCGGGCGGCGCAACGGCCGAACTCAACTTTGGCGCGGTGTACGTGCTGAACGGTGCGGCCACCAACCCTGGTAATGCGGACGGCTTCCTGCCCTTCGTAATGGATTATCAGTGATGCAACCGGCGGGGCGAGCTTTGCTGGCCCCGCCACCCTCCGATTGAGAGACCGCTCCCTCATGTTTTCTTATTTTTTGAGGCGTCCCACAGCGTGGCTGTGCGCGGCGCTCACGATGACGCTGGCGATTCAGGCACAGGCCGGCATCGTGTTGAACACCACGCGTGTCATCTATCCGGCGACAGATAAAGAAGTCAGCTTGCAGGTCCACAACACCGGCACGTCGGAAATTCTCGCGCAGTCATGGCTTGAGGCTGACAACGAGAGTCCGGCCGCCAGCCACCCTTTGTTCGCGATCACCCCCGCGCTGGCCAGAATGGCCGGTAATGCCAAGCAACTGATCCGGATTATCTATGCCGGGGAAGGCCTGCCGACCGACCGGGAGTCGGTGCTGTGGCTTAACGTTCAGGAAATCCCGCAGACGGCCCGCGAAAACGAATTGCAGATCGCCATCCGCCAAAGAATCAAGCTGTTCTACCGCCCACAGGGGCTGACCGAAGACCCGCTGCAGGCTGCGCAGACCCTGCAATGGCAGGTGCGCGATGGGCAACTCGAAGTCGTCAATCCCGGGCCTTATCACGTCTCGATGATCAAGCTTTCGGCAAGTCATCGAGGGCAAATCGTGTTTCAGGAGGACAGCCGAATGCTGGCGCCCAAGGCCCATATGCAGTGGCCATTGAAGGCGATCAGTCGGCAGGCCCCGTTGGATCTGGCGTTTATCAGCATCAACGATTTCGGCGGTCAGGAACCTTACCGCGCAAAGGTGACGGCTGACCGGGTCATCCAGGCGAACAAGGCCGACTCACGCCCTGACTAGCCACCGCCACGTCCGTCGGGATTTTCGTTACCCACTTTTTAGCCGGACACGCAGCCGGTATCAGCGTCGCATGCCTGTGAGAAAGGATTCCACAGGTGCATCGATACTCAGAGTACGAGTGAAATCAGCTAATGGAACAGCGAGACATCCACACCCAGAAACGTAGTTCGAAACCTATCCCGTCAGATAAACGAAGGCCTGTCCGCACACCGAGTTTCCCCGGGCAGCGTCAACCGCTGAGCACCGGCATCGCCGCTGCGATGGCGTGGACGATGAGCGCCAGCGCCTGGGCGATGACCGGCGGCAGCGGCGAAAACGCTGTGTCCGCAGCGGCCCCGTCTACGGTGAAATTCAACACCGCTTTCATTCAAGGCACCGATCAACCCGCTGATCTGGAGACCTTTCTTCAAGGCAATAGCGTGGTGCCGGGAACGTATAGGGTCGACATTTACGTCAACCGGGCCTTGAGTGGGCGACGCGACATCCCTTTTGTGGCGAACCCGGCAAGCGGCGCGATAGAGGCCTGCCTGACCTTGGAGATGCTCCAACAGTTCGGCATGGACACCTCGGAGTTGGGTAGCACAGACAACGCGCCTGACCGCTGCTTCGATCTTGCCGCCAAGGTCCAGTTCGCCCATGTGGAATACCAGCCCACCAGCCTGCGACTGAACATCAGCATTCCCCAAGCCATGATGTTGCGCAGCGTGCGCGGCTATGTATCTCCGGAGTTGTGGGACGAGGGCGAGACGGCAGCGTTCGTCAATTACAGCTTCAGTGGCGCCCGACGTACGCGGGGCGGCCAGACGCAGGATCAGTATTATCTTGGCCTGCGTAACGGGCTGAACCTGGGTGCCTGGCGATTGCGCAACGAATCTTCGCTGGTCTACGGCGATGCTCAGCCTTATCGCTTTCGCAGCAACCGGAGCTTTCTTCAGCGAGACGTGACGGCGCTCAAGGGTCAACTGACCTTGGGTGAAACGTTCACGGATTCCCAAGTCTTCGACAGCGTACGGTTCGTCGGCGCGATGCTGGCGTCCGATGACGGCATGTTGCCGGACAGCGAACGGGTGTACGCCCCGGTTATTCGGGGCATTGCCGAGACCAACGCGACAGTCGAAGTGCGGCAGAACGGCTTCATGCTCTACAGCGGCAACGTGTCGCCGGGGCCGTTCGAAATCTCGGATATCTACCCCAGTGGCTCAAATGGTGATCTGGAAATCACTGTGGTTGAGGCCGACGGGCGCAAGCGCGTTTTCGTACAGGCCTATGCGTCGTTGCCGATTATGGTCCCCAAGGGGGCATTGCGTTACAGCCTCGCAGCGGGGCGTTACGACAGCCACGATGAGTCTGGCGAGTCACCGACCTTCACCAGCGCGACGCTGATCTACGGTCTGACCGAGCGCATGACCGTGGCGGGAGGCACGCAGGTCGCCGAAGATTTTCGGGCAGGCAACATCGGCGCAGGGGTTAACACAGGCGTCGGTGCGGTGTCGGTGGACGTGACTCAATCCGTCAGCCAGCAGGCCCGCGAAACCCACACCGGGCAAAGCGTGCGGGTGCGTTACGCCAACACGCTGGACCTGACCAACACAACGCTGGCCGTCGCCGGTTATCGCTATTCCACCGACCGGTATCGCACGTTTGACGAGCATGTCGAGGAGCGCCAAGCCTTGAACGGTACGCGGTACGGGCGCGCCAAAGATCGTCTTGAATTCAACCTGACGCAGGCGCTGCCGGAACAGTCTGCGTCGCTGAGCTTTACGGGTTCTGAGCAGCGCTACTGGGACTCGACGGGCAAGACGCGACAGTTTTACCTGACATGGAACGCCGCCTGGCGCAGCCTCAGCTACGGCATTTCTGTAGAACGCAATCAGACCTTTCTGATTGACGGCCAGCGGCAGTCGGACAGCCGCATTGCCCTGACGCTGAGCTTGCCGCTGGGGAACAGCCCGTCGTCTTCGCGGGCCTTTTTCAATGCTGTCCGCGACAGCGTTGGCGACCACGACATGCAGGCCGGTCTCAATGGCCAGGTCTTCGATGATCGCAGCACGTTCTATTCGGTACAGGCCGGGCAAGACAGTCGTTCAGGGTCGTCCGGGTCCGGCAAGATCAACACCACCACGCCGTTCGGCCGTTTCGATGTTGGCTACGGCCAAGGGCGCGATTATCGGGCATTCAACGTCGGTGCGGCGGGGTCAGTGGTCGCCCATGCCGGTGGCGTGAACCTCGGCCAGCCGTTGGGTGAAACCTTCGCACTGGTGCAGGTGAAGGACGTCGCGGGCGCGCGGCTGAGCAATTACAGCCACATAGAAACAGCCGGCAATGGCTATGCGGTGCTGCCTTACACCCAGCCGTATCGCGCCAATTGGGTCAGTCTGGATACGCGTCAGTTGGGCGCTGATGTGGAACTGGAAAACCCGGTGACGCAGGTTATTCCACGCCGGGGAGCGGTTCCAGTGGTGAAGTTCCAGGCGCAGGTCGGGCGACGGGTGCAGTTCGAACTGGTACGCGGAGACGGCAGCCGCGTGCCGCTCGGCGCGGTGGTTGAAGACGGCCACGGTAAGCTGCTGGCAGCGGTTGACCCCACCAGCCGCGCCTTGGTGCTGAGCGAGCAAGACAGTGGCGAATTGGTGGTCAAATGGTCTGATCAGCACTGTCGGGCGCCATTCGACCTGCCGCCGCGCGATCCCCAGCGCACCTACGATCGGATCACGGTGACATGCCGATGAAACGGGCGACCATGATCTGTTTCATCGCACTGCTGGCGGGCGGCGAAGCGCAAGCGGTCGTGTCATTGGGCGGGACGCGGCTTGTGTTCGATGGCCGGTTTCGGGAAGCGACCCTTGACGTCAGCAATCCCGGCAGCGGACCGGTATTGATTCAGGCCTGGATCGAAAACCCAAAAGCCGACCAGGCAGCACCCGTGGATCTGCCGTTCGTACTGACCCCTCATCTGACACAGATTAGTGCGCAAGGGCGACAGACTTTACGGGTGCTTTATGAGGGTGTCGGCATGCCGCAGGATCGCGAATCCCTGCTTCACCTTTACGTGCTGGAAGTGCCCCGTCGTAGCCATGCACCGCAGCAAATGACCATCGCCGTGCGTCAGCGCATCAACGTGTTCTATCGGCCAAAAGGCCTAGATGGCGATCCCGCTGACGTGCCGCAAAGCCTTCGCTGGCAACGGAGCATGCAAGACTCGGACGTCCTCCACGTACGCAATCCGACGGCGTTCCATGCCGCGCTGCTGAAGATCACTTTCGGCGGGGTCCAGATTCAGGAAGACCTCATGCTCGAACCGTTTTCTGAGCGCTCACTTCGCTTACCGGGAGGGCTGACACGGGCTGTAGGAACGGGCTGTCTGCACTTCAAGGCACTCACCGATTACGGCGGACAGCGCGGCTTTTCGGCCCTGTCGCAGGGTTCGGAACCGTTTATGGCTCGACTGCGTAGCACGCTCGGTCGCAGCTCTGTGCCCCCTCTACTCAACGAGAAATGCTGAACATGACGACTTTTTCTTTCTCACGCTGGTGTCCGGTTTTTCTGAGTGTCCTGCTCATGCCTGCGACCGGCATGGCCATGACCTGCAAGACCCAAGGGTCGGGTGAAACGGTGATACGTGCCGATCTCAGCAGCAGCGTTGCCATTCCTGCAACGTTGCCTGATGGCAGCGTTGTCTGGCGTTCGGAGCGCTTGAACGCAGCAATCGAATGCGCCCGCGAAGCGTCCGGCCCTGCGGAAGACGTGGTGCTGTACCTGAATCCCGAGAACGTTCAGATCGGCGAAGGGATTCGTGCGGGGCTGACCCTCAACGGTATCGATTACCTGCAAAGCAACGGGCGAATTCCCACGCAGCAAGTGCTTCCGGCTTGCACCGAGGGAATGGGGAATATCGCAGCCTGTCCAAGGGTCAGTTTCAATCTGCCGTTTTCGGTATTCATACAGAAGTACGGGCCGACGCCGCCGTCCGGATCGGCCAGTGACTTGCTCGACTACCGCATGTTCCAGGTCGACAGCGGCAATGGCATGAGCCCGGTGCCGGACAACAACCTCAACTACGTCATCAACAATTTGATGGGCCTGCGGTTCGTGGCCTGTGATGCCGAGCTCCGAGTGCTGCCGGAAACCGTCGATTTCGGCACCGTGCCCATCAAGAACGTGCGTGTAGGGGAGGTGGCGACTTTTCAGCGGTTTGCGCTGGCGACGAGCCGCACCTGCGATTCGCCGTTCAGCTTGAATGCGCGCTTCACCCCAGTGTCCGGCATGCTGGCGGGCGACGTGCTGGTGCCAGTCAACAACGACAGCATTGGAATCCGTGTGACCCATGCGCCTGCCCACCGACCGATTCGGTTCAACGAGCCGTTTCACATCATTGATCTGCTCGAAGATATGTATTCCGGTACCGCCGATTTCAACGCCGAACTGGTATGGCAGACCAACACCCCGACCCCCGGTCCATTCTCGGCAGAGGTGTTCGTGGACCTGTTTTACAAGTAGCCGTTGCTCGGTTGTCACGGGCGGTCGAAAGGGGATTCAGGTATGCTGCGCGGCCTGCGGGCAACGCCTGTTTGCCCATCGACCGTCCAGCGCTCACGGAGCTTCCATGACCACCCCCGAACACACGCCAGCTCCCGATGTCGCTGACGAATCTGTCGATGTTCAAGCCGAATCCGGCGAGAAAAAGCCGGCCATTCCTGCCTTCGGCTTTCCGTTCAAACCAGCAGAGCTGTTGCAGGCGAAGAAAAACCCGTCGCACTACAAAGGCTCGGGCAAATCGAACCACGACAAACGCCCTGGTGCTGCCCCCTCAGGCACTCGTCGCTCGATGGGCAAGCGCTGATCGCTTGACGCTGGCTCAACTGTGGGAGCGAATTCGTTCGCGAAAAATAGGCCAAGCGCTGGAGAGGTGTCGGTTGTGCCGACCATTCGCGAATAAATTCGCTCCCACAGGGTTCTGCATCACTACGAAATATGAAGTCTGGCGCGCGCTCAACTGTAGGAGCGAATTCATTCGCGAAAAATCGGCCAGGCGCTGGAGATTTGTCGGCTGTCTTGGCCCTTCGCGAATAAATTCGCTCCTACAGGGTTCTGCATCACTGCGAATCGTGAAGTCTGGCGCGCGCTCAACTGTAGGAACGAATTCATTCGCGAAAAATAGCCAGGCGCTGGAGATGCGTCGGCTGTCTTGGCCCTTCGCGAATAAATTCGCTCCCACAGGGTTCTGCATCACTGCGAACCGTGAGGTCTGGCGCGCACTCAACTGTAGGAGCGAATTCATTCGCGAAAAATTGGTCAGGCGCTGAAGAGGTATTGGTTGTACCGGCCGTTAGCCAAAGATGCCTCTAGCCTTCCTTACGAAAACTGTCTCGATACTGCGTCGGCGTCACGCCCAACCGTTGGGTGAAGATCAACCGCATGCGGGCAGCGCTGCCGAATCCGCAGTGATACGCCACCGCCTTGATCACCATTTCGCTGCCTTCCAGCAGGTGCCGGGCGGCGTCGATGCGGGCGCGTTGCACGAACTCGGCCGGGGTGACCTTCGCATCTCGGGCGAACACCCGAGCGAAGCTGCGTGGGCTCATCGACACCACCTCCGCCAAGCGCTCCACTGAAAACGGCTCGCTGATGTGTTCCATCACATAGCGCTGAATCTTCGCCACCGGCGTGTCATCGTCCGCCGAGGCATTCAGGTAGGGGCTGAACTGCGACTGCCCGCCCTGACGCTGGGCCACGACCAGCAAGCGTTTGGCGACGGCCAGCGAAATCGCCGGGCCGTGATCTTCGGCCACCAGCGCCAACGCCATGTCGATCCCCGCCGTGACCCCTGCCGATGTCATCAGCTTGCCGTCTCGCACGTAAATGCGGTCTGGCTCGACCCTGGCTTTCGGAAACAGATCGGCCAATTGCTGCGCGTGGCTCCAATGGGTCGCGGCCTGTTTATCATCCAGCAACCCGGCGTGCCCGAGAATGAAAGCCCCAGTGCAGATCGAGCCATAACGACCCGCCAGCGGCGTTGCCTCATGCAGCCAGGCCGTGATGTGCGGCATTTCTGCGCTTTCGGGTAACAGCGGCCCGCCCGGCACTAACAAAATGTCGAATTGCTTCGGCGCATCGGCCAGCTCGTATTGCGCGCCGAGTGGCATGCCGTTGGAGGCGAGGATGGGGTAGGACGCCGCGCCGATCGTCACGATCTGATAACCCTCTCCTTTGGCGACGTAGCGATTGGCTTCGGCGAAAACATCCAGCGGGCCTGCGACATCCAGGGACTGAACATGGGGGAACAGCACAATCGCAACGCTTTTCATCGAAGCCTCTCAGGCGCCCGGCAAAGGGATGAACATATAGCTCATTTCTTCGGCAGTGTGGTGACGTTATCCCACTCGGTGATCAGCGCTTTCTTGTTTTTACGGTCATACAGGCACAGCTCGGTGCCGGTCTTGTTTTTCATGAACGCTTGCTTGTACTGGCCTTTGATCAGCAGCGCGCTGTATCCCACGCTGTCGTCGAACATCGCAGAGGTGCCGGCAGGTTTGGCGTTTTTCAGGGAGCTGGCCGCGACGCAGCTGTCGACCAGCGTTTTGTCGAAAGCTTTCCAGGCGTCCGGGCTGGAGGCGCTGGCCTGGCCTGCGACGGCAGTGAGGGCGAGCAAAACCAAGGTGGTCCTTTTCATGAGAGTCTCCATCGTTGTCTTATCAGCGGAATGACAGCGGCTTTGACTGACTCAGCGGGGTTCTAGTTCGCAGCGTTGCACGTAGTACATTTCAGCGCGCTCATACAGACGCCGGGCTATCAGGTTGCTCTCCATGACTTTCAAATCGACATGTCCCTCATGCCGAGCCGCGAAAGTCTCAAATACCTGATTCAGCAAGGCGAGCCCGACACCCTGGGCTTGCAGGCGAGGATGAACCACAAGATTGCGGATGAACGCGCTGGTCCAGCATTGCGCGACGGCGATGACACCGGATGAGTCTTCCAGGACGAAACACAACGCGGGATCGAACTCGGGATCGTTCTCGAATCCGTCGAGCCATGTCTCGAATTCCGGCACGCGACCTCCGCCCAGCTCGGTGCCGAGCCTGAGCAGTCGATGCACTGCAGCAGCGTTTTGGCGGGAGAAATCCACCCGATGCAACGAGTCAGGCCAGCCCAACGGGCGATGAATCTGGCTCAGGTCGCGACGCATCAACCAGTAGTGCTCTGGCGAGGCGTCGTGAACGCCGGGTTTCAGATCCCTTGGGCTTCGACCGTACGGGCGGCTTCGATCAAGCATCGCGTCAGCTCGGGTGAAGAAAACTTGGTCAACACTGCGTTGGCGCCAGCCGCTTTGGCTTTCTCGGCGTTCATCGCGCTGTCCAGCGAAGTGTGCAACAGGACGTAAAGCTCCTGGAAGTCTGGCGTCTCGCGCAGGGTGCGGGTGAACGCGTATCCGTCCATTTCCGACATCTCGATATCGGAGACCACCACGTTGATCTGATGCGCCGTACCTTGCAGGTCCAGCAGTTGATCGATCGCCTCGCGAGCGCTGCGTGCCGTGTGGCATTCGATGCCGAGGTTGCGCAGCGTGATCACGGACTGTTGCAACGCGACCTGGCTGTCGTCCACCACCAGAATACGCGCCTTACTCAACACCTTGACCTCTTCAGGGCTCAGCTCGGCTTCCTGGGCGACGATTTGCACCGGCGAAATCCCGTGGATGACCTTTTCGATGTCAAGCACCTGAACCAGTGTGCCATCCACTTGCGTGACGCCCGTGATGAACGACTTGTTGCCCGAGCCGAAAGGGGGCGGACGGATATCGGTGGTCAGACAGTGGACGATTTTGCTCACCGCTTGCACGTGAAGCCCCTGCTTGGAGCGGCTGACGTCGGTGACGATCAGGCAGCCGCCGTCCGGGTCGAGCAGCGGGCGTTCGCCGATGGCCCGACTCAGGTCGATCACCGAGAGCGAATTGCCCCTCAAGGTCGCGACCCCTTTGACGTGGGGGTGTGATTCCGGAAGGCGAGTGAGGGGAGGGCAGGGGATGATTTCACTGACTTTGAGCAGGTTGATCGCCATCAGCTTTCCGCTGCGTAACGTGAACAGCAGCAGCGAGAGGGAATCCGCACGGACGTTTTTGGACATGTGAACCTTCTGTCATGCAGTGTCTGAGTGCGCCTTAACGCGCAAACAGCTGTCGATGTCGATGTATCGACCCTGTGCAGGCAGGCTTTAACTTTTTGCCTCTTCCTGTGGGTAGGCTCACGTCCTTTCGCGTAGTCATAATGACTTTTTATGTGTCGTAATGACTTCTTTCAGTTGCGTGTCAAAAAGACACGTCTGGTATATCTAGTTGAATTTATTGATAAATTTACCTGGCACGGTTCCTGATATGACTAATGCATCTTCTTTTCATTGAGCCTCAGGAGTTCGTCATGTTGAATGCTTCGGATCGTGCCATCGTCAAATCCACCGTTCCACTGCTGGAAAGCGGCGGTGAAGCCCTGACGACTCATTTTTACAAAAAGCTGCTCAATAAGTACCCACAAGTCCGCCCGCTGTTCAATCAGGCGCACCAGGCGAGTGGCGATCAGCCCCGTGCGCTGGCCAACGGCGTGTTGATGTACGCCCGGCACATCGACCAACTCGATCAATTGGGTGGGTTAGTGGCCAAGATCATCAATAAGCACGTCGCGCTGCAAATTCTGCCGGAGCATTACCCGCTGGTCGGCGAGTGCCTGTTGGAGGCGATCCGTGAAGTGCTGGGTGCGGAAATCGCGACGGACGAGGTCATCGCTGCCTGGGGACGGGCCTACGGGCAGTTGGCTGACATTCTGATTGGCGCCGAAGAAAACATCTACGAGGAAAAAGCCTTGGCCGTTGGCGGCTGGCGGGGTGCCCGGGAGTTCAAAGTCGTCAACAAAGTCGCCGAAAGTGCCGAGATTACATCGTTCTACTTCGCGCCCGCGGATGGTCAGCCGATCCTCGACTTCACCCCCGGTCAGTACATCGGTATGCAGCTGTTCCTGAACGGCGATGAGATCCGCCGTAACTACTCATTGTCTGCGCGGGCCGGCAACAATCAGTACCGCATCAGCGTGAAGCGCGAGCCTGGCGGTCGTGCCTCCAACTACCTGCATGACGAAGTGCAGGTGGGGAACAGCATCAGCCTCTTCCCGCCTTCGGGGGAGTTCACCCTGGCGCACAGCGACAAGCCGCTGGTGCTGATCAGTGGGGGCGTGGGCATCACACCGACCCTGGCCATGCTGCAGGCGGCGCTGGAAACGCAGCGCCCAATCCATTTCATCCACTGCGCGCGCAATGGCTCGGTTCACGCGTTCCGCGACTGGATCGAGGGGCTGGCAAGCAAGCACCCTCAATTGAAACGGTTCTACCTCTACAACGAGGACGACGGCGTCAGCCCGGGCGCTCACGCGGTCGGCCTGCTGGATCAAACGCAACTGGAGCAGTGGTTGCCTGAGGACCGCGATCTGGATGCGTACTTCCTGGGGCCAAAAGGGTTCATGGCGGCAGTGAAGCGCCAATTGAAGGCGGCAGGTGTTCCGGATGACCAGGCGCGTTACGAGTTCTTCGGTCCGGCTTCAGCACTCGAATGACCCTTGGCTGCTGCGACAAATAGACGCAGCCTTCTATATATAAGGAAGGGTGCGGCGATCTGCCCCTGCGGCAAAGCGTCGCACGCTTCTATATATAGAAGGATCTGGAGAAGGTGACCGTTGGCTGACCCGTGCCAGGGTTAATGTTCGGCTAATGCAGATGTGTTCACCATCTGCACCGGCGTGCGGCTGCGACGATGGTAGAATTGCCGGCTTTCCGGGCACCCGGGGCACGCAACAAGGCAGATCTTCGATCTGGATGGACACCACATTCAAAGGGTATGTGAATGACTGACGAGATGTTTTACCTGCGGCGCGAAAAGCAGTTTCTGGTTTTGCTGGGCATCATTTGCCTGGCGCTGATCGGCGGGGCGCTGTACATGCAGGTGGTGCTGGGCGAAGCGCCTTGTCCGCTGTGCATCCTGCAACGCTATGCGCTGCTGTTCATCGCGATTTTTGCCTTCATCGGCGCCGCCATGCGTGGACGCGTAAGCCTGAGCATTTGTGAAGTGTTGGTCACACTCAGCGCGATCGGCGGTGTGGTCGCTGCGGGACGTCACGTCTGGATTCAGACCCATCCGACCGAGAGCTGCGGCATCGACATACTGCAACCGATCGTGGACGGTTTGCCCCTGGCCTCACTGTTTCCGCTGGGTTTCCAAGTGGCAGGCTTCTGTGAGACGCCATATCCGCCAGTCTTGGGACTGTCGCTTGCCCAATGGGCATTGATCGCTTTCGTTCTCACCGTAATTCTGGTACCGGTCGGCATCATTCGGAACCGTATGAAAGCGCGTTGATTACAAAGTGTTGCGGAAAAGAATGCCTCAAATGCTTTAGGAAATTTGGGGCCTTTCCGGGTTTGAAGGGTGCGACATATGCGCGCATTCTTACATATCCGGAAATTAACTGTTGCGCAGAAACTCATAGTCAATAAAACTTTACGTATCTACAATCGCCCCCACTTAACGCCCCCCATCACGTATGGACGGCGTAAATCGAGGTCGGGAAGGGGTTTTGCCCCTTTTGTAGACGCCGTTTGGATGGCCTCTTGAGTCAAATTCTGAATGTCTGCGCCAAGGGATTTGGACCGCGTCGGCGGTTGCCACCATTCGAATAAGAAACCACAGCTAAACCTGGATTTGTTACGAGGCCAAACGCTTCCTGACAGGCCCCTGTTCAATCCAAAGAATTTGCCAGCACCTGGCAGGGTGAAGTGTTGGCGGTCGAAACCCAACTGCGATGCGAAAGCTGCTTTTAGAGGTCGTGAGATGAGTAAAAAAAGGTACCCCAGGTTTTTTGGCTTCTTGGCCCTTTTCAGCATGCTCCTGCTCAGCGGGTGCGATTACACCCTGCTGGACCCCAAGGGCCATGTCGGCGTGCAAGAGCGTGATCTGATCATCACTGCAACCTTGCTCATGCTGCTGGTGGTGGTGCCGGTCATCTTCATGACCATCATCTTCGCCTGGAAGTATCGCGCGACGAACAAGAGCGCCACGTACACGCCTGACTGGGCGCATTCGACCAAGATCGAACTGGTTGTCTGGCTGGTTCCGCTGGCCATCATCATCGTGCTGGGCTATGTGACCTACAAGTCTACTCACGCGCTGGACCCATACCGTCCACTTGAGTCCGACGTGAAGCCCCTGACCATCGAAGTGGTTGCGCTTGACTGGAAATGGCTGTTCATCTACCCGGACCAGGGTATCGCCACCGTCAACAAGATCGTCTTCCCGGCCAATACTCCGCTCAATTTCCGCATCACCTCTGATTCGGTCATGAACTCGTTCTTCATCCCTGCACTGGGCGGCCAGATCTACGCGATGGCCGGCATGCAGACCAAGCTGCACTTGATCGCCAACGAGAAAGGCGATTTCGACGGCATCTCCGCGAACTACAGCGGCGCAGGTTTCACCGGCATGAAATTCACGGCAACCGCGACCGATCAGGCTGGTTTCGACGCCTGGGTAGCCGATGTCAAGAATTCACCTAAACAGCTGGCAACGGCTGAGTACACCGCTCTGGCCAAACCTAGCGAACGTAACCCCGTTGAACTCTACTCCACGGTCACTCCTAACCTGTTTCAGATCATCATCGACAAATATGAAGGTATGAAGCCGGGCAAGATTGTCCACGAGAAGAAAGAAGTGGCCGGTATGGAAGGGATGGACATGGGTAAGCATTCAGCTGCTGAGGCAGAGGAGTAAACGATGTTTGGTAAATTAACTCTAGACGCGGTTCCGTTTCACGAACCGATAGTCATGATCACGCTCGCGATGATCGCTATCGGCGGTGCGGCGGTTGTCGGTCTGATCTCGTATTTCAAGAAGTGGACCTACCTGTACACCGAGTGGCTGACCTCCGTCGACCACAAGAAAATCGGTGTGATGTACATCGTCATCGCCATGGTCATGCTGCTGCGTGGTTTTGCCGACGCCATCATGATGCGTTCCCAGTTGGCCCTGGCCACTGAAGGTTCGCCTGGCTACCTGCCGCCTGAACACTATGACCAGATCTTCACCGCTCACGGTGTGATCATGATCATCTTCATGGCGATGCCATTCTTCACCGGTCTGATGAACATCGTTCTGCCTCTGCAGATCGGCGCTCGCGACGTTGCGTTCCCGTTCCTGAACTCGCTGTCCCTGTACCTGCTGATCTCTGGCGTGGTTCTGGTGAACGTGTCCTTGGGTGTCGGGGAATTCGCACGCACTGGCTGGGTTGCCTATCCACCGCTGTCCGAGCTGGGCTACAGCCCTGGCGTGGGCGTGGACTACTACATCTGGGCGCTACAGCTATCCGGCTTGGGTACGACACTGACGGGCGTTAACTTCCTGGTTACCGTTCTGAAAATGCGCACTCCGGGCATGAAGCTGATGGACATGCCGATCTTTACCTGGACCTGCACCTGGGCCAACGTCCTGATCGTGGCTTCGTTCCCGATCCTGACCGGCACCCTGGCATTCCTGACCCTCGACCGTTACCTCGACTTCCACATCTTCACGAACGAATTGGGTGGTAACCCGATGATGTACGTGAACCTGTTCTGGGCGTGGGGTCACCCTGAGGTGTACATCCTGATTCTCCCGGCGTTCGGTGTCTTCTCCGAAGTCATCTCGACGTTCACCGGCAAGCGCCTGTTCGGCCACCACTCGATGATCTACGCCTCCGGCGCGATCTCGGTGCTGGGCTTCATGGTATGGCTGCACCACTTCTTCACCATGGGTTCGGGTGCGAGCGTTAACGCCTTCTTCGGTCTGGCGACGATGCTGATTTCGATCCCGACGGGTGTGAAACTGTTCAACTGGCTGTTCACGATCTACCAGGGCCGTCTGCGCTTCGACGCGCCAGTGCTCTGGACTCTGGGCTTCATGATCACCTTCTCCATCGGTGGCATGACCGGCGTACTGCTGGCCATTCCGGGTGCTGACTTCGTTCTGCACAACAGCCTGTTCGTGATCGCGCACTTCCACAACGTGATCATCGGTGGCGCGGTATTCGGTTACATCGCCGGCTTCGCGTTCTGGTTCCCTAAAGCGTTCGGCTTCAAGCTGAACGAGAAGTGGGGCAAGGCAGCGTTCTGGTTCTGGATCTCGGGCTTCTACGTGGCATTCATGCCGCTTTACGCTCTGGGCTTCATGGGCATGACCCGTCGTCTGAACACCACTGATAACCCAGACTGGACACCTTACCTGCACGTTGCCTTCTGGGGCGCTGCGCTGATCGCAGTCGGTATCGCCTGCCAGCTGATCCAGATCTACGTCAGTATCCGTGATCGCGAGCAGAACCGTGACCTGACCGGTGACCCATGGAATGGCCACACCCTGGAATGGTCCACGTCTTCGCCGCCGCCGTTCTATAACTTCGCAGAGCTGCCAAAGGCTGACGAGATCGACGCGTTCTATGCTGCCAAGCGTGATGGCGAGGCGTACAAGGTTCCGGCCAAGTACAACGACATCCACATGCCGCACAACACCGCGACCGGCATGATCATGGGTGGTCTGCTGACCGTCTTTGGTTTCGCGATGATCTGGCACATCTGGTGGCTGGCAATCGCAAGCCTGGTAGGCACTGTCGTTTACCTCGTGATCCATACTGCACGTGATGATCAGGGCTACATGGTTCCTGCTTCGGAAGTGGCACGTGTCGAAGGCGAGCAACACAAGATCCTGGCCTCGGTGCGCGCTGCCCAGGCGAACTCTCCTGTCAACAAGCTGGAGCAGGCATAAACAATGTCGAACTTAGTATTTGAAGGGGCGAAAGGTCACGATCACGATCATGACCACGCCCATGATCATCACGATGCCGGCGAGATGAAGATCTACGGCTTCTGGATCTACCTGATGACCGACTGCATTCTGTTTGCGTCGATCTTCGCAATCTATGCAGTGCTGGTGAACAACGTTGCCGGCGGTCCTTCGGGCCACGACATCTTCGAATTGCCTTATGTGCTCGGCGAAACTGCCTGCCTGTTGCTCAGCTCGATCACCTACGGCTTCGCCATGCTGGCGATGCACAAAGGTAACAAGGCTGGCGTGCTGGGTTGGTTGTTCATCACCTTCCTGTTCGGTCTGGGCTTCATCGGCATGGAAGTCAATGAATTCCACATGCTGATCGAAGAAGGCTACGGCCCTAACCGCAGCGGTTTCCTGTCGGCGTTCTTCACGCTGGTCGGTACCCACGGTCTGCACGTGACCAGCGGTCTGATCTGGATGGCGATCATGATGTATCACGTCAGCAAACACGGCCTGACGTCGACCAACCAGACTCGCCTCAGCATGCTCAGCCTGTTCTGGCACTTCCTGGACGTGGTCTGGATCTGTGTGTTCACCGTTGTCTATCTGATGGGGACCATCTAAATGGCTAATTCACATCATTCTCACGACGATGCGAGCCACGGTAGCTTCAAGTCGTACATGATCGGTTTCGTACTGTCGATCATCCTGACCGCGATTCCTTTCGGTCTGGTGATGTTCCCGACCATTTCGAAAGTCGCCACCCTGTGGGTCGTACTGATTTTCGCTGTCGTGCAGGTTCTGGTTCACCTCGTGTACTTCCTGCACCTGGACCGCTCTGCGGCGCAGCGCAACAGTGTGATCGCGTTCGCCTTCGCAACGTTGGTTATCTTGCTGTTGGTCGGTTTGAGTGTCTGGATCATGTTCAGCATTCACACCTTCATGATGGCGAAGTGAGGAAACCCTGATGTCACTGAAGCACTTTATCCAAATCACCAAACCGGGGATCATTTTCGGTAACGTGCTTTCGGTGGCTGGTGGCTTTTTCCTCGCATCCAAGGGGCATGTCGATTTCGGCCTGTTCCTTGTTGCAATGATTGGTACGTCGCTGGTCGTCGCATCCGGTTGTGTTTTCAACAACTGCATCGACCGCGACATCGACCTGAAGATGGAGCGCACCCGTAATCGTGTGCTGGTGCAGGGGCTGGTTTCGCTGAAGCTTGCCCTGGCCTATGCGACGGTGCTGGGTGTGGTGGGCGTCGGCCTGCTGTACTTCAAGGCCAACGCACTGGCGGCTCTGTTCGCTGTGATCGGTTTCGTGATTTATGTCGGCTTCTACAGCCTGTACCTGAAACGCAAATCCGTTCACGGCACGCTGGTCGGCAGCCTCTCCGGGGCAATGCCACCGGTCATTGGCTACGTCGCCGTGAGCAACAGCTTCGACCTCGCTGCACTGACCTTGCTGGTCATGTTCAGCCTGTGGCAGATGCCTCATTCGTATGCGATCGCGATCTTCCGCTTCAACGACTACCTGGCTGCCTCGATTCCGGTTCTTCCGGTCAAGCGCGGCATTCGGGTGGCCAAGCGGCATATTCTGATCTACATCCTGGCCTTCTTGTTGGCGACCTTGATGTTGACCTTCGGCGGTTACGCCGGGCTCAATTACCTGGCCGTCGCGGCTGCGATGGGCATGTACTGGTTGTACATGGCCTGGACAGGTTACAAGGCCAAGGATGACACCGTTTGGGCACGCAAGCTGTTCGTGTTCTCCATCTTCACGATCACTGCTCTGAGCGTGGCCATGTCGCTGGATTTTCAGGTAACTAAGGAATTGCTGATTACGTACGCAGCTCCTTAGCCGCCCGACCGCAGTTATGAAAGACCCCGTGCTTCGCGAGAACCACGGGGTTTTTTATTGGGCGATCAGAGGCAGCTGTCAGGGAGACATTACCGACTGAGGTAGGACCAATCCGATTTTTTGCGCAGGCAGAGGCTATTCAGCCATGACAAAAGCCTTCGCTTTGCCGCATCATGTGTCTGTTTTGTACAAGGATCGTAGCGAAATGCCTTCGATCCAGTCGTAGAGACACAACAAACAGAATTATGACTGACCAAATCACTCCAGAAATCCGGCCCAAGAATGACTCGATGCCCCTGGTATCGATCATTGCGCCCTGCTACAACGCAGAAAAGTATCTGGACGCCGCCATCGCCAGCATCTTCGCTCAGGATTATCAGAACTTCGAAGTCATCATCGTCGATGACGGTTCGAGCGATAACAGTGTTGCCATGTTGCAGGCGCTGCAAGCCCGTTACGATTTCCAGCTCTACTCTCAGGCCAATCAGGGCGTCAGCGCTGCGTTGAATCACGGCCTCAGTCACGCCCGTGGCGAATACGTGTGCACACCGGACCTCGATGACATCATGTTGCCGTCGTCTGTGCGGTTGCGCGCCGACTACTTGAATCAGCACCCGGAAGTCGGTTGTGTGGGCGCGCTGATCATCTACATGGATTCGGACGGCAACGACACCAAGACGCAAAAGCTGTCGGGCATCAAGAAACTCACTTTCGATGAAATCCTTGGCGACGCCGTCGTGGTTGGCGCCCCTGTGTCTCTGTACCGCATGGACGCCCTACGGGCCGTGGATTTCTACGACCCCGAGATTCGGGTACAGGATTTCCAGATGACCCTCAGAATCGCCAGCAAGGGCTATGAGGTTCATGTGCTGCCGGTCAGTGTCACGCGCTATCGTCGTCACCCTAACAACCTGTCGCGCCGCTACAAGGTGCTGCTTGACGCCGACATGCGCACCATTGCCCCGTATCGCACTCACCCTGCTTACAGCCGGGGACTGACCGCGATCATCAACAAGGCGTTGAAATATGCAGTGGTCAGCGACAAGAAGTACGCGTGGACCCTGTTGCGCTCCATTCCCTTCCGGCAATTCAACAAGACCACTTTCCGCCGCTTCAAGCGCCTGTTGCTGCACCGCCAGAGCAGCTGATCCTTTTCCCGCGTGCCTGCTCTCGTTCACGGACCCCGCATGAAATTCCTCGAACTGCTCAAGACCCGTAAAACCAGAAAGCACCTGCGCAGCCTGGACAAACTCGAACGTGCCGCTGAAAAAATCCGACTGCATTACCCGAAGTACGTGGTGGGCACGGGAACGTACGGTATTCCGGAAGTGTTCGAGTTCGGTGACGACACGATCCTGCGCATTGGCTCGTACAGCTCGATTGCGGCGGGAGTGAAGATTCTGCTGGGTGGCGAGCATCGCACCGATTGGCTGACCACCTATCCATTCCCTGCCATGATGAGCGGTCTGGAAGACATCAAGGATTACGCGCCCAGCAAAGGCGACGTGGTCATCGGCAGTGACTGCTGGATCTGCGCGGGGGCGACCATTCTCTCGGGCGTCACCATTGGTCACGGTGCCATCGTCGCAGCTGGCGCGGTGGTTACGCGAGACGTGCCGCCCTTCGCGGTGGTCGGGGGCAACCCATGCAAGTTCATCCGTTGGCGTTTTGAAGAAGGCGTTCGTGACCAACTCTTGCAGGCGGCGTGGTGGGATTGGCCGATGGAGGAAGTGAAGTCCGTCGCCCGGATGCTGTCCGGTTCTGATCTGGATGCGTTCCTGGATTACATCAGCACCCGCGGCGTCGCCTGATCTGCGAGCGCCGACACGTCATGCCGGTGTGGGAGGCGTGCGCTCGTCGCTATTGGCCGCTTTCGCAGGACCCAACACGATCGCAAGGTGCCGCAAGTCGTCGATCTCCACGCTGACGCTTTTGCCAGAAGGGCTGGCAGCCAGCGTGCCCAACGCGAATACCGTGAAGAATCGCACCTCCTCAGCGTGGCTCAGCAACTCGCTGATGTAACGGCTGGATCGGTACGCCTGCATCTGCGCAGGCGACACGTACAGCGTGACGAGCTTGCCCTGGAGCCGGTCAAAGAATTTGAACTTGAACCCCGTCCCGTAACGCTCAACCAGGCCGCCCCCATACAACACCCGTCGCTCGTCACCCAGTTGTGCGAACTTGATGTGGCGGAAGTACGAGCGCAGCGATACCTCGCCCTGACCAGGGATACGCAAGGTCAGCAATGCGAACTCTTCTTTAGTGAGCTGCGCCTGAGCCTGGCGGAAACTGTCCACCAGACGCTCCAGATTGTTGGTGCGGGTTTCGGTGAGCGGTTTGCTTTTCGGCGTGTCAGACACAGGCGTGATTTCAGCAGGCTTTTCTTCCAGAGCCTCGTCGGGCTTGGCAGACAATGACTCAGACTTTGCCCGCTCCTTGGGTGCGGGATCGAACACATCGATGTAGTCGTCCAGCTTACGCTTGACCTTGCGCAGGGCCGTTTCCGACTCCGTTTCGGGGGCCTCGGGTTTATCGTCACCGGTATCGGCCTCGTCCACCCATTCGCAATCGACGTGATGCTCGTAGTTGGAATTGGCCCTGAAATGCGCGGAGACGAACGTAGGATTTTCTTGGGGTTTCACGTCATACCGCACCCCGGTGATCTTCACGCCCTGCGCGCGGCAGGCTTCGGACGAGCACAGGAAATTGAAGCGCGCCCGAGGCGGTTCCTGAGAAAAATACTCGCGTCGCGCCGCCACGATGGACAGCTCCTGCTGCAACTCGACACAAAACGCGCGGGTAATGCTTTTGCTGGGCTTCATGAATGCGGCCGGGTCCTTCGCCGAAGTGGGTTCCGGCATGATGCTGAATCGCCAGAGGGTGAGCAATTAGAACATGTGCGTCTTGGACGCCTAAGGCGCAGGCACTGCCAACCATTCCGCTACGACCTTCTGATACGCACCGGTGGCTTTGGACAAGTGCAGCCACTGATCGACGTAAGCCTTCCAACTGACGTCATCGCGGGGCAACAGATACGCCTTCTCGCCGTATTGCATGTAGCGCGACGGATTGACCGTGCACAGACCCGGCAGGCGCTTCTGCTGATACAGCGCCTCGGACGCGTCGGTGATCATCACGTCGGCCTTGCCGTCGAGCAACTGCTGGAAGATGGTTTTGTTGTCGTGGAACGCCAGCGCGGCCTTGGGCAAAAACGCGTGGGCGAACGCCTCGTTGGTCCCGCCTTGAGGCTCGATCAAACGTACGTTGGGTTGATTGATCTGATCGAGCGTCTGGTACTTCGCCTCGTCCTCGCAACGTACCAGCGGCACCTTCCCGTCTACATCCAGCGTGTCACTGAAAAACGCTTTTTTCTGCCGCTCCAGCGTCACCGAAATCCCGCCTACTGCCACGTCGCACTTGCCTGCTGTGAAGTCCGTCATCAGTGTTTTCCAGGTGGTTGGGACCCACTGCACCTTCACGCCCAGACTTTGCGCGAGCGACTGGACCAATTCGATGTCGATGCCTTCGTATTGCCCGTCGGCGTTGAGAAACGTGTAAGGCTTGTAATCCCCAGTGGTGCAGACCGCCAGCTCGCCTTTCTGCTGAATCGCGTCCAGGTGCGATACCCGCTCGTCGGCGTGGGCCTGAGCGGCGGTAAGCAGGATGATTAACAGGGCGGCGGGGCTGTGTTTGTTCATTGCGTTAATCCTGAGGATCCGTTGTTGGTATCCCGTTATAAAAGCGCGAGCACGGGAAAGGAAGCCTCGGTTCACTCAGCCTGTGACCGCCCCACCCGAACCTTCGCCCGATGATGCCGATACCACGCCACGCCCGCCGCTAGCACGACGACGCCGGCAAAGATCGGCAGGCGATAGGGCTTCAGGTTGCCGAGCAGGTTCTCCAGCGCTTCGCCCGCCCAATACCCGCCCATCACGAACAGCGTTGCCCAGACCGCAGCGCCGAGCAGGTTGACCAGCGAAAAGCGGATCGGTGACAGGCGGCTTGCACCAATCACCAGCGGCCCTACTAGACGCATGCCGTAGAGAAAGCGTACTGAGAAGATCGACGCCGTGGGGTAGCGCTCGATCAGCCCTGACACGCGGTCGATGGTCGCTTGCTGTCGATGCAGCTTGGGCAAAATTCGGGGCCCGAAATATCGCCCGGTCCAGAACAGAATCTGGTCGCCCAACATGCCCCCCAACGTGGCGACAGCAATCACATCGAGCAGTCGCAGCGACGTTTGGTGCGCCGCGAGCCCGCCGAGAATCAGGATGGTTTCGCCTTCCAGCAGACAACCGATGAACACTGCCCAATAGCCGTAGTTGACCAGCAGATAATTGATGTCGATGTGTTCGAACATAGGAAGCAGCGGCCCCGATACAAAGAACTTGCCGCAGGAGCATCCGGCGGAAGGCATGCCGTTCGACCCAGGCGAGAGGCCAACAGTTCTATCATCTTTGCCGGCGAGCGGTGAGGGTCACTCGCTGAACTCGGCCTCCAGTGCAGCAAGGTCTTTTTCGATGACCTTCATCAACATTTCCCATTCTGCCTGGGTGCGCTTCAACGCTTCGCCTTCACGCGAGTACAGGAAATCAATGATATTCGCGGTCTCCTTGGTGCGGGTGGTCGGGCGAAACGCATCCATGCTCAACACCCGCGCCAGCATGTCCAGCTCCGTCGCATGATTGACCCATTGCCAGTCGTCCTTGATCACCACCTTGTCGATGAGAATGCACTGCTTCTTGAAGCTGCGCAGGCTGGCGCCGAAGGGGCTCGCGGCTAACAGCGACGTGATCCGCGAGCCTTCGCTGTTGGCCTTGTCCACCGCATTTGGTCCGAAGAACCATTCGTTGAAACTCAGCTCAATCTCACGAAACGCCACGTTTGCGTCCCAGATGATGCCCAGGGCCTTATTGTGGATGATCTCGTTTTTCCAGGCCCGATAGGCCTTGAACGCCAAGCCGACCAGGCCGATGGCGGCCAGCGCTTGCACCAGCGCGGAGCAGGAATTGATGACGTCATAGGCGCGGGCCGATCCGGACACACCGGCCCCGGTATAGGACTCGTAGAAGACAGCGCCGGTCATCGCTGCCAGCGCAAACAACGCGCAGTAAAACCCGAATGCATAGGGATCTTTCATTGTTATTTTTATCCGATCAGCGAGGGTTGAGCGTACGGCCAATTCGCTTTGGATCAGTCATTGGTAAGGCTAGTTGAGAACGGGGGATTTGCAGCGTGTGCGGATGAATTGTTGGGAGCCATGGGAGGGGAGGGAGGTCGCGCCGACGGGCGTCGGCGCGAGGTGAAATGCGGGCTATTGCAGGTCTACGGTCAGGGACGGTGCACCGAAGCTGAGCAGTTGTGCATTGGAGTGGGTCAGGTATTGGGTCCAGAAGGATTCGAGCTTCTGCACCGTGTTACCGGAGCGATATCCGTTCTTGGCTGAGCTGGGTACCAACCCGGCCCCCAGCACGTAAACCTTGGCGCCCCCCAGATCGGCGAACAGCTTTTTCTGCTCAACTTTCTTCAGCTCCGCCGCCGGGTCGAGGGCGCGGATCTGATTGTTGGCGTAGAAGCTCCCAAAGTCACTGTTCTCCAACATATCCGAGACCAGAAGCACGACTTTCTCAGGGGCAGGACGCGCCGAGATGTCCTCGCCTATCTGCTTGAGGCTGAAGAAAATCTCGCTTTTGGCGATGTCTTCTCCCGGTTTGGCGAAGCTTTCCACCATCTGTTGGCCCAGGCTTTTCCGGAAAAAATCGACCTGCTTGGCCAGGCAGCCCTCCAGCTGACGAAGACTATTCATGCCGATGTCATCGCGCACCTTGTCATCGAGTTTGCCCTCCAGTTGTCCGGCGTAGAGCAATTTCATGTAATTGCCCGGCAGGTACGCGGAAAACTGGTACAGCCGAACACTGTCGCCCGGTTTCACGTACCGCAGCGCGTGGCTGTACGTGGAGTCTTTCAACTCCTTTGGCAATTGCACGGTCTGGTCAACGATGATGATCAGCTCACGTCCCGACGGTGCTGGCCGGTATTGGCTCAGTTTGGCGAAGTCGTAACAGCTGGGCAGATCGTTGCGCTCGGCTGCGTGCGCGTTCAATGCGCTGCAGAGCACGCCCGTGCACGCGAGTAGGGTGCGCCACTTCATGTCAGACCTCCTGCTGGGTTCGGCCCGCCTTGGCGGCCATCCGTTGCAGCTTCTGGACCTTTTTCAGCTGATCGAGCGTGACGTGAAACTTGCCGGCCAGGAAGGTCAGTTCGTCATCGTCGAAGTCGGTCAAATCGTCGAAATCGTCAGGGTCCAGCCCAAGGCCTGCTTTCACCGGAGCAACGGCAGGTTGGGGTGTCTCGATCGCCGCGCTCACGACCGGCTCTGCGGGCGCTGCGCTCGCCAGAGGCCTGGCTCTTGCCCGGGCGCTGGCCTGGTCTGCGCCAATCTGTTCACGGCGCAGGCGCTCCTGTTCCAGACGGCTGTCGTCGCTTTTGCGGAAGTCTTCGTGGCGCTTGCCGACGTAGGCGTCGAAATTACGATGACCGAAGCCCTTGAGCAAATGCTCACGCTCGTGCCCGGAGGTGGTAATGCGGTTGGCCAACCGGCTTTGCAACGAGGTCAGTTTGGCTTGCGCATCTCGTGCCACCCGCTCACGCAGGTTCTGGAAGTGCGCGGCGAACTCTTCTGCATTGTTGAAGCCTCGGGTGTAGTGCCAAGCCTGACCCGACTGCTTGCCTGCAAAGGAGAACCGATTGGACAGCACAATGCCGACGCCCTGAATGCCCAGGAAAATCACCGAAAGGATGATGTACGTCGTCAGTGAGGCTGCGCGAATGGCCTCCATTTTGTCTTGTGCCGACGCATGATCGGCCGCCTGGTTTTCCTGCACGCTTTCCGCTGGCAGCTCGAAAGGCGAGTCCGGCAATTTGCCGCTCGCGCCTTGGGTCTGGCTGAACACATCAGGGTTGCTCACCAGATCGACTTCCATCGATTTGAGGCTGTAATTTCGAATGACGAATGCACCGACGGCGATGGCCAGCACATAAATCAGACACACTGTCGTCCAGGTGTATTTGGGAGTGACGCGAGCATTGTGATCGGTGCGGTTGAGGACTTTCAAATAGTTGGGTTCATCGTCGTCACGGTATGTGTTGTCGATGTCTACCTTGGTGTCAGCCTCAAGATCGCGCGGTGTGCGCGACTGCTCGTACCAGGTACGGATCTTGGTGATCAGGCTGCTGTGGTGCATTTCGCGGCCGGCCATTTCAGTGAAGAACACCGCTGCCACCGAGAGCAGGAAGGCCGTGAACCAGGCGAGCATGCCTGCAACGTTCGCCGAAATGTTCTGCACCATGAAAGGGGCGAGCACGTACGCGAAGCCCACAGCCTCGAAGAAGATCAGGCCAATGATGAGCATCCACATCAGAAAGCCTTTTTCGCGACGGCCGGTCTCATGCACCTTGTTCAGGTAATCGCGGCACTTGTCGTAGAAGTCAGGGCTTTTATTCAGCTCCTGGTAGTACGCGTAGTAGTCGGCGCACAGGCGCGTTTCACTGTCCATCCAGCCATCGGCGTTGGTGATCGGCGGCTTGCTCGCCCATCGGCTGATACGACCCAGGGCGGGGAAGGTGTAGGCCACGTTCATGTAGAAGTAACTGACCTTGGCCCACCAGATCTTGATGGCGACCATCAACACCATGGTGATTAAAATGACAGCGACCGCCACGCGGTGCAGCGCGAGAAAGGCTGTCAGACTGTCCATCGAAAACTGTTCCATGATTTTCCTCGAATAGTGCGTGCGTCAGGTGCGGACAGGCACGAATTTGGCGACGTAGCTTTCACCGGTCTTGTCGTAAAACAGCTTGCCGTCTACGGCTTTGCTGCCGAACTTTTCAAGCACGACGTCCATGCAGCTCACGGGCGCCTGTGCGTCATCGACAAACACGCGATACAGCACGGTGTCCTGCCCTTCGAACGTATTGGCGACGGCATTGAGTGTGGTGGGCTTGCCCTTCTTGTTCTGGTCGTAGTCTTTAACCAGCTGGACCCTTGGCTGTTTGGCAATCTCGGCGTTATTGCGCAAGACAGCGATCGGCGTAATGGTCACCAAATTGCCGTTGACCGTGTTGGCCCAGACCCTGCTGTTGTAGCCGGGCAGATAATCCGAAGTGTCGTGGTCCGCAAGTTCCTGACCGCTCGCCAGGTTCTTCACAGCGCCCATCACGCGCGGGCGGTCAGAGTCACAGCTGGCGACCGGAGCGCTGGCGTTGGCTTTGCTGATCAGGGTGAAACCACTGGACTGCATGGGCTTGACCAACGGCGCGAGCTGCGTTGTGTCGGCGCTGGCGGGACTGCCACCGAAGTCGATGAAATTTGCGGGCGTTGCTGCGACGGCTTTTTCGACGGGTGCTGAAGCGGGTTTGGCTGAAGGAGTGGGGGCGGGCGCTTTCACTTTCGCTTCAGGCACGGCTTGGGTTCTCGTGCCGTGGGCAAGGTAACGCGGATTGCTGCGTTCTTGTTTGACCCGCTGCTCCAGCAGAGCAGTGGATTCCAGTTGCGCAATTTCCACACGGCGGTTCTGCGCGCGTCCTTCGGTCGTCGTGTTATCGGCCAGAGGTCGTGCAGCTCCGACGCCTTGGAAGTACAGATTCTTGGCCGGAATGCCTGCTTCCGCCAGCACCTTTCCGACGCTTCTGGCTCGTCTTTCGGACAATTGCTGATTGTATTCGGGGGAGCCAGTCGCGTCGGTATGGCCTACCACCAGAATCGCTTGGGGCGTTGAGGTGGCTTGACCGTCCGCCGGCTTGAAGGCAAGGGCGAGTTTGCGTACCTGGCGCAAGCCGTCCGTGGTCAGTTGATCGCTGCCGGTCGCGAACATGCCCTGATCCTCGACCTGAGCGACGATACCTGCATCCGTCGTTGTTGCCGGCTTGCCCGTCTGCGCGGGCGCTTGGGCCTGAAGCGTGTCTATCTGCATCTTCAGGTTTTCTTCTTTCGCGATGCGCTCCAGTTCTTGAAGACGGTTCTGCCATACATAGCCAACCGCACAGCCTGCCGCACCGCCGACCACGCCACCCGCAACAGCCTTGCCCGCGTTACCGGTGGCGGCATACACCAAACCCGCTCCCAACAGTGCGCCGCCTGCGCAGCCGATCATGGTTCCATAATCTCGGCCCGCCTGGTCCATGGAGGCGCAACTGCTCAAGGCGACCGCCAGCGCCAGCACGGTCAGTCTGCCGGGGTAGAAATACTTCACTGCATGCACTCCTTGTGAGGCGCGAAAACTGCCGCGGACGCAACAGTCGAGCTGATAAGCCCACGTTCGTCCTTGAGATAGAGCGGTTCCAGATGGATCCGATTTGATTGGCGGGGGATTTCAGCACAGCAGCGAAGTGGTTTCAATGGCTAATGGCCACTTAAATGACGTCAAGGCTCAGTCGTGGGGATTTCTAGCGGTTTGCGGGCTCATTCTTCAAGGACGTACGGCAGGGAAAGAGTTGCTCGTCTCCCAGGCACTTCATCAAGTGGTCGTAAACCAATCTGACACGCGGAGGAACTGGCCCTGATTGAGTCCGGTAAATCATCAGATCAATCGGCGGCGGCGCAATTTCACTCAGCACTTCTACCAGCCGTCCCTCAGCCAGCCATGGCTCGGCGAGGTAATGCGGCATCTGCGCATACGCCAAGCCCGCGAGAACAAATTCCAACTCGGTTTCCGGATCGTCGCAGCTGAACGCGGGAGAGGGCGCCAGATAGGTTTGTCCGGAGGCAAAAAACCACGGCCAGGGCCTGCCGTTCTTACGATCAATCAACATGGACAGCGGCATGGATTTCAGTGCTTCGAGGCTTGACGGCGCGCCCGTTTCGGCGATCAGCGTCGGGGCAGCCACGACCTTCAACGGTACTTCGCCCACTGAGCGGGCAATGTAGCGTCGGTCTTTGACGGTCCCCACGCGAATGCCAATATCGATCTGCGCGGCCACGGCATCGGTCAACTCGTCGTCCAGGCTCAGGTCGATCTGCAATCCCGGATTTTCCTGCATCAACGGTTTGAGAAAGCCCGGCAGGTACAGCTTGCCGATGGCATGGGGCGCGGTAATGCCGACCCTCCCGGTGACGGTGGTTTGCTCTGCTTTCGAGTGAGAGACGAACAGGTTGTCGAACTGAGTCAGTGTGTCCCGCGCTTGCTGCGCGATCTGGGCGCCGAATGCCGTGACATGGGCTTGCCGCGTGCTGCGGTGAAACAGAGGCTCGGCGAACATCCGCTCCAATTCTTTCACCGCCCGAGTGACCTTCTGCGGCGATGTGCCCAGCCGCTGCGCCGCTTCTCGAAAAGTCGGTGATTCAACGGCCACCAGAAAGACGCGAAGCATTTCCATGCGATTGAGCATTGGTCGACCCTTTCAAAAGCAGGTTCCAGATAGTGGAATTCTCAAAGCCAAACTCTTCCATTTTCTGAATTAGAAAGCCACTGCAAACTTGCCCTCAATCATTACCAACCCACAGCAAGTGCCGGAGAAACGTTATGAGCAATGGCATCCAGGGCAAAGTCGTCGTCATCACCGGCGCAAGCAGCGGGCTGGGCGAATCCACCGCCCGCCACCTGGCCAAACTCGGCGCCAAAGTCGTTCTGGGCGCGCGTCGCCAGGAACGGATGGACGTCATCGTCCAAGAGATCAAAGCCGCAGGCGGCGAGGCATCGGCCTACACCGTCGACGTCACCCGTCGCCAAGACCTCGAAGCCCTCGTCGCCCACGCGGTTCAGGATTTCGGCAAAATCGACGTCATCGTCAACAACGCAGGCTTCATGGCCATCGCTCCCATCTCGGAACTGCGCGTTGACGAATGGGACCGCATGATCGACATCAACGTCAAAGGCGTCCTCTACGGCATCGCCGCGGCGCTGCCCAAGTTCGAAGCCCAAGGCTTTGGCCACTTCATCAACATCTCGTCTGTCGCGGGTATCAAAGTGTTCAGCCCGGGCGGCTCGGTCTACAGCGGCACCAAATACGCTGTCCGCGCCATCTCCGATGGCCTGCGCCACGAAGTCGGCGGCAAGATCCGCACCACCACCATCGAACCGGGTGCCGTGGATTCCGAGTTGAAACTGGGCAGCGGTCACCAGCCGAGCGCTGACGTCGTGAACGAGTTCTACAAAATGGCGATTCCCGCTGAATCCGTAGCGCGGGCGATTGCCTTCGCGATTGAACAGCCGGGGGATGTGGACATTAACGAAATTGTGCTGAGGCCGACTGCGCAGGATTTTTAAGCTGATAAAGAGGGTTGTGACGGGATGCTTGCCGTCGCGATTCCTCAATTATCTGAAATACCCGAAATAGGCAGACGTGTGGATAACTCCTGTGGGAGCGAATTCATCCGCGATAGGTTCGTACGGCTGGCATATCTCTGCCGTCTGTTCCGCTTTTCGCGAATGAATTCGCTCCCACATTTCGTTGAAACCTACGGGACGCAGGATCACTTGTAGGAGTAATCGCGAAGGTAGGTAGGAAATGGATGAAAAGCTGACCTGCAATACGTTCTCGCTTGTTATGAAAGATGCGCCTCGCTAGCTTCCCGTGGGTTCAACCGCTCGCGACTCTGCTTTTTCACTCGGAGGCGCGTTAATTAAAGGGAAGCGTTATGCCTGATCAGGAAGAATTCCGCGTTGTTCTGAGTTATGCCCAAATGGCGGCCATTCTGGAACATGAGTCTCTCTCCGAAACTGAAATCAGGACCAATCGAATAATTGGAAGCCTGCGACTGGTCGGTGGCATCGTCGAATTGGCGGGAGCGGGAGTGCTCTGCAAAGCGCCGGAGCCGTTTTTTACCAAAATAGGGTGTGTCGCCGTGGGCGTGCACGGTTCAGATCAGGCATCGGCGGGTATGCATCAACTCGTCACGGGAAGGGCCACCGATTCCTATGCTTTCAAGATCGGTGCATCTGCGGCCGGGGGGATGGGCGCGTCACCGACCACTGCCCGACTCGTCGGTCTGGCGACGGAGTTTGCTGTGCCCCTCTCCACGGCTTCGCTCTATAACGCGTTCAGGGTGTCCTCTGTGCGTGCGGGGAAAATGACGATTGTCGTGAGCGAGAGGTTTCCGAATACCCCAAGGCAAAGTTTAGGCGGGCATACAAAGGCGCGTCATATAGGTAAAGATGTAGAAGCTCTTCAGAAAAGATTGAAGCGGATGCAAAACGCAAATGTCATGTCTACGTTTAGCAGTTTGGAAAAAGCTGAATGGGCGGTGAGTAAGGCACTGCAGATGCACAGGTACAAAATTCTGGGCTACTCGAAGCTAAGGTTTTTGCGAAAAAATAACCGCTTGACGTTAAAGATGAGTTTTATAGAAGACGTGGGATGGGGAATTACACGCACATCGGCGGATACCCCGGTCGGGATGAAAAGTATCGTGATCGTGGTGGAGTTTACGGAATTCAACCACATGCCAGCTTTTATCGTGACGGCTTACCCGGTGCTCTGAGGCTCTATGCGCGGATATATGCAGCTTGTTGATTTTATGCGAGAGCTGAGTGATGGTATTCAGGAGTATTTACCTGAAGGTCAACGCACTGCCATTCTGAGTCTTGATGAAATCGTTGATTGTTGGATGGAGAAAAAGTCGTATCTGGCGATCCGCTCGCTTGAGAAGGATATCGTCTCTTTTATCGAAAAAGACGAGGCTGGCGACGGTTCGGTTTATGAAATTCTCTCTTGGTACGACTTGCTTTTCGCAATCGAACGGTTTGATTGCGAGGAGTCTGAGCTGTTGCGGACTGTGCAGGCGATGATCAGAAAGCGCGCATCTGAGGAAGGTCGGTCTGTTAAAGATGACGTGTGTCGTTGGATAAAACGAAAAGCTCAGACTACAAGAAGGTGAACATCGCGCGACGGTCGGGTTGAGTGGGGCCAGGCAAACGTCCAGCCAACCTGCTCCTGATCGATTTTTATTCACAAAAAAACCGGCTCAAACATGGCCGGTTTTCTTTTTCCCTTCAAGTCACGCAACCCCTTGAAGGTCCTACTGTTTGGTGCCCCGAGGGAGACTCGAACTCCCACTCCTTTCGAAAACGGATTTTGAATCCGCCGCGTCTACCAATTCCGCCATCAGGGCTCAATGGCGGCGAAGTATAGAGACGTGCCTACCGTTGGTCAATCATGTTTCATAGTCAATTTTCAGGTTTTCGGCTAAACTTCCCGGCCCTGCTAGACGAACCCCATCATGCGTGTCGCCGACTTTACCTTTGAACTCCCTGATGCCCTGATCGCTCGCCACCCTTTGGCGGAGCGTCGCGGTAGCCGTTTGCTGACCCTCGACGGGCCAAGCGGTGCACTGGCTCATCGCCAATTCACTGATTTGCTGGAGCATTTGCGCCCCGGCGATCTCATGGTTTTCAACAACACCCGGGTGATTCCCGCACGTTTGTTCGGGCAGAAGGCGTCGGGCGGCAAGCTCGAAATCCTGGTCGAGCGGGTGCTGGATCAGCATCGCGTGCTGGCCCATGTGCGGTCGAGCAAGTCGCCGAAGGCGGGTTCTTCGATCCTGATCGATGGGGGTGGCGAGGCCGAGATGGTGGCGCGTCATGACGCGTTGTTCGAGCTGCGGTTTGCCGAACCCGTGCTGCCGCTGCTTGAGCGCGTCGGGCATATGCCGTTGCCTCCTTATATAGACCGTCCGGACGAAGACGCCGACCGCGAGCGGTATCAGACCGTGTACGCGCAGCGTGCCGGTGCGGTGGCGGCGCCGACGGCGGGGTTGCATTTCGATCAGACGATGATGGACGCGATTGCCGAGAAGGGCGTCGAGACGGCGTTCGTCACGTTGCACGTGGGGGCGGGGACCTTTCAGCCGGTGCGCGTTGAGCGGATCGAAGATCACCACATGCACAATGAATGGCTGGAGGTCGCGCAGGACGTGGTCGATGCTGTTTCAGCATGCCGTGCGCGGGGCGGCCGGGTGATCGCCGTCGGCACGACCAGCGTGCGTTCGCTGGAAAGCGCGGCCCGCGACGGTGTGCTCAAGCCGTTCAGCGGCGACACCGACATCTTCATTTATCCAGGCCGACCCTTTCACGTGGTCGATGCCCTGGTCACCAATTTCCATTTGCCTGAATCCACGCTGCTGATGCTGGTTTCGGCCTTCGCCGGTTACCCGGAAACCATGGCGGCCTATGCGGCGGCTGTGGAAAACGGCTACCGCTTCTTCAGTTACGGGGATGCCATGTTCATCACCCGCAATCCCGCGCCGACGGCTCCCAAGGAATCGGCCCCAGAGGATCAAGCATGAGTCGCACCTGTCGTATGTCTTTCGAGCTGTTGGCCACCGATGGCAAGGCTCGTCGTGGTCGTCTGACCTTTCCCCGTGGCGTGGTCGAGACCCCGGCGTTCATGCCGGTGGGCACCTATGGCACGGTCAAGGGTATGCTGCCGCGGGATATCGAAGCCACGGGTGCGCAGATCATCCTCGGCAACACCTTCCACCTGTGGTTGCGTCCTGGCACTGAAGTGATCAAGGGCCACGGCGACCTGCACGACTTCATGCAGTGGAAAGGCCCGATTCTGACCGACTCCGGTGGCTTTCAGGTGTTCAGCCTCGGCGCCATGCGCAAGATCAAGGAAGAGGGCGTGACCTTCGCCTCTCCTGTGGATGGCGCAAAAGTGTTCATGGGCCCGGAAGAGTCGATGCAGGTCCAGCGCGATCTGGGCTCTGACATCGTGATGATTTTCGACGAGTGTACCCCGTACCCTGCGGATGAAGACGTCGCGCGCACCTCAATGGAACTGTCCCTGCGTTGGGCCAAGCGGTCGAAGATTGCCCATGGCGAAAACACCGCGGCGCTGTTCGGCATCGTTCAGGGCGGCATGCATGAAAACCTGCGCATGCGCTCCCTTGAAGGGCTGAACGAGCTCGATTTCGACGGCCTGGCCATTGGCGGTCTGTCGGTGGGTGAACCCAAGCACGAGATGATCAAGGTGCTGGACTATCTCCCAGGGCGTATGCCGGCTGAAAAACCTCGTTACCTTATGGGTGTAGGCAAGCCGGAAGACCTGGTTGAAGGTGTGCGGCGCGGAGTCGACATGTTCGACTGCGTCATGCCGACGCGCAATGCTCGCAACGGTCATCTGTTCATCGACACCGGTGTGCTGAAGATTCGTAACGCGTTTCATCGCCATGATGATTCGCCGCTGGACCCGACCTGTGACTGCTACACCTGCAAGAACTTCTCTCGCGCTTATCTGCATCACCTGGACAAGTGCGGCGAAATGCTGGGGAGCATGCTCAATACGATCCACAATTTGCGGCATTACCAGCTGCTGATGGCTGGTTTGCGCGAGGCTATTCAACAAGGTACATTGGCCGCCTTTGTCGACACGTTCTATGCCAAACGCGGGCTTGCGACGCCGCCGCTGGATTGAAATGACAGCCGGTCTTACCGCTTCCTATTATTAAAAATATGCAACTGGAGTGTTTAATGAGCTTTTTCATTTCCAACGCCATGGCTGACGCGGGCGCACCTGCTGCCGCGGGTCCTGCGGGTTCGGGTTTTGAGTGGATCTTCCTGGTCGGCTTTCTGGTCATCTTTTACCTGATGATCTGGCGTCCGCAGGCCAAACGCGCCAAAGAACAGAAAAATCTGCTGGGCAACTTGCAGAAGGGCGATGAAGTCGTCACTTCCGGTGGTATCGCGGGCAAGATCAACAAAGTGACCGATGACTTCGTTGTCCTTGAAGTGTCCGACACCGTAGAACTGAAGTTCCAGAAGGGCGCCATCGCTGCCACCCTGCCTAAGGGCACCTTGAAAGCCCTCTGATTCCAGTCTTTTACCAATCGACGGGGCGCGCAAGGCGCCCCGCGTTATAAGCAGGCGGCGTGATGTTGAACAAATACCCTCTGTGGAAATACATCCTGATCCTGGCAGTGCTCACGATCGGCTTTATTTATTCCGCACCCAATCTCTACCCTGATGACCCGGCTATCCAGGTCAGCGGCGCAAGCACTGCGTTGCAAGTCAATCAGGCTGATCTGGATCGCGTAAGCAAGGCGCTTACCGATGCTGGCATCGCGGTCAAGGGCGCGTCTCTTGCCGAGAATGGCAAGGGCGGTTTGTTGCGTCTGACCAAGCAGGAAGACCAGCTGCCCGCCAAGGATGTCGCGCGCAAGGCGTTGGGTGACGACTACGTCGTTGCGTTGAACCTGGCTCAGACCACGCCTAAGTGGCTGCGCAACATTGGCGCCACCCCGATGAAACTGGGTCTCGACCTGTCCGGTGGTGTGCACTTCCTGCTCGAAGTCGACATGGACAAGGCCCTGAGCGCACGTCTGAACGTCTACGAAGGCGAAGTGAAGAGCCTGCTGCGCAAGGAAAAACTGCGCTATCGCAGCCTGCCGCAGGATGGCAACGCCATTCAACTGGGCTTCAGTGACACCGATTCCCGCGAACAGGCCCGTGCCCTGATCCGCAAGGACTACAGCGATTTCGACATCACCACGACTGACCGTGGCGAGATGCCGATCCTGCGTCTGGCCATGACCCAGGCCAAGGTCGCCGAGATCCGCGAATACTCCATCAAGCAGAACTTGACCACGGTACGTAACCGCGTCAACGAGCTGGGTGTGGCCGAGCCACTGGTTCAGCGTCAGGGTGCCAACCGCATCGTGGTCGAGCTGCCAGGCGTGCAGGACACCGCCGAAGCCAAACGTATTCTCGGCAAGACCGCCAACCTTGAGTTCCGTCTGGGCGCAGGCCCGGATGACACCAAGGCCACCACCGAAATGTTCGAATTCCGCGAGGGCGGTCGTCCGGCTGCTCCGGTTGAGCGTGGCCTGATCATTACCGGTGACCAGGTGACCGACGCCAAGGCGGGCTTCGATGAACACGGTCGTCCGCAAGTGAATATCAAGCTGGACGGTCACGGTGGCGATCTGATGAGCCGCGCGACCCGCGCCAACGTCGGTCGCAGCATGGCGGTGATCTTCATCGAACAGCGTCCGCAGACCACCTACACCAAGCAGGTTGTGGACGGCGTCGAGAAAGACGTGCCGGTTCAGACCTTCAAGGAAGACAAGAAGATCATCAGCCTGGCGACCATCCAGTCGCCGTTGGGCAGCCAGTTCCGCATCACCGGCCTGAACGGCCAGGGTGAGTCGTCCGAACTCGCGCTGCTGCTGCGTGCCGGTGGTCTGGCTGCACCGATGTACTTCGCTGAAGAGCGCACAATCGGTCCGAGCCTGGGTGCTGACAACATCACCAAAGGTATCGATGCTTCCCTGTGGGGCATGCTGTTCGTTTCGCTGTTCATCATCGCCATCTACCGTTTCTTCGGCCTGATCGCGACCGTTGCACTGGCCTTCAACATGGTCATGCTGCTGGCATTGATGTCGCTGCTGGGTGCAACGCTGACCCTGCCAGGCATCGCCGGTATCGTGTTGACCATGGGTATGGCGGTGGACGCCAACGTGCTGATCTTCTCGCGGATTCGCGAGGAACTGGCCAACGGCATGAGCGTGCAGCGTGCGATCAACGAAGGTTTCGACCGCGCCTACACCGCGATTCTCGACGCCAACCTGACATCGCTCCTGGTCGGCGGCATCTTGTATGCCATGGGCACCGGGCCGGTCAAAGGTTTCGCCGTGACCATGTCCCTCGGGATCTTTACCTCGATGTTCACTGCCATCATGGTGACCCGCGCAATGGTCAACCTGATTTATGGCGGTCGTGACGTCAAGAAGCTGTGGATTTAAGGGGCTGACATGAAACGTACGATCAACTTCATGGGCGTTCGCAACATTGCGTTCGGCATCACCATGCTCCTGACGATTCTGGCGTTGTTCAGCTGGTTTCATAAAGGGCTCAACTTCGGCCTGGACTTCACCGGCGGTACGCTGATCGAGCTGACTTACGAGCACCCGGCCGATCTCGGCAAGGTGCGCGAAGAGCTGGCTTCCTCGGGGTATCACGAAGCTATCGTTCAGAGCTTCGGTGCCACCACCGACCTGCTGGTGCGCATGCCGGGTGAAGATCCGCAACTGGGTGCGCAAGTAGCCCAGGCGCTGCGCAAGACCGGCGCGGACAATCCGGTCACGGTCAAGCGCGTTGAGTTCGTCGGTCCGCAAGTGGGTGAAGAGCTGCGCGACCAGGGCGGCATCGGCATGTTGCTGGCATTGGGCGGCGTTCTGATTTACCTGGCCTTCCGCTTCCAGTGGAAATTCGCGGTCGGTGCCATCGTTTCGCTGATCCATGACGTGGTAGTGACGATGGGTATCCTCTCGTTCTTCCAGGTGACGTTCGACCTGACCGTACTGGCAGCCGTTTTGGCGATCATCGGTTACTCGCTTAACGACACCATCGTGGTATTTGACCGGGTTCGCGAGAACTTCCGTCTGCTGCGCAAGGCTTCGCTGATCGAGAACATCAACATCTCGACCACCCAGACCCTGCTGCGGACCATGGCGACGTCGATTTCCACGCTGCTGGCCATCGGCGCGCTGTGGATCTTTGGTGGCGACAGCCTGCACGGTTTCTCCGTGGCGCTGTTTATCGGTGTCTTGGCGGGTACGTACTCGTCGATCTATATCGCCAACGTGGTGCTGATCTGGCTGAACCTGCGTTCCGAAGACTTGCTGCCGCCGGTGACTACCGAGAAGGTCGACGATCGTCCCTGACGATTTTTCCTGACCGGTCATCACGTTAAAAGGCGCGAGTGTGAACTCGCGCCTTTTTTCATGCTCCAAGGCTGGGAGTAGCGCGAGCAATTGCGCTGAATATGGTCAGGAGGTTCACGTGAACAAATCGTTGCTTGTTGGTGCGGTATTGGGTGCTGTCGGTGTGACCGCCGGTGGTGCTTTGGCCACCTACAGCCTCGTCAAAAACAACGGCCCTGAGTACGCGGATGTACTTGCCGTCGAGCCTGTCAAAGAACAGATCAAAACCCCTCGTGAAGTGTGCAAGGACGTCGCGGTCACCCATCGCGCGCCGGTCAAGGACCAACATCAGATCGTCGGTACGGTTGTCGGTGCCTTGGCAGGTGGCCTGCTCGGTAACCAGATCGGTGGCGGGACCGGCAAGAAAGTCGCTACCGTCGCGGGTGCCGTCGGTGGTGGCTACGCGGGTAACAAGGTTCAGGAAGGCATGCAGAACCGCGACACGTACACCACCACTCAAACTCGTTGCAACACGGTCAACGACATCAGCGACAAGGTCGTGGGCTACAACGTGAAGTACAAGCTGAACGACAAGGTCGGTCAGGTGCGTATGGACCGTGATCCGGGCAGCCAGATTCCAGTGAACAAAGACGGTCAGCTGGAGTTGAGTCAGGCTGGTCAGCAGTAAGCTTTGCAATTAGCCTCATCCAAAAACACCCCTCATGCAGGGGTGTTTTTTTGCCTGCGATTTCATGCCTCTCTGTATTTTGGGCCCGCTCACGAGACTCCACGAAGTTCTGAACGTCAGCTCGGGTGCATATCTTTAAAGTCTTGATCTGGTAGTAACTATATATTTTTAATCGGTACTCCCGCCGCGTAAGCTTTTCTGCGTGACCGGGCGACCTGATTCCCTCGGCACATCTGAACAACTCTAATAAAAACCAGCTATGCCATGCGGGAATAAAAATGCAAAAAAGCCCTGTATCTCTCGGCCTCACGTCGGCTGCCGCCCTTGGATTGAGCCTGGTCTTCCCAGGTTTCGCTGAAGCTGATTTCTTCGAAGACAGCAAAGCCGATCTTGAATTTCGCAACTTCTACTTCAACAGCGATTTCCGTCAGGAAGGCGCGAACCAATCCAAACGCGACGAATGGGCCCAAGGCCTGATTCTCAACTTTGAATCTGGATTCACCGAGGGCCCGGTCGGTTTTGGCGTCGATGCCATAGGGCTGTTTGGCTTGAAACTCGACTCTGGTCCTGATCGCCGCAACACCGGTTTGTTGCCGGTGGGAGATGAAAAAGCGCCCGATGACTACGGCCGTTCCGGTGTGACGGCCAAGGCGCGAATTTCCAAGAGCGTGCTGCGCGTCGGCACCCTGATTCCCAAACTGCCAACGGTTGTTCCTAACGATGGACGTCTGCTGCCGCAAACCTTCCGTGGCGCACAGGTGACCTCCAAAGACATCACCGACATGACCCTGAACGTCGGGCGCCTGACCAGTAACACCGAGCGCAATGACAGTGGTCACGAAGACATCGTCGCCGAAGCCAAGGGCATCAAGGGCGGTCGTCCAAGCGACAAGTTCGACTTTGCCAGCGCCAGCTACAACTGGACCAAGGGGCTGACCACGTCCTACAACTACGGCGGTCTTGAGAACAATTACAAGCAGCACATCGTCACGCTGCTGCACAGTTTTCCGCTGAGTGATTCGCAGTCGATCAAGAGCGACCTGCGTTACGCACGCTCGCTGAAGGACGGTAATACCAACGTCGATAACACGGCAATTGGCGCACGTTTCACCTACAACATCGGCGGCCATGGTTTTGGCCTCGCCTATCAAAAGATGAGCGGCGACACCGGCTTCCCTCACCTGGCAGGCACTGATTCCTTCCTAGTCAACTACGTGATGATTTCCCCGGATTTCGCCAATCCCGAAGAGCGCTCCTGGCAAGCCCGTTACGACTACAACTTCGCCACTGTCGGCCTGCCGGGCCTGACCTTCATGACCCGCTATCTGCAGGGCGACAACTTCGCGCGTGGCAACAAGGAAGGCACCGAGTGGGAGCGCAATAGCGACATCGCCTACGTGTTCCAGAGTGGCGCATTAAAGAATCTCGAATTGAAGTGGCGCAACGGCAGCTACCGCAGCAACGGCGGCAACAACATCGATCAGAACCGCGTCATTGTCAGCTACACGCTGCCGCTGCTCTGAGCCTCAACACTTTCAGCAACATCCCGACAACGCTCACCCCCCCCGGCCATCGCCGCACTGGAGCCTGCAATGCCCACAAGAAAGACGCTTATCCACCTGGCTGTCGCGTTTGCCCTATTCAACAGTTATGGCGCGTACGCCGCCAACACGGCTGACTTGCCCTGCAAAACCACTGAAGAATGCGCCGCTCAGGCCGCGAAAATCGGCGCGACGGTCGACAAGTCGAAGACAAAAGGCAGCAAGACCGAAAGCCAGTTTTCCTGGCTGAACCGGATCAACAAGGCCTCTATTGTCATGCTGACCGAAGAGGGCATCGTGAAGCCGGAAATGGGCCAGAAGATCGCCACGGGGGTGCGTTATGCCATCGACCAAGCCGATCAGCCCAACGGCAAGCGGCCCAGCGACGTGCTTCAGCTTGAAGAAATCATGACCGACAAGATTGGGCCGGAAGCCTCGCTGATCCACTCCGGCCGCAGCCGTCAGGACATGCTCGCCACGTATCGCCTGGCGAAATTGCGCTCCGACGTCCTTGCTTACAGCGAAGCCCTGAATGCTACCCGCAAGCGCTTGCTGGATCTGGCGGACAAGAACATCGACACCCTGATTCCGGCCTACACCAACGGCGTGCAGGCGATGCCAATCACCTACGCGCATTACCTGTTGGCGTACGAAGCGGCGTTCGACCGTGACGGCCAGCGGATTCGCGAGCTGTATCAGCGCCTGAACCAGAGCCCGATGGGCACGGCAGTGTTGGCGAACTCAGCCTATCCACTGAATCGCGAGCGGATGGCCGAGCTGCTGGGTTTCGACGGGGTGCGTGAAAACTCGCTGGATTCCAGCCAGGTTTCCACCTACGACATTCCCATCGAAGCCGCCAACGTGGCCTCGTCATCCGCCATTCGGATCGGTGCGCTGATCGGCGACATTCACACGCAATATCACCAGATTCGTCCTTGGCTGTTGCTGGACGAGGAAAAGACCTACACCAGCAGCGCCATGCCACAGAAGCGCAATCCGGGTCTTCTGATGCGTGCGCGTGAAACGGCGTCCGATGTGGTAGGCCTGGCACAGACCGTGACCTTGCGCGCCCACAACGTCACCACCGGCATGACCGATTACAAGTTTGCTTTTGACTCGCTGGGGGTCTTCGATTCGACCAAGGATATGTTCGGTGCGATGGATGCCGTGCTCGACGCGTTGCAGGTTAATCCGCAGCGTGCGCGGGAAGAGTTGGAAAATGAATGGACCACGTCCATGGAACTCGCCGACACGCTGGAGCGCACACAGAAAGTACCGTTTCGTATCGGCCACAGCTTCGCTTCGCTGATCGTCGAACAGGCTCGCGATCAGGGCCTTACGCCAAAGACCTTCCCGTACGCCGACGCGCAGAAGCTCTACACCAAAGCTGCCGACAAGTACCAGTGGAAACCGAACACTCTGCCGTTGGATGAAGCGACTTTCCGAGGGTCGTTGTCGCCGGAAAACATGGTCAAGACCCGCAAGGGGACTGGCGGCCCGCAACCGGAAGAGGTCAAGCGCATGTTGGCGGAGGCGCACAAAAACCTGGAAGGCGATCAGACCTGGCTGCGTGAGCGTCGGGAAAAGCTGACCCAGGCGGAAGGCAATCTGGACCGGGCGTTCGAGAAGCTGTTGTCGTCCAAGGGCTGAGGTCAGCTTCTGAAAAACTGCCTGATGGATTGACCAAAATCCTGGGGAGCGAATTTATTCGCGATTCGATGTCTTGGGCGGTAGAGAATTCCCGCCCATGCCGCCGTCTCGCGAATGAGTTCGCTCCCACAGGTTTGGGGCATTCTGCCACCGCGCAATCGCCAGGCACGCGACACAGTTGCCCAGTACGTTGGTCAGTACGCGGCATTTCATCAATCGCTCCACGCCCAGCAGCAAACCTACGCCCTCCACCGGCACGATGTGCAGCAGATTGAGCGTGGCGATCAGCGTAAAGAACGCCGAGCCAGCCATGCTGGTCGAACCCAGCGACGTCACCAGCGAAATCAACAGCAGGGTCAGCAGATCCGAACCTGTCAGTTCGATGCCCGACATCTGAGCCAGAAACAGGACCGCCGTGATCAAGTAGATGTTCGAGCCGCTCAGGTTGAAGGTGTAACCCGTGGTCAGGACCAATCGGGTCAATTGCCGCTCGCAACCCAGTGTCTGCATTTTCTCGATCAGGCCGGGGAGGGCGGCGACGGACGATCCGGTGAAGGTGACCAACAGCAGTTCATCTTTGACGTGTTTCACCAGCGACCAGAGCGACACGCCGGACAGCTGCGCCACCGGTATCAGCACCAATACAACAAAGGCGCCACTGGCCAGGTACATCACCGCGACGAACTTCAGCAACGGCAGCGCGGACGCGGGGCCGAATTTTCCGAGGGTAAATGCGATGGCGCCAAACGCGGCGAGCGGTGCGAAACGCAGAATGATCCTCAAGCCCTTGAACAGCAGCTCTACCAGCTTTTCCAGCAATGCGTGCAAGCGATCAGTCTGGCGGTGGCCTTTGGCGCGCATCATCACAAAGCCTGTCACTAAGCCCGCGAGCATGACCTGCAAGATCGGATTCTGAGTGAGCGCCCGCAACAAAATCGAGCCGACGGCGGACCAGGAAAAGCCTGGCGTCGCTGGAGGAATGTGCCCGAGGTAAAGGGAAACGTTCGAGGTGCTCAGCGTGGCGCCTGCGCCGGGATGAGTGAGTTCTGCGATCAGGCAACCGAGGCACAGCGACAGCAGCGCCATCGCCTGAAAGTAAAGCCACACCTTGCCCGCCAACCCGCGTTGCCTGACCTTGAGGCCCGCAACGCCCGAAGCGATCAGCAGGAACATCATGAACGGCATCAGCCAGCCAATGACCCTGATGAACCCGTCGCTCAGCGGTTTCATCTCAACGGCGAGCTTCGGATCGAAGACACCCAGCAGCGCGCCACAGAAGATGGCCAATAGAAGTTGCAACGTGGCACTGCTCAAAAGCCTTGTCGGCATCGGCGTTCCGGAGATGTTGTATTTATTGTCATGAGCGTGGCTTGTCAGCACGGTGGCGATTGGGCACGCTTGCCGGCCTGCTGTCGCAATGACCGGGCGGCAATCATAAAACCTCGCTGCGGGATAGACCACCATGGAGCTTCGTCATCTGCGCTATTTCGTCATGGTGGCCGAAGAGCGACATTTCACCCGTGCGGCGGCGCGATTGAACATGCAGCAGCCTCCGTTGAGCCAGCAGATCCGTGCGCTGGAAGACGAGTTGGGTTTCGAGCTGTTCAAACGCCATCCCAAGGGAGTGGATCTCACGGCGGGCGGGCAGGTCTTTCTGCAGGAAGCGCAGGACATTCTGGCGCGGGTCAAAGAAGGATCGCTCAAGGCTTCCCGCGCAGCCCACGGCATCGAGGGACAGTTGGGGGTGGGATTCACCAGTTCGGCTGCAGCCCATCCATTGATCCCGCGCATTATCCGCGCCTACCGTGAGCGCTTTCCTGGCGTTGCCGTGATGCTCAAAGAAGGCAGCGCCCAGCAACTGACCGAAGCGGCCATTGAAGGCAGCGTCGACGTCGGGATTCTGCGTGCGCCGGTGGGGCGGCATCAAAGCATCGAGTTCCACCGCTTGCTTAACGAGGAGATGTTGCTGACATTGCCGGTGGGTCATCGTCTATTGGCGGGGCGCGATACGGGCAATGGGGCGCCTTCCATTTCGCTCAACGATCTGGCCGACGAGCAGTTCATTCTCGTCCGTCGTCCCGGAGCGCCGGGGATGTACGCCAATCTCATCAAGGCCTGCCAAAACGCGGGCTTCAATCCGAAGATCGCCTTTGAGGTTGAGCGGATGCTGACCAACGTCAGTCTGGTGGCTGCGGGCGCGGGGATTTCCATCGTGCCCGCGTCGATGAAGGACGTGCACAAAGAGAGCGTTGTCTATTGCCCGATCGTCGACGCCAAGCCCCGACTGCATGCGCCGATCACGTTGGTGTGTCGCAGCTTCAATCAACTGCCACCGTTACAGAACTTCATCGGTTTGTCCCGAGAGTTGAGTGGGAGGCGCCACCGCCGATGATCAACCTGTAGGAGCGAATTCATTCGCGAGGCGCCCATGCAGACGACACATTTTTATCGCCTGAACCGCCGTCTCGTGAATGAATTCGCTCCTACAGGTCCGTTTGTAGCCGTTAGCGCCGTGGAGATTCATAGGCATAAAAAAAACCGGCACATGGCCGGTTTTTTTGTAGCATCAACGCTTAGCGCTTGAGCGACGCTGGCACGAACGGTGCGATTGAGGTCAACACGGCTTTGAAGCACTTGGTGTTGCCCGCAACGATGTGGCCTTTCTCAAGGAATTCGTGGCCACCGTTGAAATCGCTGACCAGGCCGCCTGCTTCCTGAATCAGCAGGGCGCCGGCGGCCATGTCCCACTCGGACAGACCCGACTCCCAGAACGCGTCGAAACGACCGGCTGCAACATAAGCCAGGTCCAGGCTTGCGGCGCCCGCGCGACGGATGCCTGCGGTCTGGCCGACCAGCGAACGGAACATGTTCAGGTAGTTGTCCAGGTTGTCGAGCTGGTTTTCGCGGAACGGGAAGCCGGTGCCGAGCAGGGCGCCTTCCAGGCTCTTGCGCGGGCTGACACGCAGGCGGCGGCCGTTCAGCTGAGCGCCACGACCACGGGAGGCGGTGAATTCTTCCTGGCGAACCGGGTCGAGAACCACGGCGTGTTCCAGGCGACCGCGGTATTTGCAGGCAATGCTGACTGCGAAATGCGGCACGCCGCGTACGAAGTTGGTGGTGCCGTCCAGCGGGTCGATGACCCACAGGTAATCGGCGCCTTCGCCGGTGCCTTCTTTAAGGCCGCTTTCTTCGCCAAGGATGCCGTGATTCGGGTAAGCCTTCAGCAGCGCCTCAATGATGGTTTTTTCAGCGGCGCGATCGATCTCGGTTACGTAGTCTTTCGCGTCTTTTTCGTCGACCTTGATGGTATCCAGGCGCTCGATGGAGCGGAAAATCAATTCGCTGGCGCTGCGGGCGGCGCGCAGCGCGATATTCAGCATGGGCTGCATGGATGTAATCACCTAGGTCGTTAAAGAGAGCCGGGCATTCTAGGGGTTCTTGTCGATGATTTCCAGCGCGAAGACGGCCTTTCCTCCGCGTCTCGTCGCCTCATGCGCGACGGGCGGTCGCGGATTCGTGTCAGTTTCAGGGCCTATCCAGAGGCGTTGGCGCAAGGGTTCATAGCCTTGGGCCGGGCGCTTCTGTAAGATTCCTCCCCCTTTCCAGCTGCTAGCGAGACTGCCCCAGTGCTGCAAAACATTCGTGTCGTTCTGGTCGGAACCAGTCATCCGGGGAATATCGGTGGTGCGGCGCGTGCCATGAAGAACATGGGGCTGTCGCGGCTGGTATTGGTCGACCCTGCGCATTTCCCCCATCACGAAGCCGATGCCCGTGCCTCCGGGGCCGGCGACATTCTGGAAAGCGCCCAGGTGGTCGCGACACTCGAAGATGCGCTGGTTGGCTGCAATCTCGTCATGGGCACCAGCGCCCGGGATCGTCGTATCCCCTGGCCCTTGCTTGACCCTCGTGAAGCGGGCGTCAAGACCATCGAGCACGCTGCTCAGGGTGAAGAGATCGCTCTGGTGTTTGGCCGTGAATACGCCGGCCTGACCAATGAGGAGCTGCAACGCTGTCATTACCATGTGCACATTCCGTCCGACCCCGAATTCAGCTCGCTCAACCTGGCGGCCGCTGTTCAGGTGTTGAGCTACGAGGCACGCATGGCGTGGTTGGCGGCGGAAGGGCAGGCGAGCAAGGTCGAGAAATACGAAGTGACGTCCGTACGCAGTAACGAGCTGGCGACCATGGATGAGATGGAAAAATTCTATGAGCATCTGGAAGCCACGTTGGTCAGCATTGGCTTCCTTGATCCCGAGAAGCCTCGTCATCTGATGGCGCGGTTGCGTCGGCTTTATGGTCGCTCTGCTGTCAGTCGCTCCGAAATGAACATTTTGCGTGGCATCCTCACCGAGACCCAGAAAACGGCCAACGGTGAGCCCTACAAGCGGAAGGATCAGTGATGTTCGAGCGTTTGCGAGAAGACATTCAAAGCGTATTTCACCGTGACCCGGCAGCCCGTAACGCATTCGAAGTGCTGACCTGCTACCCCGGCATGCACGCGATCTGGCTGCATCGGTTATCAGGCTGGCTGTGGGGCAAGGACCTGAAATGGCCTGCTCGTATGGTCTCGAATTTCGGCCGCTGGATGACGGGGATCGAAATCCACCCGGGTGCCAAGGTAGGCCGCCGTTTCTTCATCGACCACGGCATGGGCATCGTCATTGGCGAGACCGCTGAAATCGGCGACGACGTGACGCTCTATCAGGGTGTGACGCTGGGCGGCACCAGCTGGAATAAAGGCAAGCGCCATCCGACGCTGGAATCCGGTGTTGTGGTGGGGGCGGGTGCGAAGGTGCTTGGCCCGTTCACCGTCGGTGCGGGTGCCAAAGTCGGTTCCAATGCGGTCGTCACCAAGCCGGTGCCGGCGGGCGCGACGGTGGTGGGCATTCCAGGGCGCATCATCGTCAAGGCAGATGAGGACGAGACCCACGCCAAGCGCAAGGCGATGGCCGAAAAGATCGGCTTTGACGCGTATGGCGTCAGTGAGGACATGCCGGACCCGGTCGCCAAGGCTATCGGCCAGTTGCTCGATCACCTTCAGGCGGTCGACGTGCGCATGGAAGACATGGGCAAGGCGCTCAAGAGCCTCGGTTGCGAGTATCGCGAACAGGAGCTGCCGGAGCTGCGAAAAGACGTGTTCGACTGCATCGAAGAGCGCAACGCGACCAAAGTGGGTCAAGGCATTTGACGCAAACGACTCTAAAAGGGTCGTTGGAACATGCCATTTGACCTCTGATCTTGCTATTATGCCGCCCGCTCTTTGCGGGTAATCCCTACTGCTTTGCTAGGTCTTATAGTTGACTTAAATACTCGGGAATAGCATACTCGCCCTCATTCCGAACCTCCGCGGTACACGTCATGCGACTGACTACAAAGGGCCGATACGCCGTCACTGCCATGCTTGATCTGGCGTTGCACGCGCAGCATGGGCCAGTGTCTCTGGCCGATATCTCCGAGCGGCAAGGGATTTCCCTTTCCTACCTCGAACAACTGTTCGCCAAGCTGCGTCGCAGCAATCTTGTGTCCAGCGTGCGTGGTCCCGGTGGCGGCTACCAGTTGTCCCGCGACATGCAGGGTATCCAGGTGGCGCAAGTGATCGATGCAGTCAACGAATCGGTTGATGCGACGCGCTGTCAGGGGCTCGGTGATTGCCATGCTGGCGATACCTGTCTCACCCACCATCTGTGGTGCGACCTCAGCCAGCAGATTCATGAATTTCTAAGCGGTATCAGCCTGGCCGACCTCGTCACTCGCCGTGAAGTGCAGGAAGTCGCCCAACGTCAGGACCTGCGTCGTTGCAATACCAAGACGCAGTTTCTGGACAAGATTGAAACATCCGCCGTTGAGTGAACGCAGATGAACGCGCGGCGCGCCTGCCCGATAGGAGATATTCAATGAGATTGCCGATTTACCTCGATTATTCCGCGACGACCCCGGTCGATCCGCGGGTTGCGCAGAAAATGAGCGATTGCTTGCTGGTGGATGGCAACTTCGGTAACCCGGCGTCGCGCTCCCACGTCTTCGGCTGGAAAGCCGAGGAGGCGGTTGAGAACGCTCGTCGTCAGGTCGCTGATCTGGTTCATGCTGACCCGCGTGAAATCGTATGGACCTCCGGTGCCACCGAGTCTGACAACCTGGCCATCAAGGGCGCCGCGCATTTCTACGCGACCAAGGGCAAACACCTGATCACCAGCAAGATCGAACACAAGGCTGTCCTCGACACCATGCGCCAACTGGAGCGTGAGGGTTTCGAAGTCACCTACCTGGACCCGACCGAAGACGGTCTGATTACGCCGTCCATGATCGAAGCTGTGCTGCGTGACGACACCATTCTGGTCTCGATCATGCACGTCAATAACGAAATCGGCACCGTCAACGACATCGCTGCGATTGGCGAACTGACCCGTTCGCGCGGCGTGCTGTTTCATGTTGACGCTGCTCAGTCCACTGGCAAGGTCGAGATCGACCTGTCCAAGCTGAAAGTCGACATGATGTCCTTCTCGGCGCACAAGACTTACGGTCCTAAAGGCATCGGCGCGCTGTACGTCAGCCGCAAGCCTCGCGTCCGTATCGAAGCGACCATGCACGGTGGCGGTCACGAGCGCGGCATGCGTTCCGGCACCCTGGCCACTCACCAGATCGTCGGCATGGGCGAAGCATTCCGTATCGCGAAAGAAGAGATGGCTGCTGAAAACGTTCGCCTCAAGGCGCTCAGTGACCGCTTCTACAAGCAGGTCGAGCATCTCGAAGAGCTGTACGTCAACGGCAGCCTGACAGCCCGCGTGCCGCACAACCTGAATCTGAGCTTCAACTACGTTGAAGGCGAGTCGCTGATCATGGCGCTCAAGGATCTGGCGGTGTCGTCCGGTTCTGCGTGCACCTCGGCTTCCCTGGAGCCTTCCTACGTTCTGCGTGCCCTGGGTCGCAACGACGAACTGGCACACAGTTCGATCCGTTTCACCTTCGGCCGCTTCACCACCGAAGAAGAGATCGACTGGGCTGCGCAGAAAGTCTGTGAGGCCGTCACCAAGCTGCGCGCTCTGTCGCCGCTGTGGGACATGTTCAAAGACGGCGTCGACATCTCGAAGATCGAGTGGGCCGCACACTAATTTCAAGTCGCCACATGAATGCGGCGCTTTGAAAACCGGGTTTTTGAAGTGTCGCCAGAGCGACAAACTGATGAGGATTGCACCATGGCTTACAGCGAAAAGGTCATCGACCACTACGAGAACCCGCGCAACGTCGGCAAGATGAACGCGGAAGACCCTGATGTCGGCACTGGCATGGTCGGCGCTCCGGCGTGCGGCGACGTCATGCGCCTGCAAATCAAGGTCAATGAGCAAGGCATCATCGAAGACGCCAAGTTCAAGACCTACGGCTGCGGTTCGGCCATCGCCTCCAGCTCCCTGGCGACCGAGTGGATGAAAGGTAAGACTCTGGACGAAGCAGAGACCATCAAGAACACTCAACTGGCTGAAGAACTGGCCCTGCCGCCGGTGAAAATTCACTGCTCCGTACTCGCCGAAGACGCCATCAAGGCCGCCGTTCGCGATTACAAGCAGAAGAAAGGCCTGCTCTGAGCAGTCTTCACCCCGCTTGCAAGTAAGGAGTCACGATGGCTATCAGCATGACCGAAGCGGCCGCCAATCACGTACGTCGTTCCCTTGATGGGCGCGGCAAAGGTGATGGCATTCGTCTGGGCGTTCGCACCACAGGCTGTTCCGGCCTGGCGTACGTACTTGAATTCGTCGACGAACCGGAAAGCGAAGACACCGTTTTCGAGTACCACGGCGTCAAGGTGATCATCGATCCCAAGAGCCTGGTTTACCTCGACGGCACCGAACTCGATTTCGTCAAGGAAGGGTTGAACGAAGGCTTCAAGTTCAACAACCCCAACTCGCGCGGTGAATGTGGCTGCGGCGAAAGCTTTAACGTCTGAGGCTTGTCGTGGGTACTCCTTGTCATTTCGCTCTATTCGATCTGCAACCGGGTTTCCGTCTGGATCTTGACCTGTTGGCTACGCGTTATCGCGAGCTTGCCCGTGGCGTGCACCCCGACCGCTTCGCTGACGCTTCCGAGCGTGAGCAGCGCGTTGCGCTGGAGCGCTCGGCGAGCTTGAACGATGCCTACCAGACGCTCAAGAGTGCGCCTAAACGGGCGCGTTATCTGTTGGCGCTCAAAGGTGAGGTGCCGCTGGAGGTCACGGTTCACGACCCCGAGTTCCTGATGCAGCAGATGCAATGGCGCGAAGAGCTCGAAGACCTGCAAGACGAGGCGGATCTGGACGGTGTCGCGACCTTCAAGCGTCGGCTCAAGGTGGCGCAGGAAGAACTGAATGATAGCTTCGCAGCCTGTTGGGACGATGCTGCACAGCGCGAACAGGCCGAACGCCTGATGCGTCGCATGCAGTTCCTCGACAAGCTTTCCTACGAAGTGCGCCAGCTGGAAGAGCGCCTCGACGATTAACCCCGCGCCGCCTTTTGGGCGGCGCGCCAGTGATATCAGAAAAGCAATGGCTCTACTGCAGATCGCCGAACCCGGCCAAAGTCCAAAACCTCATCAGCGTCGTCTGGCCGTCGGGATCGATCTCGGCACCACCAACTCGCTGGTCGCTGCCCTGCGCAGTGGCATCAGTCAGCCTCTTCCCGATCAGAACGGGCAGGTCATCCTGCCGTCGGCGGTGCGTTATCACGCTGATCGTGTCGAAGTCGGCCAGTCCGCCAAGGACGCCGCCGCCTCTGACCCGCTGAACACCATTATCTCGGTCAAGCGTCTGATGGGGCGCGGTATCTCCGACGTGAAGCATTTGGGTGAGCAGCTGCCTTACCGCTTCATTGGCGGTGAGTCGCACATGCCATTCATTGAGACCGTTCAGGGCGCGAAAAGCCCGGTTGAAGTCTCCGCTGACATCCTCAAGGTGCTGCGTCAGCGCGCCGAAGCGACGTTGGGTGGCGAACTGGTGGGCGCGGTGATCACCGTGCCAGCGTATTTCGATGACGCACAGCGTCAAGCCACCAAAGACGCCGCCAAGCTGGCGGGTCTGACCGTGTTGCGCCTGCTCAATGAGCCCACGGCGGCGGCAGTGGCTTACGGCCTGGACCAAAACGCCGAAGGCGTTGTCGCCATTTACGACCTCGGCGGCGGCACCTTCGATATCTCGATTCTGCGCCTGACCGGCGGCGTTTTCGAAGTCATGGCCACCGGTGGCGACAGCGCGCTGGGCGGCGACGATTTCGACCATGCGATTGCCAGCTGGATCATTGCCGAGGCCGGTCTGTCCGACGATCTCGACCCTTCGGCCCAGCGCCGTCTGATGCAGACGGCTTGCGCAGCCAAAGAAGCCCTCACCGATACCGATTCCGTGGACGTCGTTCACGGCGCCTGGACTGGCGTGCTGACCCGCGCCGCGTTCGACGCCCTTGCCGAGCCGATGATTGCCCGCAGCCTCAAGGCCTGTCGTCGTGCAGTACGCGATTGCGGCATCGAGCTGGACGAAGTGGAAGCGGTGGTCATGGTCGGCGGTTCCACTCGCGTGCCGCGTGTGCGTGAAGCGGTCGCTGAGCTGTTCGGTCGTCAGCCGTTGACTGAAATCGACCCGGATCAAGTGGTTGCCATCGGCGCGGCCATTCAGGCCGATACACTGGCAGGCAATAAGCGTGATGGTGGCGAGTTGCTGCTGCTGGACGTGATTCCGCTGTCCCTTGGTCTTGAGACCATGGGCGGGTTGATGGAGAAGGTGATCCCGCGCAACACCACGATTCCGGTGGCCCGCGCCCAAGAGTTCACCACCTATAAAGACGGGCAGTCGGCCATGATGATTCACGTCTTGCAAGGTGAGCGTGAACTGATCAGCGACTGCCGTTCGCTGGCGCGCTTTGACCTGCGAGGCATTCCCGCGATGGTCGCGGGTGCGGCGAAAATTCGTGTCACCTTCCAGGTCGATGCCGATGGTCTGCTGAGCGTTTCCGCTCGCGAGTTGGCGTCGGGCGTGGAATCGAGCATTCAGGTCAAGCCTTCCTATGGCCTGACCGACGGTGAAATCACCCGCATGCTCAAGGATTCGTTCCAGTACGCCGGTGACGACAAGGTCGCGCGTGTGCTGCGCGAGCAGCAGGTCGACGCCCAACGCCTGGTCGAGGCCGTCGAAGGCGCGTTGCAGGCTGATGGCGAGCGTTTGCTCGACGCCGAGGAACGCATGGTCATCGAGATGCAGGTCGACGAACTTCGTGAATTGATCAAGGGCACCGACGGTGCGGCCATCGAGCAGCAGACCAAGCGTCTGTCGCAGGTGACCGATGCGTTCGCCGCCCGCCGCCTGGACTCGACGGTGAAAGCCGCCCTGTCAGGACGCAACCTGAATGAGATTGAGGAATAATTGATGCCGCAGGTGATTTTTCTCCCCCACAAGGAGTTTTGCCCGGACGGGTTGGTGGTCGAGGCTGCGCCAGGCACATCCATCCTCGAACTGGCTCATGAGCACCATATCGAGATGGAAAGCGCGTGTGGCGGTGTGTGTGCGTGCACCACGTGCCATTGCATCATCCGCGAGGGTTTCAATTCGCTGGAAGAGGCCGACGAGCTGGAAGAAGACTATCTTGATCGTGCGTGGGGCCTGGAAGCGACTTCCCGCCTGGCATGTCAGGCCAAGGTCGGTACCGAAGACCTGACCGTCGAGATTCCGAAATATTCGCTTAACCATGCCGCCGAAGCGCCGCACTGACTGAGGGATTGTCATGAGCTACGGTTGGAATGACGTACAACGCATTGCCGAAGAGTTGGCCGAGACCCATCCGGGGCTCGATCCTTACTCGGTAGGCTTCGTCAAACTGCAACAGATGATCCAGCAATTGCCTGATTTCGACGACACGTCGGGTCGGGTCGGCGAGAAGGTACTGGAAGCGGTTCAGACCCTTTGGGCCGATGAAATAGACTGATCATCTCTGCACGTTAGGCAATACACCAGAACCCGCGTATAATTCGCGGGTTTAATTTTTCGCAATAATCACCGTTTCTGGAGTTACACCATGGCTGTTCAACGTACTTTCTCGATCATCAAGCCTGATGCTGTTGCTAAAAACGTAATCGGCGAGATCACCACCCGCTTCGAAAAAGCCGGTCTGCGCGTCGTCGCTTCGAAACTGAAGCAACTGTCCAAGGCCGAAGCAGAAGGTTTCTACGCTGAGCACAGCGCCCGTGGTTTCTTCGGCGACCTGGTTGATTTCATGACTTCCGGTCCGGTTGTCGTTCAGGTGCTGGAAGGCGAAAACGCCATCCTGGCAAACCGTGAGCTGATGGGCGCTACCAACCCTAAAGAAGCTGCTGCCGGCACCATCCGTGCTGACTTCGCCGAGTCCATCGACGCCAACGCCGTTCACGGTTCGGACTCCGAAGCTGCTGCTGCTCGCGAAATCGCTTACTTCTTCGCTGCTACCGAGGTAACCACTCGCTAAGCTGCTGCTGCGAGTGAGGGTGAATCCATGACTGATACGACTGGCAAAATCAACCTGTTGGGTCTGACCCTCCAGGAAATGGAAAAATTCTTCGAGTCCATCGGGGAGAAACGCTTCCGTGCCGGTCAGGTCATGAAGTGGATTCACCACTATGGCGTCGATAATTTCGAAGCCATGACGAACGTCGGCAAGGCGCTGCGCGAAAAGCTTGAGCGTCGTGCCGAAATTCGGGGTCCCGAAGTCGTCAGCGAGGACATCTCCACCGACGGCACCCGTAAGTGGGTCGTGCGCGTGGCGTCCGGCAGCTGCGTCGAGACTGTTTACATCCCCCAGGGCAAACGTGGCACCTTGTGTGTCTCTTCCCAAGCGGGCTGCGCGCTGGATTGCAGTTTCTGCTCCACCGGCAAGCAAGGCTTCAACAGCAACCTCACCGCCGCCGAAGTCATCGGTCAGGTGTGGATTGCCAACAAATCTTTCGGCAGTGTCCCGGCGACCGTCGACCGTGCCATCACCAACGTGGTGATGATGGGCATGGGCGAGCCACTGCTGAACTTCGACAATGTCATTGCCGCCATGCGTCTGATGATGGACGACTTCGGCTATGGCATCTCCAAACGTCGGGTGACGCTGTCCACCTCCGGCGTGGTACCGATGATCGACGTGCTGGCACAGCACATTGACGTTTCGCTGGCGCTTTCGCTGCACGCGCCAAATGACGCGTTGCGCAACCAGTTGGTGCCGATCAACAAGAAATACCCGTTGAAAATGCTGCTCGAATCCTGCCGCAACTACATGTCGGCATTGGGTGAGAAGCGCGTCCTGACCATCGAATACACCCTGCTCAAGGACGTCAACGACAAGCCTGAGCATGCCGTGGAGATGATTGAGCTGCTCAAGGACACGCCGTGCAAGATCAACCTGATTCCATTCAACCCGTTCCCGCATTCGGGTTATGAGCGTCCGAGCAATAACGCGATCCGTCGTTTTCAGGATCTGCTGCACCACGCTGGATTCAACGTCACTGTGCGCACCACGCGCGGTGAGGACATCGATGCTGCCTGTGGCCAACTGGTCGGGCAGGTAATGGACCGCACTCGCCGCAGCGAACGCTACATTGCTGTGCGCGAGCTCAGTGCCGAGACCGAAGGGGCTCAGGTCGCTGCGGCTCGCACCTGACTGCGAAATTGACTGAGAGGATCTCTATGTCCCTGCGCGCTGCGCTGCTGCTGTGTTTTGTCACGTTGCTGGCTGGCTGTGTTTCCACCGGCAACGTTGATCCGATGAGTACCGGCAAGGGACGTGAAGATGCTCGTCAGGCTTATGTGCAGTTGGGGATCGGCTATCTGCAGCAGGGGCAGATGGAGCGTGCGAAGGCACCGTTGAAAAAGGCCCTGGAACTGGACAGTTCAGACCCCGACGCCAATGCTGCACTGGGCCTGGTGTTTCAGGCCGAGGCCGAGCCTGAGCTTGCAGATCAGTATTACAAGAAAGCGTTGTCCTCTCGCCCCAAGGATGCTCGCATCCTCAACAATTACGGCAGCTTTCTCTACCAGCAAAAACGCTACAAAGACGCTTACGAGCGCTTCCAGCAGGCTGCGGATGACAACCTGTATGCCGAGCGTGCCCGGGTGTTCGAGAACCTCGGCATGACCTCCGTGATGCTGGGCAATAGGGATCAGGCGCTCGACGAGTTCACCAAGGCCCTCAGGCTCGACGCCCAACAGCCACGTGCGTTGCTGGAAATGGCTGAGTTGTCTTACGAAGACAGGCATTATGTGCCGGCGCGTGATTACTATGACCGTTTCAGCCAACTGAGCGAGCAGAATGCACGTAGCCTGTTGCTGGGGACGCGCCTGGCGAAGATCTATGACGATCGCAACAAGGCGGCCAGTTATGGCCTGCAACTAAAAAGACTCTATCCCGGCACGCCGGAATATCAGCAATACCTGTCGGAGCAATGATGAAAGCGGCGCATCCCGAAGTTGTAGCAGCCACTCGTACGAACCCTGGTGAAACCTTGCGCCAGGCTCGCGAGAGTAAAAACTGGTCGCTGCCAGATGTGGCTTTGAGGTTGAACCTCACCGCGACTTCCCTGGGTTATGTGGAGTCGGGCGATTTTGAGAAGCTTCCGGGCCACACGTTTGCCCGGGGCTACATCCGTGCCTACGCGAAACTGATGGGCCTGGATCAGACCGCGCTGGTCGCTCAGTTCGATCAATACACCGGCACCGACGGACAGGGCAGCAACGTTCACGCCTTGGGTCGTATCGAAGAGCCTGTGCGTCTTTCCCACAATATTCTGCGCATTGTCAGCCTGTTATTGCTGGTTGCGTTGATTGGTGGCGGTTTTGTGTGGTGGCAGGATCAGGCGACTTTGCGTGGCAAGGAGCCGACCAGTCTGGGCATGGAGCACGTCGAAGTCGAAAGCGCCGACGGCACTACCCAGATTCACCCGCTGGACGAGCCTGAAGATCAAGCGGTCGCAGAAGGGCAGAACAACACAGCGCCACTGCCGCTCAACAACACCGACTCGTCCACCACCGCACCGACGACCTCCGCTGCGCCGACCACGACTGCGCCAGCGACCACTGCGCCAGTCGCTCCGACTCACGGCACTGCTGCGACGCCGACTGTGCCTGTGCACACCGTTCCGATGCCAGGTGCAACGACCGCACCATCCACGGCAGCCGTTCCCGCACCCGCGCCTGCGCCAACCTTGGCTGACGCCGCACCGACGCCCGCCGGTTTTGGTCAGGTCCAGTTGCAGTTCACCGCCGATTGCTGGTTTCAGATCACCGACGCCAACGGCAAGGTGCTCAGCACCGGCCTCAAGCATTCGGGCGACAATGTCAGCGTCAGCGGCAAGCCGCCTTTGTCGGTTCGTCTGGGTGTGGCCCGAGCCGCACAGGTCAGCTACAACGGCCAGCCGGTGGACGTCACACCTTTCACATCGGGCCAGACGGCTCGCATGAAGCTGGGGCAATAAGTCATGCACGGCGAATCTCCGATCAAACGTCGCGAATCTCGTAAAATCTGGGTCGGCTCCGTGCCGGTCGGCGGCGATGCGCCGATTGCGGTACAGAGCATGACCAACAGCGACACCAACGACGTCGCCGCCACCGTTGCCCAGATCAATCGTCTGGAAGCGGCGGGCGTGGACATCGTTCGTGTGTCCGTCCCCGACATGGACGCCGCCGAGGCGTTCGGACGTATCAAACAGCTGGTCAAAGTGCCGCTGGTGGCCGACATCCACTTCGACTACAAGATTGCCTTGCGCGTGGCCGAACTGGGCGTCGATTGCCTGCGCATCAACCCGGGCAACATCGGTCGTGAGGACCGCGTGCGCGCGGTGGTCGATGCGGCACGCGACCGGGGCATTCCGATCCGTATTGGCGTGAACGCCGGTTCGTTGGAAAAAGACCTGCAGAAAAAGTATGGCGAACCGACCCCGGCCGCGCTGGTGGAGTCGGCGTTGCGCCACGTTGAACACCTCGATCGCCTGGATTTCCAGGACTTCAAGGTCAGCGTCAAGGCGTCGGACGTGTTCATGGCCGTCGAAGCCTATCGCCTGCTGGCCAAGCAAATCATCCAGCCGCTGCACCTCGGGATCACCGAAGCGGGTGGTTTGCGTTCAGGCACAGTGAAATCGGCCGTCGGCCTAGGTATGCTGCTGGCCGAAGGAATTGGCGATACCATCCGTATCTCGCTGGCCGCCGATCCTGTTGAAGAAGTGAAAGTCGGCTACGACATCCTCAAGTCGCTGCACCTGCGTTCCCGTGGCATCAACTTCATCGCCTGCCCGAGCTGCTCGCGGCAGAATTTCGATGTGGTCAAGACCATGAACGAACTGGAAGGGCGACTTGAAGACCTGCTGGTCCCGCTGGATGTGGCGGTGATCGGTTGTGTGGTGAACGGTCCGGGCGAAGCCAAGGAGGCTCATGTCGGCCTGACGGGCGGCACGCCGAACCTGATCTACATCGATGGCAAGCCATCGCAAAAGCTGACCAATGACAATCTGGTGGACGAGCTTGAACGCCTGATCCGCCAGAAAGCGGCCGAAAAGGTCGAGGCCGACGCAGCGCTGATCGTTCGCGGCTAACCCAGTTTTCCAAGGAATTTTTGTGAGTAAGTCTCTGCAAGCCATTCGTGGCATGAACGACATCCTGCCGGACCAGACCCCGCTGTGGCGCTACTTCGAAGGCACCGTATCGCGTTTGCTGGATAACTACGGTTATCGCCAGATCCGCATGCCGATCGTCGAGTTCACCGATCTGTTCAAACGCTCTATTGGCGAAGTCACCGACATCGTCGAAAAAGAGATGTACACCTTCGAAGACCGCAACGGCGATTCGCTGACCCTGCGCCCTGAAGGCACAGCGGCCTGCGTGCGCGCGGTACTTGAGCACGGGATCACCGGCGGCGGCCAAGTGCAGAAGCTCTGGTACATCGGCCCGATGTTCCGCCACGAGCGTCCACAAAAAGGCCGTTATCGCCAGTTCCACCAGATCGGTCTGGAAGTGTTCAACCTCGACGGTCCGGACATCGACGCCGAGCTGATCGTGCTGACCTGGCGTCTGTGGGAATTGTTGGGCATTCGCAGTGCGGTGAAGCTTGAACTCAACAGTCTGGGCACCAGTGAAGCCCGTGGGCGTTACCGCGAGGCGCTGGTCGAGTACCTGTCGGCGCGTCACGACCAACTGGACGAAGACAGCCAACGCCGTCTGAAAACCAACCCGCTGCGCGTGCTGGATACCAAGAACCCTGAGACCCAGGCCGTTCTGGTGGATGCGCCGAAGCTGGCGGATTATCTGGATGAAGAATCGCGGATTCACTTTGAAGGCCTGAAGGCGCGCCTGGATGCTGTTGGCATTCCTTACGTGATCAACCCGAAGCTGGTCCGTGGTCTGGATTACTACAGCAAGACCGTTTTCGAATGGGTCACCGATCAGCTCGGGGCTCAGGGCACCGTCTGCGCGGGTGGCCGGTACGACGGTCTGGTCGAGCAAATGGGCGGCAAGCCCACCACGGGCGTCGGTTTCGCCATGGGGATCGAGCGCCTGGTCCTGCTGCTGGAAACTCTGGACAAAGTCCCGGAAGAAATCTCTCGTACCGTTGACGTCTACGTCTGCGCGTTCGGTGAAGCGGCTGAACTGGCGGCACTGGCCTTGTCCGAGCGTCTGCGCGATCAGGCGCCGAACCTGCGTCTGCAGGTCAACGCCGGGGCGGGCAGCTTCAAGAGCCAGTTCAAGAAGGCTGACAAGAGCGGCGCATTGTTTGCGCTGATCCTGGGAGACGAAGAACTGGCGGGCAAGGAAGTGGGCGTCAAGCCGCTGCGCGGTCAAGGCGAACAACAAACTGTTGCATGGGATGCTCTTTCCGAGCACCTGGCCACCTGCATCGTGCAGGGCTGAAGCGAATAAATAGCCGGATTGGATAGGAGTAGTGGCGTGTCGAGTACCGATGATGAACAGCTGGCGGCGGTAAAGGACTGGTGGCAGCGTAACGGCAAGCCTTTGGTCACCGGCGGTCTGCTCGCGGTGATCGTGGTGTTGGGCTGGCAGGCCTGGCATCGCTATCAGAACAACCAGGCACAAGGTGCTTCGGCGTTGTACCAGCAATTGCTGGAAACGGCCCTGACGCCAAGTGGCCAGGCGGATGCCGGTCAAGTGGCGGCCATCGCTGGCAAGCTGAAAAGCGATTTCGGTGGCACGGCCTACGCTCAGTACGGCAGCCTGTTCGTGGCCAAGGTGGCGGTCGACACTGGGAAGCTGGACGATGCGGTCAGTGAACTGAAAGCCGTCAACGACAAACCGGTCAACCCGACCTTGGGCGAAATCGCCCGTCAACGTCTGGCTCGCGTGCTTGCGGCCCAGAACAAGGCGGAAGATGCGTTGAAGCTGCTCGACGGTCAGGTCGACAAGTCTTTCGAAGCCAGCCGTGAAGAGCTGCGTGGCGACCTGCTGGTTCAGTTGGGTCGTACCGATGACGCGTACGCTGCATACAAGAAAGCCAAGGCTGCGCTGTCCGAGCAATCGGCAGTGGGTGGCCTGCAAATGAAGCTCGACGATCTGGCGAAAGGGGATGCGTGACGTGATTCGTTGGAAACATGCAGCATTGCTGGCTCTGGCCGTTCTGGCCGCGGGTTGCAGCAGCAACAGCAAAAAGGAATTGCCTCCGGCCGAGCTCACCAGCTTCAAGGAAGAAGTGATCCTGCAGAAGTTGTGGAGCCGCTCGGTCGGTGACGGCCAGGGCGACATCTACAACATGCTCGTTCCAGCCATCGATGGCGACAACATCTACGCTGCCGACGCTAAAGGTCTGATCATGGCGATCAACCGCAGCAATGGCGACGTGGTCTGGAAGAAAGAGCTGGAGCAACCTGTTTCCGGCGCGGTCGGCGTAGGTTCCGGTCTGGTCATGGTCGGTACTCTGCGTGGCGAAGTGATCGTCCTCGACGAATCCACCGGCGAGCAGAAGTGGAAAGCCAAGGCGACCAGCGAAGTGCTGTCCGCTCCGGCCACCAACGGTGATGTGGTTGTCGCTCAGACTCAGGACGACAAGGTTATCGGTTACGATGCCGCCACAGGTAACCAGCGCTGGATTTACGAAAGCAGTCCTGCGGTGTTGACCCTGCGTGGCACCGGCGCCCCGATCGTGACCAGTCAGTTGGCAGTCGCTGGCCTCTCGACCGGCAAGGTCGTGGCCCTCGACACCACCAACGGTGTACCGGTCTGGGAGCAGCGCGTTGCGATTCCTCAAGGTCGCTCGGAGCTGGATCGCGTGGTCGATATCGACGGCGGCCTGCTGTTGTCCGGCAGCACCTTGTACGTGGCGACCTACCAGGGTCGTGTAGCCGGTCTGGAGCTGCAAAGCGGCCGCGTGCTGTGGCAGCGTGATGCGTCGAGCTATTCGGGCGTGGCACAAGGCTTCGGCAGCGTCTACGTTTCGCTGGCCAACGGCACCGTTGAAGGCGTCGATGAGCGTTCTTCCACGGCGCTGTGGAGCAACGACTCGCTGGCCCGTCGTCAACTGGGCTCTCCGGAAGTGTTCTCCAGCTACGTGGCCGTTGGTGACTTCGAGGGTTATCTGCATCTGCTCAGCCAGGTCGACGGTCACTTTGTCGGGCGTGAAAAGATCGACAGCGACGGCCTGCGTGCACGTCCGCTGGTCTCCGGCAACACTATTTACGTCTTTGGCAACAGCGGCAAGCTGGAAGCCCTGACGATCAAGTAGTGGCTGTCTATGCTAGAGGAGGCCGCTCGGCGGCTTTCCTCTGGCGGCCCCGCGTTGACGGGGCTTGCGGCGTGTTGAATGCCGCTCCGAACTCCGGCCGCTGCCTTGCAGCGGCTTTTGTATTTTCTGAAATAACGAAGTGGAGAGCCGCATGGTTCCCGTAATCGCCCTGGTGGGTCGACCGAACGTCGGCAAGTCCACCTTGTTCAACCGCCTGACCCGTAGTCGCGACGCCATCGTCGGCGACTTGTCCGGTCTGACCCGCGATCGCCAGTACGGCGAGGCCAAGTGGCAAGGGCGCACCTACATTGTGATCGACACCGGCGGTATTTCCGGTGATGAACACGGCATGGACGAAAAGATGGCCGAGCAGTCGCTGCTGGCCATCGAAGAAGCCGATGTCGTGCTGTTCCTGGTGGACGCCAAGGCCGGCTTCACCGCTGCCGACCAAATGATTGGCGAGCACTTGCGCAAGCGCAACAAGACCTCGTACGTGATCGCCAACAAGGTCGACAACATCGACCCTGACATGGCACGTGCCGAGTTCGCGCCACTGGGCATGGGCGACGCGATCCCGATCGCTGGCGCCCACGGTCGCGGCATCACGCAGATGCTGGACATCGCCCTGCGCGAATTCCCGAAAGACGCTGATGAAGTGGAAGAGGGCGAAGAGGAAGACGTCGCTGAAGGCGAGGAAGCCAAGCGTATTCCTGGCCCTAGCGAGAAGGACGGCATCAAGATCGCGATCATCGGTCGTCCGAACGTTGGCAAGTCGACGCTGGTCAACCGCATGCTCGGCGAAGACCGCGTCATCGTTTACGATCAGCCCGGCACCACCCGGGACAGTATCTACATCCCGTTCGAACGCAACGACGAGAAGTACACGCTGATCGACACCGCCGGTGTGCGCAAGCGCGGCAAGATCCACGAAGAAGTCGAAAAGTTCTCGGTGGTGAAAACCCTGCAGGCGATCAAAGACGCCAACGTGGTGATCTTCGTCATGGACGCTCGCGAAGGCGTGGTCGATCACGACCTGAACCTGCTGGGCTTCGCGCTGGAAGCCGGTCGCGCACTGGTCATCGCCCTGAACAAGTGGGATGGCATGGTGCCGAGCGAGCGCGACTACGTGAAGACCGAACTGGAGCGCCGGTTGTTCTTCGTCGACTTCGCGGACATCCACTTCATCTCCGCGCTGCACGGCACGGGCGTTGGCAACCTGTACCAATCGGTGCAGAACTCGTTCAAGTCGGCGGTCACGCGCTGGCCGACCAGCCGCCTGACCCAGATCCTCGAAGACGCGGTCACCGAGCACCAGCCGCCGATGGTCAACAGCCGTCGGATCAAGCTGCGTTATGCTCACTTGGGTGGCGCGAACCCGCCGATCATCGTGATCCACGGTAACCAGGTCGAGCGCGTACCCAAGTCGTACGTACGCTATCTGGAAAACACCTACCGCCGCGTGCTCAAGCTGGTCGGTACGCCGATCCGTATCGAGTTCAAAGGTGGGGACAACCCGTACGAAGGCAACAAGAACACGCTGACCGATCGTCAGGTCAACAAGAAGCGTCGCTTGATGTCGCACCACAAGAAAGCCGAGAAGAAGCGCAAGGACAAGCGTTGATTCGGTAACGGACTTTCTTCGAAAAGGCGCCAATGGCGCCTTTTTTTATGCGTCGAGGATGGGCTATTCTGCGGGTCCCCGTGCCGTTCTGGAGCCGGGTGTGGAGCAGGAAAACCCGATGATCACCAGCAAATTGCCGAACGTTGGCACCACCATTTTTACCGTGATGTCCCAGCTTGCAGCCGATACCGGGGCGATCAATCTTTCCCAGGGTTTTCCCGATTTCGACGGGCCTGACGCACTGCGCGAAGCCCTTTGTCGCCGCACCATGGACGGCTTCAACCAATACGCTCCGATGGCGGGCCTGCCCGCGCTACGTCAGCAAGTGGCTGCCAAGATCGCGCGTGCATACGGCCGTGACGTCAACGTCGACACCGAGGTAACCATCACCCCCGGCGCGACCCATGCCATCTTTTGCGCCATTCAGACCGTGGTTCGGGCGGGCGACGAAGTCATCGTGTTCGACCCCAGTTACGACAGCTACGAGCCTTCCGTGGAACTGGCCGGTGGCCGTTGCGTGCATGTGCAACTCAAGGCGGGTGACTTCTCCATCGATTGGGAACAGCTTACCGCCGCGTTGAGCCCGAAGACCCGCATGATCATCATCAACACCCCGCACAACCCGAGCGGTGCGTTGATCAGCCGCGCCGAACTCGACCAGTTGGCGGCGCTCATTCGTGACCGTGACATTTACCTGGTCAGCGACGAGGTGTACGAGCACTTGGTGTTCGACGGCGTGAAACACGCCAGCGTGCTGGCCCATGATGAACTGTATGCGCGTGCATTCGTCGTGAGTTCATTCGGCAAGACGTACCACGTCACCGGCTGGAAAACCGGCTATCTGGTAGCGCCGCCCGCGCTGACCGCCGAGATGCGCAAGGTTCACCAGTTCGTCGGCTTCTGCGGCGTGACCCCGTTGCAGTGGGCGTTGGCCGATTTCATGGCCGCCTGTCCAGAGCACGTCGAGGAGCTGCCAGCGTTCTATCAGGCTAAACGCGATTATTTCTGCGACCGCCTCGAAGGCTCGCGTTTTACTTTCACCCGCGCCGCCGGGACGTATTTCCAACTGGTCGATTACTCACAGATTCGTCCTGATCTGAACGACGTGGACATGTCGCTGTGGATGACCCGCGAGCATGGAGTGGCGAGTATTCCCCCGTCCGTGTTCTATCAGAATCCGCCCGAAGGCCAGCGCCTGATTCGCCTGTGCTTTCCCAAGCGAGAGGAGACGTTGCGTCTGGCAGCGGAAAAACTATGCGCGATTTGAGTTCATTGCCAAACCTCAATCTGGCGTTGGTGCAGACCACCCTCGTCTGGCACGACTCTCAGGCCAACCACGCGCACTTCGAGGAGCTGCTGTCACAAGCCCAAGGTGCTGATCTGGTGATCCTGCCGGAAATGTTCACCACCGGATTTTCGATGGAGTCCGAAGCATTGGCTGAGCCTGTAAACGGCATCACGTCGCGCTGGTTGCTCGATCAGGCCAAGCGCCTCAACGCGGTCGTGACCGGCAGCGTCATCATTCGGGCGGAAGACGGCAGCCATCGCAACCGCTTGCTGTGGGCCCTTCCGGACGGCGAGCTGTTGCACTACGACAAACGCCATCTGTTTCGCATGGCAGGCGAGCACGAGCACTACAGCGCAGGCGAGCGTCAGGTGCAGTTCGAGCTCAAGGGCTGGCGAATTCGACCGCTGATCTGCTACGACCTCCGGTTTCCAGTGTGGAGCCGGGGTGCTCAAGACACCGATCTGCTGCTGTACACCGCCAACTGGCCGGGGGCCCGGCGTCAGCACTGGAATCGCCTGTTGCCGGCTCGGGCCATCGAGAACCTGTGTTACGTCGCGGCGGTGAACCGTGTGGGCATCGACGGCAAAGGCTTCGCCTACACCGGCGACAGTCAGGTGCTGGATTTTCAGGGTGAAAGCCTGCTGAATATTGGTGGGGCTGACGGGGTTTTTCATGTCAGCCTGTCCGCTGAAAGCCTGGATGCCTATCGCCAGAAATTCCCGGCATATCTCGACGCCGATACATTCGAGATACACTAACGTCATAGAGTTGGAGGGGGTGGCGGTCGATAGCGTTGTACCCAAACAGGAGATCGGTATGACCACCATCAGCACTTCTTCACTCGCTTCCTACACCAGCAGTTTCTCGGTTGCCGTCAAGAAAGACACCTCGACGACCTCGACTGACAGCGACGCCTCCACCACTACCGCTGCGGCGGGCTCTACCACCGCGCAGGCAGGCGGAGCCGGGGCTGCGGGTGGCGCAGGGGCAGCGGGCGGCAGCTCCAGTTCTTCCAGCGAGAGCGAGCAGGCCATCGAGAAGCTTGAAGAGCAGATCAAGGAAACCCAAAAGCAGTTGCAGCAGCAAGAGCAGCAATTGGCAGCAGCCAACGCCAGCAGCGGCTCTGATGAAGAGAAAGCTCAGCGCGCCATGGCGATCCAGGGCCAGATTTCCACGACCACTTCTACGCTGGCGACCCAGCAGGCCGCGCTGGCTCAGTTGCAAAAGTCTGGCAGCATCAACACCACCGCCTGACATTTCCCCCGTAAAAGCGCTCCGTGACGAAGGTCATGGGGCGTTTTCGTGTACGTAAAGAATCGGCTTCAGTTCTTTGTACCTTGGCCGATACAAAGTGCACAGAACAGGAGTTCATCATGACGACGATCAATACAAGCACGTTGAGTCCTTACGCCAATCCTTTTACGGTCGCGCTCAAAAACGATCAGGCCACCAAGAGCGATGTGGTGACTGCCAGCGTGAACCTGCGCGGCACGGCGTACACCGAGCCCGGTAAGAAAGCGGGAGAAGCGGAGGCGCCCCAGTCGCCACGCGAGCAGATGATCAAGCAACTTCAAGATCAGATCAAAGAGACGCAAAAGGTGCTTGAGCAACAGCAGCAACAGCTCGCCGCCGCGTTGAACAGCAAGGCTCCCGAGCAGGAGAAAGCCGCGCAAGTCATGGCTATCCAGCAGCAGATCGCTGGAACCATGGCGCAACTCACCGCTCTTCAGGCGTCATTGCTGGAATTGATGAAAGGCTCCGTCAGCACCAAGGCCTGACCCACACGGCACACATAAAAAAGGCCCTGGAGCGTGAGCTTCAGGGCCTTTTTATGGTTTAAAACACATCATGTGTCGGAGCGAATTTATTCGCGAAAGATGTAACGGGCGACACAGATGCATCGTCTGGCGCCCTCGCATCGCGAATGAATTCGCGCCTACAGGTCTGTCATCACCGATCCTCGGGCATCAAGCAGCCTGTGCCGCGACCTCAGCCTGAATCAGTGCCCTGTTCAGTGCGCTGAACAGGGCCTTGAAGCTGGCGGTGGTGATGTTTTCATCGATACCCACGCCGTGGACCGCACGTTCGCCGTTCACGCGCAGTTCGATGTAGGCAGCGGCCTTGGCCGTGGTGCCCGCGCCGATGGCGTGTTCGTTGTAGTCCATAATCTCGGCTTTGACGGGCAGACCGGCCACCAGTGCCTCCAGCGCGCCGTTACCGCGGCCCTTCCAGTGCAGGTTGCTTTCGCCGTCACCTTTGCCCGTGACTTCGACTTCAACGGCGCTGTGACCGTTTTCTTCCTGGAGACGATGGCTGACCAGCGCGTAGGGCTTGTTGGCTTGCAGGTATTCAGTTTTGAACAGCGAGTAGATCTGCTGCGCGGTCATCTCCAGGCCAAGACGGTCGGTCTCGCCCTGAACCACCTGGCTGAACTCGATCTGCATGCGACGTGGCAGCGAGATGCCGTATTCCTGTTCCAGCAGGTAAGTAATGCCGCCTTTGCCGGACTGGCTGTTCACCCGAATGACCGCTTCGTAGCTGCGGCCAATGTCCGCCGGGTCGATCGGCAGGTACGGAACTTCCCACAGTGCGTCTTCTTTCTGCTGGGTGAAGCCCTTGCGAATCGCGTCCTGGTGCGAACCGGAGAACGCGGTGTGCACGAGGTCGCCGACGTACGGGTGACGAGGGTGAACCGGGATCTGGTTGCACTCTTCGACGACTTTACGAACGCCGTCGATGTCGGAGAAGTCCAGTTGCGGGTTCAGACCCTGGGTGTACATGTTGAGGGCAACGGTCACCAGATCGACGTTACCGGTGCGCTCGCCGTTGCCGAACAGGCAGCCTTCGACACGATCAGCGCCCGCCATCAGGCCCAGTTCGGTAGCGGCCACGCCAGTGCCACGGTCGTTGTGGGTGTGCAGGCTGATGATCACGCTGTCGCGGCGGGTGATGTTGCGGCAGAACCACTCGATCTGGTCGGCGTAGATATTCGGCGTGGCGACTTCGACAGTGGCCGGCAGGTTGAGGATCACCTTGTTCTGCGGCGTGGCGTTCCACACTTCGATCACGGCGTCACAGACTTCCTTGGCGAAATCCAGTTCGGTGGCGCTGAAGGTTTCCGGCGAGTATTCGAACTGCCACTGGGTTTCCGGCTGCTGAGCAGCGTATTTGACGAACAGCTTGGCAGCGTTGACCGCGATGGCCTTGATGCCGTCCTTGTCCTGATTGAACACGATGCGGCGGAAGGACGGCGAGGTCGCGTTGTACAGGTGGACGATGGCTTTCTTCGCGCCGCGCAGGGATTCAAAAGTGCGAGCGATCAGGTCTTCACGGCCCTGTGTCAGCACCTGAATGGTGGTGTCGTCCGGGATGTGGCCGTCTTCGATCAGGGTGCGCACGAAGTCGAAGTCGGTTTGCGAAGCCGCCGGGAACGAAGCTTCGATTTCTTTCACGCCCACTTGAACGAGGGTTTTCCAGAAGCGCAGCTTTTTGACCGAATCCATTGGCTCGATCAGCGATTGGTTACCGTCGCGCAAGTCAGAGCTGCACCAGATCGGCACTTCGGTAATGGTCTTGGAAGGCCAGGTGCGATCGGGCAGGTCGATGACAGGAAACGCGCGGTACTTCTTCGAGGGATCTTTGAGCATGGTCATGAGAATAATCCTTTGTGGACTCAAGGCCGAAAGAAGGCGGCCAGCCGATTAACGAGAAACGCAGATGAAGGGTCGAGGCACCGCGATTTCAGCCTGGCAGTCGTGCACTGACGAGGCTGAGGCAGCGATGTTGACGCAACAGAATGAGGGTTTGAGAGGTTTTCATGTGTCCAACCGTAACCAATGAGGTGAAAGCTGGCAAGCAGTTGGGAAAAATTGGGAGGGGAACTCGAAAAAGTCGGATTGGGAAGATTTTGTAGCGACTTATGAAGTGTTTAAGCGATTTAATTGCTCAGTCATTTTGGTCTGCGCAACGCGATCCTGTAGCCGTCTGGCTAGCCGGCGGCAGCGTCCATGATATCGCCACCGCTGGCAAGCCGCTCTGCTTCAGATTCAGGCGTCACCGCTCAGGGCTGAAACGCGTTAATGAAAATCGCCGGATCGACCCGTGCATCGTTCAGGCTCACGTTCCAGTGCATATGCGGCCCGGTGGCACGCCCGGTCGAGCCAACGCGACCCACCACGCCGCCACGGGGTACGGCGTCGCCGACTTTCACGTCGATCTTCGACATGTGGCAGAACATGCTGATGAAGCCCTGGCCGTGATCGACGAACACTGTGTTGCCGTTGAAGAAGTAATCGCCGATCAGAATGACCTTACCCGCCGCAGGCGATTTGATCGGGGTGCCCGCAGGTACCGCGAAATCCAGGCCTGCGTGAGGGTTGCGTTCTTCACCGTTGAAGAAGCGACGCACGCCGAACTTGCTCGACAGCGGGCCATCGACAGGCTTATCCAGCAGCAGATTGCTCGGCGTCACCGGGCTAAACGTGCGATAGGCGCGGACCTGCACGTCCAGCTCCTGCTCGATGCGTTTCAGATCATCCGGGTTCGGATTGACCTGCCGCTGATTCTTCAGGGTGATGTGCTGTTCCGGGTATTTCTTGCTGCCGACGGTGAAGGCCAGCGTGCGACCACCGCTGCTCACCTGTTGCGACGTGCCCGGTTTGACGGTCAGCGGAATGCCGACGATGGCCTGCCAGCGCGCATCGGAATCCTTGACCACCAGCACCGGTTTGCCTTGCCACGTGGCCTTGGGCGCCTGAGCCGCAGCGCCGAGGTCAACCACGGCAACGCCGCCTGGCACCGGCTTGTTCAGCAGCCGCGAGAGGTAGCTGTCAGCGTGGGCCGGAAGGGCGAGACACAAGGCAAACGCGGCGCCTGCCAGAGAGCGGGAGATAAAAGGCAGCATCGATCAATCCAGAAGAGAAAGGGTGACAGGCGTCAGGTGATTGTCCTCAACACGGACTTGCAGTTCGCCCTCGGCCAGCTTCGCGGTGAGGCGTTGGCCGGTGTGGGTCTGTTCAGCAGCACGAATCGCCCTACCGCGCTCGTCGAGCAAAATGCTGTAACCGCGTCCGAGGGTGGCGAGGGGGCTGACCACGTTCAGCGTCTGCACCTGATTTTGCAGCTGCAAACGGCGGGTCTTGAGGTTTTCCCTGATTGCCCGAGGCAAGCGCTCGGCCAGCACGTCCAGGCGTTGACGCAGAAACGCGAGGGTGCGGCCGGGGTGTTGGGCCGCCAATCGGCTTTCAAGATGGCTCATGCGCACGTGGCGTTTGTGCATGTGCTGTTCAAAGGCGCGACGCAGGCGCATGTCCAGATCGTCCAGCCGTTGGGCACGTTGACGCAAGCGCTCGCCCGGATGACGCAACCGGCGGGAAATGCCGTCCAGACGCAGTTGTTCGCGCATCAGCCGATCGCGCATCCGCGTGACGAGCCGACGCTGCAGGTTGTCGACCCGGCGGTGCAGGTCGCTGGAATCTGGAGCCAGCAGCTCGGCGGCCGCGGATGGCGTGGGGGCGCGAACGTCGGCTACGAAGTCACTGATCGACACATCGGTCTCATGGCCAACGGCGCTGACGATGGGCGTCACGCAGGCATCGATGGCGCGGGCGACGGCTTCTTCGTTGAAGCACCACAGGTCCTCCAGCGAGCCACCGCCTCGGGCCAGGATCAGCGCATCGAAGCCTCGGGAGTCCGCGAGTTTCAAAGCGCGGACGATCTGGTTGATCGCTTCGCGGCCTTGCACTGCGGTGGGGATCAGTGTCAGTTCAACTTGCGGGGCGCGACGGCGGAACACGCTGATGATGTCGCGAATCACCGCGCCCGTCGGCGAACTGACGATGCCGATGCGCTGCGGGTGCAAGGGCAGGGCGACCTTACGCTCGGCGCTGAAGAGGCCTTCAGCATTGAGCTTTTCTTTCAGCGCATCGAAGGCCAGACGCAGGGCGCCATCGCCAGCAGGCTCGACCGTGTCGAGGATCAACTGATAGTCGCCGCGACCTTCGAAGAGCGAGACCTTGCCACGCACTTTGACGGCCAAACCGTCTTTCAACGCCTGACGAACCCGGGCGGCGTTGCTGCGAAACAGCGCGCAACGGACCTGGGCGCCACTGTCTTTCAGGGTGAAATAGACGTGACCCGATGCCGGGCGCGACAGGTTGGAAATCTCCCCCTCGACCCAGATGTTCGAGAACACATCTTCCAGCAGCACGCGCGCACGGCCGTTGAGCTGGCTGACAGTGAGGACTTCCCGGTCAAGGCCGAGTCTTGCGAAGGGGTCTTTGATCATGGCGGGCATGATAAAGGCATTGGGGCGTGGGTCACCACATTAATAGACCTGTACGCCGCCCTCTGTGGGAGCGAATTTATTCGCGAGACGTCGGCATGACCGAAACAGATGTGCCGGGCGAATGGCCAATCGCGAATGAATTCGCTCGCCCAGGGGGCGTTTTTTCTTCCGGTGAAGCGGCAGTCTCAGGATATGCTGTGCGCCGCCGCTTATCCACGGAGGACGCAATGCTCACCACCCTCGCCGAATTGTCGGGCGTCGTCGATTCACTGGGGCTCACCCCAACCGACTGGTTGTTCATCGAAGGTGGAGTGATTGCCGCCTATCTGGTCTTCGCCATCGCCGGTTTCGGCACGGCCCTGGTCGCCGGCCCCGTCCTCATCCATTTCATGCCGCTCTCGCGGATCATCCCCCTCTTGGTGATGCTGGATTTCCTCGCCGCGTTCAGCCATTTGCTGCCCTCGCGGCAATCGGTGGTACGTTCCGAGCTGTTTCGCATGGTGCCGTGCATGGCGGTCGGCTGTACGTTGGGCGTTCTCTTTCTGCTCAACCTGAAATCCGACGTCCTTCTATTAATGATGGGACTGTTTCTGATCGGTTATTCGATCTACAGCCTTGCGGTGAAAGTCAGGCCAACGCAGCTATCTGCCGCGTGGTCGATTCCGATGGGCACGATGGGTGGTCTGTTCGGGGCCCTGTTTGGGAGTGGCGGCTTTTTATACGCGATCTATCTCAATGGCCGCCTGACCGACAAATTCCAGGCCCGCGCCACGCAAAACGCGCTGATCAGTTGCAGCACCATCGTGCGCCTGAGCCTGTTTGTGATCACCGGGGTGTACACGCAGATTTCGCTGCTGGTGCTGGCCGTTTGCCTGTTGCCTGCGATGATCGTCGGCTCCTGGATCGGCCGGCGGCTGGTCATGCGTCTGTCGCGGGAAATGTTCGTGCGGCTGGTGACGTGGATGGTGCTGATCAGCGGCATCACGTTGATCGGTCGCTACCTTGCGGGCTGAAAGCCATACTTGACGTCGTCGGCGGTGGTATTAAGCTGCCGCCCCCCGATCACGCTTCAGACAGGCCCGTCATGAACACCCAAAGCATCATCGTCCCGCAAATCTCCAGCTTCCCGGCCCATGAAGCCAAGGCGCGGGCGATCCTGCGTTGGCTGGTGAAGCTTGGCGTGGTCGAGGAATCGCTGACCACCTGTGGGCGCAGTTTCAACCGCATGGCCTACGCCATCGCGCCCGGTGCGCGGCGCTTCGTCGAAAACCCCGATGCGCTGCCTTATGGCCAGGCAATCAACGGCCTGGAGATCGTGCTCAAACGCTGCATTTATACCCCTCAGGTCGGCTTTAAAGAGGAAGCCGGATGCCCCGAGTGTCGGCGCGAAATCGGCGAGGCATTGTTCGACAGCCTGGAAGAGTGGATGCCGGGCCACACCGACAACTTCATGTGCCCGGAATGCCGCCACGAAGACGACATCAATGGCTTCCTGTTTCTCGACCCGTGCGGCTTTTCCAATCTCGGGTTCATCTTCAACAACTGGCTGGACGCAGGGTTCAAGACCAGCTTCCTGGAAGAGTTCGCCGAACGTCTGGATCGTCCGGTGTCTTTCGTCAAAGTCCGGCTATAACATCAGAAACGTGTGATAGAGCAGGACGATCACGCTGATTATCAAATAGGCTGATCTTTACATTGAGCAAGGGCAGGTGTCTGGGTATAATGGCGCGCTTCCATTTTCCCGCTCGGGAGCCCAGCGATGCTGCGTATCAGCCAAGAAGCCCTTACATTCGACGACATTCTCCTTGTGCCCGGTTATTCCGAGGTGCTTCCCAACGAAGTCAGTCTGAAAACCCGATTGACCCGTGGCATCGAACTGAACATCCCCCTCGTTTCCGCCGCTATGGACACCGTCACTGAAGCCCGTTTGGCAATCGCCATGGCTCAGGAAGGCGGCATCGGCATCATCCACAAGAACATGACCGTCGAGCAGCAGGCTGCCGAAGTGCGCAAGGTCAAGAAGTTCGAAGCGGGTGTGGTCAAGGACCCGATCACCATCGAGGCAGATGCCACCGTTCGTGACCTGTTCGAACTGACTCGTCAGCACAACATCTCCGGCGTTCCAGTCCTGCACGACGGCGAGCTCGTCGGCATCGTGACATCCCGTGACGTGCGCTTCGAAAACCGTCTGGATGTGCCTGTCCGCGAAGTGATGACGCCTAAAGAGCGTCTGGTCACCGTGCACGAAGGCGCCGACAAGTACGAAGTCCGCGAGCTGCTGCACAAGCACCGTCTGGAAAAAGTCCTGATCGTCGACGACAAGTTCGCGCTCAAGGGCATGATGACCGTCAAGGACATCGAGAAATCCAAAGCCTATCCGCTGGCCAGCAAGGACGATCAAGGTCGTCTGCGCGTCGGCGCTGCGGTCGGTACCGGCAAGGACACCGGCGAGCGCGTCACCGCGCTGGTCGCAGCAGGCGTTGACGTCATCGTCGTCGACACCGCTCACGGTCACTCCAAAGGCGTGATCGACCGCGTTCGCTGGGTCAAGCAGAACTTCCCTGACGTGCAGGTCATCGGCGGCAACATCGCCACCGGCGCTGCCGCTCGTGCATTGGTCGAAGCTGGCGCTGACGGCGTCAAGGTCGGTATCGGCCCTGGCTCCATCTGCACCACCCGTATTGTCGCAGGCGTGGGCGTTCCGCAAATCAGCGCGGTTGCCAACGTGGCTGCTGCCCTTGAAGGCACTGACGTTCCCCTGATCGCCGACGGCGGCATCCGTTTCTCCGGTGACTTGTCCAAAGCCATCGTGGCCGGTGCCTACAGCGTGATGATGGGTTCGATGTTCGCCGGTACTGAAGAAGCACCGGGTGAAATCGAACTGTTCCAGGGCCGTTCATACAAGGCGTATCGCGGCATGGGGTCGTTGGGCGCCATGTCCCAGGCACAAGGTTCTTCGGACCGTTACTTCCAGGACTCCTCCGAAGGCGCCGAGAAACTGGTGCCGGAAGGCATCGAAGGCCGCGTCGCCTATAAAGGTTCGCTGTCCGCGATCATCCATCAACTAATGGGTGGCTTGCGTTCTTCCATGGGTTACACCGGCAGCGCCGACATTCAGGAAATGCGCACCAAGCCCGAATTCGTTCGCATCACCGGCGCGGGCATGGCCGAGTCTCACGTCCACGACGTGCAGATCACCAAGGAAGCGCCGAACTATCGGGTCGGCTAGCCTCCCAGCGGCAAGTTATAAGCTACAAGCTGCAAGCTGATCGTAGTGCCAGCGCTTTCAAGGCCAGGCACCACATACGGCTTGCAGTCTCCCTACATCTTGCGGCTTGGACCTGAAGCTTGCAGCTGCGCCACTTGCAGCTTGAAGCTTGAGGCTCGAAGCTGCTCTAGAAGAGTCTCCCAATGGCCCTCGACATTCACGCCCACCGCATCCTGATCCTGGACTTCGGTTCCCAGTACACCCAGCTGATCGCCCGTCGCGTACGTGAGATCGGCGTGTATTGCGAACTGCACCCGTTCGACATGGACGACGAAGCGATTCGCGAATTCGCACCGAAAGGCGTCATCCTCGCCGGTGGCCCCGAGTCCGTGCACGAAGCCAACAGCCCGCGCTGCCCGCAAGCCGTGTTCGACCTGGGCGTTCCGGTGTTCGGCATCTGTTACGGCATGCAGACCATGGCCGAGCAGCTCGGCGGCAAGGTCGAAGGTTCCGAACTGCGTGAATTCGGTTACGCCCGTGTCGACGTGGTCGGCAAGAGCCGTCTGCTCGACGGCATCGAAGACCACGTCGACGCTGACGGCCTGCTGGGTCTCGACGTATGGATGAGCCACGGTGACAAGGTCACCAAGCTGCCGTCCGAATTCCACATTCTGGCCAGCACCCCGAGCTGCCCGATTGCCGGTATGGCGGATGACACCCGTGGCTACTACGGCGTGCAGTTCCACCCGGAAGTGACCCACACCAAACAGGGCGGCCGCATCCTGTCGCGTTTTATCCTCGACATCTGCGGCTGTGAAGCCCTGTGGACCCCGTCGAAGATCGCGGAAGACGCCATTGCACAAGTTCGTGCCCAAGTCGGTACCGACAACGTGCTGCTGGGCCTGTCCGGCGGTGTCGATTCCTCGGTGGTCGCGGCCCTGCTGCACAAGGCTATCGGTGATCAACTGACCTGCGTGTTCGTTGACAACGGACTGCTGCGCCTGCACGAAGGCGAGCAAGTGATGGCCATGTTCGCTGAGAACATGGGCGTCAAGGTGATCCGCGCCAACGCCGAGGACCAGTTCCTCAACAACCTGGCTGGCGAAAGCGACCCGGAGAAAAAGCGCAAGATCATTGGCCGTACCTTCATCGACGTGTTCGATGCCGAGTCCAACAAGTTACACAACATCAAATACCTGGCTCAGGGCACCATCTACCCTGACGTGATCGAGTCCGCTGGCGCCAAGAGCGGCAAGGCACACGTCATCAAGTCGCACCACAACGTGGGCGGCCTGCCGGAAGAGATGAACCTGAAACTGGTCGAGCCACTGCGCGAACTGTTCAAGGACGAAGTCCGTCGTCTCGGTCTGGAACTGGGCCTGCCGTACGACATGGTCTACCGTCACCCGTTCCCGGGCCCAGGCTTGGGCGTACGCATCCTCGGTGAAGTGAAAAAGGAATACGCTGACCTCCTGCGTCGCGCCGACCACATCTTCATCGAAGAACTGCGCAAGGCCGACTGGTACCACAAAGTCAGCCAGGCATTCGTCGTTTTCCAGCCGGTGAAATCCGTGGGCGTGGTCGGCGATGGCCGTCGCTACGCCTGGGTCGTCGCCCTGCGCGCCGTGGAAACCATCGACTTCATGACCGCACGTTGGGCGCACCTGCCTTACGAACTGCTGGAAACCGTCAGCGGCCGCATCATCAACGAAATCGAAGGCATCTCCCGCGTGACCTACGACGTGTCGAGCAAGCCGCCTGCGACGATTGAGTGGGAGTAAAGAGTCGTCGTAACGTTTTGATTGGAGATTTTCTCAGTCATTAAGGCGTCGGCGCATGATGCGCAGTGCAGGCGTCATCTCATAGCTCCATTGATGCCATGTTCGGTCGTTTGAAGTCGACATGGTATCGAGGGGCTTACACCCTCCGTTCAGAGGGTATTTCCGCTGGCGTCTGTTTTAATTCGGCGACAGCCGCTTTCCCCTGCTCATAGCGCACACGCTGCAAACTGTTGGCGCCCGAAAGGGGAACCGTTTGCTGCGAACATCCTTCAGCATTGTCCAAGCCCCCCTGTAGATTTTTCTCGCCCGTCGATCCGCTCAATCCTCGCATTTTTGCGACTCAGTACGACGAGTACCTTTGATAGATGTCGCTCACGCTCGCCGATGATCATTCGGGGAGGGGCCGATCGCCCAGCGCTGTTGGCGCCGTATAGCGGGAATCATTGCTCATTTTTTGCGTTCGGAAGGCATGAGGCCGGAGATTAATGTTCATTATTGTTGACTTTATATATCTTAAAGCTCATGAAAATGCGTTTTAATTTTATATTTAGGCAGTTTAATAGATGGTATTGTGAGCCTTAAGTTATTTAATACTCAAATTGGTGAGTTTTATGAGGCAGTTTTTTCCTGTTGCTTGCGCTGATAAGCTCAGCAAAATCGGGCTTCTCGTCAAAGCCAGGCGCCTTGCGTTAGGCGTGCGCCAATCTGATCTCAAGGTCACGCTGGGTGTGTCAGAGCACACGCTACGTAAGATTGAGACTGGGTCTGAGCGAGTGGATCTTCGATCGTTCATGCTAGTGCTGTGGAGGTTGGGAATCACGGAAACGGTTTTCGCTTCCCTGGACGGAATGGAAAAGACGTCCGAAATCACCCGCTTTACCAACGAAGGTGAAACACACCACAACATTGCTACGAAGCGCGTGCGTCTGCCTAAACCCAAGCCCGAGGATTTTTGATGTCGCGTGCTTACGTTTACATGGAGCATCCCGAAACCGGGGAGCTTCTGACCCTCGGACGGTTGTCCTTGAAAGGGAGCGTCGGTGAGTTTCTCTATGCGCCCGAATTGGTGAAGCGTGGGGGGTGGGTACCTGATCCCATCAACTATCCATTACGCGCTGAGCCGCACACCGGAATTACGAAGAACCGTGGCATTCCCGGCTTCATCAATGACGCTATGCCCGACGGTTGGGGCGAGAGGCTGCTCCATCGCGCCTATGGAAGAGACCTAGGTCCACTCGACTTTTTGCTCAAGTCGCCAAACAGCGATCGGATCGGGAACTTGATGGCTGGGCTCGCGGCAGTACCGGCGGGGGGCTTGGGTGGGGAATCAGTTCCGACGTTACGGGGATTGGCAAAGTTTGTTGAAGCCTGTGAAGCCGTTTACGACGGTCAGCTTGAAGACGAAGCGATCGTCACGCTCAACATTCGTCAGCAGCGGTCGGCACTCGGAGGTGCGCGGCCTAAGCGAACCCTGCAGGACAACGGTATGTTGATCCTGGCCAAGCCACGAGACCGGTTCGATAACTACGACTTTCCATCAATCGAGTATGCGTGCATGACGTTCGCAGCATCGAAGGGATTGAACGTCGCGAAGACGGCCCTTCACGCCGAGTCCCCGACTACCCTGCTGATCGACCGTTTTGACCGGACTCCGATTGCCGACGGTGCGAAACGTATCCCGATGCTCAGCGGATTAACGTTGTTGAATGCTGACTGGAACGAGCCGTACCATCGTGACTGGCTGTACGCGGGCATGGCCGATGAGATGCGCCGACGCGGTGTTCCCGATGCGGACCTGCATGAGTTGTTCAGGCGCATGTGCTACAACGCGCTGGCTGGTAATAGCGATGATCACCCGCGTAACCATGCAGTCATTTTGATCCAGGGCCAGTGGCGGCTTTCACCCATGTATGACGTGCTGCCGGTTCTGGAGGAAGGTCCAGCGAAGACGTTAGCCATGGCGGTTGGAAGTGAGGGCTTCCAAGTGAGCCGCTCCAACTTACTCAGCCATCACAGGCACTTCGCGCTTGAGCGTGAGCACGCCGAGGATCTGCTTCAGGAGGTCGCAAGCTGGGAAGGAGAGCTAAAGGATCACTATCGCCAATGGCTCAAGGGTGCAGATCTACAAATGGCGCACGAAGCCACCAGTTCGGACCGAATGCTCAAGTAAGCACGAGATCGGATGAAGGCTTTTCATGGGGCAGCGTCATCGGCGGTGTCCCCAGTCATTCACCGCCACACTTCCCAACGCCACGACCCCTGTCGTGTTGCTCCGGCTACCGCCCCGTCGACCCAATCCCCACCGCCATCGCCGACCAGTCCTTCTCCCCCCATCCCTCCGCGATAGCCTGCTCCATGGTCTTCTTCACCTCCTGCGCAGCCGGTAAGTGACAACCCTTTTCCTGGGCAGCATCCAGCGCCAGGTTCACGTCCTTCAAACCCAGTGTCAGCGTGAAACCCGGTTCGAATTCTGCCTGGGCGATTTTCGCGCCGTAGCGTTGGTAGCTGGGGCAGGCAAACAGGGTTTGGGTGACGATTTCGAAAAAGGCGCCGGGGGCGAGGCCGTGGCTTTTTACCAATGCGGCACCTTCGGCCAGTGACTGGATCGCCTGAGTGATCATCAGGTTGCCGGCCAGTTTGGCGATGCTGGCTTGGCTGGGTTTATCGCCGAGGCGCCAGGTCTTTTTGCCCATCACCTCGAACACGGGACGGACGCGCTCCAATGCATCGGGAGCACCGGCGGCGAGGATATTCAGCTGACCCTGGGCGGCGACGGCAGGAATGCCGAAGACCGGCGCCGCGACGAAGCCAATACCGGCCTCACGATGAAGCGCTTCGAGTTCATCCACAAGCGTCGGCGACAGCGTGGACATGAGGATATGCACGGTGCCGGGTTTGGCGGCTTGCCAGGCTTTGGTCGCGATGAGGGTTTCCCGTACGGCGGCGTCGTGGCTGAGCAGGGTGATCACGATCTCCTGCTCGAAGGCCTGGCTGACATCGTCCAGAACGCGAACTTGATCAAGATCGGCGACCGCTTGGCGGCTACGGTTCCAGGCGCTGACGTGGAAGCCTGCGCGAATCAGGTTGGGGATGATGGCGCGGGCCATGCTGCCGACGCCGATGAATGCAATGTTCATGAAATGCTCCTGAATCAAATGTGCGAGTGGTTCGGGCTTGAACAAAGCCGGGATTCGGTTGCGTCATCAGTGGGCAATGACACTCGTCGAGCTCTGACGACTTCCTGCCGGGAACCCCTTTCGGCGAGCAGTCGAGGCGGTGAGGAATGCGATCAGCAAAAGTCCCAGTAACGCCCATGGAAATGAGGTGACTCCGAGGCTGTCGAGCAGAAGTCCGCCGAGAACTCCGGCGCCTGCGATGGCGCAGTTCCAGACCACGACGTTCATCGACAGCGCGGCATCGGCTGAATCGCCTGCAGCATCCGCCAGGGCGGTCTGTAACAGGGTCGCGGCGCCACCGAATGACAACCCCCAGATGAACACGGCGGCGTACAGACCAGCGGCTGAAAACTGGAACAGCGCCAGCAGCAGGGAAATCAGGGCAAAGCTGCCCAGGCTGATCAACACGGCGCGGCGCAGGTGGTGATCGACCAGGCGGCCGGTGATCCAGATACCCATTAGCGACGCAGCGCCGAAGACCAGCAGAATCAAATCGACGCTCTCTTCAAGTCCGAACCGGGCCGCGAATGGTGCGATGTAGGTGTAGAGAATGTTGTGCGCAAGCATCCATGTGAGGACGACCGCGAGCACCGGACGAATGCCGGGTTTGCGCAGCACGGCCAGAATCGGTTCGCGCTTGCTGGCGATCTGGCCGGGGTAGTCCGGCACTTTGACGAGGATCCACACGATCAGCCCGACCGTCATCAACGACATGACGGCGAAGGACCAGCGCCAGCTCAGCAGATTGCCCATCCAGGTCCCCAGCGGCACACCCAGTGACAGTGCGATGGGCGTGCCGACCATCGCCATGGCGAGCGCGCGGCCCTGATCGACGGGGGCTACCATCCTGCGCGCATAACCTGCGAGCAGACTCCAGGCCAATCCGGCGGCGGCGCCCGCAAAAAACCTTGCCACCAAGGTCAGGGGAAAATTCGTCGACAACGCCGTAATCGAGTTGAACAACAGGAAGCCGAATACGGTGCTGAGCAGCACCCGGCGGCGACGCCAGCCTTGCGTGGCCAACGTGAGAGGAATTGCTGCGATCACTGAGCCCAGCGCGTACGCGGTCACCATCTGCCCGGCAAGAGAGGGTGAGATGTCCAGGCCACTGCTGATCGCCGGTAACAGTCCTGCTGGCAAGGTCTCAGTCATGATGCAGATGAAGCCGGTCATCGCCAGCGCCAGCAAAGCGCCCACCGGTAGTCTCTTTCGATCATCGTGCATAGTTTCAGAACCCCGTGATTTATGTATCGATTGGTATTAATCTAATCGGGCTTCTCGAACGGGGTCAACAACTTCTGTATCGAGCAGTATTTAAGTCATGAACTCTAGGAGGCCAACGATGGCTCAGATGGGGCGCCCACGGACATTCGACCGAGCCCGTGCAATTGATGAGGCGATGCTGCTGTTCTGGGAGCATGGTTACGATTCCACGTCGCTCAGCCAACTGAAGGCAGGCATTGGCGGCGGTATCACCGCGCCAAGTTTTTACGCCGCGTTCGGCTCCAAAGAAGGGCTGTTCAACGAGGTCGTCGCGAGGTATCTGGATACGCATGGGCGAGTCATGGACCCAGTGTTCGACCGCCATCTCACGCCCAGAGACGCGATTGTGACGGCCTTGAAATCGTCTGCACGGATGCAGTGCGCGGACGATCATCCAAAAGGTTGCATGGTCGCTCTGGGAACGATGGGCGCTTGCGCACCGGCCAGCGCCGGCGTTCGAGAGCCTCTGGATGTGGCCCGTGCGCGCAACCGGGCAGGATTGCGCGCGTGCATCGAACGCGCTGTTTTCGAGGGCGGGTTGCCACCCGAAACCGAGGTGATAGAGATGGCCGCTGTCTTTGAAAGCTTCCTGCTCGGTATCTCGACGATGGCCCGGGACGGCATTGCACTTGGGGTGATCGAAGGCGCCATCGATCGACTCATGCACGTCTGGGATGCTCAAGCCACGGACGGGCAATCCGAGAAAGCCTGAGCGGTGAAGCCGGATGCCGTTTCACCTGAACGCATCCGGCTTTGTCGTTATTCAGGCGACCTCTTTCAAGCCCATCAGCTTCAACGCTTTTGCCAATTCATCGAAGCTCTGGAAGCGGCGTCCACTGATCAACGGCCATTCGACGCGCTGGATGTACACGTCCGTTCCCTCGACGATGATCGGCGTGTGCACCAGTGCGCCGGTACGGCTGCGGTGGATGAGTTCGGGAGCATGGTCGGCTCGCTGGATGGCGAAATTGCCGGGATTCGGCAGCCGGGATTCGAGGGAGGGCGGGGGCGTCAGCGAGACGGCGCGGCGGCCGGGCACCGCCATGCGCAGGCGGATGTCGCCTTTGACGGTGCCAGCAGGTTGCCCCATGTCATCCGTGGCCTCTTCTCCAGGGTCGATATCGTAGCCGGTGGCCTCGCCCACACTGACGTCCTGAATGCGCAATCCGATCACGCCTTCCAGTTCGGACAGACCTGCGGCGCCTTTCATGGTGCTGACATGGGCGTTGCCCACCAGCGCGATCCATTTACCGCCGCCCAGCGCGGCCCGATCCGCGTGAATGACGGTGTCGGCGAAGAAATTCATCATTTTCAGACGCATGTTGTCCGCCGGGTCAGGCACCCCCGCCGTGCGGTAGCTGGCCATGCAGTCGATGGCGCGAATCCGGATGCGGTGACGTTGAGCGGTTTTGACAAGGTTCAGGAAGGTGTAGCGCCCCGATTTGTCGGTGAAGTGGCCCCAGTCGAGGTCATTCAGGTACGACTCCAGGTTTTCCGGCATTTTTCCGGTCTGGGCGAAGAGGTTGAGATCGGCCTGATGCAGGTCGGTCATCACGTGTTCCAGGTACAGCGTCCTGACGTTCTGCTTGGCGAATTGCCCCATGTTATCGATCAGAAACTGCTTACTGCCGACACTGCTGTGGCTCTCACCGATCACCAGCCCCTGAGCGTCTTTGTACAGCTGTTTGAGCGCGACCTTGGGCGAGGCTTCAGCGGCAATGGTCGGTATCGCCGGGCGTTCGGGCAGGTGCAAGTCGGCATAGAACGCGTTGACGTCGCTCACCAGGCGTTTGCGAATCTCGAAGAAACGGTCGATAGGGTCGTTTTCTCGCATGGAAAAGTATTGCCCGGTGAAGGGCTTGTCGTCGGGGGCTTCGACTCGGTACCGCATGCCTTCCCTCAGCTCCACCGGCATGTCGTAGGGCGTCGGCAGGGCCGATGTCGAGGGTGCAACCCACGCCCCAGAGGACGGCAACTTACCCAGCGCGCCGCCACCGCCGCGCAGGCCTTGGCTTGCCCTGATTTCCCATTGACCTGCCTCGTTCAGGCGTACCGGCAGGTTGCGGGCGAAGGAAAACGGGTTCTCGGGATCGATGATGACCCAATGCTGCATCTCGTTGACGTAGCGCACCTGATAGGCAAAGTCGTCGACGGAAACGTAAGTCTGGCCGGTGCCTGACACATAGATCCCCCGCATCCGGCCTTCGGTTGCCGGTGGGGCATAGCTGTCCAGCACCTCGTTGGTTTCGAAAGGCGCTAGAGGATTTGAAGGGGCGGCAGGTTCCAGCGGATTGGCGCTCGGTATTTCCAGTTCGGGGACCGGCACTGCTGACGCACCTGCCGTCTCCGGAAGGGTGGCAGTTTCCTCGGCCACTGCCGTTTCGGGCAGCTCGACAGCGCCGCCTTGCACCACGAACAGGCCGTTGAACAGAACGTCGATGCTGCCGAAGATGGCCCCCAGCACACCGTTTTTGCGTTCGGCCGTGGTGTGCCCATGTATCGCTTGATCGATGTTCAGGCCTATATCCGCCAGCCCCGCGCCCACGGCGGCCAGTGCAATCGGCCAGTCCAGCGCTGCCAGTGAACCGAAGGTCTTGGCGAACGCCTTGAGGTAGCCCATCCACATCAGCTCACGCAGTTCGCCGTTGGAGTGCAGCGCAAACGCGGCATCGTCCGCCATGCGGGTTTGCGTGGCGTCGCGCAGATGCGAGAACGGATCTTCCGTGAGGGTGTGGTCGTCGCAATTGATCACGGACTGCGTGCCCGGACCCCAGTGGCTGAACATCAGATCGATCGCGTGGTGCAGCCCGGTCTGGTGATCGGTTTCGGCGTGGGTGGACAGGGCGAAATGCGACATGAAGCGCGCGCGGTTTTCGACCTCGTTGGTGTGCGTCATCAACCACCATTGCAGATCGTCCGGCGTGTCGAAGACGTGGAAGGCATCCACTTCTCCCGGCACATAGAGAAACTGCCGACCACTGCTTTCGACGATGCGCAGAATGTCGCTGGCCGCGTAGCCTGCGATGTCCAGTCTCGCGACCCGCACGCCGGTGGCAAGCGGGGTTTGCGACTGCAGCATCGCCAGGGTGATCGGTCGAGCCATGTCCACACCGACCGCGCTCATAAGGGCATTGAGCTGTTCCGAGGTCAGCGTGTTGCTTTGCCGGTCTTCGACTGCTTTGGCGATGAAGTTGGCTTTGGCGAGCGTTCTGAAATCCTCCGCGTGATCCCGCCAGAACGTGTTCATCCTGTCGGTGAAACGGGCTTTGAAATCCAGCGCCCAAAAGTCGCCCATGACATCGCCCGGCAGCAAGCGCACCTCATTGGTTTCGTTGAACGTCTTGGCGTCCGGGCCAGCGGTGTAAAAGCCGCTCATGGTTTGCAGGGTGTCGGCACTGTCCTGATCGTTGGCGTTGAACCGGCGCATCACCAGCTGCGGCAAGGTGAGGGATTCGACCGGCGGATCAAGATGCTCCCAACCGTTGAAGGTCCGCGGACTGCTCGCGGTACGGTCGAAGCGGTGCCAGTACACGGTGTCCGGCTCAAGTGCGCCGAGGCCGTGTTTGCGCAGGATGTCCGTGGCCGCCTCGCGTGCCATCTCACGCAGGTCCGGGCAACTCTCGACCACGTTAAGGCTGATGTCGTTGAGCGCTTGTTGGTCTGCGCTGATGGCGGGGGTGTCGCGGGTAATGGAAGGCATGATCGTCGTCCGTGATGAATGAGCCTTGAGCTTGCTGATTTGCCGGGTTGCAGGGGTGGTAAATAAATATCGCAGCGCCCCCTCACTTCTGGTTTGTGAGCAGGGGCGCCGCTGAAAGCCGATGAAGCCTGTAAATCGCCTCCGTCCGCCCGCTTACGTCAGCCCTGCCAGCTTTAGCGCGAAGGCCAACTCCTCGAAGCTGGCATACCGGCGTCCGCTGATCAGCGGCCAGTCGGGGCTGCTGATGGACAGGTGCTCGTCGGTGACACGAATGGGCACGTAGGTGATTTCCCCGTCCTGGTTCTTGTAGATCAACTGGGGCGAATCCCCCGAGCGCTGGATGGCAAAATTACCGGGGCGTCGCAGGCGGTAGCCCAGCGAGGTCGGGGTGCGCAGGAAGTGGGTTCTGACCCCGGTGGTCGCCATCTGCAACCGAAGGTCGCTTTTGACCCGGCCAGCCGGTTGACCCATCGCCGTCAGCACGTCTTCACCCGGGTCAATGCCAAATCCCGTCATGCCACCCGTGGGCACGTCGCGCACGCGCAAGCCCACGACCCGCTCGATTTCCGCGACGCCCGGCACGCCTTTGAACGTATTGGCATGAGCGTTCCCCACCAGGGCAATCCATTTGCTGCCTGCCCGCGCGGACTCATCCGCAGCGATGACGGTGTGGGCGAAATAGTTCATCAGCTTCAATCGCACGGTGCGTCCCGGGTCGGGCAGACCGGCAACGCGGTAACTGGCCATGCAGTCGATGGCCCGGATGCGGATGCGGTATTTGATGGCTGTGCGCACGAGGTTCTGGAAGGTGTACGTGCCGGTCGAATCGGTGAAATGCCCCCAGTCCAGATCTTCTAGATAGGTTTGCAGGGTTTTCGGCATGCGACCGGTTCTGGCGAAGGTGTCGAGTTCGACTTGGTGCAAGTCCGTCAGGACATGCTCCAGATACAACGTCCGCACATTCTGCTTGGCGAGCCGTGGCATGTTGTCCATCAGGAACTGCTTGCTCGCCACGCTGCTGTGGCTTTCACCGATGACCAGTCCTTGATGGTTTTCGTAGAGTTGACGGATTGCCGTCTTGGGCAGGGCGTCCTGAGGAATCTCTGGAATGGACGGGCGTGGGGGGAGTTCCAGCCTTGCATAAAAGGCGTCGGCGTCGCTCGCCAATTGATCCCGGATGACGAAGAAACGCTCAATCGGATCGTTGGCATCCAGCGTCGCGTAGTAGCCCTCGAAGGGTTTGTTGCTGGGGCTTTCGACGCGCGTGCGCATGCCTTGTCGCAGGGTTACCGGCATGTCATAGGGCGTGGAGGGTGGCGGGGGGGAGGGGAACACCGACGCCTGTCCACTCCTCAAGGTACTCAACGTTTTGCCACCGCCCAGCAGTCCGGGGTTCTTGATCGGTTGCCATGTGCCGCTGGCGTTCAACCTGACGGGAAGGTTGCGCTGAAACGAGAAGGGGGCTTGCGGATCGATGATTACCCAAGTGTTCAACTCATTCACGAAACGCACGCGGTAGGCCTCGTCATTGACGCTGATGAAGGTCTCGCCGGTGCTCTTGAGATAGACGCCTTGCATTCGGCCTTCGGTGGGAGGCGGGGTCAAAGTGTCGAGCAGCTCGTTGGTTCTGAACGACAGCAACTCGCCGTCGGCTACGGGAAGGGAAGTGGTGTGTGTCGGGCGAGTAGCATTCGCATCCAGTGCGGGGGGCGAGGTGACTGCCGGAAGGTCTTCGGGGGTGGGCTCCGATTCGGAAACGGACTCGGGTTCGGAGGGTATCTCACTCACTTCAGGCGCAGCCGCTTGCAGCAGAAAGACACTGTTGAAGAGCACATCGATGCTGCCAAGAATGGCCCCGGTCACGCCACGTTTGCGTTCGGCCGTGGTGTGTCCGTGGATCGCCTGATCGATGTTCAAGCCGACATCCGCCAGCCCTGCGCCCACAGCAGCGAGCGCAATGGGCCAGTCCAGCGCCGCCAGTGCACCGAATGTCTGGCCGAACGCTCTCAGGTACCCCATCCACATCTGCTTGCGCAGCTCGCCATTCGAATGAAGCGCGTGGTCGGCATCCGCCTGCATGCGGCTTCGGGTGCAATCGCGCACGTGGGAGAACGGATCGCCTGCCACGGTCTGGTCGTTAAGGTTGATGACCTTGAGCGTGCCAGGGCCCCAGTTGCTGAACATCATGTCCAGCGCATGATTGAGGCCGGTGGCGTGGTCTTTTTCGGCGTGCATGACGAGGGGGAAGTGCGACATGAAACGCGCACGATTAGCGATCTCGTTGGTGTGCGTCATCAGCCACCATTGCAGGTCATCGGGCGTGTCGAAGACCTGGAAGGCGTCCACTTCACCGGGCACATAAACGAACTGGCGCCCGCCGGGTTCAACGAAGCGCAGAATGTCGGTGGCTTCGTACCCGGCAATGTCCAGTTTGGCGATCCGTATGTGGCGGCTGCTTCTGCTCTCCGCTTGCAGGGTCGCAAGGGTGACAGGTTGCTTCAGGTCGATGCCCACGGCTTCCAGCAGCGAAGTGAATTGCTCGCTGTCGAGGACCGCACTGCCGTGATCCTCAACGGCCTTGGCGATGAAGTTGGCCTTGGACAGGGTTCTGAAGTCGTCCGCGCAGTGCTGCCAGAAGGCGGTCAACTGCGTGTTGAAGCGCGTCTTGAAATCCAGCGTCCAGAACGCTTCCATCACATCTTGGGGTAACAAACGCACTTCATTGGCTTCGTCATACGCCTGCTCTTTCGGCCCGTCGGTGTAGAAACCGCTCATGGCTTGCAGGTCGTCGGCGTTGTCCTGATCGTTGGCGTTGAAACGGCGCATGACCAGTTGCGGCAGCGTCAGGGATTCCACGGGTGTATCGAGGTGTTCCCAGCCATTGAACGTGAGCGGGCTGCTTTCGGTGCGGTTGAAGCGGTGCCAATAGACGGTATCCGGTTCGAGGTCGCTGAGGCCATGTGCGCGCAGAATGTCAGCGGCGGCGTTGCGCGCCATTTCGCGCATGTCAGGGCAGCCATCGACCACTTTCTGGCCGATGGCATGGAGCTTCTGTCTGTCGGTATCGATAGCAGCGGAGGGGGAGGTAACGGGAAGCATGGTCGTCGTCCTTGATGAATGAGTCTTGAGCTTCCCGATTCGCTTCGCTCAATTGGCACTAAATATGTACCGCAGCCACTGCTCGCTTATCTTCGTGTAAATGCATGTGTATCGTATTCGCCCCTCGCATAGGCCCGCGTTCGCGGCGTTGTTCTGTTTCTCGTTTCAAGAGGTTTCGTGCTGATGTCTTTCACTCGTCGACAAATTCTTGGAGGTCTCGCCGGTCTGGCCGTGGTGGGGCTGGGCGCGGGTGGGGCTTCGCGGTACTGGCTCGGTAAGCGCGGGCCGGGAGAAGGTCACGACTTTGAGCTGATCGCGGCACCGCTGGATGTGGAGTTGGTGGCCGGGCATCAGACTCCAGCATGGGCTTTCGGCGGCTCGGCCCCGGGCACCGAACTGCGGGTTCGTCAGGGCGAGTGGCTGCGGGTGCGCTTCATCAATCAGTTGCCGGTCGAGACGACCATTCATTGGCACGGGATTCGTCTGCCGCTCGAAATGGACGGTGTGCCGTACGTCTCGCAACTTCCAGTCAAACCGGGCGAATACTTCGACTATGAATTCCGAGTCCCGGACGCGGGCAGCTATTGGTATCACCCCCACGTCAGCAGCAGCGAAGAATTGGGGCGCGGTCTGGTGGGACCACTGATCGTCGAGGAGCGTGAGCCGACCGGTTTTCTGCATGAGCGCACGGTCAGTCTGAAAAGCTGGCACGTGGACGAGCAGGGGGCTTTCACGGAATTCAGCGTGACCCGCGAAGCCGCGCGGGAAGGCACGGCCGGGCGGCTGTCGACGATCAATGGGGTGCCTCAGGGTGTGATCGAACTGCCTGCCGGGCAGATCACCCGCGTGCGCATTCTTAATCTCGACAACACCGTGACCTACCGCCTGAACCTGCCGGACGCCGACGCGATGATCTACGCGCTGGACGGCAATCCGGTCAAACCGCGCCCGCTGGGCAAGGATTACTGGCTGGGGCCGGGCATGCGGATTTGTCTGGGGATCAAGGCGCCTGCTGCTGGCGAGGAGCTATCATTGCGCAATGGGCCGGTTCGTCTGGGGACGTTCCGTTCTGTGGCAAATAACGATGCGCCGGGCAGTTGGCCGCCGGAACTGCCTGCCAACCCGGTGACGGAACCGGACCTGGCGAACGCGGAGAAGCTCAACTTCAATTTCGAATGGGCGGGCGCCGTGTCGGTCAACGTCGAGAACGGTAAGCCGCCGAGCCTGTGGCAGATCAACGGCCAGGCCTGGGACATCACCGACAAGACCTGCGCCGATCGCCCCATCGCCAAGTTGGAAAAGGGCAAGAGCTACATCTTCGAGTTGAAGAACATGACCCAGTACCAGCACCCCATTCATTTGCACGGCATGAGCTTCAAGGTCATCGCCTCCAATCGCAAGGAAGTGATCCCGTATTTCACCGACACCTATCTGTTAGGCCGAAACGAGCGCGCACGGGTCGCGCTGGTAGCGGATAATCCCGGCGTGTGGATGTTCCACTGCCATGTGATCGATCACATGGAAACCGGTCTTATGGCAGCTATCGAGGTTTCGTAATGCGGCAGCCGCAAATCATTGATCGCAGCCGCGATCAGCATTTCATGCGCGAAGCACTGGCGCTGGCCGCTGAAGGGGCGATGCTGGGCGAGGTGCCGGTGGGCGCGGTGGTGGTTCACGATGGCGTCATCATTGGCCGAGGCTTCAACTGCCCGATCAGCGGCAGCGACCCCAGCGCTCACGCCGAAATGGTCGCCATTCGCGCAGCCGCCCAAGCGCAGAGTAACTATCGCCTGCCCGGTAGCACGCTGTACGTCACGCTTGAGCCGTGCAGTATGTGCGCGGGTTTGATCGTGCACTCGCGCATCACCCGCGTGGTCTACGGCGCGACCGAGCCGAAAGCTGGGGTGGTGCAGAGCCAGGGACAGTTCTTCACCCAGCCGTTCCTCAACCACCGGGTGCTGTTCGAAGGCGGGTTGCTGGCGGAGGAGTGCGGGACGATGCTGAGTGAGTTTTTCAGGATGAGGCGGCTTAAGGGCTGAGTCAGATTATGATCGAGCCCCAGTTCACTTTTTGCGGTGTCGTCGGGAGTTCTGCCTAACGGCAGAAGCGTTTCGACTTCGTCGAGTTACTTGGAAAAACACCCCAAGTAACCAAGGGTGCTTGCTCCTGGTTGGGGTCTGACTTCGTCAGACTTCCCTCACTCCGGCGATGCTCCGTGGGCCCGGCGTGAACGGGCCATCCATGGCCCACACGCCTCTCGCCGCATCCATGCGGCTCGACCCACTCCACATCGCCTGCGTTCGGCCTGCACCCAAGTCGCGACTGGCGGCGTCTGTGCCATTGCGCATCAAGATCAAAAACAGATCAAAAGCACGATACCGACTCTGTAGCAGTCCGGCTTGCCGGCGGCAGCGATCTCACGGGCCCCACCGCCGGCAAGCCGGACTGCTACGTAAAGGTGTGGTGTTCTTGAACGCAAATCGTGCAGACGCCACAAATTGCGACTTTTCCCGGCCGGAGCACGGGTTTCGTGGAGTGGGTCGAGCGGCATGGATGCCGCGAGAGCCGCATCGGGCCATGGATGGCCCGTTTGCGGCGGGCCCACGGAACGGAACCTGTGCGCAGGGAACCCGACGAAGTCGGGCCGGGAAGGGAGCGTAGGCACTTGGTTACTTGGTGCTTTCAAGTAACTCGACGAAGTCGAAACAGATCTGGCGTTAGCCAGAGCAAAATGCATCTGCGCGACGTCTGGATCTAAACCTGTATCTCGAAATCGATACCAAACGAAAAAACGCTAAAGCGGTGCTTTGTCTTCCGGCGGCTTGGTCTTGTCCACGCCCGGCACATGCAATGCACCTTCGGCGACCTGACTGCCTTCCAGCTGAGGCTGCGTCACCCAGGTCAAAATGTCGTAATACCGACGGATGTTGGCCACGAAACTCACCGGCTCGCCCCCTCGGGCATAGCCATAACGCGTCTTGCTGTACCACTTTTTCTGCGACAGACGCGGCAGCATCTTCTTCACATCCAGCCACTTGTTCGGGTTCAGCCCCTCGTTTTCTGCCAGCTTGCGCGCATCGTCGAGGTGTCCGGTGCCGATGTTGTAGGAGGCCAGCGCCAGCCACGTACGATCCGGCTCCTGAATCGTGTCATCCAGTTGTTCTTTCACGTAGGCAAAATACTTGGCGCCGCCCTGAATGCTCTGCTTCGCGTCCAGCCGATTGGAAACCCCCATCGCCTGCGCCGTGCTTTGCGTCAGCATCATCAGCCCACGCACGCCGGTCTTGGACGTCACGGCCGGTTGCCACAGGGATTCCTGATAACCAATGGCCGCCAGCAGACGCCAATCCACCTGCTCCGCTTTCGCGGCGGACTGGAAGTGTTTCTCGTACTTGGGCAAGCGTTCCTGCAAATGCTGGGCGAAGGTGTAGGCGCCCACGTAGCCGAGAACGTCCACATGCCCGTAATAGCGGTCTTTGAGCCGCTGGAGCATGCCGTTCTTCTGCATTTTGTCGAGGAAGGTGTTGATCTCGTTCAGCAGGCTGTTGTCATCGCCCAACGCCACGGCCCAACGCTGGTCGCGGCCATCGCCGAGGTCAAACGCCACGCGCACGTTCGGGAAATACACCTGATTCATCGCCAGTTCGTTGGAATCCACGAGGGTCAGGTCGATCTGACCCTCATCCACCATGCGCAGCAGGTCGACGACCTCGACTTGATCGGACTCTTCGTAATTGATGCCCGGATATTTGATTTTCAGTGCGGCGAGTTGCTCGGCGTGGCTGCTGCCCTTCAGCACGAGGATTTTCTTGCCCACCAGATCGCCGGGATCGGTCGGACGGTTCTGGCCGTTGCGGTAAATGACTTGAGGGGTGACTTCGAGGTACGAATGGGAGAAGCGCACCTGTTTGGCGCGATTTTCGGTGCTGACCAGACCGGCTGCCGCCAACACAGGCCCACCGGGTTTATTCATTTGGTCGAACAGGTCGTCAAGGTTGTCGGCCGTTTCGATCTTCAGTTCGACCCCCAGATCGTCGGCGAAACGCTTGACCAGTTCGTACTCGAAACCGGTTTCACCGTTGCGATCCTGGAAATACGTCGCGGGGCTGTTGCGGGTGACGACGCGCAGGACGCCATCCTCCTTGACTCGTTCCAGTGTGTTGGGTTTCTCAACACACGCGCCGAGCAGCAGGAAGATTCCGGTTGCGATGAGCCACTTGGCACAGCGTGGGCGGAGATCTGATGGGGAAAACATCGGTGCAGTATACGCAAAGCGCGCTGACCGCCATATCTCGACAGCGAGAGCGGCGTCTGATAGAGCAAAGGTTTTTTCCGCTATTGGTGTAAGAAACCGTCTCGCACCGACATTCGGGCAGCTGTAACCCTTCGTTTCGGGTGCCGAAAGGTCGTGTTTAGGCTAGAATGCACGGCCTCAAAGCACACCCCCTTCCCCGAGGCTGTCCCGACGATGTTGATCTTGCGTGGTGCTCCCGCCCTTTCCGCCTTCCGCCACAAGAAATTACTTGAGCAGCTGAACGATAAAGTTCCGGCTGTCAGTGGCCTGTACGCTGAATTCGCCCACTTCGCTGAGGTTGCCGGCGTTCTGACCGAGGAAGAGCAACACGTCCTCGCGCGACTGTTGAAATACGGCCCGAGCGTGCCGGTTCAAGAGCCTCGCGGTCGCCTGTTTCTGGTGTTGCCGCGTTTCGGCACCATTTCGCCGTGGTCGAGCAAGGCCACCGACATTGCCCGCAATTGCAGCCTGACCAAGATCCAGCGCATCGAGCGCGGTACTGCCTTTTATGTAGAAGGCCAGTTCAGCGACGCCGATGCACAGCTCATCGCCGACGCGCTTCACGACCGTATGACCCAGTTGGTGTTGGGTGGTCTGGAAGAAGCCGCCGGGCTGTTCAGCCACGCCGAGCCGAAGCCGCTGACCGCTGTTGACGTCTTGGGTGGCGGTCGCGCCGCGCTGGAAAAGGCCAACGTCGAGCTGGGCCTGGCCCTCGCGGAAGACGAAATCGATTACCTGGTCAACGCGTTCGTGGGCCTCAAGCGCAACCCGCACGACATCGAACTGATGATGTTCGCCCAGGCGAACTCCGAGCACTGCCGCCACAAGATCTTCAACGCCAGTTGGGACATCGACGGCCAGAGTCAGGAAAAAAGCCTGTTCGGCATGATCAAGAACACCTACCAGATGCACAACGAAGGCGTTCTGTCCGCTTATAAGGACAACGCCTCGGTGATCGTCGGCTCGGTGGCCGGCCGCTTCTTCCCGAACCCTGAAACCCGCCAATACGGCGCGGTGCAGGAGCCGGTGCACATTCTGATGAAGGTCGAGACCCACAACCACCCGACTGCGATTGCCCCGTTCCCGGGCGCGTCCACCGGTTCCGGTGGCGAGATTCGCGACGAAGGTGCGACCGGCCGTGGCGCCAAGCCAAAGGCAGGCCTGACCGGCTTCACCGTGTCCAACCTGAATATTCCGGGTTTCGAGCAGCCGTGGGAAAAGCCGTACGGCAAGCCTGAGCGCATCGTCACCCCTCTGGACATCATGATTGAAGGCCCGCTGGGCGGCGCGGCGTTCAACAACGAATTCGGCCGTCCGGCTCTGACCGGCTACTTCCGTACCTTCGAGCAGTCCATCAATACCCCGCACGGCGAAGAAGTCCGTGGCTACCACAAGCCGATCATGTTGGCGGGTGGCATGGGCAACATCCGTGAAGACCACGTGCAGAAGGGCGAAATCACGGTCGGCGCCAAGCTGATCGTGCTGGGCGGCCCGGCCATGCTGATCGGTCTGGGCGGCGGTGCTGCGTCCTCCATGGCCACCGGCACCAGCTCGGCGGACCTGGACTTTGCCTCGGTTCAGCGTGAAAACCCTGAAATGGAGCGTCGTTGCCAGGAAGTCATCGACCGTTGCTGGCAGCTGGGCGACCAGAACCCGATCGCCTTCATCCATGACGTCGGCGCGGGCGGTCTGTCCAACGCCTTCCCTGAGCTGGTCAACGACGGTGGCCGTGGCGGTCGCTTCGAACTGCGCAACGTGCCGAACGACGAGCCGGGCATGGCCCCGCTGGAAATCTGGAGCAACGAGTCCCAGGAACGTTACGTCCTGGCCGTCAGCGCACCGGATTTCGAACGTTTCAAAGCGATCTGTGAACGTGAGCGTTGCCCGTTTGCGGTCGTCGGTGAAGCCACCGAAGAGCCACAACTGACCGTCACCGACAGCCACTTCGGCAACAGCCCGGTGGACATGCCGCTGGAAGTGCTGCTGGGCAAGGCCCCGCGCATGCACCGTTCGGCCAGCCGCGAAGAAGAGCTGGGCGATGATTTCGACCCGAGCACCCTCGATCTCGAAGAAAGCGTGCAGCGCGTGCTGCATCACCCGGCCGTGGCGAGCAAGAACTTCCTGATCACCATCGGCGACCGCAGCATCACCGGCATGGTCAACCGCGATCAGATGGTCGGCCCGTGGCAGGTGCCTGTGGCTGATGTGGCCGTGACTGCCACCAGCTTCGACGTCTACACCGGCGAATCGATGGCCATGGGCGAGCGCACGCCGCTGGCACTGCTGGACGCCCCGGCGTCCGGTCGCATGGCGATTGGCGAAACCCTGACCAACATCGCGGCTTCCAGCATCGCGAAAATTTCCGACATCAAACTGTCGGCCAACTGGATGTCCGCAGCCGGTCACCCCGGTGAAGACGCCCGTTTGTACGACACCGTAAAAGCGGTCGGCATGGAGCTGTGCCCTGAGCTGGGCATCACCATTCCGGTGGGCAAGGACTCGATGTCCATGAAGACCCGCTGGAGCGACGAAGGCACGGAAAAAACCGTCACTTCACCGCTGTCGCTGATCGTCACCGGTTTCGCGCCGGTCACGGATATTCGCAAGACCCTGACACCGCAACTGCGCATGGACAAGGGTGAAACGGACCTGATCCTGATCGACCTGGGCCGTGGCCAGAACCGCATGGGTGCGTCGATTCTCGCGCAGACCCACGGCAAGCTGGGCAGCGCCGCACCGGATGTCGATGACGCTGAAGACCTCAAGGCGTTTTTCGCCGTGATTCAGGGCCTCAACGCCGACGGCCACCTGCTGGCCTACCACGACCGCTCGGACGGTGGCCTGATGACCACCGCGCTGGAAATGGCATTTGCCGGCCACTGTGGTCTGAACCTGGAACTCGACACCCTCACCAGCAAGCGTGAAAAAATCGCGGCCATCCTCTTCAACGAAGAGCTGGGTGCGGTCATTCAGGTGCGTCAGGACGCGACCCCGGTCGTGCTGGCACAGTTCAGCGCTGCAGGCCTGGGCGAAGACTGCGTCGCGGTGATCGGCAAGCCGGTCAACAACAGCGAAGTGGCCATCAGCCTCAACGGCGAAGAGCTGTTCAAGGGCGATCGCCGTCTGCTGCAACGTCAGTGGAGCGAAACCAGCTACCAGATCCAGCGCCTGCGCGACAACGCCGACTGCGCCGATCAGGAATTCGACGCGCTGCTGGAAGAAGACAACCCGGGCCTGAGCGTCAAGCTGGGCTACGACGTCAACGACGACATCGCTGCGCCTTACATCAAGAAAGGCGTGCGCCCACAAGTGGCGGTCCTGCGTGAGCAGGGCGTGAACGGCCAGGTGGAAATGGCCGCCGCGTTCGACCGCGCCGGTTTCGCCTCGGTCGACGTGCACATGAGCGACATTCTCGCGGGCCGCGTTGACCTGAATGAGTTCAAAGGTCTGGTGGCGTGCGGCGGCTTCTCTTACGGCGACGTCCTCGGCGCCGGTGAAGGCTGGGCCAAGTCCGCGCTGTTCAACAGCCGTGCACGTGACGCGTTCCAGGGCTTCTTCGAACGTAACGACAGCTTCGCGCTGGGCGTCTGCAACGGCTGCCAGATGATGTCCAACCTGAGCGAACTGATTCCGGGCAGCGAGTTCTGGCCGCATTTCGTGCGCAACCGCTCCGAGCAATTCGAAGGGCGTGTGGCGATGGTCGAAGTTCAGAAATCAGCGTCGATCTTCCTGCAAGGCATGGCCGGTTCGCGCATGCCGATCGCCATTGCCCACGGCGAAGGCCATGCGGAATTCAAATCGGCTGACGCGCTGCTCGAAACCGACGTCTCCGGCACCGTGGCGATGCGCTTCGTCGACAACCACGGCAAAGTCACCGAAACCTACCCGGCCAACCCGAACGGCTCGCCGCGCGGGATCACCGGCCTGACCACCCGCGACGGTCGCGTCACCATCATGATGCCGCACCCGGAGCGCGTGTTCCGCGCCGTGACGAACTCGTGGCGTCCGGATGAGTGGACCGAAGACGGTGCGTGGATGCGTATGTTCCGCAACGCTCGCGTCTGGGTGAATTGATAAGGGATGTACAAGCTCGCCTTCTTCGTACCGCCGAGCCATGTGGAAGAGGTCAAGAGTGCGTTGTTCGCCGCCGGCGCGGGGCGAATTGGCGCTTATGACAGCTGCTCATGGCAGGTGCTGGGTCAAGGCCAGTTTCGCCCGTTGGACGGCAGTCAGCCGTTCATCGGGCAAACCGGCGAGATCGAGCGGGTGGAAGAGTGGAAGGTCGAGCTTGTCGTCGCTGATGAGTTGATTCAGCGGGCGGTGGCTGCTCTCAAAAACAGCCACCCCTACGAAACCCCGGCCTATGATGTGTGGAAGCTGGCGGATTTCTGAGACATCATGGGGTCTGATTCTGCGCGCAGGGCTCCCACGCCCTCCGGGCAGAATCAAAAGCGGACTTTGCGTTTCAACCAGATTTCACCATCCCCCGCACCGCGTCGCTCAACCCCTGCGCACCATCCCCCACCAACACATGCCACACGCCGTTCCCCAGGTTTCGCACCCCTTGCGAGCCCAACGCTTCCAGTTGGCCCGCTGCCAACGACTGGCCTTCCTTTAATTGCACCCGCAGCCGAGTGAGCGCTACACATTCCACGTCCGCGATGCCTTTGCCGCCCAGCGCCTTGAACCATTGTGCCGCCTGCGTGACATCAACCGTTTGACGAGCTACGGCGACAACCGGCTCCCCAGCCACCGGCATCTTGGCTGCATGGGGGAGGGCGTTGCGCAGCTCGTCCGCCAAGCCATCGGCCATTGGCCCGACCACCACTTGCAGACTCCCCGCATTCCCCGGCCGCACCACCGCCATCGCGCCCAGCGCTTTCAACTCGCTATCCTGCGCTTTGCTGCGATCCACCAGTTGCAGGCGCAGGCGCGTGGTGCAGGCATCGATCCCAAGCAGATTGTCCGCACCGCCCAATGCGTTGATGTACGCACCGGCCCGGTCGCTTTGCGCCACTTGAGCAGTATTGGCGACGACCTGTTCACGCCCAGGCGTTTTGAGGTTGAAGCGCTTGATGCACTGATCGAACACCACGTAATAGATCAGCGCGTACGCCAACCCCAGGGGGAACACCAACCAGCCGTTGGTGGACTTGCCCCAGCCGAGGGCCATGTCGATGGCGCCACCGGAGAAAGTGAAGCCCAAGTGAATGTTGAGCATGTTCGCCAGCGCCATCGACAAACCGGTCAGCAACGCGTGCAGCACGTACAGCATCGGCGCGAGGAACATGAAGGCGAATTCGATCGGCTCGGTCACGCCGGTCAAGGCCGACGTCAGCGCCATCGACAGCAGAATCCCGCCGATCAGCTTGCGGTTTTCCGGCAGCGCATTGCGGTACATCGCCAGGCAGGCCGCTGGCAGACCGAAGATCATCATCGGGAACATACCGGTCATGAACTGGCCCGCATGGGGATCGCCTGCGAAATAGCGCGCCAGATCGCCGGTCACGGCGCGCCCGGTTTCCGGGTCGGTGAAGCTGCCGAACACGAACCACACCAAGTTGTTCAGGATGTGATGCAGGCCGGTGACGATCAAAATCCGGTTCATCACGCCGAAGAAAAACGCCCCGATGCTGCCGCTTTCCAGCATTAACTGGCCGAGGGTGTTGATGCCCTGTTGCACCGGTGGCCAGATCAGACCGAACACTAACCCCAGCACCACTGCCGACAACCCCGTGACGATCGGCACGAACCGGCGTCCGCCAAAAAAGGCCAAATACTCGGGCAGGTGAATCTCTTTGAAGCGGTTGTACATCGCGCCGCCGAGCAGGCCCGCGATGATCCCGGCGAGCATGCCCATGTCGATGTGGGGGTCGAGCACCTTGAGCGTCGAGGTCATGACCAGATAGCCAATCGCACCCGCCAGACCCGCCGTGCCGTTGTTGTCACGGGCAAAGCCCACGGCAATGCCGATGGCGAAGATCAGCGCCAGGTTGCTGAAAATCGCGTTGCCCGCCGAGTGAATGATCGCGATGTCCAGCAGGTCGGTGTCGCCCAGGCGCAGCAACAGCCCGGCAATCGGCAGAATCGCGATAGGCAGCATCAACGCGCGCCCCAGTCGCTGCAATCCTTCAATGAAGTGTTGGTACATGACGTCTCTCCTTGAGGTGATCGTTCTTGTTATTCAGGCGATGGCTTGTGGCTTCAGGACTTGCGTTTGAAACGTGCGGCAGGCGTCCCGCACGTCCTCGGCGCTGGTCAGGTTCATCAAGTGCTGAGCCAGCGCTTCGCATTGGCGGACGTCCAGCTCGCGAATCTGTGCCTTGATTTCCGGGACCTGCGGAGGGCTCACCGACAATTCGCGCACTCCCAGCCCGATCAACGCCGCTGTCGCCAGAGGGTCGGACGCCAGCGCGCCACACACGCCCACCCAGCGGCCTTTGTCTTGGGCAGCGGCGCAGGTCATGGCGATCAAGCGAAGGAGGGCGGGGTGCAGCGCATCGACGCGAGCGGCCAGCCCCGCGTGATCACGGTCCATGGCCAACGTGTATTGGGACAAATCGTTGGTGCCGATGGACAGAAAGTCCGCGTGTTCGGCCAGTTGCCCGGCGAGCAATGCAGCGGACGGCACCTCAATCATCACCCCCAACTCAGGGCGCTCGCTGATACCGGCCTCCGAAGCCAGCGCGTCGATGCGCGCACGAACCGCCCGCAGCTCGCCAACTTCGCTGATCATCGGTAGCAGAATGCGGCAGCGCGCCAACGGTTTGATCCGCAGCAAGGCGCGTAACTGTTGATCCAGCAGTTCAGGGCGCGCCTGACCTAGACGAATCCCGCGCAAGCCGAGTACGGGGTTGGCCTCGGCGGGGAGGGGCAAATATTCCAGTTGCTTGTCACCGCCAACGTCGATGGTGCGGATGATCACCGGTTTCTCGGGCATGGCATCGAGTACCGATTGATAGGCCGACAACTGTTCGTCCTCAGTGGGCGCAGTGCTGCGATCCACAAACAGAAACTCGGTGCGCAACAGGCCCACGCCATCGGCGCCATTGAGCTGCGCGTTTTCAGCGTCGGCACGGGATGCGACGTTGGCGGCAACCTCAATGCCGACGCCATCCTGCGTTTGGGCAGGAAGGTGCGCCTGTTGCTGCTGGCGCTGGCGTTGTTCGAAGCGCTGTGTGCGAAGGGTCTGAATGTCCTGTAGGCGAGCGGCGTCGGGCTTGAGTTCCAGCCGCCCGTTGTCGGCATCCAGCGCCACGTCTTTATCGATTGCGACGTCGAGCAGCGCCGACCCCAGTGCGACCAGACACGGCACGCCTTTGCTACGGGCGAGGATGGCGACGTGGGACGTGGCGCCGCCTTCCGCCATGCAAATCCCGCCGACGCCGCGTTGCACCAGCATCAACAAATCGGAGGGCGTCAGTTCGCGGGCGATGACAATGGCGCCTGAGGGCACGGCCACATCGCGGGCGTCACCGAGCAGTGTGAGCAGCACGCGCTGGCGCAGGTCGCGCAGGTCGTTGGCGCGCTCGGCGAGGAGGGGATTGCCGAGATTTTCCAGTACCGCGCATTGGGCCAGCACAGCCTGGCTCCAGGCGTGGGCTGCGCTCTGGCCTTGATCGATGGCGTCATAGGCCGCGTCGAGCAGGGCCGGGTCTTCGAGCATCGCCAGGTGCGTGGCGAAAATCGCGCTCTGTTCGTGGTGTTGATGATCGAGAGAGGTGCTGACGTCGGCGCGAACTTGCGCCAGCCCTTCGCTGAGGATCTGGCGTTGCTCTTCAGGGCGATGGCCGCCGCGGTCTTCTTCCAGCTCAATCGTGTCGAGCCGGAACAACGGGCCGCTGGCCAGGCCGGGGGACGCCGTCACCCCCCGCAGTATGCCGTTTTCGAGGTCTACCTCATCGTTGCCGACGGGCGTGATCCGGGACACTGGCGCCTGAGGTTTTTCGTCCGGAGAGGGCGTGGACAGTGCCTTGAGCAACGCCTGAAGCGCGACTTCGCTGTCATGCCCCAGACACACCACTTCCACCTCATCCTGCTCGGCAATCCCCAGCCCCATCAGGCCGGTAACGCTGTCGGTCGACGCGCTGGCCCCGGCGAAATGCAGCTCGGCGTGACTGGCGAACTGGCGGGCCGTCTGCCGTACCAGAGCAGCAGGGCGAGCGTGCAGCCCGCCGTTGTGGGCAACGCGGATCATGCCTCGGGCGTGCTTGGCCCGAATGTCTGAGTTTGGGGATATTTGCGTTTCGTGGGCCACACCCTCGACGATCAACAAGGGTTCTCCCACGTTCACCGGGCCAGCAGGCCGGGCAGGCGTCAGGCTGTACCGATCACCATTGAGCAGAATCAGCGGGCTGACCAGGCTGCGGCTTTCGCGGGCCACCTTGTCCAGATCGAAGCGCAGCAGCGGCTGACCCTCCTTCACCCGCTCGCCGTCTTTGACCAGCGCTTCGAACCCCTCGCCATTCAGCCCGACAGTGTCGATGCCCACGTGCAGCAGCCATTCGCTGCCGTTGTCCGCTCGCAGATTCACGGCATGGCGGGTGCGAGCGACGTTGATGACTACGCCCGCGAACGGCGCATGCAGCACCGCATCCAGAGGATCGATGGCAATGCCGACGCCCATGGTGCCCCCGGCGAACACCGGGTCGGGCACATGGCTCAGTTCCAGTACCGCTCCGCTGAACGGGGCGCTGAACGTCATTTGTTTATTGTTATGCATGACATCGTCCTTGCTGGCGTCGGTCGAGGCGGCGCGGAATCAGTGGGTTTTGGTGACTTTGCTCAGGTGGCGTGGCTGATCGGGATCGAGGCCTCGGGCTTCGGCCAGGCCCGCCGCCATCACGTAAAAACTCTGAATGGCGAGAATCGGGTCAAGGGCCGGGTGGTCGGCGCAGGTCAGGGTGAGGTCGCGTTCCGCCACGTCGTCGGGTGCGGCCAGCAACACCTTTGCACCGCGCTCGCGCATGTCGGCGGCCAAGGCAAGCAGGCTGGCCTGTTCGGCGCCTCGGGTGGCAAAGATCAGCAGCGGATAGTGATCGCCCACCAACGCCATCGGACCATGCCGCACTTCGGCGCTGCTGAAGGCTTCGGCCTGAATCCCCGAGGTCTCCTTAAACTTGAGCGCTGCTTCTTGAGCGATGGCGAAACCGGTGCCGCGACCGATGACCATGAGGCGCTCGCAATCGCGCAGCGCATCGATAGCGGCGGACCAGTCCTGACGCGCCGCCTCGTGCAAGCGTTCCGGCAGCGTTTTACTCGCCTTCAACAGCTGGGCGTCCTGCCGCCAATGGGCGACGAGGCGTGCACTGGCGCTCAGGGTAGCGATGAAGCTTTTGGTCGCTGCCACGCTTAGCTCAGGCCCCGCACTCAGCGGCAGCACGTATTGACAGGCTTGTTCGAGGGGTGAGCCCTCGGCGTTGACCATCGCAATGCTCAAGGCGCCGCGTTCACGCAACGCGCGCAGGCTGTTCACCAGATCCGGGCTTTGACCCGACTGCGAGAAGCCGATGACCGGCTGGTGTTCAACGCGCATGGGCGAGTCGTGCAAGGTCACCACCGACATCGGCAGCGACGCCACCGGCACGCCCACGTACTGCATGGTCAGGTAGGCGAAGTAGCTGGCGGCGTGATCGGAACTGCCCCGAGCCACCGACAGCACGACGTGGGGCGCGCACTGACGCAGGCGCTGCGCGAGGTCGATCAGATGGGGGTCGAGCACCGTCAACTGACGCTGCACCGCGTCCGCAGAGGCAAGGGCCTCATCAAGCATTTTCGAGTTCAAGGGTCTCTCCTTCGACCATCACGGCGGTGATTTTCAGATGGCGGTCCAGGTATACGGCGTCTGCCCAACTGCCGAGTTGCAGGCGGCCGCGCTCTTCGATGCCCAGGTAGTCCGCAGGAAATTGCGACAGGCGTTGTGAGGCTTCGGCCAACGGCAGGCCGATCTTCACCAGATTGCGCAGCGCCTGATCCATAGTCAGCGTACTGCCCGCGAGGGTCCCGTCGGGCAGGCGCACGCCGCCGAGGCATTTGGTGACGGTATGACTGCCGAGCTTGTATTCGCCGTCCGGCATGCCGGTGGCAGCGGTGGAATCGGTGACGCAATACAGGCAGGGGATCGAGCGCAACGCGACGCGAATGGCGCCGGGGTGCACGTGCAGCAAATCGGGGATCAGCTCGGCGTAACGCGTATGGGCCAGCGCTGCACCGACGATGCCGGGTTCGCGATGATGCAGCGGGCTCATGGCGTTATAGAGGTGGGTGAAGCTGGTCGCGCCGGCTTCAAGGGCCTTGACCCCTTCTTCGTAGCTGCCCAGCGTGTGGCCGATCTGCAGGCGCACCCCTTGGGACGCCAGAGCTTTGATCAGCTCGACATGCCCGGCGATTTCCGGCGCGATGGTGATGACCTTGATCGGCGCCAGACTCAGATAGTGCTCGACTTCGCTCAACAGCGCGGCATGGGCGTGGTTGGGTTGTGCGCCGAGTTTTCCCGGATTGATGTAGGGGCCTTCCAGATGCACGCCTAACACCCGGGCCGTTTCTGGCGCCCGATGCTGACAATACCCGCCCAACTGCTCCAGGATCTGACCGATCTCGGCGGCGGGGGCGGTCATAGTCGTGGCCAGCATCGACGTGGTGCCGAAACGCAGATGCGTGCGGGCGATGGTGGCGAACCCTTCGTTGCCTTCCATGATGTCGCTGCCCCCGCCACCGTGGACGTGCAAGTCAACGAATCCCGGCAGAACGTAAGGCAGATCGTTGTCCTGCGGGTCGCAGGGCGTGCCATCAATGCGCGTCACCCGGCCGTCGCGGTGCTGCAACTGACCGCGAATCCAGCCGTCGGGGGTGAGGATGTTGAACTCGGACATACAGGCTCCGTTCGGGTTTATCTGCGCGGCTGGTTAACGGCGCAACTCGGCGACGAAATCGTAGTAATCGTCGCGGCAATAGGTGTCGGTCAGTTCGATGGGCGTGTTGTCGGCGAGGTAGCCGATCCGGGTCATCAGCAGCATGGCGGTGCCGGTTTCGAGGCCGACCAGCGCGGCCATTTCCGCCGAGGCGTTGACCGCGCGGATGTGTTGCAGGGCGCGTACCACCGGACGTCCGATGGAGTCCAGATGCGCGTACAGCGAATCGCCGATGGCCTCGGGTTCTGGCAACAGGGCCGCGGGCAGCGCGCTCAGTTCGACCGCCATGACGATGCCATCGGCCTTGCGCAGACGTTTGAGCCGGGCGACTTTTTCGGTGGGCGACAGGCTCAGGCGGATCAGCTCTTCGTGAGTGGGCAACGTGATGTCGCGCTCCAGCCACTGGGAACTGGGCGTGAAACCCTTGAGCCGCAGCATCTCGCTGAAGCTGGAGAGACGGGACAGCGGCTGTTCGAGGCGCGGCGTGATGAACGTGCCCGAACCCTGGCTGCGGCGGATCAGGCCTTGTTCCAGCAGAATTTCCAGTGCCTTGCGCGCCGTGACCCGGGAAATGTTCAGGCTCTCGCTGAGGCTGCGTTCCGAGGGCAACGCCTGCTCGGCCTTCCACTGACCGGCATGGATCGCCGCTTCCAGATTGCGCGCCAGCTGCAAATAAAGCGGTGTGGGCTGGCTGTCGTCGGGGCGCAGGGAGAGGATCGAATTCATGGAAGGCGGGCCGAGGCGGATTGGAATTATGTTCGGAGAGTGCGTCCGAAAGTAATACCACTTGCATACCACGTCAACGGGATTGGTATTAGGCGGGAGGGTTTTTGGTCACAGACTGGTGACGTTTGGAGGGGCGATGGGGGAGAGTCAGGCAAGCCTAGGTCGCCGGGTTTGCTGCCGCTTCGCGCCAGATCGTAGGCAAGCCAACTCCCACAGCCTTCGGCCAGAGGCGGTGCGGTGAGTGTCTGGCAACACGCAAATAGCTCTTGATTCTGGCCGAAGGCCGTAGGAGCTGGCTTGCCTGCGATCTGGCGCGCAGCGGTAGTAAAACCAGGCGCATGGGCGTGTCAGGCGGATCGAGGTTGCAGGGTTTGCTGCCGGTTCCCGGCAGATCGTAGGCAAGCCAACTCCTACGCCTTCGGCAGAAGCTAGATCGTTGTCGTCGCGCCCCTTAAGTCTTCGGTCAAATGGTATCTAACTGGCGCTACGGCCGAATCTCGATCATCGTGCCGTCCTTGACCAGATCCCACACCTCACGAATGTCGCTGTTCTTCATGGCGATGCAGCCGTTGGTCCAGTCCAGCGTGTGGAAATACCACTCGGGGTAGTCTTCGTTGATTGGCGTGCCGTGGATCATGATCATGCTGCCCGGGTTCACACCTTCGCGGCGGGCGCGGGCGGAGTCAGCGATGTTGGGGTAGGAAATGTGCATCGACAGGTTGAACGCGTCGCTGGTCTTGCGCCAGTCCAGCCAATAAAAGCCTTCCGGCGTGCGTTGGTCACCCTCTTGCAGCTTGGGCCCTTTCGGCGCCTTGCCCAGCGAGATGCGATAGGTTTTCAGTGCCTCGCCCTTGCTCATCAATTGCAACTGATGTGCTGATTTGAGTACCAGCACCTTGTCGATGGCGCGGGCGCTGATGTCCTGAGTGTCCACCACCTTGCCGTCGACGAATTTCTGCTCGCTGCCCTTGGGCACGATGGTCTGAGTGAAGGCGGCCTGGGACAGCGGAACGACCAGCAGGCATAGAACGGCGAGCAACCAACGCATTTTCAACGGTATCCCTGAACCCTGCGCTCAGCGGCGCGGGTCATCTGGTCAAGTGGTTTTGAGAGGGGGCACGACAGTCAGGCAATCGGTATGCACCGGGAATTCTTGACGCCGCCGGTCTGCAAAAAAATACTCCAGCGTACGTCGCACGGTGTTGAACGCCAGTTCCGACCACGGAATGTCCGCCTCGTCGAACAGCTTCACCTCAAGGCTCTCGACCCCTGCGGCAAACTCCGCGCTGGCCATGTTGGCGCGGTAGAAGATGTGCACCTGACTGATGTGCGGCACGTCGATCATGGCATAGAGGTGCAAGTCTTCCAGCACGGCGCAGGCTTCTTCGACGGTCTCCCGGCGCGCGGCCTGGTCGACGCTTTCACCGTTCTCCATGAAACCGGCTGGCAGAGTCCAGTAACCCAGGCGTGGCTCGATGGCGCGACGACACAGCAGCACCTTGCCTTCCCACGTCGGGAGCACCCCCGCCACGATGTTCGGATTCTGGTAATGAATAGTGTGACAGTGGTCGCACACATAACGCAGACGCGTATCGCCTTCGGGGATGCGCTGGCTGACCTGTTCGCCGCAGTGGCTGCAGAATTTCATGATCGAATCGGGTTCCTGAAGTCAGCGGCTATCTTGGCGTGTGGCGCGGGTGGTCGGCAAGCGATGTGTTGTTTCCGACACGCTGGCTGTCGCCCCTGGGGTTGGGCGTGTCGGCGCTTTGGTGCATGATGCGGGTCAGGCAATCGACCGAGAATTCCCATGCTGGACGAGCTACTTCGCCGTATGAGCAGCCACACGCCGCAACCTCTGGAGAGGGATGCAGGTTTCTCCGAGGCCGCGGTGCTCATGCCCATCACCCGCAGCGACGAGCCGGAACTGGTGCTGACCCTGCGTGCCAGTGGGTTGTCGACCCACGGCGGCGAAGTGGCGTTTCCGGGCGGACGAAGAGACCCTGAGGACCCTAATCTGGTGTTCACCGCCTTACGCGAGGCTGAAGAGGAAATCGGTCTGCCGCCGGGCCTCGTCGAAATCGTCGGCCCATTGAGTCCGCTGATTTCCAAGCACGGCCTGAAGGTCACGCCCTATGTCGGCATCATCCCCGATTACGTCGAATACAAACCCAATGATGGGGAGATCGCTGCTGTTTTCAGCGTGCCGCTGGAATTCTTCCGCGAAGACGCCCGCGAACATACGCACCGCATCGATTATCAGGGGCGCAGTTGGTACGTGCCGAGCTACCGGTTTGGCGAGTACAAGATCTGGGGCTTGAGCGCGATCATGATCGTGGAGCTGATGAACGTGCTGTTCGACAGCAAGATCAACCTGCATCATCCACCCCAGCGTTCGTCCGTTTTGACGCTGAAGTCCTGAATCGTTCGTTTCGCCCAACCGTGAGCCCCGCGCTCGACCCACGGCCGCAGAGCCGAGTCATGAGGAAGACACCATGAAATACCGCCTGGGCGACGCCCGCGTCGAAGTCCACCCGCAGAGCTGGATCGCCCCCACCGCCACCCTGATCGGCAAGGTCCGTTTGCAGGCCAACGCCAGCGTCTGGTTTGGCGCCGTCTTGCGAGGCGACAACGAGCTGATCGACATCGGCGAGAACAGCAACGTACAGGATGGCACCGTGATGCACACCGACATGGGCTCGCCGCTGACCATCGGCAAGAACGTGACCATCGGCCACAACGTCATGCTGCACGGCTGCACGGTCGACGACAACACGCTGATTGGCATCAACTCGGTGATCCTCAACGGGGCGAAGATCGGCAAACACTGCATCATCGGCGCCAATTCGCTGATCGGCGAAGGCAAGGTGATTCCGGACGGATCGCTGGTCATGGGGTCGCCGGGCAAGATCGTGCGGGAACTGACCGACGCACAGAAGAAAATGCTCGAAGCCAGCGCCGCCCACTATGTTCACAACGCGCAGCGTTACGCCCGCGACCTGGCGCCGCAGGAAGACTGATGGCCGCCGATCAACCTGTTCATGAAAAGCCCGTGCGCTCACCGTGCGTGAGCATCTGTGCGCTGGATGACGCCGACATGTGCGTCGGCTGCCAGCGCACGGTCACGGAAATCACCGCCTGGAGCCGCATGAGCAACGACGAACGCCGCGCGGTATTGGTGCTGTGCGACGAGCGTGCGCGGGCGAGTGGGGCGATGTTTTCGGTGCCAGGGCGATAGGCTGAGCACTGCGCCGGACCTGTGGGCGCTTCTGGAGGTTACGACAGTGGCGAATGCGGTGTGTCAAACACCGCTGAGCAGCCTGACCCACCGCGCTCGCTGCCGTCGTAACCTCCGACGTCTCCCACAGGTGTAGCGGTGTTGCAAAAAGCTGCGGCAATCATCGGATCATCCGTCAGCCGCCACACCCCATCCCCCGGCCTTCATGGTAAATTGCGCGCCTTTATGACCTGGGGTTGCTCGCCTGTGGCGGGTTGCCCTCGATATCTGCTCCACGAGGACCTGAGATGACTCAAATCGGAACTCCACTGTCGCCGACCGCGACCCGCGTTTTGCTCTGCGGTTGCGGCGAGCTTGGCAAGGAAGTGGTGATCGAACTGCAACGCCTGGGCGTTGAAGTGATTGCCGTCGACCGTTACGCCAACGCTCCGGCCATGCAGGTCGCGCACCGCAGCCATGTGATCAACATGCTCGACGGCGCTGCACTGCGGGCTGTGATCGAAGCGGAGAAACCGCATTACATCGTCCCGGAAATCGAAGCCATCGCCACCGCGACGCTGGTCGAACTTGAGGCCGAAGGCTTCACCGTCATCCCGACCGCGCGCGCCACGCAGCTGACCATGAACCGCGAAGGTATTCGCCGTCTGGCCGCCGAAGAGCTGGACCTGCCGACCTCGCCGTATCACTTCGCCGACACCTTCGAAGACTACAAGAAGGCCGTCGAAGACCTGGGTTTCCCGTGCGTCGTCAAACCGGTCATGAGCTCGTCGGGCAAAGGCCAGAGCCTGCTGAAAACCGAGGCTGACGTTCAGAAAGCCTGGGATTACGCCCAAGAAGGCGGCCGTGCGGGCAAAGGTCGCGTGATCATCGAAGGCTTCATCGACTTCGATTACGAAATCACCCTGCTCACCGTGCGTCACGTCGGCGGCACCACCTTTTGCGCGCCGGTAGGCCATCGTCAGGAGAAGGGCGACTATCAGGAATCCTGGCAGCCACAGGCCATGAGCCCGGCGGCGCTGGCGGAATCCGAGCGTGTGGCCAAGGCCGTGACCGAAGCGTTGGGCGGCCGGGGCCTGTTCGGCGTTGAGCTGTTCATCAAGGGCGATCAGGTGTGGTTCAGCGAAGTCTCGCCACGCCCGCACGACACCGGCCTGGTGACGCTGATTTCCCAGGACCTGTCGCAGTTCGCGTTGCACGCCCGCGCCATTCTCGGTCTGCCGATCCCGTTGATTCGTCAGTTCGGCCCATCGGCATCGGCGGTGATTCTGGTGGAAGGTCAATCGACCCAGACCGCGTTTGCCAATCTGGAGCAGGCCCTGAGCGAGCCCGACACCGCGCTGCGTCTGTTCGGCAAGCCGGAAGTCAACGGTCAGCGCCGCATGGGCGTGGCCCTGGCTCGTGACGAATCGATCGAAGCCGCTCGCCGCAAGGCAACCCGGTCGTCGATAGCGGTGAAAGTGCAGCTGTAACATCTTCCCGCACATAAAAACGGCGCCCTCAGAGGCGCCGTTTTTGTTGGGAATTACGAAGTGCTGTGTCCAGCCCATTACCACCTGTGGGAGCGAATGTATTCGCGAGACGTATGTTTAGCCGACACATATGCATCGCTTGATACACCTTCGCGAATAAATTCGCTCCCACAGGGTGTGTTGTCAGGGGTCGTCTTCAGGATCGCCAACCCCTGCAATGGTGTCGTTATTTGATCGTATCCAGATCCGCATGCCGTGTTTCTTTCAGGCACAGCACAGCAATCAGACTCAACAACGCCGCCGCCGAGACGTACCCGCCGACCCAGCTCAAACCACCCATCTCCACCAATTGTTGGGCGAAGAACGGCGCCACCGAGGCGCCGACGATCCCGCCAATGTTGTAGGCCGCCGACGCGCCGGTGTAGCGCACGCGGGTCGGGAACAGTTCAGGCAACATCGCGCCCATCGGGGCGAAGGTCACGCCCATCAGGAACAGCTCGATGGACAGAAACAACGTCACCGCCCACGTGGTGCCGTGAGTCAGCAACGGCTGCATCAGAAAACCCGACAGAATCGCCAGCACGCCGCCGATGATCAACACCGGTTTGCGGCCGAAACGGTCACTCGCCCAGGCCGACAGCGGGGTGGCCAAAGCCATGAACAACACCGCAAAGCACAGCATGGCAAGGAAGGATTCGCGGCTGTAGCCCAAGGATTTCACCCCGTAGCTCAGGGAAAACACCGTCGAGATGTAGAACAGCGCGTAGCACACCACCATCGACGCGGCCCCCAACAGCATCGGCGCCCAGTATTGCGAAAACAGCTCGGCAATCGGCATTTTGAGGCGCTCGTGATTAGCGATGGCCTTGGCGAAGACCGGCGTTTCTTCCAGCTTCAAGCGCACATAGAGGCCGATCACCACCAGCACGGCGCTGAGCAGGAACGGAATGCGCCAGCCCCAGGAGCGGAACTGTTCGTCGCTCAGCGTGACGGCCAGGGTAAGGAACAGACCGTTGGCAACCAGAAACCCAATCGATGGACCGAGTTGCGGAAACATCCCGAACCAAGCCCGCTTGCCTTTGGGGGCGTTTTCGGTGGCCAGCAACGCTGCGCCGCCCCATTCGCCGCCCAGCCCAAGTCCTTGGCCGAAGCGCAGCACGCACAGCAGAATCGGCGCCCAGGAACCGATGGCTTCATAGCCCGGTAAAACGCCGATCAGCGTGGTGCAGATGCCCATCAGCAATAACGAAGCGACCAGCGTGGATTTACGGCCAATGCGGTCGCCGAAGTGACCGAACAGCAACGAGCCCAACGGGCGAGCGAGAAAGGCGATGCCGAACGTCAGAAACGCCGACAGCATCTGTGCGGTACTGGAGGTCTGCGGGAAGAACACCGGCCCGATCACCAGGGCGGCGGCTGTGGCGTAGACGTAGAAGTCGTAGAACTCGATGGCCGTGCCGATGAAGCTGGCAGTGGCCACGCGGGCGGCGGAATTGGCGGGCGGTGCCGCGCTTTCGCCGCTTGGCGGAAAGGTGGACGTGCTGGTCATGCGGGTATCCCTGGCAGTCATCTTGCCTGTCAGCGGGGGACAAAACGTCCGGGGCGCTGGGGCAATCGTTAATTGTTTTTGGGTACAGCGCTGAACAGACTAGCCCCGAATGGTGGGGAGGTGACGGTGCTCGGGATGTGAGCGGTGTAAAGACGTCAGGCTGAGTGACTGGCCGACTCTCGCATCGTGCGGGTAGCACGCGGGTCGGCGGGGCTGGGTAAGCGGCTCGATTATAGGAAGGGCAGCAGCGCGGAAACAAGTGTTTCAGACGTGTTGCGCGCGTCAGGTCACGTCTTTGGTCCGGGTGTTTTGCCACATCAGGACGCGGGTGACCCGGTTGTCCTCGGTTTCCAGCGTTTCGAGGCGGTACGGCCCGATCTTCAGGCACACCGAGCTGTCGGGAATGGTTTCCAGCGCTTCGGTGATCAGACCGTTGAGGGTCTTGGGGCCGTCCGCCGGCAGGTGCCAGCCCAGGCTCTTGTTCAGGTCGCGGATCGAGGCCGCGCCTTCCACCACCAGACGGCCGTCCGGCTGCGGATGAATGTGCGGGTTGTCGAGGGATTGCTCGCTTTCGAATTCTCCGACGATCTCTTCGAGGATGTCTTCCAGGCTGACGATGCCCAACACTTCGCCGTACTCGTCCACCACCACGCCCATGCGCCGCTGCTGCTTGTGAAAGTTCAGCAACTGCATCTGCAACGGCGTGCTTTCGGGAACGAAATAGGGCTCGTAGCAGGCGGCTTTCAGCGCTTCCTTGGTCAACTGACCGCGTGGCAGCAGGTGGCTGATCATGCGTGTGTTGAGCACGCCTTCGACCTGATTGATGTCGTTGTGATAGACCGGCAGGCGGGTGTGGCGGGAGATGATCAGCTTGTCGACGATCTCTTCAATCGTGTCATCGAGGTTGATGCCATCCACTTCGCTGCGCGGAACGAGGATGTCGTTGACCGTCATGCTGTCCAGCGCGTGTATCCCGGAAATCACGCGGGAGCGGCCGAACTGGCTCTCGTTATCTTGATAAACCGTAGGCCCCATATCGTCGTCATCGGCAGCGGTGTCCGGGCGACGCTTGGACAGAAACGGGCGCAGCAGCACTTTGGCGATGTTCTTGTAGAGCCATGTGAGCGGCCGCAGCAGGCGCATCGGGATGCGCAGCACGTTATTGCCCAGCAACAAAATGGCTTCGGGGCGGCGGGCGGCGAGTTTGCGCGGAATGAATTCAGTGACGATCACCAGCAGACTGGCGACGCCCACCCAGGCGATCAGGGGGCCGTGGTCGTACCAGCGACTGATCGCCAGCAGGGTGGCGAGCACCGTGATCAGGACCTTGAGCAGCGTGTTGCCGAGAATCAGACTGTTCAGGTTGAACGCCAGCACTGGCTTGGCGGGCTCGGTCGAGCGCGGATTGATGCGCACCGCGCGCAAGTTGTAGTGCGCCGCTTCGACCGCCGTGAACAGCGCGGACCACAGCGTGAGCAGGACAAGGAGCGCGAGCATCGTGCCGTTGGGCAGGTTTTCCATGGTCGGCGCCTGTCAGATGTGCAGGATGTATTCGCGTACGAGTTTGCTGCCGAAATAGGCCAGCATCAGCAGCAGGAAACCGCCCAGCGTCCAGCGAATCGCCTTGTGTCCGCGCCAGCCCAGACGGGTGCGGCCCCAGAGCAGGACGCTGAACACAATCCACGCGAGGATCGACAGCAGGGTCTTGTGCACCAGGTGTTGGGCGAAGAGGTTCTCAACGAACAGCCAGCCGGAAATCAGCGACATCGACAGCAGCGTCCAGCCGGCCCAGAGGAAGCCGAACAACAGGCTTTCCATGGTTTGCAGTGGCGGGAAATTCTTGATCAGCCCGGATGGGTGCTTGTTCTTGAGCTGCCGGTTCTGCAACAGCAGCAACAGCGCCTGAAACACGGCGATGGTGAACATGCCGTAAGCCAGGATCGACAGCAGGATATGCCCGATCAGCCCCTGTTCACCGAGGATCGGCTGCAGGGTGCCGCTGGGGGCGAATTGCGCCATCAGGGTCGTCAACAGGCCGAGGGGGAAGAGCAGGATCAGCAGGATTTCAACCGGGATGCGAATGCACGCCAGCATGGTCACGATGATCACGGCGACGGCGATCAGGCTGGCAGCGCTGAAAAAGTCCAGACCGAGGCCGATAGGGCGCACCAATTGACCGAAAAGCGCGCTGGCCTGACAGGCGACGGCAAGGGTGCCGATCAGGCACAACAGCCATTTGTCGGCCTTCTTGCCCTGACGCAGGCGAATACCTTGATAGAGGGTCGCAGCGGCGTAGAGCACGGCGGCGACGAGGCTGAATAGCAAACTCGGTGACAAGGGGAACATAGATCCTGATGGGCGTGCCCGAAAGCCGCTGAGTTTGGCATAGAACCAACCGTGCACGAAAGACCACAGAAGCAGACGTCATGGTGTCCGAGCGCGGGAGTCTTCGCTATAATCCGCGACCTGCTCAAGCCACAGGCTCGCCGAGCGCTGTTTCTTCTATATAGGTGTCGGATTCGAACGCCATGTATGGAGCCATGAAAGGCACAGCGCCGCACTCACTGGGGTTCGCACGAACTCAAAGGATCACGCATGTTTGAAAATCTGACAGATCGTCTCTCACAGACGCTGCGCCAAGTCACCGGCAAGGCCAAGCTGACCGAGGACAACATCAAGGACACTCTGCGTGAAGTGCGGATGGCGCTGCTCGAAGCCGACGTCGCCTTGCCAGTGGTCAAGGATTTCGTCAACCGCATCAAGGAACGCGCGGTCGGCACCGAGGTGTCGCGCAGCCTGACGCCGGGCCAGGCGTTCGTGAAGATTGTCCAGGCCGAACTGGAAGAGATGATGGGGGCGGCCAACGAAGAGCTGAGCCTCAACGTCGCGCCACCGGCGGTCATCCTGATGGCGGGTCTGCAAGGTGCGGGTAAAACCACCACCGCAGGCAAGCTGGCGAAATTCCTCAAGGAACGCAAAAAGAAAACCGTCATGGTGGTCTCGGCGGACGTTTACCGTCCGGCGGCGATCAAGCAACTGGAGACCCTGGCCAACGACATCGGCGTGACGTTCTTCCCGTCCGACATCAGCCAGAAGCCAGTAGCGATCGCTGAAGCGGCCATCAAAGAAGCCAGGCTGAAATTCATCGACGTCGTGATCCTCGACACCGCCGGCCGTCTGCACATCGACGCCGAGATGATGGGCGAGATCCAGGCGTTGCACGCGGCGGTTAAACCGGCCGAGACGCTGTTCGTGGTTGACGCCATGACCGGTCAGGACGCCGCCAACACCGCCAAGGCCTTTGGTGACGCGCTGCCGCTGACCGGTGTGATCCTGACCAAAGTCGACGGCGACGCCCGTGGCGGTGCCGCGCTGTCCGTTCGTGCCATCACCGGCAAGCCGATCAAGTTCATCGGTATGGGCGAGAAGAGCGAGGCGCTGGAGCCGTTCCACCCTGACCGTATCGCTTCGCGCATCCTCGGCATGGGTGACGTGCTCAGCCTGATCGAACAGGCCGAGCAGACCCTCGACAAGGAAAAGGCCGACAAACTGGCCAAGAAGCTGAAGAAAGGGAAGGGCTTCGACCTTGAGGACTTCCGCGATCAGCTGCAACAGATGAAGAACATGGGCGGCCTCGGCGGCCTCATGGACAAACTGCCCAGTATCGGTGGCATGAACCTGTCACAGATGGGCAACGCACAGAACGTGGCCGAGAAGCAGTTCAAGCAAATGGAAGCCATCATCAATTCCATGACCCCGGCCGAGCGCCGTGACCCTGAGCTGATCAGCGGTTCGCGCAAACGCCGCATTGCCATGGGTTCCGGCACTCAGGTGCAGGACATCGGGCGTCTGATCAAGCAGCACAAGCAGATGCAGAAGATGATGAAGAAATTCTCGACCAAAGGCGGCATGGCCAAAATGATGCGCGGCATGGGCGGCATGCTGCCCGGCGGCGGCATGCCCAAGATGTGATTCACACCGCGCGGAGCACGGCTTCGCGCGTCCTTCTTTGGGAAAACCTTCCCACTGGCCTGCTTCGGCAGGCGCTTAATGGCCGTCGACGCAGGCGGCTCCACGGCAGATCTTGATGGCCTTGCGGTTCGCGCCGGAAAAAGTCATTTGCAAAAGTCCGGATATTCCTTAGAATATGCGGCCTTTCGGGCACCCATGCCCGCTGTGCATCTTAGATTTGCAGCACCGACTACAGGAACTTTGTTCAATGCTAACAATCCGTCTTGCCCTTGGCGGCTCCAAAAAGCGCCCGTTCTACCACCTGACTGTGACCGACAGCCGTAACCCACGCGACGGTTCGCACAAGGAACAAATCGGTTTCTTCAACCCGGTTGCCCGTGGTCAGGAAATCCGTCTGTCCGTGAACCAAGAGCGTCTGAACTACTGGCTCAGCGTTGGTGCACAACCTTCTGAGCGTGTTGCTTCGCTGTTGAAGGAATCTGCTAAGGCTGCGGCCTGAGCAATATGAACGCGACGCCAGCTTCTGCCGACGATCTCATCGTCATCGGCAAGATTTATTCGGTACATGGCGTTCGCGGCGAAGTGAAGGTGTATTCCTTTACTGATCCGACTGAAAACCTGTTGCAGTACAAGACCTGGACGCTCAAGCGCGAAGGGAGTGTGAAGCAGGTTGAGCTGGTCAGCGGGCGCGGGAGCGACAAGTTCCTGGTCGCGAAGCTCAAGGGTCTCGATGATCGTGAAGAAGCTCGTCTTCTGGCCGGTTATGAGATCTGCGTGCAACGCAGCATGCTTCCTGATCTGACCGACGGCGAGTACTACTGGTACCAGCTCGTGGGTTTGAAGGTTATCGACCACCTTGGGCAATTGCTCGGGAAAATCGATCATCTTCTGGAAACCGGCTCGAACGATGTAATGGTGGTCAAGCCCTGCGCAGGCAGTCTGGATGATCGCGAACGCTTGTTGCCCTACACAGAGCAATGCGTGTTGGCCATCGATCTGGTTGCAGGCGAGATGAAGGTGGATTGGGACGCGGATTTCTAAGCAATGGCGAGCCTGCGCATTGAAGTCATCAGTTTGTTTCCCGAGATGTTTTCCGCCATCAGCGAATACGGCATTACCAGCCGTGCGGTGAAACAGGGGCTGTTGCAGCTGACCTGTTGGAATCCGCGGGACTACACCACGGATCGGCATCACACTGTGGACGATCGCCCGTTTGGCGGTGGCCCTGGCATGGTGATGAAGATCAAGCCTCTGGAAGATGCACTGGTTCAGGCCAGGCAAGCAGCAGGGGAGGCGGCGAAGGTGATTTACCTGTCGCCACAAGGCCGCAAGCTGGATCAGTCTGCGGTACGCGAGTTGGCACAGGAAGAAGCACTCATCCTGATTGCCGGTCGTTATGAAGGCATTGACGAGCGCTTTATTGAGGCTCATGTCGATGAAGAGTGGTCGATTGGAGACTATGTGTTGTCTGGCGGCGAGCTGCCGGCCATGGTCCTGATAGATGCGGTTACGCGACTGCTGCCTGGAGCTTTAGGGCATGTGGATTCCGCGGAGGAAGATTCCTTCACGGATGGTCTGCTGGATTGCCCGCACTACACCCGACCGGAGGTGTATGCGGATCAGCGTGTTCCCGACGTGTTGCTAAGTGGCAATCACGCACACATCCGGCGTTGGCGTTTACAGCAGTCCCTTGGGCGGACCTATGAACGACGCGCCGATCTTCTGGAAAGCCGCTCGCTTTCTGGAGAAGAGAAGAAGCTGCTGGCGGAATACCTCCGTGAGCGGGACGATAGTTAACGTATCGATGGTAAATTCGACTGATTTACCTTAGGAGCACAGCATGACTAACAAAATCATTCTTGCACTCGAAGCAGAGCAGATGACCAAAGAGATCCCTCCCTTTGCCCCGGGCGACACCATTGTCGTTCAGGTGAAAGTGAAGGAAGGCGACCGTTCGCGTCTGCAAGCGTTCGAAGGCGTTGTAATTGCCAAGCGTAACCGTGGTGTGAACAGTGCTTTCACTGTTCGTAAAATCTCCAACGGTGTTGGCGTTGAGCGTACTTTCCAGACCTACAGCCCGCAAATCGACAGCATGGCTGTGAAACGTCGCGGCGACGTTCGCAAGGCCAAACTGTACTACCTGCGTGACCTGTCCGGTAAAGCAGCTCGCATCAAAGAAAAACTGGTTTAATCCCAGTCTTTCGATGCAAAAAGAAGCAGCCTACGGGCTGCTTTTTTTTATGCCTGACGAAAACACCCAGGCGGTACGGGTCTTTCGCAGGCATGAGAGTTTTGTATCGCCTTGAGAGATGTGAAAGACTTCCTCCCGTTTTCTCTCGCTCAAGTCTGACCCCATGCCCGCTTTAGACCACCCCATGATCGACCGCTTCCTGGACGCCCTGTGGCTGGAAAAGGGGCTGTCCGACAACACTCGCGATTCCTATCGCAGCGATCTGGCGCTGTTCAACGGCTGGTTGCAGGAACGCGGCATCGACCTGATGAGCGTTGGACGTGGCGTGATCTTCGATCACTTGGCCTGGCGTGTGGACAATGGCTACAAGGCGCGTTCGTCCGCGCGTTTTCTCTCCGGCGTGCGTGGCTTTTATCGGTACTTGTTGCGAGAAAAGCTGATTGCCGTTGATCCCACTTTGCAGGTCGACATGCCACAGCTGGGCAAGCCGCTGCCCAAATCGTTGTCCGAGGCGGACGTCGAATCCCTGTTGGCCGCGCCGGATCTAAGCGAAGCCATCGGCCAGCGCGACCGGGCGATGCTCGAAGTGCTATACGCCTGCGGATTGCGCGTCACGGAACTGGTGAGCCTGACCCTCGAACAGGTCAACTTGCGTCAGGGGGTGTTGCGCATCATGGGCAAAGGCAGCAAAGAGCGTCTGGTGCCGATGGGGGAGGAGGCGATTGTCTGGGTCGAGCGCTACCTGCGCGACGGCCGACAGGAACTGCTCAATGGCCGCCCTAGTGACGTGCTGTTTCCCAGTCAACGCGGCGAACAAATGACCCGACAGACGTTCTGGCACCGAATCAAACTGCAGGCCAAAGTCGCTGGCATTGGCAAGTCGCTGTCGCCACACACCTTGCGCCATGCTTTCGCCACGCATTTGCTCAATCATGGGGCTGATCTTCGCGTTGTGCAGATGCTGCTGGGGCACAGCGATTTGTCCACCACGCAGATCTACACCCACATCGCTCGCGCCCGCCTACAAGAGCTGCATGCAAAACACCACCCTCGCGGGTAACTTTGCGGTCGGAATTTACGACGCGTCTTACATCAGTCGGCGTCGGCCTCGCGGGCCTTATGTGATAGGCTTTGCCGGTTTCGCAGATTGGAGCCTGAAAACCTGCCCGGCATGCCCGCGGTTCCCGTTTTCAAACCCGCCCGTCTGCCCACCGCTCGAGGAGTTTTCATGCGCGTGACTCGTTTTATCGGTGCAGCCGCCGTAGCGCTCGCCAGTACGTTTAGCCTGTTCGCCCACGCCGATGATGCGTCCGACAAGGCCATCCGCAAGACCCTGGAATCGCTGAACCTGGAAATCCCGGTTGAGAGCATCTCCAGCAGCCCGCTAAACGGCTTGTACGAGGTCAACCTCAAAGGCGGTCGCGTACTCTACGCCAGCGCCGACGGTCAGTTCGTGATGCAGGGCAACCTCTACCAGATTCAGGGCGGCAAACCGGTCAACCTGACCGAGAAGGTCGAGCGCCTGGCGATTTCCAAGACCATCAATGGCATCCCGACCGGTGAGATGGTGGTTTACCCGGCCATTGGCGAGACCAAATCGCACATCACCGTTTTCACCGACACCACCTGCCCCTACTGTCACAAACTGCACGGCGAAGTGCCTGAGCTGAACAAGCGCGGCATCGAAGTGCGTTACGTGGCGTTCCCGCGTCAGGGTCTGGGCTCTCCAGGTGACGAACAACTGCAAGCCGTCTGGTGCTCCAAGGATCGCCGCGACGCCATGGACCGCATGGTCGATGGCAAAAACATCAAGGCGCCGAAATGCGATAACCCTGTGACTCGCCAATTCGAGATCGGTCAGGCGATCGGTGTGAACGGCACGCCGGCCATCGTGCTGGCCGACGGTCAGGTGATTCCGGGTTATCAGCCTGCTCCACAAGTGGCGAAACTGGCGCTGAGCGCCGTCAAGTAGTCCAATAAACCAGTTCAACAGCGAGCCGCACTGTCATGCGGCTGTTTCCACGGTCGGTCCAGCGCCGGTCGTTTTACGGGGAGTTCATAGTGAAACCGGTCAAAGTAGGCATCTGTGGGCTGGGTACTGTCGGTGGCGGTACCTTCAATGTGCTAAAGCGTAACGCCGAGGAGATTGCCCGCCGTGCCGGGCGTGGAATCGAAGTCGCGCAAATTGCCGTGCGTACGCCAAACCCCAATTGCCAGATTACCGGTACCCCGACCACGACCGATGTGTTCGACGTGGCCAGCAACCCTGAAATCGACATCGTCATCGAGTTGATCGGCGGTTACACCGTGGCCCGCGAGCTGGTGCTCAAGGCCATCGAGAACGGCAAGCACGTGGTCACTGCCAACAAGGCGCTGATCGCCGTTCACGGCAACGAAATCTTCGCCAAGGCTCGCGAAAAGGGCGTCATCGTGGCCTTCGAAGCCGCAGTCGCTGGCGGCATCCCTGTGATCAAGGCCATTCGTGAAGGCCTGGCGGCCAACCGTATCAACTGGGTCGCGGGAATCATCAATGGCACCGGCAACTTCATCCTGACCGAGATGCGTGAGAAGGGCCGTACCTTCCCGGACGTGCTGGCCGAAGCCCAAGCGCTGGGTTATGCCGAAGCCGACCCGACGTTCGACGTCGAAGGCATCGACGCCGCGCACAAGCTGACCATCCTGGCGTCTATCGCATTCGGTATCCCGCTGCAATTCGACAAGGCTTATACCGAAGGCATCACCAAGCTGACCACCGCTGACGTGAACTACGCCGAAGCCTTGGGCTACCGCATCAAGCACTTGGGCGTGGCTCGTAGCACCCCGGCCGGTATCGAACTGCGCGTACACCCGACCCTGATCCCGGCCGACCGCCTGATCGCCAACGTCAACGGCGTGATGAACGCGGTGATGGTCAACGGCGACGCAGCCGGTTCGACCCTGTTCTACGGCGCAGGCGCGGGCATGGAACCGACCGCTTCGTCCGTCGTTGCTGACTTGGTGGATGTGGTGCGTGCCCTGACCACCGACCCTGAAAACCGCGTGCCGCACTTGGCCTTCCAGCCAGATTCGTTGTCGGCTCACCCGATCCTGCCGATCGAGAAGTGTGAGAGCGCCTACTACCTGCGCATTCAGGCGAAGGACCATCCGGGTGTTCTGGCTCAGGTTGCCAGCATCCTGTCCGAGCGCGGCATCAACATCGAATCGATCATGCAGAAAGAAGCCGAAGAGCAAGATGGTCTGGTGCCGATGATTCTGCTGACCCATCGCGTGGTCGAGCAGCGCATCAACGATGCCATTCAGGCACTGGAAGCGCTGGAAGGCGTGGCGGGCCCGGTCGTTCGTATTCGTGTCGAACACTTGAACTGAAAAGAACAGCGGCGAGCTATGAGCCGCAAGCTTCAAGCAAGATCAAAATCACATCGCGGCGAGCTTCTCTACGCAGACTGAAGGTAAAAACGGATTCGCTTTTACTTGTCGCTTGCAGCTCGAAGCTCGCCGCTCGAACCGAAGGTTTGAAGAAATGCGCTATATCAGTACTCGCGGCCAGGCGCCGGCCCTGAATTTTGAAGATGTGCTGCTCGCCGGTCTTGCCACCGATGGCGGTCTGTACGTTCCCGAGAACCTGCCACGCTTCACCCAGGAAGAAATCGCGTCTTGGGCCGGTTTGCCGTATCACGAGCTGGCGTTCCGGGTGATGCGCCCGTTCGTCACTGGCAGCATTCCAGACGCTGATTTCAAGAAGATCCTCGAAGAAACGTACGGCGTATTCGCCCACAGTTCGGTTGCGCCTCTGCGTCAACTGAACAGCAACGAGTGGGTGATGGAACTGTTCCACGGCCCGACCCTGGCGTTCAAGGATTTCGCCCTGCAACTGCTGGGTCGCTTGCTGGATTATGTGTTGGAAAAACGCGGCGAGCGCGTGGTGATTATCGGCGCGACTTCCGGTGACACCGGTTCTGCTGCCATCGAAGGCTGCCGTCGTTGCGACAACGTCGACATCTTCATCCTGCACCCGAACAAGCGTGTGTCGGACGTTCAGCGCCGCCAGATGACCACGATCTTCGGCGAGAACATCCACAACATCGCCATCGAAGGCAACTTCGATGACTGCCAGGAAATGGTCAAGAACAGCTTTGCTGATCAGAGCTTCCTGAAAGGCACCCGCCTGGTGGCCGTGAACTCGATCAACTGGGCGCGCATCATGGCCCAGATCGTTTATTACTTCCACGCGGCCCTGCAATTGGGCGGCCCTGCGCGTTCGGTCGCGTTCTCGGTGCCGACGGGTAACTTCGGCGACATTTTTGCCGGTTACCTGGCGCGCAACATGGGCCTGCCAATCAGCCAACTGATCGTGGCCACCAACCGCAACGACATCCTGCACCGCTTCATGAGCGGCAATCAGTACGTCAAGGAAACGCTGCACGCCACGCTGTCGCCGTCGATGGACATCATGGTGTCGTCGAACTTCGAACGTCTGCTGTTCGACATGCACGGTCGCAACGGCGCCGCAATTGCCGACCTAATGGCGAGCTTCAAGCAAGGTGGCGGTTTCAGCGTTGAAGACGACCGCTGGACCGAAACCCGCAAGCTCTTTGATTCGCTGGCCGTGAGCGACGAACAGACCTGTGAAACCATCGCTGAAGTCTTTGCCAGCACCGGTGAAGTCCTCGACCCGCACACCGCGATCGGCGTGAAAGCCGCCCGTGACTGCCGTCGTAGTCTCGACACGCCGATGGTGATTCTGGGGACAGCGCACCCGGTCAAATTCCCGGAAGCCGTGCAAAAGGCCGGTGTAGGAAAAGCACTTGAGTTGCCTGCACATTTGTCTGATTTGTTTGAGCGCGATGAACGCTGCACCGTGCTGCCGAATGACCTGAAAGCCATGCAGGCGTTCGTCAGCCAGCACGGCAATCGCGGCAAGCCGCTTTAACGGTATCGTCGTGTAACAACTAAGGCCCGCCCCTCGGCGGGCCTTCTTGTTCATGCGTGCCACACTTGCGCGGAATTTCTGATTTTCGTGAACAAACAAGTGGCGGTATAAAACATGAACATGGACAGACAAGGAGTGCCCGTCCAGAACCGAATCTTTCGATACTTGCTGTGCGCATTGATGCTACTGGTGTGTATCGGGAGCCGGGCAGGGCACGGAGCCGAAAAGCTTCCCTTCATTTTGGGCGAACCCTTCCTCAGCGTGCAGCCGATGCCGCTCGAGGCTGCCGAGCGTCAGTGGCTGGACCAGCGACAAGTGCTTCGTGTCGGTATCCCCATTGACGACTACGAACCTGTTGACATCACCAGCGACGGCAACCGCTATCAAGGCATCAGTGCCGATTATCTGAGCCTGATCGCTGCCAAGCTGGGCGTATCCATGCACGTTACGGGCTTCGCCAAGCGCGAACAGGCCGTCGAGGCGTTGAAGGCAGGCAAAGTCGACCTGTTGACCAGCGCCAGTGGGTTCGAACGCGGGATGTCGGACCTTGCCGTCACCCGCAATTACCTGACGGACAGGGCTGTGGTGGTAGGGCGCCGGGGAGATTTCACATTGTCCACTGCCTTAAGTGGCAAGCGCATTATCGCGCTGGACTGCTACGCCGATCCCGACCAACTGCAGCGATTGTATCCTGACAGCGATATAGTTCTTGCACCGACGTTGTTCAGCGCTGTAGAGGCGCTGACCCAAGGTGATGCCGACGCATTGGTCGGCAATGAAATAGTCATGAATGCCTTCAAGTCGCTACGTCCCTACCTCGGTTTGCAAACCAGATTCGAGAGCTTGTTGCCCTTGGCGGGCTTCGGGTTCGCGACACGGGCAGAGGATACGACGCTGTTGGCGCTGTTGAACCGCTCACTCAATGATCTGGATGAGGCAGTGGACCGCAACATTCAACGCCGCTGGATTCTTGACGAGGATGTCGAGGTCGAGCCCGGACGGCGTATTCGACTCACTGCCGCCGAACGCCAGTGGGTTCGCAAACACTCGCAAGTCCGGATCGGTTCGACACAACATGCGCCCTATGTCTATAAGGACGCCGACGGTCACTGGGTGGGGCTGAATATCGATATTCTTGACCGAATCTCGCGCATGACCGGCCTCAACTTTGTCCACCATGAGATGCCGAACCTCCATGCGGCACTGGAAGCGTTGTCGTCCGGGGCCGTTGACATGAATACCACGGTGGCGGAAACCGCCGAACGCCGGGCGACGCTGTCGTTCAGTTACGCCTATGGCGGGAACAGTTGGGTGTACGTGATCCAAAAGGATAACGAGGGTCCCGTCAGTCTGGCCAACATGTCTGGAAAGGTACTGGCGATGCCGGCCCGTCACGCTCTTCTGGAATTCATTCGCGTCCGCTACCCAGACGTCCAACTGACGATTGTGCCCTCCTACCTGGAGGCCCGGCGGTTGGTGGAGAGCGGAGGGGCAACGGCGACCATTCAGAATGAAGCGGCGGCCTGGACCTCGTCGATGCGCGGGCTGAAGGTGGCAGGCAGTGTGGAGGACATATGGTCGCCGGACCGGTTTGCTGTCATCAATTCCGAACCTGAGCTTTTGAGCATTCTGAACAAGGCACTGGATGAATTCCCTGTGGCCGAGATGCGGGCGATTCGCACGAAATGGCTGGGGGGAATCATGGATCAGTCCCCACTGTTGGAGCAGATTCCGGCTTGGATGTTTTGGCTGCTGGCAGTGGTGTCATCATGCGTATTGGTTACGCTCTATTGGAAAATTCGGTTGAAGGACCAGATACGGCAACGGCTGATCGCAGAAGCGCAGCTCAACGATCAACTGGCGTTCAAGCGTGCGTTGATGGACGGTATTCCTGAGCCGATGTATGTCCGGGATCTCCAGGGTCGTCTCGTGTTCTGCAACCGTAGTTATGAGGACAGTTTCGGTCTCAGCTATGAACAGATGAATGGTCGGCGCCTGATCGATGTCGATCTGATCCCACGAGACGCTGCCGAGGCGATGCACGCGAGTTACATGAATCTATTGACGACGCAGCAACCGCTGTTGACCGAGCGCAGTGTCACGCTGTCCGGTCGCGCCATTGAGGCGTCTCAGTGGGCGGTGCCGTTCTATGACGCAGGCGGACAGTTGCAGGGCTTGCTGGGAGGCTGGCTCGATATCTCCGAGGCCAAGCGCCTGACGCCGAGCGCGACGCGGACGTCAAAAGACTGAATTCTGCCTGTCACATTGGGCAGGCATGCTCCAGTGACAAAGGGATGACGATCAACCCGCTCACGGTAAACCCACGAAGCGGAAAAGAACTTTCCGCTTCTGCCGATGGTCATTGATAAGCACCTTTGCATTCAAACTGTTGAGTGGTGATCCAGATGGAAAATATCAGCTTGTTGTTAAGCGAAGCACTGGCACCTTATGAGGCCAGCCTGGGCGCTGCCGGTGTAAATGGCGAGCATCTGGTGACGCTGAAAAATGCAGCCGGTGCGATCGTGATCGAACGCGTCTATTCCGCTGCCCAGTTGTGTGACAAGCGCCAGCTGACCGACGTGGTCGACGGGCTTCATCGTGATTTGATGGTCGCCGAGGGCCGTATCGAGCCTTGCGTCATCGCCGCGATGCGAAATGCGACACAGGTCAACAATTTTGCCGCCCGTTAGGGTTTTGTCTGAGGGACGGGGAACCTTATCCATTACATAGGCTCCTATCCATTACGGCAGGCGCAGGCATTGTGCTCCGGTGTTTATGTTGCCTGCCGTACGGGTCCAAGATGGACCACGGTTGACCCCGAGTAGTCTCCCCGCTGCTCGGGGTTTCTTTTTGCCTGGCGTTTTTCAGTTTTCCGCGTCGTCGAAAAACGTCTGCGCGTCCTGCAGGTATTGGCGTTTGTCGACCATCCATTCGGCGTAGAACGAGATCAGCTTGGTGGTCCGCAACGTGCGCATCTCGCGATTGATGATCTCGATGGCTTGGCGGCCCTTGTCGGTCTTCGAGCAGCCGATGTGCGCGAACTGGTACTTCGGCGCATCCTTGATCGGGAAAAATTCCAGTTCTTCCAGCGGAATGCCCTGCTGCTGGGCGTGATACCGCGCTTCGGGCCAGTAGCTGATAATGGCCTGGAAACGGTCCAGGCGTTCCATCTGCAACATGCTGCCCACCGCCGCGTTGCCGTAATGCAGAATCAGGCTGTCGGATTGCGTGGTCGCCTTGAGAATCTTATCGATGGTCGGACCGTAGCTGCGCTCGGCCACAATACCGGTCTTGACCCTGTTGGCGTTCAGCAGTGCCGCCAGATCAAGATGCCCATCGGCATCGAGAAATGGCGCGAACATCGTGTGATTTCGCCGTTCGATCGTCACCCCGTTGCCAGGCGTGGCGTAGGTCGGGATCGAGAACAGAATGGTCTTCGCACGTTCTGCCGTCCACAACAGCGTCGGGTCACAGGCGAAGACGTCCGGGTCCCGGAGCATCTGCGTGCCCCGCGCACGGTTCACGTGCATGATCTGGTGGTTGTATTCCGGCATCTGCGCAATCAATTCAGGCATCAGCTTGTCGATGGCACCCTGGCCTGCTTGCGGGCCGGCGAAAATGGTCAGGGGAGGGAAATCCCGAAGCAGCCAGGTCAGCGTTTCCTTCGCGTCTGCGGTTCCGGGTGTCGCACACAGTGCCGAAGCGATCAGCAGGGCGAAAACACCGGACTGGCGAATGTGTGCGTAACGATTGACCATCCGTCGAGGTAAATCCTGAAAATACTGACTGAGGTTTAAGCCGCGATCACCCCGATCCGACGGGTCTGATTTCGCAACGGCCCACGCTGTGAACTTCATGCTAGAGGGTCTCGCATCAACGTATCGGCGTTGTGGATCATTTGTTTAACACTCGTCACCCTGGGTTGAGTAAAGCAGCCTGACAAATGCGCGCACGCCGATTTTCGCGTCACCCTGACGATCAATCATCGAGTCTGGTCGTTCAACGGGACGTGCATCGGTTAGACTTGGCGCCTTTCCCGTCCTTAGAAGCCCGTTCATGGCCCAGCCGTCCACGACCTACAAATTCGAACTGAACCTCACCGACCTCGACCGTGGGGTGTACGAAAACGTCAAACAGACCATCGCCCGCCACCCGTCGGAAACCGAAGAGCGCATGGCCGTGCGTCTGTTGGCCTACGCGTTTTGGTACAGCGAGCACCTGTCGTTTGGGCGTGGTCTGTCGGACGTCGACGAACCTGCCTTGTGGGAAAAAAGCCTGGATGACCGCGTGCTGCACTGGATCGAAGTCGGCCAACCCGATGCTGACCGGCTGACGTGGTGCTCCCGCCGTACCGAGCGCACCAGCCTCTTGGCGTACGGCAGTCTGCGCGTGTGGGAGGGCAAGATCGTCCCGGCCGTCAAGACGTTGAAAAACGTTAACATCGCCGCCGTGCCTCAGGAAGTGCTGGAGACCCTTGCCAAGGACATGCCCCGCGTTATCAAGTGGGACGTGATGATCAGCGAAGGCACGATTTTCGTCACCGACGACCGTGGCCAGCACGAAGTGCAATTGCAGTGGCTGGCCGGCGAGCGCGGCTGACCGCCGACGTTTGCCCGCATCACTGAATCAGCTCCAACCGAACACATCAGCGGAACCCGCATGCGCATCGAATCACGACAGTTGCCCGACACCTTGCCTTTTCTGGGCGATCTGCCGCCTTTGTTGACCCGTCTGTATGCCTCGCGGGGCGTGCTGTCGCAGGACGAACTGGACAAGGGTCTGGCGCGGCTGATTCCGTATCAGCAACTCAAAGGCATCGACGCGGCGGTGGATTTGCTGGTGACGGCGCTGCAACAGCGTCAGCGCATCCTGATCGTCGGTGACTTCGATGCCGACGGCGCGACGGCCAGCACGGTCGGGGTTTTGGGACTGCGGCTGCTCGGCGCGGCGCATGTCGATTACCTGGTGCCGAACCGCTTCGAATACGGCTACGGGCTGACCCCGGAAATCGTCAAGGTCGCGCTTGAGCGTCAGCCGGAGCTGTTGATGACCGTGGATAACGGCATCTCCAGCGTTGAGGGTGTCGCGGCCGCCAAGGCTGCCGGGCTGCACGTGCTGGTGACCGATCACCACCTGCCGGGCCGTGAGCTGCCGGCCGCTGACGCCATCGTCAACCCGAACCAGCCGGGGTGTACCTTCCCGAGCAAGGCGTTGGCGGGTGTCGGCGTGATGTTTTACGTCTTGATGGCCCTGCGCGCGCGTTTGCGGGAAATCGGATGGTTTGAGGCCAACGGTCGCGCTCAGCCAAACCTCGGCGAGTTGTTGGACTTGGTCGCGCTTGGCAGTGTGGCCGACGTGGTGCCGCTGGACGCGAACAACCGGATTCTGGTGCATCAGGGCTTGATGAGGATTCGCGCCGGTCGCGCCCGTCCGGGCTTGCGCGCCATTCTCGAAGTGGCTCGCCGCGAGCCTTCGCGCATCACCTCCACCGACCTCGGCTTCATCCTCGGCCCGCGTTTGAACGCGGCGGGGCGTCTTGACGATATGAGCCTGGGTATCGAGTGCCTGCTGTGCGAAGACGAAACGCTGGCGCGGGAGATGGCCGTGCAACTGGACGAGCTGAATCAGGACCGCAAGTCCATCGAACAGGGCATGCAGCGGGAAGCGCTGGCCCAACTCAAGGATTTGCCTGTCGAGTCGATGCCGTTCGGGCTCTGCCTGTACGAAGCCGAATGGCACCAGGGCGTGATCGGGATTCTCGCGTCGCGCCTGAAAGAGCGTTATCACCGGCCCACTATCGCCTTCGCCAGCGCAGGGGAGGGGGTGCTGAAAGGCTCGGCGCGTTCGGTGCCGGGATTCCACATCAGGGACGCGCTGGACGCCGTTGCGGCGAAACACCCTGAGTTGATCAGCAAGTTTGGTGGCCACGCGATGGCAGCCGGTTTGTCGCTGCCTGCGGAAAATTTCCCGGCCTTCGCCGAAGCCTTCGATGCCGAAGTTCGTCGTCAACTGACGGAAGAAGACCTGACCGGCCGTCTGTTGTCCGATGGCACGTTGGCGGTTGAAGAATTTCATCTGGAGCTGGCCCGCGCGCTGCGCAATGCCGGGCCTTGGGGCCAGCACTTCCCCGAGCCGTTGTTTCACGGGGTGTTTCAGCTGGTGGAGCAACGCGTCGTAGGCGAGCGGCATTTGAAGATGGTGCTCAAGACCGAATGCGGCACGGTGAAGCTCGACGGCATTGCGTTCAGCGTTGATCGCGACGTGTGGCCCAATCCCACGGTCCGCTGGGTTGAGTTGGCCTACAAACTCGACCTCAACGAGTTCCGGGGCAACGAGACGGTTCAGCTCATGGTGGCGCACATTTCACCCCGGTGATATCACGCACCGCAGCAGGCACTGCACCTTCTTTCAGCTTGTGGACTAGGCTCTTGATTCAGTACAAAGGAGCTTTCCTCCGCGACTTCGAGAGATACTCATGAGCCTGCTGCTTGAATCCTTCACCCTTCGCGAACTCACCTTACGCAATCGCATCGTGGTCTCGCCGATGTGCCAATACTCCGCCCAGGACGGTCTGGCCAACGACTGGCACCTCGTGCACCTCGGCAGCCGCGCCGTGGGCGGTGCCGGACTGATCTTCACCGAAGCGGCCGCTGTCACCGAAGACGGCCGTATTACCCCGGAAGACCTCGGGCTGTGGAACGACGAGCAGATCGCGCCGTTGCAACGCATTACCCGATTCATCACCGCTCAGGGCGCCGTGGCCGGTATTCAATTGGCCCATGCCGGACGCAAGGCGAGCACCTGGCGCCCTTGGCTGGGCAAGCAGGGCAGCATTCCTGCTGATCAGGGTGGCTGGACACCCTGGGGGCCATCGAAAATCGCTTTCGACCCGAAACATACGCCGCCGACGCCGCTGGACGTGAAACAGATCCAGCAGGTGGTTCAGGATTTCGTCGCCGCCGCCAAGCGCGCGCTGACCGCAGGCTTTAGCGTCGTGGAAATTCACGCCGCCCATGGTTACTTGCTGCACCAGTTCCTGTCGCCAGTGAGCAATCAGCGGCAGGATGAATACGGTGGTTCTTTCGAAAACCGTATTCGTCTGACGCTGGAAGTCACTCAAGCCGTGCGTGATGTCTGGCCGCAAGAGCTGCCGCTGTTCGTGCGCGTCTCGGCGACCGATTGGGTGGAAGATGGCTGGAACCCGGATGAAACGGTCGAGCTGGCCAAGCGTTTGAAAACGCTAGGGGCGGATCTGGTCGACGTGTCCTCGGGAGGCACCGCCGCCAATGCTGAAATCCCGGTAGGGCCGGGGTATCAGACGCGGTTTGCCGAGCGGGTCAAGAACGAGTCCTGGATCGCCACTGGAACGGTGGGGATGATCACTGAGCCCGCTCAGGCCGAGCATATTCTGCGCACCGGTCAGGCGGACCTGATCCTGCTCGCCCGTGAGCTGTTGCGCGACCCGTACTGGCCGCTGCATGCCGATGATGACCTGAACGGGCGTCAGGCGACCTGGCCTGCGCAGTATCAACGTGCGACGCATCGCGATCAGCCGATTCACGAGTCTGATTTGCGGGATTGATCGATCGCGGACGCTTGGGGCTTGATGACCAGACGCAACATGGTGGGAGCCGGCTTGCTGGCGAATGCGGTGGGCCAGAGACTTATCGGGTGGCTGAAAAGACCGATTCGCCAGCAAGCCTGCTCCTACAGTCTTTCATTCAGCCTGACCCCTCTTGATGAGCCCGGAACACTTCGCTCACGTTGCCAACAACCCCTTCACCCGTTCGCTGAGCGCCGGTATCGAAAACGGTTTGGTCAGCACATGCATCCCCGGTTCCAGCCGGCCTTTGCCCAAGGCTGCATTTTCAGCGTAACCGGTCACGAACAGCACCTTCAAACCCGGTCGCAGTGAGCGGGCGGCGTCGGCGAGTTGGCGTCCGTTCATGCCCCCGGGCAGGCCGACGTCCGAGACGAGCAGGTCGATGGTTTGTCGTGTTTGCAAAATTTCCAGTGCCACGCCGCCGTTTTCGGCTTCCAGTACCCGGTAGCCGAGGTCGGTCAGCACTTCGGCCACCAAGGTTCTGACCGTCGGCTCGTCGTCCACCACCAGCACGGTTTCGCCGCCCGCCACCGGTCCGGGAGGTTGTTCCTGCAACGGCGTGTCCGGGGAAAACGCAATGGCCTCGCCTTGTACAGGCAGGTAAATGCACACCTGCGTGCCTTTTCCTGCTGTGGAGCGAATCTGGACCCCGCCCCCCGACTGGCGGGCAAAACCGTAGATCATAGACAGCCCAAGCCCCGTGCCCATGCCGATGGGTTTGGTGGTGAAGAAGGGATCGAAGGCGCGTTTGACGACATCGGCGCTCATCCCGCTGCCGTTGTCGCTGACGCACAGCGCCACGTACCGACCTTCGGGCATTTCCAGCTCTCGGGCTTCGATGTCGTCGAGGGTTTTGTTGCCGGTTTCGATCAGCAGTTGGCCGCCGTCAGGCATGGCATCGCGCGCGTTAAGGCACAGGTTGAGCAGGGCGTTTTCCAGTTGGTGGGCGTCCACCAGCGTTGCCCACAGGCCGGGCGTGCCGATCACGTCCATGGCAATGGCGGGGCCGACCGTGCGGCGAATGAGTTCGGCCATTCCCTCAACCAGATGATCCACATCAGTAGGTCTAGGGTCGAGGGTCTGTCGCCGAGAAAATGCCAGCAGCCGGTGGGTCAGCGCGGCGGCTCGGCGAGAGCCTTCCAGCGCCGCATTGATGTAGCGCCCGAGATTGTCGGTGCGGCCTTTGGCGACACGGTTTTTCAAGAGTTCGATATTGCCGCTGACACCCATCAGCAGGTTGTTGAAGTCGTGGGCGAGGCCCCCAGTGAGTTGGCCGACAGCCTCCATTTTCTGGGAGTGACGCAACGCATCTTCTGCGAGTCGTAGCGCTTCGGCCTGTTGCTTTTCTGCGGTAATGTCCCGGGCGCTGCAATACAACTTGCCGCCTTCCGGCACCGCGACCCACGACAGCCAGCGGTAGCTGCCATCCTTGCGTCGGTAACGGTTTTCCAGATTCAGCACCGGATGATTGCGCCCCAGCGCGCCAAAGGCTTCCTGACTGCGCGCGGCGTCTTCGGGGTGAATCAGGTCAGAGAATGCGAACCGCGACAACGCTTCGTCCGTCCAGCCCAAAGTCAATCGCCAGGCCGGGTTGGTGGTTTCGAAATGCAGATCGGAGGTCATGATCGAGAGCAGATCGGGGCTGACTTGCCAAGTCAGGCCACGTTCGTGGGCTCGCTCGACCACTTGCCGCTCAAGGTCGGCAATCAGGTCGAGCCGCCGCTGTTCGCTGGCCCTCAGTGCTCGCTGATCCAGCACGCGGCGTGTGGTTTCGTTGGTCACGCAGAACAGGCCGACCACCTGGTTGTGTTCGTCAATCATCGGTGAGAACGAAAACGACCACCACGTGCGCTCGATTGCGCCATAACGCGCCATGGTCAGAGGCATGTCTTCGCAGTGATACGGCTGCCCGTTCAACGCTTGCTCGGCAAAAGGCTGCACTTGATCCCACACATCCGACCACAACTCCGGCATGCGAGCACCCATCGCCGCGTCCCGTCGAGGGCCGAGAGTCGGGGCACAGGCATCGTTGTGGAAAAACAGCAACTCCGGGCCCCAAAGCAGGTACATCGACTCGGGGGAATTGAGGATCAGATTGAGGTGAATCTTCAGTGCAGCCGGCCATTGTTCGATGGGGCCAAGGGGTGTTGCGGCCCAATCCATGTCCTTGATGGTGCGACCTGCCTCACTGTCGCCTGCGGGAAAGCGGGGATATCGTGTCAACGAGGCAAGCTCCAGTCAGGGGGAAACAGTGTACGAAGCCGGACCGGAAAAATCCTCACCTTTCACATCCGCTTGAAGGGTGATTGAGTGTGGTTGAGCTTTATCGGTATTCGAACGAATACCAAAACAACCCCCCGCGACTCAAAGCAGCGTCTGTTGTGTTGACCGTGAATGAGCGCAGGGGTTGCGTGGTGATGTCAAATTCTAATCAGTTTGGATGGCGTGGAAGAGCAGATCGCTGACCCACTGGTTGATGCTCATGTGAGCCAGCTCGGCTTTACAGGCAACACTCGCATGTAAAGCGGGATCCAGTCGCAAACTGAGTTTGCCGGAATAGGTTTTTTGAGGCTCACGACCCAGTCGGACACACGTGTCCAGATAATCGTCCACTGCCTCTTCAAATGCTGTACGAAGCTCACGCACAGATTCGCCGTGGAAACCGATAACATCGCGGATTCCGGCCACATGCCCAACGAACAGCTCATCTTCGTCGCTGTAGTTGATGCGGGCTGCATAGCCTTTGTAATTCATGATGTTCAAGGGGTAACTCCTGCTTGCTCAAGGAATGACCGGGCATCGCGTACCTGATACGGCTTGGCTTCCTTGTCCGGGTGTGGACGATGGAATGTCGCCACTACGCCGTTGAGTTCGAAGCGAACTCGAGAACTGTTTCCTTCGATTGTTCGGGCGCCTAGCGCGTTGAAGAGCGATTCGAGCCTGTTCCATTCGAGTGTGCTGGGCACGGGTTTGGAAAAGACGGTTTTAAGGGTAATGGATTGTCGGTTATTCATGGTATCAATTTATGATACCGCGTGATTATGACCAAGAGGTCCATCTTAGGAAAGAGCGACGGGATAGGGCGTATCTGTCTGAATCGTGCTTTTACGTGGATGCAACCTTCGTAGCAGCAAAGCTTGCCAGCGGTGGCGTCAGTGGGATCGCTGCCGCCGGCGAGCCGGACCGCTACAGATAAAGCATCAGTGCTTGAACATCACATGGCGCACGGTGGTGTAGTCCTCCAGTCCGTACATCGACAGGTCTTTGCCGTAGCCGGACAATTTCTGGCCGCCGTGGGGCATTTCGCTGATGAGCATGAAATGGGTGTTCACCCAGGTGCAGCCGTATTGCAGACGGGCGGACAGGCGGTGGGCGCGGCCGACGTCCCGGGTCCAGACCGACGACGCCAGGCCGTAATCGGAATCGTTGGCCCAACCCAGCACTTGGGCTTCATCGTCGAATGGCGTTACCGACACCACCGGGCCGAACACCTCGCGGCGGACGATTTCGTCGTCTTGTTGGGCGTCGGCGATCACCGTTGGCTGGAAGAAGAAACCGTTGCCTTCGATGGCCTTGCCGCCGGTGATCAGGCGCGTGTGGGATTGGGCGACCGCACGCTCGACGAAGCCGGTGACGCGGTCGCGATGCTGAGCGGTGATCAGCGGGCCGAGTTCGGTGTCCGGGTCATCCTGCTGACCGACTTTGATCGTGCTGACGGCCTCCCCGAGCTTCTGCACGAATTGCTCGTAGATGCCTTTTTGCGCGTAGATGCGGCAGGCGGCGGTGCAATCCTGACCTGCGTTATAGAAGCCGAAAGTGCGAATGCCTTCGACGGCGGCGTCGATGTCGGCGTCGTCGAAGATGATCACCGGGGCCTTGCCGCCCAGTTCCATGTGGGTGCGTTTGACGCTCTCGGCGGTGCTGGAAATGATGTGCGAGCCGGTGGCCACCGAGCCAGTCAGCGACACCATGCGGACTTTCGGGTGGGTGACCAGCGGATTGCCGACGGTCTGGCCGCGACCGAACACCAGATTCAGCACGCCTGCCGGGAAGATGTCATTGGCCAACTCGACCAGACGCAGCGCGGTCAAAGGGGTTTGCTCGGAAGGTTTGAGCACCACGGTATTGCCCGCCGCCAGCGCCGGGGCGATTTTCCAGGCGACCATCATCAGCGGGTAGTTCCACGGCGCGATGGAGGCGACAACGCCTACCGGGTCGCGACGGATCATCGAGGTGTGCCCCGGCAGGTATTCGCCCGCCGCCGAGCCGCTCATGCAGCGGCTGGCGCCAGCGAAGAAGCGGAACACGTCGGCAATCGCTGGCAGCTCGTCGTTCAACGCCGCTTGATAAGGCTTGCCGCAGTTGTCCGATTCGAGCTTGGCGAGTTCTTCGGCGTGGGCGTCGATGGCGTCCGCCAGTTTCAGCAGCAGCAACGAGCGATCCTTCGGCGCGGTTTGCGACCAGCTTTCAAACGCGGCATCGGCGGCGCGTACGGCGGTGTCGACCTGGCCCTCGGTGGCTTCGTTGATCTCCACCAACACCCGGCCCAGCGCGGGGTTGAACACGGGCTGCGCGGGACCTTCACCGGCGACCAGATGGCCATTGATCAGCAGTTTGGTTTGCATGGGGTTTGTCCTCTTGTTCGATCCGTTGGATGGTTCGTGCGGCCTGTCGGCCTGCCGATATTTCTTTGATTCAACATGTGCCCTCTGTGGGAGCGAATTCATTCGCGAATGGGTTTGCAGGCGATGCATCTCCATCGGATGTGCCGCCCTCTCGCGAATGAATTCGCTCCGACAGATGATTTGTAATGGCGCCCGGTATCCTGGTGATTATTTACCGCCGCTCCCCGCCACGCTTTCACCGCCACGGGTCAGGTAGTACGCGCCGAGAATCGGCAGCATCGTGACCATCATCACCAGCATCGCGACGACGTTGGTCACCGGCACGTCGCGGGGGCGGCTGAGTTGGTTGAGCAGCCAGATCGGCAAGGTGCGTTCGTGACCCGCGGTAAACGTGGTGACGATGATTTCATCGAACGACAACGCGAACGCCAGCATTCCGCCCGCGAGCAATGCAGAGCCGAGGTTCGGCAGGATGATGTAACGAAAGGTCTGCCAGCCGTCGGCCCCCAAATCCATCGACGCCTCGATCAAACTGTGGGACGTGCGACGCAGGCGCGCGATGACGTTGTTGTAGACGATCACCACGCAAAAGGTCGCGTGGCCGACAATGATGGTGAACATCCCCGGCTCGATCCCCAGCGTTTTGAACGCCGACAGCAATGCCAGGCCGGTGATGATGCCGGGCAGGGCGATGGGCAGGATCAGCATCAGCGAAATGCCGTCCTTGCCAAAAAAATCCCTGCGATACAGCGCGGCCGACGCCAAGGTGCCGAGCACCAGCGCAATCAACGTCGCGACGCAGGCGATCTGCAACGACAGCTTGATCGACTCCAACACATCAGGCCGCGAGAAGGCCACGCTGAACCACTTCAGGGTGAAGCCCTGAGGCGGAAAACTGAACGCGGCGTCTTGAGTGTTGAAGGCGTAGACGAAGATGATCAGGATCGGGAAGTGCAGGAACACCAACCCGCCCCATGCGGCAATCTTCAGGCCCCATGAGGCTTGATCGCCTTGTTTGATCACAGGCTTAGAGCGCATCGAAAGCCCCCAGTCGTTTGACGATGGACAGGTAAATGGCGATCAGCACGATGGGCACCAGCGTGAACGCGGCGGCCATGGGCATGTTGCCGATGGCGCCTTGCTGGGCGTAGACCATGCTGCCGATGAAATAGCCGGGCGGGCCGATCAGTTGCGGGACGATGAAGTCGCCCAGCGTCAGCGAAAACGTGAAGATCGAACCCGCCGCAATGCCGGGCACCGACAGCGGCAGAATCACCTGCAGGAAGGTCTGCCGAGGTTTGGCGCCCAAGTCCGCCGAGGCTTGCAGTAGCGACGGCGGCAGGCGTTCGAGGGAGGCCTGAATGGGCAAAATCATGAACGGCAGCCAGATGTAGACGAACACCAGAAACCGTCCCAGGTGCGAGGTGGACAAGGTGCTGCCGCCGACACCGGGTATCCCCAGAATCAGTTGCAACACCGGCTCCAGGCCCAGGTGCTGCACGAACCACTGCGCCACGCCCCCCTTGGCCAGCAGCAGCGTCCACGCGTAGGCCTTGACGATGTAACTGGCCCACATGGGCATCATCACGGCGATGTAGAAAAACGCCTTGGTCTTGCCAGTGGTGTAACGCGCCATGTAGTAGGCGATGGGGAACGCGACGATGGCGCTGGCGATGGACACGGCAATAGCCATGGTCAGCGTGCGCTGGATCACGTCGAAGTTGGCCGGGTTGAGCAGCGCCGCGAAGTTGGCCAGGGTCAGATCCGGCGTGACCGACATGCTGAAGTCGTCGAAGGTGTAGAACCCTTGCCACAGCAGGCCCAGCAAGGAGCCGAGGTAGATCGCGCCGAACCACAACAGCGGCGGGATCAGCAGCAGTGACAGGTAAAGATTCGGCCGTCGATACAGCAGATTGGAAAAACGCCGCAGGGGCGATTGCCCTGGCATTGGCGCTGAATGGGCGAGTGTCTGGCTCATCTCAGCGGGCCTCCGCCGTGTGATCAGAGGCGGCGTCATGCAGCGGAATCATCGCCTCGCGGGCCCAGCGCGCGGTCATGCGCTGACCGGGCTGGTGCTGCGCGCTGGTGTCCAGCCATTGGGTGTTGGCCTGGCTGACGCTGAGAGTCTGGCCGTTGTCGAGCTTCAGCTCATAACGCGTGGCGCTGCCTTGGTACTGAATGTCGTGCAGCAACCCGCTGACTTCGATTTCGTGACTGCCCATCGGGCCATCGGCGAAACGGATGTGCTCGGGGCGAATGGAGAACGCGTTGGGGTGGCCGCTCAGCTGTTGCGCCATATCGCCGCGCAGCACGTTGGACGTGCCGACGAATTCGGCGACGAACGTGGTCGCAGGTTTCATGTACAGGTTGCGCGGGGTGTCGACCTGCTCGATGCGGCCCTTATTGAACACGGCCACGCGGTCCGACATCGACAGCGCTTCGGTCTGGTCGTGTGTGACGAAAATGAAGGTGATGCCAAGCTGGCGTTGCAGCTTCTTCAGCTCGCTTTGCATCTGTTCGCGCAGCTTCAAATCCAGGGCGCCGAGGGGTTCGTCGAGCAACAACACGCGAGGACGATTGACCAGTGCGCGAGCCAGTGCGACGCGTTGGCGCTGACCGCCCGACAGTTGCACTGGCTTGCGGTCGCCGTAGCCGCCGAGGGCGACCATGTTCAAGGCTTCTTCGGCGCGGGTCAGGCGTTCGCTCTTGCCCACGCCCTTCACCTTCAGGCCGTAGGCGACGTTGTCGCGCACGTTCATGTGCGGGAAAAGGGCGTAGTCCTGGAAGACCGTGTTGACATCGCGCTGATAAGGCGGAAGACCCGCGGCCTCCTCACCATGAATACGGATCGAACCTGCGCTGGGCTGTTCGAAGCCTGCGATCAGGCGCAGGCAGGTGGTCTTGCCCGAACCCGAGGGGCCGAGCATGGAAAAGAACTCGCCGTCCTTGATGTCGATGGAAACCCGGTCAACGGCCTTCACTTCGCCGAACTGACGGGAAACGTGGGTGAACTGGACTGCAAGGGTCATGAGTGAAACCTCAAGTGGAAGCGAACGCCGTCGCAGCGGGTTCGCCGGGTGTAGCGTAAATGCGTGAGGCGGGAGAGGCGGGTGCACAGGGTCTCCTGTGGGAGCGAGTTCATTCGCGAAGAATTGGTCAGGCGATAACGATGCATCGACCGAACAGGCCTCTCGCGAATGAATTCGCTCCTACAGGGGAACCGCGCTCACCCAGCAAATTGTGATGATCGTTCCTGAGTCCTGCCTGGGAACGATCATCACCGGCAGACTGGGGAACTACCGCCCACCCATGATTGCGATGTAGTCCTGCGTCCAGCGGCTGTACGGCACGTACTTACCGCCCTCGGCCTGCGGGGTTTTCCAGAAGGCGATCTTGTCGAACAAGTCGAAGCCGTTGGTGGCGCAACCCTCGGCCCCCAGAAGCTCATTGCCCTTGCACGCCGCAGGCACTACCGGCAGCGAACCGAACCAGGCCGCGACGTCGCCCTGAACCTTCGGTTGCAGCGACCAGTTCATCCACTTGTACGCGCAGTTCGGGTGCTTGGCCTCGGCGTGCAACATGGTGGTATCGGCCCAACCGGTGGCGCCTTCCTGCGGGATAGTCGAGGCGACCGGCTGTTTGTCAGCCACCAACCCGTTGACCATGTAACCCCACGAACTCGACGCCGCCACGCCTTCGTTTTTCACGTCGCTCATCTGCACGGTCGCGTCGTGCCAGTAGCGGTGCACCAGCGGGTGTTGGGCGCGCAACAGATCAAGCACGGCCTTGTACTGGGTTTCGGTCAGTTGATACGGGTCTTCGATCTTCAGCTCCGGCTTGGCGGTCTTCAAATACAGCGCGGCGTCGGCGATGTAGATCGGCCCGTCATAGGCCTGAACGCGGCCTTTGTTCGGCTTGCCATCCGGCAGGTCCTGCGGCTCGAACACCACACTCCAGCTCACCGGCGGGGTCTTGAACACGTTGGTGTTGTACATCAGCACGTTCGGCCCCCACTGATAAGGCGTGCCGTAGGTCTGCTTGTTGACGGTGTACCACGGGCCGTCTTTCAGGCGCGGGTCGAGGGTTTTCCAATTGGGGATCAGGTCAGTGTTGATCGGCTGCACCCGCTTGCCCGCCACCAGACGCAACGAAGCGTCGCCCGACGCGGTCACCAGGTCATAGCCGCCCTTGGTCATCAGGCTGACCATCTCGTCGGACGTCGCCGCGGTTTTGACGCTGACCTTGCACCCGGTTTCCTGCTCGAAACCGGTAACCCAGTCATAGGCCTTATCGCTCTCGCCCCGCTCGATGTAACCCGGCCACGCCACGATATCCAGCTGCCCCTCGCCGTCGCCGACAGCCTTGAGCGTTTCCGCCGCCTGCACGGCGCCGCTCGTCAATACGGCGGTGACCACTGCGCTCAGGAGCGCGGTTTTTTGAAATGACATAGGGTTCCCCTCGTTATTGATGTTTTTTTCGGCAGAACAAAATTGCAGGGTGTAGCCGTTCTTATTGCTTTTACTTGAAGCTTGCAGCTCAAAGCTCGTAGCTGCTGCGGGCCATGACGTGGCGTACCACGCTGTAGTCCTGAAGCGAGTCGCTGGACAAGTCCTTCCCGTACCCCGAGCGTTTCAAGCCCCCGTGGGGCATTTCGCTGACCAGCATGAAATGGCTGTTGATCCAGGTGCAGCCGTATTGCAGACGGGCCGCGACCTGCATCGCCTTGTCCAGATTCTGGGTCCAGATCGACGACGCCAGGCCGTATTCGGAATCGTTGGCCCAGTCCACGGCCTGGGAGAGTTCGTCGAAGCGGGTCACGGTCACCACCGGGCCGAACACCTCGCGCTGGACGATTTCATCGCTCTGTTTGCAGCCCGCGAGCAAGGTCGGCTGGTAGAAGAAACCGGGCCCGGAATGCACGGCCGCGCCGGTGATGCGCTCGATATGCGGCTGACTCAGCGCACGTTCGACGAAGCTGGCCACGCGGTCGCGCTGGCGGGTGCTGATCAGCGGGCCGAGTTCATTGTCGGCATCGCGCTTGCCCGCAAAACGTAGACTGCTGACGGCTGCCCCGAGTTCGGCGACGAGTCGATCGTGGATGCCTGCTTGCGCGTAGATCCGGCAGGCGGCGGTGCAATCCTGACCGGCGTTGTAATAGCCATAGGTGCGCACGCCCTCGACCACGGCGGCAATGTCGGCGTCGTTGCAGACAATCACCGGCGCCTTGCCGCCCAGTTCGAGATGGGTGCGTTTCAGGGTTTTCGACGCGGCCTGAAGAATTTTTTGACCGGTGACGATGTCGCCAGTCAGCGAGACCATGCGCACTTTTGGATGGCTGACCAAATGGCTGCCGACCCCTTCGCCGCCCCCGCAGACGATGTTGATCACGCCCTCGGGCAGCAGTTCGGCGAACACCGGTGCGAGCGCGAGGATCGAGAGCGGCGTGTGTTCGGAGGGTTTGAAAACGAGGGTGTTGCCGGCGGCGAGGGCGGGGGCGATTTTCCACGCGGCCATCATGATCGGGTAATTCCACGGCGCGATGGAGGCGACGACGCCAATTGGGTCGCGCCGTACCATGCTGGTGTAACCCGGCACGTATTCGCCAGAGAGCTGGCCGGTCTGGCAACGCACGGCCCCGGCGAAGAAACGGAACACGTCGACGGTCGCGGTCAGGTCATCCTGTCGCGCCAGGTGCAAGGGCTTGCCCCAGTTGAGGGCTTCCAGGCGGGCGAGGTGGTCGGCGTTCTTTTCGATGGCATCGGCGATGCTCAAGAGGATGTTCGAGCGCTGTTGCGGTGTGGTGCGCGACCATTCATTGAAAGCGCGGTGGGCGGCCAGAATCGCCGTCTCGACCTGATCGGTGCTGGCCTCGGCAATGCGGGTCAGCACTTCACCGGTGGCGGGGTTGAGGATCGGCTCGACAAAACCCTGCCCCGTGACCTGTTCGCCGTCGATCAGCAGCGCGGTTGCAAAATGTGAGGTCACGTCGCCAGCCATCGTTCGAAGCTTCCTTGTGTCGATTTATATGCAGCGCAGAGCAGCTTGTGGAAGAAAACTGTTCCGAAAAACGCTGAAACACTCCGCCTTCCAAGCCCCTGAGCCTAGTGCCACATCCAGCGGTCGACAAATTCTAAATTCTGAAAGCAGCGTTCGATTAAATAGATGGCCTGCGTCCCGGATGCGGTTGCTCACGGGCCACGCTCAGGAACGGATCGACCAGCGAAGGCCGCGCCGTACCCCGCCGCCACGCCAGGCCGATGTCCAGCGTCTGGGTCAAGTCGGCAATGGGTCGGGCTTCGATAATGTCGCCTTCCAGCGACCACGGGCGATAGGTCATGTCCGGCTGTATCGACACACCCAGTCCCGCCGCCACCAGACTGCGCACCGCTTCGGTCGATGCGGTGCGCAACGTCACCTTGGGCTGCAAACCGGCGCGGGACCAGATGCGCTGGGCGTTCACCCCCATTTCGTCGACGTTCAACTGAATCAGCGGCTCGCACGCCACGTCCGCCAGATGAATGTTGTCGTGGTCCAGCAACGGGTGCTGGGCGGGGAGCCACAGGCGGTGCGGCGAGTGGGTCAGCACTTCGGTTTGCAACGCATGACGGTCTTCGAGGTTGGAGAGAATCAGCACCCCGACGTCAATCTCGCCGCTGACCAGCAGGTGCTCGATGTAGGGCCGTTCATCCTCCATCACCCGAATGTCGACGTTGGGGTAAGCGCGCTGAAAGCGGGTCAGCAGGTCGGCGAGGTAATAGCCCGCCACCAGGCTCGTCACGCCGACCACCAGTTGCCCGGCGACCTGATCTGCGCCTTGTTGCAAACTGCGCTTGGCGTTTTCCACCGTCGCGAGGATCAAGTGCGCCTGGCGCAAGAACTGATGCCCTTGGTGGGTTAGCGTCATGCCCTTGGCGTGCCGACTGAACAGGCTGACGCCGATGTCTTCCTCCAGTTGCTGGATGGCGAGCGTCAGGGTCGATTGGGAAATGAACACTGCCTGAGCGGCGGCGGAAATCGAGCCGGTTTCGGCCACGGCGATGAAATGGCGGATCTGACGGAGCGTCATCATGCGGAACCGGCCCCTGTGTTTTTTGGAATGTCAGGCGTGTGTATCGTTTTTTTAGATGCGCTTGAGAGTAGCGTTCGAACGCTGCAACATCCAGAAGCACACCTGAAAACGGCTTTCGGCGACTTCGACATACCCTGCGAGTCGAATCGTCTATCCCGAATCAGGAGGTCTGTTATGAACACCCGTGGCTTGCTCGATCAACTGTTGAAATCCGGTCAGGACCTGTTGCAGAACAAGGCTGGCGGCGCGGCCAACCCCGGCTCTCAGGGCAAAGGCGCTCAAGGCGGGCTTAACGATTTACTGGGCAAAGTCGGCGGCGGCAACCTGGGCGGATTTCTGTCGGGGGCCGGAGGCGGGGCGTTGGCCGCGGGGGCGATGGGCCTGCTGCTGGGCAATAAAAGCGCCCGCAAGATCGGCGGCAAGGCGCTGACCTACGGCGGCCTGGCCGCATTGGGTGTGCTGGCCTACAAGGCGTATGGCAACTGGCAGGCGAACCAGCCGGGCGCGGGACCGAGTCAGCCGCAGACGGTGGACCGTGTGCCCCCCGCCCAGGTCGAGCAGCACAGCGAAGCCGTCCTGCGCGCGCTGGTCGCTGCGGCCAAGGCCGATGGGCACGTCGATGACCACGAGCGCCAATTGATCGAAGGCGAATTCACCCGTCTGACCGGCGACCAGGAATTGCAGCACTGGCTGCACGCCGAACTGAACAAACCCCTCGACCCCGCCGACGTCGCCCGCTCCGCCCACACGCCTGAAATCGCCGCGGAGATGTACCTGGCAAGCGTGATGATGGTCGACGAAGAGCACTTCATGGAACGCGCGTATCTCGATGAGCTGGCGAAACAACTGAAACTGGCGCCGGGGCTCAAGGCCGAGCTGGAGAGCCAAGTGCGCCAGGCGCAGCAATAACTGTCATGACCCTCCCTCAACAACACCGCCGTCCCTGTAGGAGCGAATTCATTCGCGAGACGGTGGTGCGTCCGGCAGAGACGTGTCAGCCATGCCGGCCCTTCGCGAATAAATTCGCTCCCACAGGAGAGGACGAGCACAGAGTTGAAGCCCATATATGCGGATGTGTGCAAGATAAAACGGGTGCTCAACATCATTCACAAGGGTCGTTCCTCCTTATCAAGCATTTCTCTGCCGAGCCGATACCCTGTCAGATATTTCCGATATATCTGTGCGTTATCGCATTATCTATGTCGGAAACAGCCGGGTTAATTCGTAAGGCACTGGGCTATACTCGGCTCGCGTTGGGCCGTCTGTCGGTCCGCTTCTTGAACCCGGCGTTGTCGGTGTTGAACTCTTGAGGGCTGACTGTGAAGAATTGGACGTTGCGCCAACGTATCTTGGCGAGCTTCGCTGTAATCATCGCCATCATGCTGTTGATGGTTGTCGTGTCGTACACCCGACTGCTGTCGATCCAGCACAGCGAAGAAGCGGTCAGTGATGACGCGTTGCCGGGCGTCTACTTCAGCACCCTGGTGCGCAGTGCCTGGGGCGAGAGCTACATCCGCACGCTGGAGTTGATCGGCGAGGGCAAGGCCCGTGAGCTGACCCGTTCCGAACAGGATCAGTACATCGACTTCGACACCCGTCTGCAAAACCAGATGGACAGCTACAAGAAGACCATCTACGACGACACCGATCGTGCCAACTTCAACGCCTTCGAAAAACAGCGTGAGGTGTATGGCCGGCTGTTGAGCGAAGTGATCAAAACCTATCAAGCGGGCGATTACGCCGCTGCGCGCACGGTGTTCTACGGCCAAGTCAACCCGGTCTGGCTGCAAGGCCGCAAGCAACTCAACGACCTGATCGTGGCCAACAAGGCCGTGGCCGATCAGGCGACCGCGAACATTTCTTCTGCCGTGCTGACCGCGAAGATCAGCATGGGCATCTCGCTGATCGTTGCCGTTCTGGCCGCAGCCGCGTGCGGCCTGCTGTTGATGCGCACGATTCTGGCGCCGATGAACCGCATCGTGCGGATTCTCGAAACCATGCGCACGGGCGACCTGAGCAGCCGCCTGACCCTCGACCGTAACGACGAATTCGGCTCGGTGCAGACCGGGTTCAACGACATGGTCACCGAGCTGGCCGCACTGGTGTCTCAGGCGCAGCGTTCCTCCGTGCAAGTCACGACCTCGGTGACCGAGATCGCGGCCACTTCCAAACAGCAACAGGCCACCGCTACCGAGACCGCCGCCACCACCACCGAAATCGGCGCGACGTCCCGAGAAATCGCAGCGACTTCTCGCGACCTAGTGCGCACCATGACCGAAGTCACGTCCGCCGCGGATCAGGCGTCCATTCTCGCCGGTTCCGGCCAACAAGGCCTGGCGCGCATGGAAGAGACCATGCATTCGGTGATGGGCGCAGCGGACCTGGTGAACTCCAAGCTGGCGATCCTCAACGAGAAGGCCGGGAACATCAACCAAGTGGTCGTGACCATCGTCAAGGTCGCCGACCAGACCAACCTGCTGTCGCTGAACGCCGCCATCGAGGCCGAAAAAGCCGGTGAGTATGGCCGTGGGTTTGCCGTGGTCGCGACCGAAGTGCGACGTCTGGCGGATCAGACCGCCGTGGCGACCTACGACATCGAACAGATGGTCCGCGAGATTCAGTCGGCGGTGTCGGCGGGTGTCATGGGCATGGACAAATTCTCCGAAGAAGTGCGTCGCGGCATGTTCGAAGTGACCCAGGTCGGCGAGCAGCTTTCGCAGATCATCCATCAGGTTCAGGCGCTGGCGCCGCGGGTGTTGATGGTCAACGAGGGTATGCAGGCCCAGGCCACCGGCGCCGAACAGATCAATCAGGCACTGGTGCAGTTGGGCGATGCCAGCAGTCAGACCGTGGAATCCCTGCGCCAGGCCAGCTTTGCCATCGACGAGTTAAGCCAGGTGGCGGTGGGGCTGCGCGGCGGCGTTTCGCGTTTCAAGGTCTGAGACCGGCCCATGATCGAGCATTCAGCCAAACGCAGCGCCGGGGTGGTGCCGAAAAACAAACTGTTCCTGCTGTTTCGCATCGGGTCGGAACGCTATGCGCTGGAAGCGACCGAGGTCGCCGAAGTGCTGCCTCGGCTGGTGCTCAAGCCCATCGCGCAGACGCCCCATTGGGTGGCCGGTGTGTTCGCCCATCGAGGCGTGGTGGTGCCGGTCATCGACATGAGCGCGTTGACCTTCGGCGAACCGGCTCCCTCGCGCACCAGTACGCGTCTGGTGCTGGTGCATTACCGGCCTGATGCCGAGCGCAACCCGCAATGGCTGGGGCTGATTCTCGAACAGGCCACCGACACCCTGCGTTGCGCCGCTGACGAGTTCAAGGAATACGGCCTGGACAATTGCCAGGCGCCTTACCTCGGACCGGTGCGCGAAGACGCATTGGGCTTGCTGCAATGGATTCGCGTGCAGGACCTGCTGGACGACTCGGTCCGTGCGCTGTTGTTCCCGGCGCAACCCTTGAGCCTCGAACCCTTCGAGGCCACTCCATGACCGAAGACTCGCGTTTCTTCGCCTTCCTCAAGGACCGTATCGGCCTCGACGTGGCGTCGGTGGGCGAAGCGATCATCGAACGCGCGTTGCGTCAGCGGCGCATGGTCGTCAAAGCCATCGACCACGCTGACTACTGGCAGTTGTTGCAACGTTCGGCGGAAGAACAGCAGGCATTGATCGAAGCGGTCATCGTGCCCGAGACCTGGTTTTTTCGTTATCCCGAATCCTTCGCCACCCTTGGCAAACTGGCGACGGCGCGTCTGACGCATCTCAACGGTGCTCGCCCGCTGCGCATTCTCAGCCTGCCATGCTCCACCGGCGAAGAGCCGTATTCGATTGCCATGGCGTTGTTCGATGCCGGGCTGCAGGCGCAACAGTTCAAGATCGAAGCCGTGGACATCAGCCCGCTGTCCTTGCAGCGAGCGCGCCGTGGCGTTTACGGCAAGAACTCGTTTCGCGGCGATCAGTTGAGCTTTCGCGAGCGTTATTTCATCCCGGTCGAAGACGGCTATCGCGTCGAAGACCGGGTGCGCGAGCGCGTCAGCTTTCAGGCCGGGAACATGCTGGACCCGACCCTGCCGGTGGCGCAGTCGGCCTATGACTTTGTGTTCTGCCGCAACCTGCTGATCTATTTCGACGTCGATACCCAGCGCCGTGGGTTCGAAGTGCTCAAGCGCATGACCCACAACGACGGCGTGCTGTTCATCGGCCCTGCCGAGGGCAGTTTGTTGGGGCGAATGGGCATGACCTCCATCGGCATTGCGCAGTCGTTCGCGTTCCGGCATCAAGGCGAGGCGGACACCGAGCCGCTGACGGTGATCGCGGCATCACCCGCCGCGGCGCCATTGCCGGTCGAGCCGCCGCCAGCCAGCAAAAAGCCTGCACCTGTACCGCCTGCACGAAGTCCCGGCGGAGTGCGATTTCTCCCAACTTCTCAGCCTGCAACGCGCAGCGCCGCTCCCGCATTGCCTGCGACGGGGGAGGCCGCAGCCTTGCTCGACAGCATCAAAAAGCTCGCCAACGAAGGCAAAAGCGCCGACGCCAAACTCGCGTGCGAGCAGTACCTCAAACGTTATGAACCGGTGGCCCCGGTGTTCTATTGGCTCGGGCTGCTGAGCGAAGTGGGCGGCGACGTGATCGGCGCCCAGGGTTTTTATCGCAAGGCGTTGTACCTGGAGCCGCAGCATCCCGAAGCGCTTGCCCAATTGGCGGCCATTCTCGCGGCCCAGGGCGACAGCGCCGGTGCCCGCCGTCTGCAAGAACGCGCAGCCCGTGGCGTGAATAAAGAAGGACGTAATCGATGACCGGCGTACACAGTGAACTGGTCAGCAACGATGCCCAGGCCATCGACGACTGCTGGAACCGGATCGGCATCCACGGCGATCGCTCGTGCCCGCTCCTGGTGGAACACATCCATTGCCGCAACTGCTCGGTGTATTCGGCGGCGGCGACCCGTTTGCTGGACCGCTACGCGCTGGCGCAAGAGGAGCGCGTGTCGATTCACAGCGAAGAGCTGGCCACCGACATAAAAACCCGCTCCCTTGTGGTGTTCCGCCTGGGCGAAGAATGGCTCGGCTTGCCGACCCGCTGTCTGGTCGAAGTGTCGCCGGTGCAGACGATTCACTCGCTCCCGCACCAACGCTCTCGGGCCTTGCTCGGCGTGGCGAATGTGCGTGGCGCGCTGGTGGCGTGCCTGTCGTTCGTCGAACTGCTGGGATTGGACAGTGGGTCGGCCCCCGCCAATGCCTCGCGCATCATGCCGCGCATGCTGATCGTGGCCGCCGAGGGCGGGCCCGTGGTGGTGCCGGTCGATGAAGTCGACGGGATTCATGCCATCGAGGCGCGTTTGCTGGACAGCGCATCGGCCCCTGCGCAAAACACCAACGCACGCTTCACCCGAGGCGTGGTGCAGTGGAAAGACCGCAGCTTGCGGTTGCTGGACGAAGAACAATTGCTGTCCGCCGTGAACCGGAGCCTGACATGACGCCCGATCAAATGCGCGACGCCTCGTTGTTCGAACTGTTCACGCTGGAAGCCGAAGCCCAGACCCAAGTCTTGAGCGCGGGCCTGCTGGCGCTGGAGCGTAACCCGACCCAGGCCGATCAACTGGAAGCCTGCATGCGCGCCGCCCATTCGCTCAAGGGCGCGGCGAGGATCGTCGGGGTCAACGCCGGGGTCAGCGTTTCTCACGTGATGGAAGACTGCCTCGTCGAAGCCCAGGAGGGCCGGCTGCACCTCAAGCCCGAGCACATCGACGCGCTGTTGATGGGCACCGACATGCTCATGCGCATCGCCACGCCGGGGCCGAACAGCGTGGCCCAAGGCGACGTGGACGGCTACGTCGCATTGATGAACGACCTGATCAAACCGGGTGCGCGTCCTGCCACCGCTGCGCCGATCCTTGCGCCGTCGATGGACGATCTGCTGCTGGCCAACGCGCAGTCGTTGGTGGAATCGGTGCAATCGGCCCATGCGCCGCTGACTGAACCCACTGAACCTGAAACACCCGCTCTGACCGCACTCGCTATCCCCGCACAACCGGCCCCTGCGCCCGAAGCCGAAGAAGAGGCCCAGCCGAAAATCGGCCGCCGCGTCGAGCGTCGGGTCAACGAGGGCGGCGAGCGCGTCTTGCGGGTGACGGCCGAGCGCCTGAATAACCTGCTGGACCTGTCGAGCAAATCGCTGGTCGAGACCCAGCGCCTGAAGCCTTATCTGACCGCGATGCAGCGGGTCAAACGCTCCCAAAGCGGCGCCAGTCGCGCGTTGGACAATCTCGAAGCCTTGCTCGACGCCAACGTCGATCCGGACGCGCAAAAGGCGCTGGAAGAAGCGCGGCGTCTGTTGAGCGAGGCGCAGCACCTGTTGATCCAACAGACCTCCGACCTCGACGAGTTCGGCTGGCAAGCCAGTCAGCGCGCGCAGTTGCTGTACGACACCGCGCTGGCCTGTCGCATGCGTCCGTTCGCCGACGTGCTGGCCGGGCAGGCGCGCATGGTGCGTGACCTTGGCCGTTCGCTGGGCAAACAGGTGCGGCTGGAAATCGACGGCGATAAAACCCAGGTCGACCGCGACGTGCTGGAAAAGCTTGAAGCACCGCTGACACACCTGTTGCGCAACGCCGTGGACCACGGCATCGAGTTTCCCGAACAACGCTTGGCCCTTGGCAAACCGGCGGAGGGACTGATTCAACTCAAGGCGTCCCACCAGGCCGGTTTGCTGGTCGTCGAACTGATCGACGATGGCGGTGGCGTGGACCTTGAGCGTCTGCGCCGCAGCATCATCGACCGTAAACTGTCGCCCGAAGAAACCGCGATGCAGCTGAGCGAGGAAGAGCTGTTGAGCTTCCTGTTCCTGCCGGGTTTCAGCATGCGCGACAAAGTCACCGAAGTCTCCGGGCGCGGCGTGGGGCTGGACGCGGTGCAGCACATGGTCCGCCAGCTGCGCGGCGGGGTTGAACTGCATCAACAGGCAGGGCAGGGCAGTCGTTTCAACATCGAAGTGCCGCTGACGCTGTCCGTCGTGCGCAGTCTGGTGGTGGAAGTGGGCGGCGAAGCTTATGCCTTCCCGCTGGCACACATCGAGCGGATGCGCGACGTGCAGGTGGATGAAATCGTGCAACTGGAAGGCCGTCAGCACTTCTGGCACGAAGAGCGCCACGTCGGCCTCGTCGCCGCCAGCCAATTGCTCAATCGTCCTGCCAGCCAGAATAACGCCGACGCGCTCAAGGTCGTGGTGATTCGTGAACGAGACGCCGTGTATGGCGTGGCGGTCGAGCGTTTCATCGGCGAACGCACGCTGGTGGTGCTGCCGCTGGACCCGCGTCTGGGCAAGGTCCAGGACATTTCTGCAGGCGCGCTGCTGGACGATGGCTCGGCTGTGCTGATCATCGACGTCGAAGACATGCTGCGCTCGGTGGAAAAATTGCTTAACACCGGGCGACTGGAGCGCATTGATCGGCGCAATCGTCAGGTCGACGTTCAAGTGCGCAAGCGTGTGCTGGTGGTGGACGACTCATTGACCGTGCGCGAGCTGGAGCGCAAATTGCTGTTGAGCCGCGGTTATGAAGTCGCGGTGGCCGTGGACGGGATGGACGGCTGGAACGCCCTGCGTGCCGAAGACTTCGATTTGCTGATCACCGACATCGACATGCCGCGCATGGACGGTATCGAACTGGTGACGCTGTTGCGCCGCGACAGTCGTTTGCAGTCGTTGCCCGTGATGGTGGTGTCGTACAAGGATCGCGAAGAGGATCGTCGTCGGGGGCTGGATGCCGGGGCCGACTATTATCTGGCCAAGGCCAGTTTCCATGATGATGCGTTGCTCGACGCGGTGGTCGAGCTGATAGGAGATGCGCAAGGATGAAAATCGCCATCGTCAACGACATGCCCATGGCGGTCGAAGCACTGCGCCGTGCGCTGGCGTTCGAGCCTGCGCATCAGGTGGTGTGGGTGGCGAGCAACGGCGCTGACGCGGTGCAGCGATGCGCCGAACTGACGCCGGATCTGATCCTGATGGACCTCATCATGCCGGTCATGGACGGCGTCGAGGCGACCCGACGTATCATGGCCGCCACGCCGTGTGCCATCGTGATTGTGACTGTTGACCGGGAACAGAACGTCCACCGTGTGTTCGAGGCAATGGGCCATGGTGCCCTGGACGTGGTCGACACGCCCGCCATCGGCGCGGGCGACCCGAAAGAGGCAGCGGCGCCCTTGCTGCGCAAGATCCTCAACATTGGGTGGCTGATCGGTCAACGTGACAGCCGCGTCCGTCCGACGCCAGCGCCGTTGGGCGTGGCGGCACAAAGAAAGGGGTTGGTCGCCATCGGTTCGTCCGCAGGCGGCCCGGCAGCGCTGGAAGTGCTGCTCAAAGGATTGCCGAAGGCGTTCCCGGCAGCCATTGTGCTGGTTCAGCATGTGGACCAGGTGTTCGCGGCCGGGATGGCGCAATGGTTGAGCAGCTCGTCTGGGCTGGAGGTGCGGCTGGCGCGCGACGGGGAACCGCCGGAGTGCGGGGCCGTGTTGCTGGCGGGCACCAATCACCATATCCGCTTGTTGAAGAACGGGACGCTGGCCTATACCGCCGAGCCGGTGAATGAGATATATAGGCCCTCTATCGACGTGTTTTTCGAAAGTGTGGCCAGCTATTGGAACGGTGACGCAGTGGGCGTTCTGTTGACAGGTATGGGCCGAGATGGTGCCCAGGGACTCAAGCTGATGCGTCAGCGGGGCTTCCTCACCATCGCCCAGGACCAGCAAAGCTGCGCGGTGTATGGCATGCCCAAAGCGGCAGCCGCCATCGACGCCGCCATGGAGATTCGCCCGCTGGACACGATCGCGCCTCGCTTGAAAGAGGCATTTATACAATGATTTTCCAGGTGATTTCACAGCCCGCCTGTGACCAGGAGACCCTGAATGCATGACTTGCAGCTGGACGAAGTAAACACCACGGATGAAAACGCTGCCATGGTGTTGCTGGTCGACGATCAGGCAATGATCGGCGAGGCAGTCCGGCGTGGGCTGGCGAATGAGGAAAACATCGATTTCCACTTCTGCGCCGACCCTCATCAGGCCATCGCTCAAGCGATCGAAATCAAGCCGACGGTGATTCTGCAGGACCTGGTGATGCCAGGCCTTGACGGTCTGACGCTGGTGCGCGAGTACCGCAACAATCCGATGACCCGGGACATCCCGATCATCGTGCTCTCGACCAAGGAAGACCCGCTCATCAAGAGCGCGGCGTTCGCGGCGGGGGCCAACGATTATCTGGTCAAACTGCCGGACAACATCGAGCTGGTGGCGCGCATCCGCTACCACTCCCGCTCCTACATGACCCTGTTGCAACGCGACGAAGCCTACCGTGCTTTGCGAGTCAGTCAGCAGCAGCTGCTGGACACCAACCTGGTGCTGCAACGCCTGATGAACTCCGATGGCCTGACCGGGCTGTCGAACCGTCGCCACTTCGACGAATACCTCGAACTGGAGTGGCGCCGGGCGACCCGCGAGCAGACCCAGCTGTCGCTGATGATGATCGATGTCGACTATTTCAAAGCCTATAACGACAACTTCGGCCACCTCGAAGGCGACGAAGCGCTGCGTCAGGTGGCCAAGGCCATCCGTTCCAGCTGCAGCCGTCCTTCCGACCTGCCTGCACGTTACGGCGGCGAAGAGTTCGCGCTGGTGCTGCCGAACACCTCGCCGGGCGGCGCACGTTTGCTGGCCGAGAAACTTCGCCAGAGCGTCGCCAGCATGAACATCCCGCACATCGCGCCGAAGGAAGGCTCCAGCCTGACCGTGAGCATTGGTCTGGCGACCCTCGTGCCTCCGGTCGGCAGCCACAGCCGCCAGTTGATCCAGAGCGCGGATCAGGGGCTGTATGCCGCGAAGCACAATGGGCGCAATCAGGTCGTGGTCGGGTCGTAGTCGGCTCGTAACTGTGGGAGCGAATTCATTCGCGAAGGGCGTTAATGTCCCTCTATCCGTCGAGGCTGAAATGCCCTCTCGCGAATAAATTCGCTCCCACAGGTTTTGCATTCGGCTTGATCATCCGTAGACGCTAACCACCCCTGCCCAACGGGCTGCCATCCCGGCGTCAGCTCGGGTATACTCGCGGGCTTTGTGAAATTCGCCTGCGAGTCCTGACGACCATGGAAATCAACCCGATCCTGAACACCATCAAGGACCTGACCGAACGCTCCGAATCCATTCGGGGGTATCTTTGACTACGATCAAAAACATGATCGTCTGACCGAAGTCAACCGCGAGCTGGAAGACCCCAACGTCTGGAACAAGCCCGAGTATGCCCAGGCCCTCGGCCGCGAGCGTTCGGCGCTGGCCCAGATCGTTGAAACCCTCGACGAAATGAGTTCCGGCCTGGCAGATGGCAAGGAGCTGCTGGACATGGCCGTCGAAGAAGACGACGAAGGCGCTGTCGCCGATGTCGTCGAGCTGCTGGAAGGCCTGGAAGCATCCCTCGCCAAGCTGGAATTCCGTCGCATGTTCAGCGGCGAGATGGACCCGAACAACGCCTACCTGGACATCCAGGCCGGCTCCGGCGGCACCGAAGCGCAGGACTGGGCCAACATCCTGCTGCGCATGTACCTGCGCTGGGCCGACAAGCGTGGCTTCGACGCCACCATCATGGAGCTGTCCGAAGGCGAAGTCGCCGGCATCAAGGGCGCCACCGTGCACATTAAGGGCGAATACGCCTTTGGCTGGCTGCGTACCGAAATCGGCGTGCACCGTCTGGTCCGCAAGAGCCCGTTCGACTCCGGCGCACGTCGCCACACCTCGTTCTCGGCGGTGTTCGTTTCCCCCGAGATCGACGACCGCATCGAGATCGACATCAACCCGTCGGACTTGCGCATCGACACCTATCGTTCATCCGGTGCCGGTGGTCAGCACGTTAACACCACCGACTCGGCGGTCCGTATCACCCACGTACCGACCAACACCGTCGTCAGTTGCCAGAACGAACGTTCCCAGCACGCGAACAAGGACACCGCCATGAAAATGCTGCGGGCCAAGTTGTACGAGCTGGAAATGCAGAAGCGCAACGCCGCGTCCCAGGCGCTGGAAGACACCAAGTCGGACATCGGCTGGGGCCACCAGATCCGCTCGTACGTCCTCGATGACTCGCGCATCAAGGACCTGCGGACCGGCGTCGAGCGCAGCGACTGCAACAAGGTGCTGGACGGTGACCTTGACGGTTACCTGGAAGCCAGTCTCAAGCAAGGGCTGTAATCGCGACCCCACGTGTTGCGGGCACGGTGCATGCGATGCAGCGACCGGCCCGCGATCCCTTGCCGACGGCAAGAGCAACGAACCTGTGATGGAAAATCTAAAGACATGAGCGACCAACAACTCGACCCGCAAGCCCAGCAACAGGAAGAAAACACCCTGATCGCACTGCGCAAGGAAAAGCTTGCTGCCGAGCGCGCCAAGGGTAACGCCTTCCCGAACGACTTCCGCCGCGAAAACTACTGCAACGACCTGCAGAAACAGTACGTGGATAAGACCAAGGAAGAACTGGCTGAAGCGGCGATTCCGGTCAAGGTTGCTGGTCGCATCATGCTTAACCGTGGCTCGTTCATGGTGATTCAGGACATGACCGGTCGCATTCAGGTCTACGTCAACCGCAAGACCCTGTCGGAAGAAACCCTGGCCTCGGTGAAAACCTGGGACATGGGCGACATCATCGCGGCGGAAGGCACCCTGGCCCGTTCCGGCAAAGGCGACCTGTACGTCGAAATGACCAGCGTGCGTCTGTTGACCAAGTCCCTGCGTCCGCTGCCGGACAAACACCACGGCCTGACCGACACCGAACAGCGCTATCGCCAGCGTTACGTCGACCTGATCGTCAACGAAGACGTGCGCGAAACCTTCCGCGTGCGCTCGCAAGTCATCGCCCACATCCGCAGCTTCCTGATGAAGCGCGACTTCCTCGAAGTCGAAACGCCGATGCTGCAAACCATTCCGGGCGGCGCGGCAGCCAAACCGTTTGAAACCCACCACAACGCGCTGGACCTGGAAATGTTCCTGCGGATCGCGCCTGAGCTGTACCTCAAGCGTCTGGTGGTCGGCGGGTTTGAAAAGGTGTTCGAGATCAACCGCAACTTCCGTAACGAAGGCGTCTCGACCCGTCACAACCCTGAATTCACCATGTTGGAGTTCTACCAGGCGTACGCCGACTATGAAGACAACATGGACCTGACCGAAGAGCTGTTCCGTGAATTGGCTCAGCTGGTCCTGGGCAGCACCGACGTGCCGTACGGCGACAAAGTGTTCCACTTCGGCGAGCCGTTCGCGCGTCTGTCAGTGTTCGATTCGATCCTTAAATACAACCCGGACCTGACCGCTGACGACCTGAACGACATCGACAAGGCCCGCGCCATCGCCAAGAAAGCGGGCGCCAAGGTGCTGGGTTTCGAAGGTCTGGGCAAATTGCAGGTGATGATTTTCGAAGAGTTGGTCGAGCACAAGCTGGAGCAGCCGCACTTCATCACCCAGTACCCGTTCGAAGTGTCGCCGCTGGCACGCCGCAACGACGAAAACCCGAACGTTACCGACCGTTTCGAGCTGTTCATCGGCGGCCGTGAAATTGCCAACGCCTATTCCGAGTTGAACGACGCAGAAGACCAGGCCGAGCGTTTCATGGCGCAAGTGGCCGACAAGGACGCGGGCGACGACGAAGCCATGCATTACGACGCCGACTTCGTGCGTGCGCTGGAATACGGCATGCCGCCAACGGCAGGCGAGGGCATCGGTATCGACCGTCTGGTCATGCTGCTGACCAACTCGCCGTCGATCCGCGACGTCATCCTGTTCCCGCACATGCGGCCTCAGGCGTAAGCGTCACCCTAAAAGCCGCCTCAGCATGGGCGGCTTTTTTTTGCCTGTTTGATGAGCGCGGAGAACCCTGTAGGAGCGAATTCATTCGCGAAAGATGTGTCAGGCCATGAAGATGTATCGTTCGTAAGCCCGCATCGTCGGAATGCCGCCCAGAATGAATTCGCTCCTACAGGGCGTTCCGCGATTGCCCGGACAATGGCTTCGAACCCGTAACTTCAAGCGCATCAGAGAAAGGAAAACCTCGTCGTGAATCGTACGATCGCTCAAAAGGGAGCCGCCGGCCTGGCCACCGCCGTCGCGCAGAGTGTTCAGTATCAGGGCCGCAAGGCCAGCCGACAGGGCAGCGAGCAACGCCGCCAGCAGATTCTCGATGCTGCCATGCGCATCCTCATTCGTGACGGCGTGCGTGCCGTGCGCCACCGGGCCGTGGCCGCCGAAGCGCAAGTGCCGCTGTCCGCCACCACCTACTACTTCAAGGACATCGACGACCTGCTCACCGATGCCTTCGCCCAATACGTCGAGCGGAGCGCCGCCTACATGGCCAAGCTGTGGACCAACACCGAAGACCTACTGCGCGAGATGGTCGCCCGCAACGACGGCAGCGCCGAAGCCCGTGGCCGGTTGGCCGATGAAATCGCTCGCATGACCCTGGACTACGTGCGCCATCAATTGCTGACCCGGCGCGACCAGTTGATCGCTGAACATGCGTTCTGCCTGGAAGCCCTGATCAACCCTCGCCTGGCGCCGCTGGTGGCGGCCCATCAGCAAATTCTCTTGCAGGGAAGCGCCCAGTTTCTGGAGGTGATGGGCTCGACCCAACCGCAAGTGGATGCACAAGTGTTGACGGGGATTATCGGGCGGATGGAATATCAGGGGCTGCTCGCAGGGCCGCGTCCCGAAGCAGACGAGGAAATGCTCGCTATTCTTACGCGCCAGATGCATCTGGTGTTGGGTACTGCCAAGCCAGTGATTGGCTGAGAACGCTTGAATTCAGGAGAAGCGATGAAAGTCTGGAGCGTCTTGCTCGCCTTGTCGTTCGCGTTGTTGAGCGGATGCCTGGTGACTTTCAAGGACCCGATTCCCGCCAGCGACACTGCGCCGCCCAAGCTGCTCGGCACCTGGACCAGCAAAAATGCCTGGGGCGAGCCACTGGAGCTGGAAATCAGCCGCGCGGGCGCCAATCAGTACAAGGCCGTCAGCTACCGCAAGGGCGACCGCAAAAACCGCGACGAATACACCTTCACCGTTTCCCGGCACGGCAGCCGTTGGTACGTCTCGGCGGCATTGCCCGAGAAGTACGGCGCCAATTACGTGATCGCCGGTTTCGACCTGATCGATAACGACAGCGCCGCCGACGAACTCGTCATCTACGACCTGGACGTCGAACGCATGCAGCAATTGGTCGATCAGAAGACCTTCGAAGGCCAGCCCACCGAAACCGAAAAGGGCGACGGCGTGCTGATCTCCACTTCCATGGACAAGGTGTTCGCCTACCTGGACGACACCGCCAATTCCGACGTCTTTCTCAAGGCGGCTCAATATCAGCGCATGGCCAAATAGCGCCACGGGTTAATCAAAGGGGTACTGGGTGGACGAATACCAGCAGACCATTCGCGCGCTGTCCGACCGCATCGTGCTGGCGCAGACGCCGATTCGCGTGCTCGACGCGGTGAAGTGGGACGAGAGCATTCGCAAGAATTTCCTCGCGGCCAAGGGCAAGCAAATGCCCGAAGTGGATCGGGCCTATTACGAAAACCGCCCGCTCGGGTTCGACTCCGGGGCCGTGAAGCTCGAATTCCAGAACATCGAACGTGACATCACCCGGCAACTGGGGCAGTTCAACCCGGTCGGGCAGATCATGCGCCGCATGTGCAAGGAATACCGGATGGTCGTGCGCATGCTCGAAGCGCGGGGCACGCCGGATTTTGGTCTGATTTCCCAAGAGCTATACGGCGCTGCGTCCGATGCCTTCCACGCTGGAGACCCGACGCTGGCCGACCTCGGCATGATGCTCTCTGATTACTTGAACAACATCGCCGGACGTGGCGACCTCAAGGACGAGCCGAAAACCCTCAACGCGAAAGACGCGGTGGCGATGCTGCAAAGCCGCTTGAATCGCACGTTTGGCGAAGCGGAAGAAACCATTCGGGTGTTCGAGTCCGACGGCATCGTGGCCGACGCGGCGGCGGGTGCGGATTACATCAAGATCCGCAGCGACGCGATGTTCAACGAACGTGACGTGCGTGCATTGGAGGTTCACGAAGGGTTGGTGCACGTGGGCACGACGCTCAATGGCCAGAACCAGCCGATCTGCACCTTCCTCGCCAAAGGCCCGCCCTCGTCAACCGTGACACAGGAAGGCCTGGCGATTCTGATGGAAGTGATCGGCTTCGCCTCTTATCCAAGCCGTCTGCGCAAGCTCACCAACCGCACCCGCGCCATTCACATGGCGGAAGAAGGGGCGGACTTCCTGCAAGTGTTCGAGTTCTACCGCGAGCAAGGCTTTGGTATGCCGGAAAGCTATGGCAATGCCAGTCGCGTGTTCCGAGGCTCGGTGCCGAACGGTCTGCCGTTCACCAAGGACTTGTCCTACCTCAAAGGCTTCATCATGGTTTACAACTACATCCAGTTGGCCGTGAGAAAGGGCAAGCTGGAGCAGGTGCCATTGCTGTTCTGCGGCAAGACCACGCTGGAAGACATGCGCACCTTGCGGCAACTGGTGGATGAGGGACTGGTCGTGCCACCGAAGTACCTGCCCGACCAGTTCCGTGACATGAACGCGCTGTCGGCGTGGATGTGCTTCTCCAACTTCCTCAACCATTTGAGCCTGGACCGGATCGAGGCGGATTACTCGAATATCCTGTGATGGTTTCCTACAGTTACGCGAACGACAAGGACATCGCTTGAAGCCTCTTCTGACGTTGCTGCTGCTCATTTCGCTCACCGGCTGCAGCCAACTCCTGTTCTACCCCGAACGCGAAGTGCCGTTGACCCCGGAAAAGGCCCACATCGCCTGGCGCGACGTAACCCTCACGGCAGCAGACGGCACGCGGCTCAACGCATGGTTCCTGCCTGCGAAGGAAGGCGTCCCGGTCAAGGGCACGGTGCTGCACTTGCACGGCAACGGCGGCAACATGGCCTGGCATTTGGGTGGGAGCTGGTGGCTGCCCGAGCAGGGCTATCAAGTGCTGCTGCTCGACTACCGCGGCTATGGCAAATCGGAAGGCGAGCCCAGCCTGCCCGCGATTTATCAGGACATTGACGCGGCGTTCGACTGGCTGAGCAAAGCCCCGGACGTACAGGGCAAACCGCTGGTGGTGCTCGGGCAAAGCATCGGTGGCGCGTTGGCCGTGCATTACCTGGCCGAACACCCTCAACAGCGTTCGCGCATCAAGGCACTGGTGCTCGACGGCGTGCCCGCCAGTTACCGCGAGGTCGCCCGTTATACCCTCGGCACGTCCTGGCTGACCTGGCCCTTCAAGCGCCCGCTGTCGTGGGTGATTCCTGACAGCGACAGTGCCATCAACGGCATCGCTCAATTGAAAGGCACGCCGATGCTGATGTTCCAGAGCCTCGACGATTCGCAAGTCCCGCTTCACAACGGCATCAGCCTGTACCAGAACGCGCCGCCACCCCGGGTGCTGCAATTGACCCGTGGCCCCCACGTCCAGACGTTCGCCGATCCGACGTGGCAGGAAGTGATGGTGCGTTATCTGGATGATCCGGCGCATTTCAGCGGCCTGCGTCGGTTGGCCGAAGTCCCCAACTATCCCGATCCTGATCCGAGCCAGAAGAAGGCTTCTACGCCGTCGGACAGTAAGCCTGAAGAGAAGCCGCAATGACCGAAGAGCGTAACCTCATCCCGCAAATCCTCACCGGCATCGGCTGCATTTTCGGCACCGTGGGCGTGCTGTGGTACTACGGCTACCTGCACTTCGCCAAGCCCGAAGACGCATTGGAATTGAGCCAGTTCACGATGCTCAAGACCGTTCCGGGGGAGGACTACAAAGTCGCGCTGGAACCTGCGCCGCAGGTCGCGCACTGCGTGGAAGGGGTGATGGTGCTGTTCGACAGCGAGCAGAAAGGCCTGACCGGTGTGCTGGTCAACGACCGCAAACAGGCCGTGCGTTGCATGGGGCAGGAAACGCCGCAGAGGGTGCAGTAGACGTCGCTCCGTCATCCACAAAAAAGCCCCGCCTGTTCGTCAACAGGCGGGGCTTTTGTTTATCGCTGCAACGATTTATTGCATCGACGAACGCGGTGCGACCGGCTGGTTATCGTTGGAAATGGTGACTTCCACGCGACGGTTCATGGCGCGGCCCGAAGCGCTGGCGTTGTCAGCGACCGGGTATTCCTTGCCATAGCCCTGGGACACAACACGGTCCATGCTCACGCCCATCTTCACCAGCGCCATGCGCACGGAGTTGGCGCGGCGGTCAGAGAGCGACTGGTTGTAGCTGTCGGAGCCGGTGCTGTCGGTGTAACCCTCGACGATCACTTTGCGATCCGGGTTTTCCTGAAGGAACTGGGCCAGCTTGTTGACGTTGACCAGACCTGCGGATTTCAGATCAGATTTGTTCAGATCGAACAGCACGTCGCCGAAGGTCACCAGCGTGCCGCGCTCGGTCTGCTTGGCGTTCAGGCTGTTCTGCAGGGCTTTGATCTGCGCATCGCGAGCATCCAGACGCGCTTGTGCACGTTGGGCTGCAGCGTTCTTCAGGTCGTTTTCAGCGGTCTTCAGGTTAATGGTCTGCTTCGCCAGCTCAACGCGCTGATTGGTCAGATAGGCCAGTTGATCGACCTTCTTCTGATCTTCATTGCCGCGATAGGCGGCGTCAGCCTTGTTCAGCCAGTCGCTGGCGTCCTTGGTTTCAAGGGCAGCGAGTTCGGTGGATTTCGGGTTGCTTTGCAGCGCCGAGTAATTGGTGCGAGCCTGTTCCAGGTTCACGTTCGGTTGCGAGGAGCAGGCAGCCAGACCAACGCTCAGGGCCAGCAGGGCAGGGATCAGTACTTGTTTGCGCATAATATTTTCGTCCTTTAAATCCAGTGGCAATGCTTGAAGTGCGAGAGGTTATTGAGCGGTCGGCTGAGCCTGACGCAGACCTTCTTCACGCAGTTCGTTGACGCCCTGACGCGCGTCCTGCACCGCTTTCTGTGCTTTTGCCGCTTGTGCCTTGCGTTCGGCTACACGAGCGTCCCATTCAGCTTGTTCGGCGTACTTGCGAGCTTCGTCGTATTTCTTTTCCTGCATGGCCAGTTCAGCTTGCTTGAACTTGTCCTGCGCCGACTTCATCTCGACTGCGGCGTACTCGGTGCCGCCTGCGCTGACAGCAGCGTTCACGGCAGATTGCGTCACCGCGTATTGCTCGCTTGGAGGTTTGCCCGCGCAACCGGCGAGCAGGAGGCTGGTGCCCACGACCAACGCGGCCAGTTTCAGCCCGTGCGGGGTTTTGAAGGTGTGAGTGGCGGTGCGGGTATTCATGGTGGTCAACTCCATTTTGAAACTCCTGAAAGCTAGATTTTCCATTTCAGCGCTGGCCAGGGCGGGGACATGACCAAGGTCGATTTCCGCTGCCACCTGTCGGCTTTTTCTGTAATGGCTAATGGGTCGGACCTTCACGTTTTTTGAATAGTTCAGACGTTTTCGCTCTTACCCGCGGGCGTTTTGTTACGCGCTGTAAAATTGGCGTTTTTAAATTGGCGCAAAAAAAGACGCGCCGACCCCGATTTCCGGGGCGGGCACGCGTACTTCTTGTGATCTGAAAGCGGCGTCGTGATCAGTGTTGAGCGTTGTCCTGCTGCTCGGACAAATCCTGCAGATAACGACGAGACAGTGCGAGGAATCGCGGCGTAGGGCCGACGTCCTCATACAATGGGTCGCCTTCTTCGTCGGTGGCGACCACATGCTGGCCTTTGATGTAGGGAAAGCTGGCTTCCAAATCTTCCAGCGCAGCACCGATCAGCTCGCCCAGCAGTTCTTCGGCGGACCGCTTGGGGTACATCTCGGCGATGGCGGCCAGGCGGGCCGCGGCTTCTACATCCAGGTGAACCGCGTAGCCGGTTTTGGTCAGGCGACCTTTCGCGGAATCTTCCCAGTGTTTTGCGAGCTCACGGATTTTCATAGAGACCTCTTCAACGACCCGCGCGTGGGCGGGTTCTGGCGAATTGTCGAGCCGTCGTCCGTTGCGTGACGTGGCCCGTGTTGAGACTAGCTTGCTCCCGGCAGATGTAAGGCAAAGGGTTGCGTACCTGCATGAATTTGTCGCTCTATACACATTGATAGAGGCAAAACTTACGAGGGCGTTCAGTTTCGGGTGACCGAACTGACTCAGGACAGAACAAAAAAACGCTGAAGGAGAAGGCTGGATGGCTGATATCGATGCACGATTGCGTGAGGACGTTCACCTGCTGGGTGAGCTATTGGGCAATACGATTCGTGATCAGCACGGGGCTGATTTTCTCGAAAAAATCGAGCGTATTCGCAAAAGTGCCAAAGCCGGACGCCGCAGCGCGACCCAGAGCACCGAGCAACTGAGTTCCAATCTGGAAAGCCTGGGCGAGGACGAGTTGCTGCCCGTGGCGCGGGCGTTCAATCAATTCCTTAACCTGGCCAACATCGCTGAGCAGTACCAACTGATTCATCGACGGGATGACAGCAAGCCGCAGCCGTTCGAATCCCGCGTGCTTCCCGAGTTGCTGGAGCGGTTGAAGGAATCCGGGCAGTCACCTGAAGCCTTGGCTCGCCAACTCGGCAAGCTGGAGATTGAGCTGGTGCTGACTGCGCATCCGACTGAAGTGGCGCGCCGCACCCTGATCCAGAAATACGACGCCATCGCCGCACAACTGGCTGCCCTTGACCATCGCGACTTGAACCGCCAGGAGCGTGCGCAGATCACCGAGCGTCTGCAACGCCTGATCGCTGAAGCGTGGCACACCGAAGAAATCCGTCGTGTGCGACCCACCCCGGTGGATGAAGCGAAATGGGGCTTTGCCGTCATCGAAAACTCGCTGTGGCAGGCCGTTCCCAATTACCTGCGCAAAGCCGATCAGGCGCTGCAAGCTGCCACCGGCCTGCATTTGCCACTGGAAGCCGCACCGATTCGCTTTGCTTCCTGGATGGGTGGGGATCGCGACGGCAATCCGAACGTCACCGCTGCCGTGACCCGTGAAGTGCTGTTGCTGGCGCGCTGGATGGCGGCGGATCTGTACCTGCGTGACGTCGATCAACTGGCGGCCGAGTTGTCGATGCAACAGGCCAGTCCTGCTTTGCAGGCCGAAGCGGGTGACAGCGTCGAACCCTATCGTGCCGTGCTGAAAAAGCTGCGTGAGCGTCTTCGTGCTACCCGTAACTGGGCCCATGCTTCGTTGAAAGTCACTCAGCCTGCACCGGAAGACGTGCTGAACAGTAACCGGGAATTGCTGGAACCTCTGCAGTTGTGTTTCCAGTCGTTGCACGAATGCGGCATGGGCGTCATCGCCGACGGTCCGCTGCTGGACTGCCTGCGTCGGGCCGTCACCTTCGGATTGTTCCTGGTCAAACTCGACGTCCGACAGGACTCCACGCGCCACAGCGCGGCCATGACCGAGATCACCGATTACCTTGGGTTGGGGCGCTACAACGAGTGGAGCGAAGAGGCGCGCATCGAGTTCCTGCTGCAAGAGCTGAGCAGCAAACGCCCGCTGTTGCCCGCGCATTTCAAACCGGCTGCTGACACCGCCGAAGTACTGGCCACCTGTCGCGAAGTGGCTGCTGCCCCTGCGGCGTCGTTGGGCTCTTACGTGATTTCCATGGCCGGTGCTGCTTCCGATGTGCTCGCCGTGCAGTTGCTGCTCAAAGAGGCCGGATTACAACGACCGATGCGCGTCGTGCCGCTGTTCGAGACCCTCGCGGACCTCGATAACGCCGGGCCGGTGATCGAGCATCTGCTCAGCCTGCCGGGCTATCGCCTGCGTTTGCACGGTCCACAGGAAGTCATGATTGGATATTCCGACTCGGCCAAGGACGCGGGCACCACGGCGGCGGCCTGGGCGCAGTATCGTGCGCAGGAAAAGCTGGTGGAGATCTGCCGCGCCCAGCAAGTCGAACTGCTGCTGTTCCATGGCCGCGGCGGCACGGTGGGGCGTGGCGGCGGTCCTGCCCACGCGGCGATTCTCTCGCAGCCACCGGGGTCGGTGGCCGGGCGTTTCCGCACAACCGAACAGGGCGAGATGATCCGCTTCAAGTTTGGGTTGCCTGATATCGCCGAACAGAACCTCAACCTGTACCTGGCCGCTGTGCTCGAAGCGACGCTCCAGCCACCGCCGCTGCCGGAGCCTGCGTGGCGGCAGATGATGGACGAGCTGGCGGCAGATGGCGTGAAGGCCTACCGCGCTGTTGTGCGGGAGAATCCCGAGTTCGTCGAATACTTCAGCCAGGCCACGCCTGAGCAGGAACTGGGCCGCCTGCCGTTGGGCAGCCGTCCGGCCAAGCGCCGCGCAGGGGGCGTCGAAAGCCTGCGCGCGATCCCCTGGATTTTCGCCTGGACCCAGACGCGCCTGATGCTGCCTGCATGGCTCGGCTGGGAAGACGCGCTGAGCAAGGCGCTGGAGCGAGGGCAGGGCGACCTGCTAGGACAGATGCGCGAACAGTGGCCATTCTTCCGCACGCGCATCGACATGCTGGAAATGGTGCTGGCCAAGGCAGACAGCGACATCGCGCAGCTCTACGACGAACGTCTGGTGGAGCCGGGGCTGCTGCATTTGGGTGCACATTTGCGCGACCTATTGTCGCAGGCGTGTGACGTGGTGCTGGGACTGACCGGCCAATCGCAACTGTTGGCCCATAGCCCCGAGACGCTTGAGTTCATCAGCCTGCGCAACACCTATCTCGACCCGCTTCATCTATTACAGGCCGAATTGCTGGCGCGCTCGCGCAAACAGGACGCCAGTCTGGACAGTCCTTTGGTACAGGCGCTGCTGGTGTCTGTCGCAGGCATTGCCGCTGGTTTGCGTAACACCGGCTGACGCGGCACTTGCGACGCGGGTGAGGGCGCAGGCCTTCATCTCGCGGCGCCTGGCTGGTCGACAAGGATGCACACCCCTGAAGTTACACCGGGTCGTACCAAAGTATTGATCGTTGGCAAGCTACTGGTTTTTCGCGGGTTGCTGCGACTTTTGGCGTCTTGTGCGGCATGAACCGGCTGTGTATCTTGATCAGCCTTTGGCCGTTGGGTCAGTTAAATTTTTAAAGTGATTGGCCCCATTTAGGCGAATCCGACGAAATCTCTATAAAAATTGAGGAGCACAACAATGCGCGTGATTCTGCTGGGAGCTCCCGGGGCCGGTAAAGGTACTCAGGCTACGTTCATCACCAAGAAATTCGGCATTCCGCAAATCTCCACTGGCGACATGCTGCGGGCAGCGGTCAAGGCGGGCACCGAGCTGGGCCTGAAAGCCAAAAGCGTCATGGACAGTGGCGGTCTGGTTTCCGATGACCTGATCATTGGCCTGATCAAGGATCGCCTGTCGCAGCCTGACTGCGCCAATGGCTGCCTGTTCGACGGTTTCCCACGCACCATTCCTCAGGCCGAAGCCCTGAAGAATGCGGGCCTGGCGATTGACCACGTGGTAGAGATCAAGGTCGATGACGAAGAGATCGTCAAACGCATTTCCGGCCGTCGTGTGCACGAAGGTTCGGGCCGCGTGTACCACACCGTATTCAATCCGCCAAAGGTTGAAGGCAAGGACAACGAAACTGGCGAAGACCTCGTTCAGCGCAAAGACGACGTCGAAGAGACCGTTCGCCATCGCCTGTCGGTCTATCACGCGCAGACCGAGCCTCTGGTCGAGTTCTACAAGCAACTCGAAGCCAAAGATGGCACGCCGAAGTTCAGCAGCATCGCGGGCGTCGGCTCCGTGGAAGACATCACTGGCAAGGTGAACGCAGCGCTGGGCTGATCCTTCATTAGCGCAGTGAACAACGGCCCGCTTGCGGGCCGTTGTTGTTTATAATGCTGCCTCATTTTTTGTAACGCTTTGTGCACCCCTTCATTCGCTCAACCACGGACACCCCGATGACGACCTTGCTGGCCCTGGACACCGCCACTGAAGCCTGCTCAGTCGCTTTGCTGCATAACGGCAAAGTGCTGACTCACTACGAGGTGATCCCGCGCCTGCATGCGCAGAAACTCCTGCCCATGATCAAGGACCTGCTGGCCGAGGCGGGCATTGGCCTGTCCGCACTGGACGCCATTGCGTTCGGTCGTGGTCCCGGCGCGTTCACTGGCGTGCGCATCGCCATTGGCGTGGTACAAGGATTGGCGTTCGGCCTGGAGCGCCCGGTGTTGCCGGTTTCCAACCTCGCCACCTTGGCGCAACGCGCCTTTCGTGAGCGCGGGGTGACTCAGGTGGCAGCGGCCATCGATGCGCGGATGGATGAAGTGTATTGGGGCTGCTACCGCGAAACGGCCGGGGAAATGCGTCTGCTGGGTGAGGAAGCGGTGATGCCTCCTGAGCGTGCCGCATTGCCCATCGACGCTTCGGGGGAGTGGTTCGGAGCGGGCACCGGGTGGGGCTACGCCGAGCGCATCGCTGTCAACCTCTCCGATCAGGACGCCACTTTACTGCCCCACGCCCAAGACCTGCTGACCCTTGGCACCTTCGCCTGGCATCGTGGCGAAGCCATTGTCGCGGACGACGCACAGCCCGTTTACCTGCGGGACAAAGTGGCCACCCCCAAGGCGCGTTGATCCATCTGAACCCTGTAGGAGCGAATTCATTCGCGAGACGGAGGTACAGCCGCTACGGCTCCATCGCCAGCAAGCCGCGCTATTACAGGCGTGATCAATCGATATCAACACGCCACAATTGAGACCCAAGTCACAGCATTCACTACCGTTCGGCGACAAAGCGATCATTTCTGCCCGGCGGTTTTAAACATTCGGCAATAACTGTGGTCTAGTTATCGTTCGCGAGTTTGCTTAAGCGCGTTCGTGAGATTAAATTGCCACTACAAGACGCCGAGTAAGCATCGATGCGGATTAACGGTCCTTCACAACGTTCGTACCCCATAAAGCGCAAGCCCCGCAAAGGCGCTGCGACGATCGATAACGCCTCCGAAGAGGTGATCATCGACGACGTTGAAGAAGTCGTTCCGCAGACCGCTCGCCGTCAAACCGGCGGCACGGCCAATGTGCCGGCACGCCAACAGGACATCATCTTCCCGCGCGCCATGAGTCGCCGGGTGGCCAGTGCCCTGAGCAGCTACCTGACGACTTCAACGTTCGTCGATTGGGACCTCGAAGTCTCGGGCCTCGATCTGCACGTTTGAACGTCGCCACGCCCCCTTATTTCATCGGTTGCCCGTCCTGGAGCGAAAGCGCCTGGCGTCAGTCGTTGTACCCGCAAGATGCCCGCACCTCCGATCTGCTTGAACTCTACGCTCAGGTCTTTAATGCCGTCGAAGGCAACACCACGTTTTACGCCCGTCCCAAAGACACCACTGTCGAACGCTGGGCGCAGGTCTTGCCTGAGCATTTTCGATTCACTGCCAAGTTTCCCGGTGACATCAGCCACGCGGGCGACCTGCGCGAACACCTGACTGCCGCGCAAGACTTCCTGAAGCTAATGGCCCCGCTGGGTGAACGCGTCCAACCCCTGTGGCTGCAGCTCCCTGCGACCTTTTCACCCCATCGCCTCGGCGAGCTGGCGACGTTTATCGACGCCTTGGAAGGCCGCGCCTTGGCAGTGGAAGTGCGCAACATAGGGTTCTTCGACAAGGGTGAAGGTGAGCGCATGCTCAATCGTCTGTTGCTCGACCGGGGCGTCGAGCGCATCTGTCTGGACTCGCGACCGTTGTTCAGTTGCGTGTCCCAAGACCCGGCCGTGCTGCATGCGCAGTCGAAGAAACCCAAGGTGCCCGTACGCCCGGCTGCACTCACGTTATTCCCCCAAGTACGTTTCATCGGGCGTCCAGAACTGGAAGCGAACGAGCCTTTTGTCGAGCAGTGGGCGCTGAAAGTCGCGGCCTGGATTGAGGAAGGGCGTACGCCTTACGTCTTTTTGCACACGCCAGATAACATCCAGGCGCCCGACCTTGCCAGACGTTTCCATGAGCAATTGCTGACATTGCTGCCAGGCCTGCCTGAATTGCCAACGCTGGAGCGTGGGCCAGAGGTGCAGCAACTCGGCTTGCTGTGAGGTCAGTTAGGGGGATGCCATTGTCCTCACTGCGGAAACCTCGCCCATGCGCGGCTCGACCCTTTTCCTGTTATCCCTCCTGATGTGCCTCGGCATCGGGCTCTCGGTGTGGCGCGGTTGGTTGCCTGTCCCTGGGCGCTGGAACCCGTGGGCGCCGCTGGACGTGCGGGAACAACCGAACCTGCTCACCCCCTTCAAACTCTGGCGTTTGCAGGATGACCCGGCCCTGTGCGATCAGGCTTTGCAAACCTCCACCCTGCGCTATGCCCATCAGGCAGACAGCGCCGCCGACGCTAAATGCCCGCTGAGCAATACCTTGCGCATTCAAGGCGGAGACGTGGCGTTGAGCAGCAGTTTTCTTTCGAGCTGCCCGTTGGCCGTCGCCTACGCGCTGTTCGACATCCATCGCCTGCAGCCCGCTGCCCAAGCGGTGTTCGGACAAAAGGTCACGCAGATCGATCACCTCGGCAGCTTCGCCTGCCGCAACGTCTACAACCGCAGCGAGGGGCGCCTGAGTCAGCACGCGTCGGCCAATGCGCTGGACATCGCAGGGTTTCGTCTGGCAGACGGCAGGCGGATTTCCGTGCTCAAGGACTGGAAAGGCGAGGGCGATAACGGGAGATTTCTGAGGCTGGTCAGGGACAATGCCTGTCAGCAGTTCAACACCGTGCTGGGACCGGATTACAACGCGGCCCACCAGAATCATTTTCACGTGGACATGGGACGGTGGCGGGTGTGTCGGTAGGAGGATGACGCATGGTGTGTAGGAGCGCGCTTGTTATGCAGCAATCCGCAGATTCTGCAGCACGATCGGACGGGCCCAGCCGTTATCGAATTCCAGGTTACGCTGCTGTTCGGTCATCTCTTCGGCGCTGTACGGCGTGGCAGGCTTGTCGGCCAGATCCCATTCGAACTCGGCGATCGGCAGGAACAGAGGGCGCGGCTGAGGACCAGGCCCCGGCTCGACGCTGTCGTCGTAAGGATTCAGCACCGTCGGGCGAACCCAGTTGCTGTCGATTTCCAGATTGCGCTGCTGTTCGATCATTTCGCTGGCGCTGAACGGCACTGGTCGTTTGGCAAGGTCCCATTCGAATTCGGCGATTGGCAGAAACAGCGGCTCAGGCGGGGCAATTTCTGTGTCTACGACTGGGCATTCGCGCTGCTCGACGATTTTGCCCAACGTTCTGGCGCCCGCAACAGGTTCGCCGGTCATGCTGTCCGTCGCAGCAGCAACGGCGGGGTACTCGGAAGGCGCGGCGGCGTTGTCATCGACCTGCTGCGCCATCGCACGGGCAAAGGCATCCTGCCAGAGCTGCGTGACGCCGCTCAGGGTTTCGGTATTGCGTACGCTGTAGTCGCCTGCGTACGTCAAATAACCTATCGAGGATGTTTGCTGAATGTCTGACATAAGCGCTCAGTACATGCCGTGGGTCTGGCAAAATGCCGGATACTTTCGTTATCGGCAGATGTTGCCAATCATTAAGAAAATTTGAGCGTGTTGAAGAGATGACTGAGCAGCAAGCGGGCAGCCGCATTCGCGTTGAAGCCATGACGGCCGAAGCCCGGGAAAAAGCGCAACAATGGGCCACGCGTCTGGGCCTGCCGCTGGAGGACACCCAAGCGGATTTTGCCCTGCAATTGAACGATGACGGCCTGCAATTGCAACAGCTGGGCGACGATGCGCCGGGGCCTGTGCGAGTGGATTTTGTTGAGGGCAAAGCGGCCCACCGGCGCCTGTTCGGTGGCGGCAGCGGGCAGATGATCGCCAAGGCCGTCGGCGTTCAGCCGGGTGTCCGTCCTCGGGTGCTGGACGCCACGGCGGGGTTAGGCAAGGACGCGTTCGTGCTGGCCAGCCTGGGTTGTGAAATGAGCCTGATTGAGCGCCAACCGATCATTGCCGCGCTGCTGGAGGATGGTTTGGCGCGGGGCGCTCAGGACCTCGACGTGGGCGCGATCATTGGCCAGATGCGTTTGCTGACGGGCAATTCGATCGAGCTGATGCGCCATTGGGAAGGTGAACCGCCGCAGGTGATCTACCTCGACCCGATGTTTCCCCATCGCGAAAAAACGGCATTGGTGAAGAAAGAAATGCGCCTGTTCCGCCCGTTGGTGGGCGACGACATGGACGCCCCGGCCCTGCTTGAAGCGGCGCTGGCCTTGGCGACCCACCGCGTGGTGGTCAAACGCCCGCGCAAAGCCCCGTGCATCGAAGGCGCCAAGCCGGGGTATGCCCTGGATGGCAAATCCAGCCGGTATGACGTTTATCCGAAGAAGGCGCTGAAGCCCTGATGGGCGAGGGGCGCTGCTGAACGTGAATTCGCCCTCGAACCTGTGGGAGCGAATTCATCCGCGAAGCGGTTGTTCAGGCGATGGATCTCTATCGACCGGACGGACCATTCGCGAATGAATTCGCTCCCACAGATATCCACGCAAGGCCTGCCTTCGGTGGTGTGACTGAATACTCAGGCTCTGTACGCCCTCAAAAACAACGCCACCACTTCCTGCACATGCTGCTCGCTCGTCTGCTCATCCGGCACGCCGCCGTTCCCGATCAGCAACCGGAAATTGCACACGCCCTTGATCAAACTCAAAAAGTGCCCTGCCGCGCTCGCAGGCGAATCGAAATGCAAGCCGTCGGTGTCATTAACCCGCGTCAGAAAACGCTCCATTTCCTGAAGGATTCGTTGCGGACCGGCTTCGAAAAACACCGCTGATAGCGTCGTATCCTGCGTGCCGAGGGCGATCATCAAACGGTGCAGTTCGATGGATTCCGGGCTGTTGATGAGGGTGTGAAAGCCTCTCGCAATACCCAGCAACACTTTCTCCACCGGCGCATTTTGTGCGACATCCACGAACAGTTCAGGCAACTGTTCCTCGCAGCGGGCCACCACCGCTGCCGAAAACAGCGTCTCTTTGTCGGTGAAATGGCTGTAGACCGTCAGCTTGGAAACCCCGGCCTCCGCCGCGACGGCGTCCATGCTGGTACTCGCATAACCGTTGCGCACGAACAGGTCCTTGGCCGCATCAAGGATCGCCTTGCGTTTGACCAGGTCTTTTGGACGGCCGGGACCGGCGGTCGAAGGGGAATCGCTTAAATAGTTTTCAGGCATATTCGTTTGATTAGTGGACTGTTCAGTTCGGTAATTCTTAATATACTCGCCAGTACAATTATTCAAAGCTCCCTCTTGCCAAGGTGCCACACCATGTTTCGCGATGCCTTGTTCCTTGCTGTGCCCATCAGTCTGGTGTCGCTCCTCGCGGGCTGCGGTCGGGAAGTCTCCGTTACTGCCACCGTGCGTCCCGCCATGGTAGTGCAACCGCAGCCCTCGTCCCAATCCATGGACAGCTATCCCGGCGAAGTCCGCGCCCGTTTCGAGCCCGATCTGGCTTTCCGTATCCCCGGCAAAGTCAGTAAGCGCCTCGTGGAAGAGGGTGAGCGGGTCAAGGCCAATCAGCCCCTCGCTGAACTTGATGCTCAGGACGTGCGCCTGCAACTGGATGCCACGCGGGCACAAGTCGCTGCCGCCGAGGCGAACGTGCAGATGGTCCGCTCGGAACGTGACCGTTACAAGACATTGATGGACCGGCAGATGGTCAGCAAGTCCCAATTCGACAACGCCGAAAACCTGTACCGCGCCGGTGATGCTCGCCTCCGACAGCTCAAGGCCGAATTTACGGTTGCCGACAATCAGACCAGCTACGCCGTGCTTCGTGCGTCTCAGGACGGCGTCGTCGCCAAACGACTGGTGGAAGTCGGTCAGGTGGTGGCCGCCGGGCAAACCGTGTTCACCCTTGCTGCCGATGGCGAGCGGGAAGTCTCGATCAGCCTGCCGGAGCAGAACTACGGCCGGTTCAAGATTGGCGACCCGGTATCGGTCGAGCTGTGGACGCAACGGGAACAGCGTTTCCCCGGTCGTATTCGCGAGCTGTCGCCGGCGGCTGATCCGAAATCCCGTACCTTCGCGGCGCGCATCGCCTTCGCCGGTGGCAAGGTCCCGGCTGAACTGGGGCAAAGCGCCCGAGTGTTCATTGCGTCCGAACACAACGTGCCGCTGTCCGTGCCGTTGTCGGCGCTGACTGCCGAGCAGGGGCAAACCTACGTCTGGCGTCTGCAAAGCGACAACACCCTCAAACGAACCCCGGTGCAGGTCGGCGCCTACGGTCAGGAGTCGGTCCCGGTACTCGGCGGCCTCGAAGCCAGCGACTGGGTGGTGGCGGCGGGCGTTCATGTGCTGCACGACGGCGAACAGGTTCGCCCGGTCGATCGCAGCAACCGTGCGGTGAAACTGGCGGCGAAGGAGTAAGCACGGATGCGTTTCAACCTTTCCGAATGGGCCCTGCGCAATCGGCAGATGGTCCTATACCTCATGATTCTTCTGGCTGTCGTCGGTGCGTTGTCCTACACCAAACTGGGACAAAGCGAAGACCCTCCGTTCACCTTCAAGGCCATGGTCATTCGCACGCTGTGGCCCGGCGCCAGTGCTGAGGAAGTGGCGCGCCAGGTCACCGACCGCATCGAAAAGAAACTGATGGAAACTGGCGACTATGAGCGCATCGTCTCGTTCTCGCGGCCCGGCGAGTCCCAAGTCACGTTCATGGCGCGGGATTCCCTCGTCTCGGCCAAGCTCCCGGAGCTGTGGTATCAGATCCGTAAGAAGATCGGCGACATCCGCGCCACGCTGCCGCCGGGCACCCAAGGCCCGTTCTTCAACGATGAATTCGGCACCACCTTCGGCAACATTTACGCGCTGACCGGGGAAGGTTTCGACTACGCCGTGCTCAAGGACTACGCCGACCGCATTCAGATTCAGCTGCAACGGGTCAAGGATGTGGGCAAGGTCGAGCTGATCGGCTTGCAGGACGAGAAGATCTGGATCGAGCTGTCCAACGTCAAACTCGCCACCCTCGGCCTGCCGCTGCAAGCCGTGCAACAGGCGCTGGAAGCCCAGAACGCAGTCGTGGCCGCGAGCTTTTTCGAGACGCCGAGCGAGCGCATTCAGTTGCGCGTGACCGGGCGTTTCCAGACCGTCGATGAAATCCGCAACTTTCCGATTCGCGTCGGTGATCGCACGTTCCGCATCAACGATCTGGCCGACGTGCGCCGTGGCTTCAATGATCCGCCCGCGCCCGAAATGCGCTTTATGGGGCAGAACGCGATTGGCCTCGCAGTGGCCATGAAGGACGGCGGTGACATCCTCGTTCTGGGACGCGCGCTGGAAACCGAGTTCGCTCGCTTGCAGAACAACCTCCCGGCGGGCATGGCGTTGAGCAAGGTGTCCGATCAGCCCGCTGCCGTGAAAACCAGCGTTGGCGAATTCGTGCAGGTCCTCGCCGAAGCTTTGGGCATCGTGTTGCTGGTGAGCTTCTTTTCCCTTGGCGTGCGCACCGGCATGGTGGTGGCGCTGGCGATTCCGGTGGTGCTGGCGATGACCTTCGCCACGATGTATTACCTCGGCATCGGCCTGCACAAGATTTCCCTCGGCGCACTGGTGCTGGCGTTGGGCTTGCTGGTGGACGACGCGATCATCGCCGTGGAAATGATGGCGATCAAAATGGAGCAGGGTTACGACCGGCTCAAGGCCGCGAGTTTCGCCTGGACCAGCACCGCGTTCCCGATGCTCACCGGTACGCTGATCACCGCCGCGGGTTTCCTGCCAATCGCCACAGCGCAGTCGAGCACTGGTGAATACACCCGTTCGATCTTTCAGGTGGTGACTATCGCGCTGTTGGCGTCGTGGGTCGCGGCGGTGGTGTTCGTGCCGTACCTGGGCGAACGTCTGTTGCCCGATCTGGCGAAAATTCACGCGGCCAAACACGGCTCCGGCCCCGACGCACCGGACCCCTACGGCACCCCGTTCTACACGCGTGTACGCGGTCTGGTGGGTTGGTGCGTACGGCGGCGCAAGACGGTCATCGTGCTGACCATTGCCTTGTTCGCGCTGTCGATTTTCAGCTTCCGTTTCGTGCCGCAGCAGTTTTTTCCCGCCTCGGGAAGGCTGGAGCTGATGGTCGATCTGAAACTGGCCGAAGGGGCATCGCTGAGCAACACCACTGAACAGGTCAAGCGCCTGGAAGCGATGCTCAAATCCCATGCCGGGGTCGAGAATTACGTAGCGTATGTCGGCACCGGCTCGCCTCGTTTCTACCTGCCGCTCGACCAGCAACTGCCTGCCGCCAGCTTCGCGCAGTTCGTCGTACTGGCCAAAACCATCGAAGACCGCGAAGCGCTGCGCGCCTGGCTGATTCAGACGCTGGATGAGCAATTCCCGATGTTGCGTCCTCGGGTCACGCGCCTGGAAAACGGTCCGCCCGTGGGCTATCCCGTGCAATTCCGCGTGACCGGCGAGCACATCGATGAAGTGCGGGCGCTGGCGCGTAAGGTCGCCGCGAAGGTGCGCGAGAACCCTCACGTGGTCAACGTGCACCTGGATTGGGAAGAACCGAGCAAGGTCGTGTACCTCAACGTCGATCAGGACCGCGCAAGAGCGTTGGGCGTGACCACGGCCGACCTGTCGAGCTTCCTGCAAAGCCAGCTGACCGGCTCCAGCGTGAGTCAGTACCGCGAGGACGACAAGCTGATCGAAATCCTGCTCCGTGGCACCGAACAGGAACGTCATGATCTGGGCGGGCTGGCAAGTCTCTCGGTGCCCACCGCCAACGGCAGCAGCATCGCCTTGTCGCAAGTCGCTACGCTGGAATACGGCTTCGAGGAAGGGGTGATTTGGCACCGCAACCGGCTGCCGAACGTGACCATCCGCGCCGACATCTATGGCAAGGAACAGCCCGCCACACTGGTCAATCAGATCCTGCCGACGCTTGATGACGTGCGCGCCCAGTTGCCGGATGGCTATTTGCTGGACGTCGGCGGCACCGTTGAAGACTCTACGCGAGGGCAGAACTCGGTGAACGCGGGCGTGCCGCTATTTATCGTGGTCGTGCTGACCTTGCTGATGATCCAGCTGAGAAGTTTCTCACGCATGTTCATGGTGTTTCTGACAGCCCCGCTGGGCCTGATCGGTGTGACGCTGTTCCTGCTGATCTTCCGCCAGCCCTTCGGCTTCGTCGCCATGCTCGGCACCATCGCGCTGTCCGGAATGATCATGCGCAACTCGGTCATCCTTGTGGACCAGATCGAACAGGACATCGCCGCCGGGCTCGACCGTTGGCAAGCCATCATCGAAGCCACCGTCCGCCGCTTCCGCCCGATTGTCCTGACCGCACTGGCCGCAGTCCTGGCCATGATCCCCCTGTCCCGCAGCGTGTTTTTTGGCCCGATGGCCGTGGCGATCATGGGCGGGTTGATCGTCGCGACCGCGCTGACATTGCTGTTCTTGCCAGCCCTGTATGCGGCGTGGTTCAGGGTGAAGAAGGGGGAGGCCGTTTAGAGGTCGTTCAATCATGTCTCAATTTTTCGAACGGTTGAGACATGATTGCTTTGCTGCTGTACTGCTGTCTCAGCAATTCAATGGATTGAGATATCAATGCTCAAGTCTCCGCCTCCCCTGATTTCTCATGAACAGTTGTTCGCCCAGACGGCCGAAAATCGCTTTTGGCAAAACCCGGCAGAATATCTGGCGCTGCATAAACCTCTGGACGATCAGGGTCGCTACCTTCATTTCGATCAATTGCGGCACCGCTGGCGAGCCGGGCTTGATCCGCGCATCTGCTGGAGCATGGTCAAGTCGGCTCGTCTTTCCCAACAAATGCCCATCCTTGCACAAGACGGTCTACACGCCAGCGCCGGTTATGTACTGACGCCTCTGGCACAGAAGGCGGTCTCCCTTGTTGATCGCCATGCAACCATGGCAGCGCTTGAGCACATGACCGGCCACATCGGCGAGAACGCGCATTTTCATTATCTGCTTAACGACCTGATCGAAGACGAGGCCATCAGCAGCAGCCAGCTTGAAGGCGCCGCAACCACGACGGCGGTCGCCAAGGACATGCTAAAGCGCAACCGTCAGCCCCGTACGCCGGATGAGCGGATGATCATCGGCAATTTCGAGCTGATGCAGTTCGCCTGGGAACAGCGCAGCGAGCCGTTGAGTCTTGCGCTGATCACTCGCCTACACGAAGTGGGCGTATCAGGCATCGACGACGCCAGCTATTCGCCCGGCCAGTTTCGGTTGAACGATGATGTCGTGGTTCAAGACGGCGACGGCAATACCGTTCATGTGCCGCCGCCTGCTCAAGCTCTGGCCGCCCGACTGGAGCGATTGGCGCAGTGGGTCAACCTTACGCATCACGAGAGGGATGGGGTCGGGTATCTGCACCCGATGATCAAGGCCATCGCCTTGCACTTTGCGATCGGCTACGAACACCCGTTTCGCGATGGCAACGGCCGTGTCGCGCGAGCCTTGTTCTATTGGTATCTGTTTCGTCACGACTTTTCGGCGTTTCGCTATATCGCGATTAGCGTCCTGCTGCGCAATGCGCCGGTCAAATACGGCAAGTCCTACCTGTACACCGAAACCGATGAGATGGACCTGACGTATTTCATCGACTACCAGTGCTCCGTGATCACACGAGCGTTGGGTGAGTTCTTGACCCTTTACAGGCAAACGTTGACCGACGCCCTGCGTTTCGATCATTGGCTTGAGCAGTCCTCGTTATTCGACAAACTCAGCGATAAACAAAAGGCCGTTCTTCAGGTAGCGCTCAACGGCATCGATAAGGAATTTACGGCGGTCAACGTCAAAGAAAACCTCCAATGCTCGTACAACACCGCGTCCACCGCGTTGAATGGTCTGGCCATTCTCGGCGCGTTCGAGAAAACCAAAGTAGGGCGCGAATGGGTGTTCACGCTGCGCAATCGAGCGGCGCTTCGGGAGAGGTTCGACGGCGGATAAGTCGTCGCCTTTCTACAGCCTGAACGAAACGTCACTTCCGCTTCTCGACTCCACGAATATCACCTATATTCGCGCCGCCAGCCTCTGGCTGCTCAAGCACCTCCGAGTCAACGTCGTGTCAGGCGATAGAAGTCCATGTCCGAATCCTTCGAAGTTCCCAGCCCTCATGAACATCATGTCGAGCATGCGCACACCACCGGGGATCGGTTTGCCGGGAAGATCGCGGTCATGACGGCGATCATGGCGACGGTCGGCGCGTTGTTGAGCTATCAGGCCGGTTCCACTGAAAGCGAAGCGGCGATGGACAAGAACAACGCCGCGATCAAGAAGACCGAGGCGTCGAATCAGTGGAATTACTACCAGGCCAAGTCGAGCCGTGAAAACCTCGCGGACCTGGCGAGCCACATGCCCGGTCTGGACACCGCGCATTACGTCGCGGAGGTCCAGCGTTACAAGGCTGATAAAGAGGCGGCCAAGATCAAGGCCGAAGCCCTTGAGGAGCAGGCGCGAGAGTGGGACGAGAAATCCGAGCATGTGCTGCATTCTCACCACCGCTGGGCGCAGGCGATGATGGCGATTCAGATGGCCATTTCCCTCGCGGCGATCACCTTGCTGACCCGCAAGGAGTGGCTGCAGAAAGTCTCGTACGGCGCAGGGGGCGTCAGTGTCTTGCTCGGCGTGATGGCTTGGCTGCATCTCTGAACGCGGCTCATGAAAAAGCCCCGGCACTTCGCAGTGTCGGGGCTTTTTGTTGCTCGCGAAAGGGTGCCCGTTAAAGCGCGCCGAACACTTTCTTCGCCAGACTGGTGGCGGCACCGGCCGGGTTGGCGCGGATGCCTTCTTCCTGTTTGGCGATCATGTCGAACAGGCCGTCGAGGGCTTTTTCGGTCACGTAGCCTTCGATGTTCGAGTCTTTCGCGTCGACCACGCCGAGGCTCGCGGCCTTCCCAGCGAAGCTGTTGTATTGCTGCGCCAGGCCCACTTTGTCGGTGGCTTGCTTGACGATGGGCAGGAACTTGGCGCGGATCTGATCGCGGCTGGATTTGTTCAGGTACTGAGTGGCCGAATCTTTGCCGCCGGTCAGCACGCCCTTGGCGTCAGACACGCTCATTTTCTTCACGGCATCTACCAGAATCGCCTGGGCCTGTGGCACAGCGGCTTCGGCTGCCTGGTTCATGCTGGTTTCCAACTGATCCACCTGATTGCCCATGCCCAGCAGCTTCATCTTGCTCGCCACTTTGCCCAGCTTGCCCGGCAGCTCGATGCGCACGTCCTTGTTGTTGCTGAATCCGCCCGGCACGCCCAATTGCTTGACGGCAATCTGCGCACCTTGGGTCAGCGCGTCCTTGAGACCACCGGTGGCGTCCGACTGCGAGAGGTCACCCAGCGACAGCGCGAAGGCATTGGCCGAGAGCAACAGCCCGGCGAACAGGCCAGTGAACGAGAGGGAGCGAAGCAGCATGGGTAACGTCCTTTTCGGAGGTGAAGAAAATCGGGCAAAGGCCCTTTAGCTGGCCGGGTTTACACGGATCTTGACCCGCGGTTTCTCTTCCAGCGTCAGGTCCACCGTATAGCGTTCGGTGCTGATCAGCAGCAGCTTGCCATCGACCTCGATGCGCGCGCTCACGGCATAGGTGTGGCCCGGCTTGACCTGTTGCTGATCGTAGGTCAGATGGAAGGGCAAAGGAACCTGTCCCTTGATCGGGCCGCTTTCGCTGGCCAGCGTCTGAGCCGGTGCGTCAGCCAGCGAAACGTCTTGCAACGTGACTTTCAGGGTAGCGGTCGGCGGCAGGGCCATGCGTTGCAGGTAGAACACCTCGCCATCGAGGGTGCCTTTCAAATTGTCCGGTGCGTGACCGGCGCAAGCGGCCAGAACGGTGGTGGCCAGGGCCAGAATCAGGTGTTTCATCGGGTGAATCTCCATGTCACAAAGGGGGCGTGCCCGCAGATGCCGTACGTTGAGCGCGATGGCTCAGACACTCGGGCCTGCGTCTAAGACCTCTTCATCGCGGTGCAGTGCCACTTGGCGAATCGACAATCGAATTTCCGCCGGCAAAACCCGCTTGGCGGCACCCTCGGCCAGTTCGCCCAACAGCTCGTGATAGCCCAGTTTGCCGGTGTCGTCCTTGCGCAGCACATCCTCGTCCAACAAACTCTGGATGAAATGGCGGAACAGGCTCTTGTCGAAGAATTCCGGGGCGTTCAGGCCATGCAGGATCGACAGGCGCTGAGCCATGATCGTGCACAGGTCTTCCAGCTCTTCGGCCGTCAGCGTGTGCTGCCCGTTGTTCAGCAACAGCGCGATGGCCATGTAGAAACGTTGCAGCGTCTGGGCGATGGCACGGGACAGCAACGTCAGCAGCACAAAACTTCGCGAGCTAGGGGCCGGACGCAAATAGACGTCGTTCTCGAAGCGCAGCAGCCCTTGCTCGACGAACGCGGCCAGCCACTGATCGATGACGTCATCCAGATCGTCCAGCGACCAACGGATGAACAACTCCGATTGCAGGTACGGATACAGCGCTCGGGTGTAGCGCAACACTTGCTCGCGGGTCATGCGCGACGAACTCTGGAAGAAGCTCGCCAGCAGCGCGGGCAGCGCGAAGATGTGCAGCACGTTGTTGCGGTAATAGGTCATCAGGACAGCATTTTGCTCGTCCAGATAAAGGATTTTGCCGAGCCTGTCGCTCTGCTCCGACAGCAGGTCCATGCCTTTGACGTGCGCGATCAATGCCGCGCCGTCGCCTTCCGGCAAGGTGGTGTGGGGCGAATACGGCACGCTGCGCAGCAAGGTCAGGTACAGGTCGAGCACTCGGGACAGCGCGCGGTCGTCCAGCGCGTGCTTGTTGGTCGACAGCAGGGCCAGCGCCACCAGATTAACCGGATTGACCGCCGCAGCTTCGTTCAGATGACGTGCGACCCGTTCACCGAGGCAATGGGTCGTTGCGTTCAGCCACGCGGGCTTGAACACCGGCCCCAGGTCCTGGGTGCGCCAGTCGGGCTGTTCGTGGTTGAGGAACTCTTCCAGCTTGATCGGCTCGCCGAAGTTCACCGACACCTGACCGAACTTCTGCTTGAGCGCCCCGATGACTTTGAAGATGTCGAAAATCGACTCTTTTTTCTTCGTTGCCCCGCGCAGTTCGCCGAGGTACGTGCGGCCTTCCAGCACGCGCTCGTAACCGATGTAGACCGGCACGAAGACGATGGGCGTACGGGAATTGCGCAGGTAGCTGCGCAGGGTGATCGCGAGCATGCCGGTCTTGGGTTGCAGCATGCGCCCGGTGCGCGAGCGGCCGCCCTCGACGAAGTATTCGACCGGGAAGCCTTTGGTGAACAGGGTGTGCAGGTATTCGTTGAACACGGCGGTGTACAGCGGATTACCCTTGAAGGTGCGGCGCATGAAAAACGCCCCGCCCCGTCGCAGCAGGCCGCCAATGACCGGCATGTTGAGGTTGATGCCCGCTGCGATGTGCGGGGGCGTCAGGCCGTTGCGGAACAGCAGGTACGACAGCAGCAGGTAGTCGATGTGGCTGCGGTGGCAGGGCACATAAATGATCTCGTTGCCCTGCGCAACGTTCTGCACGCCTTCGATGTGGCTGACTTTGATGCCGTCGTAGATCTTGTTCCAGAACCAGCTCAGCACCACTTCCAGAAAACGGATGGCGGTGTAGGTGTAATCCGAAGCAATTTCGTTGCCGTAGTGCAGGGCTTTTTCCCGGGCCTTGGCTTCCGGAATTTTCTCGCGGGCGGCTTCGTCGAGAATCGCCTGTTTGACCAGCGGATCGTTGATCAGGCCTTTCACCAGGTTGCGTCGGTGAGAGATGTCGGGGCCGATGACCGCTGCTTTCAGGTTGCGGAAATGCACCCGCAACAGACGTTGGGCCATGCGCACGGTGCGCTCGTAGCCCTTGTTTTCGTCGACGAGGTCGCGCACGTGGATCGGTGCGGAGAATTGCACGCGGGTCTTGCGGCCCAGAATCAGGATGGTGATGAACTTGCGCAACCGTCCGGTCACGGCCCAGCTGTCGGCAAACAGCAATTTCCACGGGCTGTCTTCCTTGTCTGGCGACTGCCCCCAAAACACGCTGACCGGGATGATCTGTGCGTCTTCGGTGGCGTTTTGCGTGACGGCACCGACCAATCGCTCCAGCGTCGGCGGGGCGCCGCGTTTGTCTTGACGACCCAGCCAGTCGGGCTCAGGCGTGAGGTAAAAGAACGCAGCGGCCTCGGTCAGATCGCCGACCGCCACCGGCAGCACCGGGCGCGGCAAACCGGCCTTGCGGCACTCGGTGTCGAGCACGGCCAGATCGGTCATCGACGGGTTTTGCAGCGCGTAAAACACCGGTCGGCTGCGGTCCAGATTGAGGGTGAAAGACGACTGATTGATCGTCTCCGAACGCACCCACACATACAGCAGGCGACGCAAGGTGCCGAACACGAGACGGCGAAACGGGGAGCGGGTCATACGAATTCTGCGCTGAGGGGCAAAGCCCACGAAGCAGTCAGTTTGCCGGATATGGCGGGGATGGGCAAAGCGGCGGCGGGAAGGGGCGGGTAAATCCCCTGTGGGAGCGAATTCATTCGCGATGCGATGGTGAAGCCGGTACGCATCTGGCGGATGTACCGGCCAATCGCGAATGAATTCGCTCCCACAGGTTTATAGGTGCACGTCAAAACGACGCATGGCGCATCCGACCCTGGTTTGCGGCGTCTTACGACGTCCGCCAGGTAATCTCTTCCTCACCGTCCGCACTGATGCGAATCCAGCGGTCGGCGTCTTCGTCGCTTTCTTCCTCGACCCACGTGCCCGGTGCGCAGCGCACTTCGACGTTCAAGGCTTTGAAAGCGGCGCGGGCGCAGGCGATGTCGTCGTCCCACGGGGTTTTATCGCTGTCCAGACACAGGCTGTTCCACTTTCCTACAGCCTTGGGGATCCAGGTCACCGGGATGTCACCGGCGGTGCATTTCCAGGTCTGGCCTTTCTGCACCCATTCGCTGCACGGGCCGATGTCGGCGGTCAGCCAGGTGGTGATGGCCTTGTGATCGACGTCAGCGTCTTTCAGGTAAATCTCGATATCGGGTTGGCGCATGGATACCTCTGGGTTGTTCTGGAAAATCCATTCGCGGATTCATTCGGTGTTTCGTGTTCAGTGTTTCGGGTCTGGTATTGAGTCAGCCGGTCACTGCAAAACGAAATAATCGTAGCGCATCGACACGGTCACCTCGAACGGCTCGGCCTGATCGATGACATTGGCCCGGCGTTCAGCACTGGCGCGCCAACCGTGGGGCGTCATCGCCAGCAGATTAGCCCGGGCCTGACCGTCCACCAGCGTCAGTTTGAAACGCAAGGTTTCACTGTGTTTCAAGACCATGCCTTCCGGCACCAGCGCCAAGTGCTTGTCATCGGCGTAATCGCGAACTTCGTCGTACAGCCGCTGGCGCAATTCCATCAGGTGTTCGTTGGTCGGTCCTACACGCATCAAGCCGCCGCCGGGCGACAGCAGACGCTTGGCCTCGTCCCAATCGAGCGGGCTGAACACGCTGGCGATGAACTGAACACTGGCGTCTGGCAACGGCACGCGAGCCATGCTGGCGATCAACCAGGTCAGGTTCGGGTCGCGTTTGCAGGCGCGTTTGACCGCTTCGCGAGAGATGTCCAGCGCATAACCATCGGCATGGGGCAGGGCTGTGGCGATCTGGGCGGTGTAATAGCCCTCGCCGCAACCGATGTCGAGCCAGTGCGCGGGGGCGCGTTCGGCGGCCAGCTCAGCGAGACGCTTCGCCACCGGAGCGTAATGCCCGGCGTTGAGAAAATCCCGGCGCGCCTCGACCATCGCCTGATTGTCGCCAGGGTCGCGGCTGTTCTTGTGCTGCACCGGCAGCAGGTTCAGGTAACCCTGACGCGCGCGGTCGAAGCGATGGCCGACCGGGCACACCACACCGTTGTCCGCTGCATCGAGCGGGGCAGAGCAGATCGGGCAGGTCAGCATCACGCGAGCAACTTGACCAGGGTCTGGTAGTAAATCTCGGTCAACACGTCGAGATCGCTGGCCAGAATGCGTTCGTTGACCTGATGGATCGTGGCGTTCACCGGGCCGAGTTCGACCACTTGCGTGCCGAGGGTGGCGATGAAGCGACCGTCCGACGTGCCGCCGCTGGTGGACGCCTTGGTCTCACGGCCGGTGACGCTCTTGATGCTGGACGAAACGGCATCGAGCAACGCACCCGGCTCGGTGAGGAACGGCAGGCCCGACAGCGCCCATTCCACGTGCCAGTCCAGCCCGTGTTTGTCGAGAATGTCGGCCACGCGTTTCTGCAATCCTTCGACCGTGGATTCAGTGGAGAAACGGAAGTTGAACCCCGCCGTCAGGTCGCCTGGAATCACGTTGGTCGCGCCGGTGCCCGAATTCAGGTTGGAGATCTGGAAACTGGTGGGCGGGAAGAATTCATTGCCTTCGTCCCAATGCTCGGCGGCCAGTTCAGCCAGCGCCGGAGCGGCCAGATGAATCGGGTTTTTCGCCAGATGCGGGTAGGCCACGTGGCCTTGAACGCCCTTGACGGTCAGCGTGGCGCCGAGAGAGCCGCGACGGCCATTCTTGACTACGTCGCCCACCAGGGTAGTGCTCGACGGCTCCCCGACAATGCACCAGTCCAGACGCTCCTTGCGCGCCGCCAGACGTTCGACGACCGCTTTGGTGCCGTGGTGCGCCGGGCCTTCTTCGTCGCTGGTGATCAGGTACGCAACCTTGCCCTTGTGGTTGGGGTGGTCGGCGACGAAACGTTCGGTGGCGATGATCATCGACGCCAGGCTGCCTTTCATGTCCGCCGCGCCACGGCCGCAAAGCATGCCGTGTTCATCGATCAACGCGTCGAACGGGTCGTTCTGCCACGCTTTCACAGGACCGGTCGGCACCACGTCGGTGTGGCCGGCGAAACACAGCACCGGGCCCTCTTGCGTGCCATGGGTCGCCCAGAAGTTATCGACGTCTTCGATGCGCATCGGCTCCAGCATGAAACCGGCATCGCCCAGGCGTTTCATCATCACAGCCTGGCAATCGGCGTCGAGCGGCGTGACCGATGGGCGACGGATCAGGTCGCAGGCGAGTTGCAGAGTGGGCGAGAGATCGGCTGGGGCTGTCATGAAAGGTCCGCGCAGTTGAGGTAGGGCGATAAAACGGCAGGTATCTTAAAGCAAAACGGCGACCCGAAGGCCGCCGTTTAGTACAGCACTCCATTGTTTCAGGCCGTGGCCGGTTCCGTCCGGGCCTTGGGTTTGGGCAGCGACGACAGAAACGCCATGATCAGCGCCGCCAGATAGGGCAGCGATTGCACCAGCAGCATCATCACCCAGAAGCGCACGTCATAGCTCGGAAGGCCCTGCACCAAGCAGATGCCCAGCGCTGCGCCCCACAGCAGCAACATGATGAACAGCTCTTCACGGGCCTCGGAAATTGCCACCAGCAGGCCATGGCTGTCGGCGTTTTTCGGGGTGCGGAAGAACGGAATACTGGTGGTGAAGAAGCCATAGAGCACCGCTTTGGCGATGGTGTGCGACAGCGCCAGCCCCGCCAGGGCGGCGTAGAACGCATCCTTGAGGTTCACGCCTACGGCGCGGCGGTAGAGGAAGATGATCTTGCCGACCTTGAAGAAGAACAGGGCCAGCGGCGGGATCGCGAAGATCAGCAGGGGCGGATCGACCCGGTTCGGCACGATGATCATTGCCGCCGACCACAGCAGCGCGCCGACGGTGAAGAAGATGTTCATGCCGTCGGCCACCCACGGCAACCAGCCCGCGAGGAAGTGGTAGCGCTGGCCACGGGTCAATTCGGTGTCCTTGCCGCGCAGCAGGCTGGCGGCGTGGCGTTTGATGATCTGGATCGCGCCGTATGCCCAGCGGAAACGCTGCTTTTTGAAGTCGATGAACGTGTCCGGCATCAGGCCTTGCCCGTAGCTGTGGTGGGCGTACGCGGCGGAATAGCCTTTTTCGAACACCCGCAGGCCCAGTTCGGCGTCTTCACAGATGCACCAGTCGGCCCAGCCCAGTTCTTCGAGCACGGAGCGGCGAGTCATGGTCATGGTGCCGTGCTGGATGATCGCGTCGCGGTCGTTGCGGGTCACCATGCCGATGTGGAAGAAGCCTTTGTATTCCGAGTAGCAGAGCTTCTTGAACGCGCTTTCGTATTGGTCGCGATAGTCCTGAGGCGACTGCACCACGGCGATTTTCGGGTCGGCGAAGTGCGGGACCATGTGCTTGAGCCAGTTGCGGTCAACGCAGTAGTCCGAGTCGATCACGGCGATGACTTCAGCGTCTTTTGCGGTGTGAGGAATCAGGTAATTCAGCGCGCCACCCTTGAAGCCCGCCAGCGGCGCGACGTGGAAGAACTTGAAGCGCTCGCCAAGCATTTCGCAGTGAGCTTTCACCGGCTCCCAGACGGCCGGGTCCTTGGTGTTGTTGTCGATCAACAGCACTTCGAAGTCCGGGTAGTCCAGCGCGGCCAGCGCGTTCAGCGTCTGTTTGACCATCTCCGGCGGTTCGTTGTAGCAGGGCACGTGCACCGAGACTTTCGGTCTGTAGGCTTTGTCCGCATGGACGGGCAGGAATTCACGACGGCGCTTGTGGGTCCAGACCGCTTCGGCCAGTTCGTGGGCCTCGGTCAGCAGCACGATGAACACCCCGAATGCACCCAATGCCAGGAGAAATCCTACGAGCAGGCTGAACCAGGTGCTGTATTGCTGGCTGTAGTCGTAACCGATCCACACCAGCACCGAACCGCACAGGAAAGCGATGAACGTCAGGAAAGTGCGACCGCGCTGGCGCAGGGCCGAGCCGTCGATCAGCAGCAGCGCCAGTGCCAGCATGGCCAGTACGGCCGAGCCCACGGCCAGCACTCGCCATTGCGGGATCGCGACGACGGGGCCTTCGAAGTTGAATTTCTGCTGGCGGTCGGCGTTGTACACGCCCCAATAAGCACCGACCGAGCCTTCATCGCTGGCTTTCCACGGCTGGTCAAACGCTTCGATGACGAAATATTTGAAGCCCTGACGGTTCAGTTTGTTGACCAGCGTGCGCAGGTAAATCGCCTGGTCCGCCTGATTCGCGTCTGCACCGCCGCGCATGTGGCCATTGCTGGGCCAGCCCACTTCAGACAGCAGCAGTGGCTTTTTCGGGAACATGTGTTTGAGTTCTCGGGCGCGATCCAGAACGTACTGCCCGGCCTTGTCCACCGGGATGTATTCCCAGTACGGCAGGATGTGCGCAGCGATCAGGTCCACGTGTTTGGCCAGCTCCGGGTATTTCTCCCAGATGTGCCACTGCTCGGAGGTGGTCACCGGCACTTTCACGGCAGCACGCACGCGGTCGAGGATCGCCATCAGGTCTTTCGGTTTGATCTCCTCGCGATACAGCGCTTCGTTGCCGACCACGACCCGAACCACACTGCGATTGGTGTTGGCTAGTTGAATAGCGGTATTGATTTCCCGCTCGTTGCGTTCAAGATCGGGGCTGATCCAGATGCCCAGTGTCACGCGCAGGCCAAATTCCTCGGCCAGCTTGGGAATGTCCTGCTGAGGGCCGTCCACCGAATAGATGCGGATGCTGTCGGTCCATTTGCTCATCAACTCTAGGTCCTGACGCATCTCTTCGTCGGACGGGTACACGCCCTTCTGTGGGTTTTGTCCCAGGCGGAAAGGGGAATAAGAGAATCCGGAGATGTGTTCAGGCCAGTTGGGTGTGGTCACAGGGCGGTTGATCAGTGCCCAGAAACCCGTGAACAGCGCGGCGATCGCCACGACGACTACCAGGTTGAGTCCAAATTTGCGGGATGGCATAGCGACTTCAGGTTCCAAAGGGGGAACAGGGGGAGGCTGAGACGTCAGCCAGCGAGAGCTTTGGCAGCTGACGAGGGTTGAAGTTCTATTCTGAAAAAAATGTAGGGCGTTTCGTCGTCATATGTGGGGAAAGCCCCCGTGGGACCGAATTCATTCGCGAGACGTCGGTGCAGTCGATAGAGATGCATCGTCCGCACAACCTTTCGCGAATGAATTCGCTCCCACAGGTTGATGTTCAACCCTCGGGATTGCGTTGCACTCAGGGGGCCATTGCCGCTTTTCAGACCAAACAACCCCACCAAACAGCTGTCCCAATTTCACGCACGGCCTATAATGCGCGCCGGTTTTTTGGGGTATTGGTCATGAGCACAGAAGATCCGCGGTTTGCTGGCGTCGCCCGTCTTTACGGCATTGAAGGCCTGGAGCGCTTGCGCGCGGCCCATGTGGCGGTGGTCGGCATTGGCGGCGTGGGTTCCTGGGCGGCGGAAGCCATGGCCCGCTGTGGCGTGGGCGAGATCTCACTGTTCGACCTGGACGACGTCTGCGTCAGCAACAGCAATCGTCAGCTCCACGCCCTGAGCAGCACCATTGGTCGTTCCAAGGTCGATGTCATGGCCGACCGCATTCGCGAGATCAACCCTGATTGCGTAGTCCATGCCGTGGCCGACTTCGTCACCCGCGAGACCATGGCCGAATACATCACGCCCGACATCGACTGTGTGCTCGACTGCATCGACAGCGTCAACGCCAAGGCCGCGCTGATTGCCTGGTGCAAGCGTCGCAAGATTCAGATCATCACCACCGGCGGTGCTGGCGGGCAGATCGACCCGACATTGATCCAGGTCTGCGACCTCAACCGCACCTACAACGACCCGCTCGCCTCGAAAGTGCGTTCGACCCTGCGCCGCGACTACGGCTTTTCCCGCACCGTGACCCGTCATTACAGCGTGCCGTGCGTGTTCTCCACCGAGCAACTGCGCTACCCGAAACCCGATGGTAGCATCTGTTTGCAGAAGAGCTTTGTGGGCGATGGCGTGAAACTCGACTGCGCAGGCGGGTTCGGCGCAGTGATGATGGTCACCGCGACGTTTGGCATGGTTGCGGCCACTAAGGCAGTGGAGAAAATCGTGGCGGGCATGCGTCGCCCATCGGAGCGGGCCAAGGCGAAGGAAGCGGCGCAGTCCTGATTGCCCATGGCATCTGTTTGTTGCAACGCCGCCGCCCCTGTGGGAGCGAATTCATTCGCGAAAGGCCATTTCTGACGATAGATATCTGTCGCCTGAACCCGCTTCTCGCGAATGGATTCGCTTCCATAGGGGCGGCGTCGTATTCAGGCCGCCAACTGGCGCATCTTCTGCAACACGGCATTCAGCCCATTGCTGCGCGAAGCAGAGAGCTGGCGGCTCAAGCCCAGCTGATTGAACCAGTCGTTCAAATCGACGTGCTGCAGTTCGGCCGCCGACAACCCATTCACCCGAGCCAGCAGCAATGCCACCAACCCGCGAATCAACCGGGCATCGCTCGCCGCACGAAACTGCCAGTGACCGTCGATCACCTCGCCCAGCAGCCAGACCTTGCTCTCGCAACCATCAACCAGGCGTTCGTCGGTTTTCTCGTCGTCAGCCAGTAGGGGCAGACGCTCACCCCATTGCATCAGCAGGCGAGCGCGTTGCTCCCAACTCAATGAGGCATTGAAGGTGTTCAGTGCCGTTTGCGCGTCTTCGGGCAGGTTCATCGCAACAACTCCAGCGCCTGATCCAGTGCGTTGAAGAAGCGTTCCAAGTCCTCGGAGTCGTTGTACAGCGCCAGCGACACGCGAATCGCGCCTGACAGGCCAAGGCTGCTGATCAGCGGGATCGCACAATGATGGCCTGCACGCACCGCGATGCCTTGCTCGGTCAGCAGATGCGCGAGGTCGGCGTTGTGCACACCCTCGACCACGAAGCTGACCAACGCCACGTGTGGATCGCCCACCAGCCGAACACCTTCGCGCAACATCAGTCCGGCGCGCAGCAGTTCGTGCAGACGGGCTTCGTGTTCAGCCGCGGCCACCTGATTGACATCGTTCAAATAATCGAGGGTGGCGCCCAAGCCGATGATGCCGGAAATCGGTGGCGTACCCGCTTCAAACCCCAACGGTGCCGGGCGGAACGTCGCATCCTGATAGCCCGCTTGCAGCACCATCTCGCCGCCAAACTGCCAATGTCGCAATTGCGCCAATGCGTGATGGCGACCAAACAACACCCCCACGCCGTCGGGGCCGTACAGCTTGTGGCTGGAAAATATGTAGAAATCACAGTCCAGCGCCTCAACATCGTGACGACCGTGCACGACCCCTTGAGCGCCGTCGATGACCGTCAGCGCACCCTGCGCCTTGGCCAGTGCGACCAGTTCGGCCACAGGCTGCCAGGTTCCCAGCACATTGGAGAGCTGGCTGACGGCGAGTAATCGCGTACGGTTGTTGATCAACGAGGCTGCGGCGTCGAGGTCGATCACGCCCTGAGCGGTTAGTGGCAGCACGATCAGTTTCAGGTCTCGACGTTTCGCCAACCGCTGCCACGGCAAGAGATTGGCGTGGTGTTCCAGCGCGCTGATGACGACTTCATCGCCCGGCTGAAACAGATGCTCAAGCCCATACGCCAACAGGTTGAATGCTGAAGTGGCGCCATGGGTGAACACGATTTGCCCAGAGGAACCGACGTTCAGCCATTCGGCAGCCTTGCGGCGGGTGTCCTCGAATGCCTGAGTCGCCATCGCGCCCGGGAGGTGCTGGGCACGGTGCACATTGGCCGCGCCATTGGCGTAGTAATGGGTCAGCGCATCGATCAGTGCTTGGGGCTTTTGTGCGGTGGCGGCGCTGTCCAGGTATGTCTGGCCTTGCCGTTCGAGGGCGTCGAGAGCGGGGAAGTCAGCGCGCCATGGAGAAATGAGGGACATGGGGATTGACTCTCTGTCCTGTGGGAGCGAATTCATTCGCAAAAGGGTATGTCAGACGACAGCGTAGTGTCGTCTGACATATCGGATCACGAATGAAGGCGCGCCGGCAGTGGATCAGTTGTGAGCGTGCAGCGCTTCGTTCAGCTCGATGGCCGACTTGTGGGATTTGCATTCCACCGCGCCGGTTTGCGAGTTGCGACGGAACAGCAGGTCAGGCTGACCGGCCAGATCACGGGCCTTGAGGACCTTGACCAGCTCGTTTTTCTCATCCAGCAACGCGACCTTGGTGCCCGCGGTGATGTAAAGACCGGCTTCAACAGTGTTGCGGTCGCCCAGCGGAATGCCGATACCGGCGTTGGCGCCGATCAGGCAGCCTTCGCCGACCTTGATGATGATGTTGCCGCCGCCCGACAGGGTGCCCATGGTCGAGCAACCGCCGCCCAGGTCCGAGCCTTTGCCCACGAATACGCCAGCCGACACACGGCCTTCGATCATGCCCGGGCCTTCGGTTCCGCCGTTGAAGTTGACGAAGCCTTCGTGCATCACGGTGGTGCCCTCGCCGATGTACGCGCCCAGACGCACGCGTGCGGTGTCAGCGATGCGCACGCCGGCCGGCACGACGTAGTCGGTCATTTTAGGGAATTTGTCGACGGAGAACACTTCCAGCAGCTCGCCTTTCAGACGGGCTTCCAGTTGACGCTGGGGCAATTCGCCCAGGTCGATGGCGCCCTGGCTGGTCCATGCCACGTTCGGCAGCAGCGGGAACACACCTGCCAGGCTCAGGCCGTGTGGCTTGACCAGACGATGGGACAGCAGGTGCAGCTTGAGGTAGGCCTCAGGCGTGGAAGTCAGTGCGGCGTCTTCGGCCAGCACGGTGGCGACCAGCGGCTTGTGGCTCTCGGCCAGACGGGTCAGCAGCGCAGCTTGAGCGGCGTCAACCGATTTCAGCGCATCCGCCAGCTTGGAGGCCAGATCGGTGTTGAAAGCGATGGCCTGATTGCCACCGGTGTAACCCAGGATTGGCGCCACGGCGGCAACGATTTCAGCCGACGGGTTGAGCAGAGGCAGGGCGTAGAAAACTTCCAGCCAGGTGCCTTGACGATTTTGAGTGCCGACGCCGAAGGCCAGGCTGAACAGGGAAGTGGACATGGGGATACCTCTAATTTGGGGCTATCTCAATCAGGCGATAGCCGCTGCGTACAGTTCGGGTTTGAAGCCAATCAGGGTCTTGTCGCCAAGATCAAGCACCGGGCGTTTGATCATCGACGGTTGAGCGAGCATCAGTTCGATCGCCTTGTCCTGGTCGATGTCCGCTTTTTGCGAGTCGTCCAGTTTGCGAAAGGTCGTGCCGGCGCGATTCAACACCGTCTGCCAGCCGTGCTCGTTGCACCACTGAGTCAGGTGTTCACGGTCGATGCCCTGCGTCTTGTAGTCGTGGAAATCGTAGTTCACCGATTTTTCATCGAGCCAGGTGCGCGCCTTTTTCATGGTGTCGCAGGCCTTGATCCCGTACAGGTGCAACTGTTTGTCAGCCATGAGCTTGCCCCCTCTTTGGGACGATTGGAAAAAACGGTGACGGATTATGCCACGTACACACCGGTTGGGCGCGGCTTGGCGAGGCTTTGTGTGTTTCGACGGGTATTTTTGTGCGAACACACGTCATGCCTTGATTGGCGGCATCAGGGTAAACCAGGAGTATGGCACTTCGACGCTATGCCTCTCCGTGACATCGTCGCCCTGGAACAGACGACGATGCTGTGCACTCGGTTTTGTCGTGGTCAGGCATTGGTCAGGCCTGATGCGGCACTCACTTCGGATACGCCGCCTGCATGAACGCCTTGTCCTTCTCGCTCAGGATGGCATTGTTTCCCACCTCCCAATCTCCCAGCGTGAGGGCGTTATCGACCGGGTAATGCATGATTGAATCCCTGTCGTAAGGCAGCATCAGGGTCGCCTCTGCCGACAGCTTTCCCAGTACGCTTTCGTCGACCACTTCCTTGGAGTGCCCCTTGGATTCATAGAAGGCGTACACCTTCGGTACATCCCACGGGATATCCGCCTCGGGATATTGATGCTCATGCTCCGCACCCAATGCGTGCCCAAACTCATGCATGACGGTACTGGCGAATTTGGGGTCTGAAGGCTGGATGCCCAATACCATGGTCGGATCCCATGGGTCATTGGCCTTCGCAGCGGTGCCGATCAGCGAATAATTCATGCTTGAGTCAGTGGTGATGCGGATATCACCTTTGCCATGATCCGGCTGGCCTTCACGCCCGTCGATGAACTCGAACTGAAGGTTCACATAGGGTTGCCATTCGTTGATCGCATCGATCAGCTTTTGTTGGTGATCCGGTGCCAGGTCGTCATCAATGAAGGCAATTCGCAGCGTGCTGCCGTTTGGCCAGAATGACGAAAGCGCGCCTATCGAACGTCTTTTGCGCTGAGGTGCTGCAGTGGGCGTGTGATGTGTGCCTGCTCGGGTTATCCGCTGGCATTTGAATAAACAGTCCATTTCAAGCCTCCTTGCTTGTGAGTATGGTGAAAGCCAGCGTGCTTCTGGCCCGCATGCATTGTCCCGGATACGCCGACCCCAGTTGATATATATATGTATAGAGGCTGAAATTCAGGCAAAAAAAAGGTCACCTGGAAACCGGTGACCTTGATAGGGCGTTGCAGCTCGGCGATCAGCGGCGCGTCACGAACTCGCGAATCCGTTCGGCTGCCTCGACGCACTCGGCCAAGGGCGCGACCAGCGCCATGCGCACACGGCCTGCGCCGGGGTTGAAGCCGTCCACATCGCGTGACAGGTACGAACCGGGCACCACCGTCACGTGTTCGGCTTCGAACAGGTCACGGCAGAATTGCGCGTCGTCGCCCCCCACGTTTGGCCATAGGTAGAAACTGCCGTCCGGGCGCTGCACATCCATCACCGGGGAGAGGATATCCAGCACCGCATCGTACTTCTCGCGGTACAGGTCGCGGTTGGCCCTGACGTGTTCTTCATCATTCCAGGCCGCGATGCTGGCGAGCTGGGTCTGAACCGGCATGGCGCAGCCGTGGTAAGTGCGGTAGAGCAGAAAGCCCTTGAGGATGTCGGCGTCACCGGCGACGAAGCCCGAGCGCAGGCCCGGTAGGTTCGACCGCTTGGACAGGCTGTGGAACACGACGCAGCGCTTGAAGTCCTGGCGGCCGAGTTCGGCGCAGGCGGTCAGCAGGCCCGGCGGCGGGGTGTCTTCATCGAAATACAGCTCGCTGTAGCATTCGTCGGCAGCGATCACGAAATCGTGCTCGTCGGCCAGCGCGATCAGCTTTTTCAGGATGTCCACCGGAATCAGCGCACCGGTCGGGTTGCCCGGCGAGCACAGGAACAGGATCTGGCAGCGTTTCCAGATGTTCGCGGGCACGGCGTCAAAGTCGGGGTTGAAGCCGTGTTCGACCAGGCACGGCAGGTAATGCGGCTTGGCCCCGGCCAGGAACGCAGCACCTTCGTAAATCTGATAGAACGGGTTTGGGCTGATGACCAGCCCGTCATCGCTGCGATTGACCACGGTTTGGGTGAAAGCGAACAGTGCCTCACGGGTGCCGTTGACCGGTAGCACGTGCTTGCCCGCATCCAGCCAGCCCTGCGGAACGCTGAAACGGCGTTCGCACCAGTGAGCGATGGCTTCGCGCAGGGCTGGTATGCCCGCCGTCGTCGGGTAAACGGCCATCTGGTCGAGGTTGTCGGCCAGTGCCTTGGCAACGAACGCAGGCGAAGTGTGCTTCGGCTCGCCGATGGACAGAGCGATTGGCCGCTTGTCCGGGTTCGGCGTCACGGTGCCCAGCAGCGCGCGGAGCTTTTCGAACGGGTAAGGCTGGAGCTGTTGCAAAGCGTTGTTCATGGGCAATCGGTCTCAGGAAGCGGGGCGCCGGTCCGTTGGGGGGCGGGCGCCGTTGAATAGCCAGAAAAAGGTGTCGATTCAGATGCTGATGCGCAACCCGCTGGTGGGTTCGGGATTGACGCTGAGTTGCGTGACGATGGCATCTTGCAAACGGCTGCACAGTTGCGGGTCAGACAGCGGCTGGTTGTTCTCGTCGGTGAGGAAGAACACGTCCTCCACTCGCTCGCCCAAGGTTGCAATCTTGGCGTTTTGCAGCGACAGGTCGAACTCCAGAAAGATCTTGCCCAGCCGTGCCAGCAACCCCGGACGGTCTGGCGCGCTGAGCTCCAGCACGGTCACCGGTCGCTGCGCATCGTTGGAAATAGTCACCACGGGCGCGAATGCGAAATGCTTGAGCTGGCGTGGCACGCGACGTTTGATGATCGTCGGATAGTCGTCCGGGTTGCGCAGGGCCTCGGTCAAACCTTCACGAATCGCTTTGATGCGTTCAGGGTTTTCACCGATCGAGCCGCCGTCGCTGTCGAGCACGATATAGGTGTCGAGGGTGAACTGACTGGTCGACGTGATGACGCGGGCGTCGTGAATGTTCAGGTTCAGCTGGTCCATCGCCGCCACGGTTACCGCGAAGAAGTCGTGTTGATCCGGTGCATAAATGAATATCTGGGTGCCGCCTTCGAATTCGCGCTGGGTAGTTTCCTTGATCAGCACCAACGGGCCGCCGTCGGCCGGTTGTTGCAGAATCGCATCGCTGTGCCAGGCCACGTCGCCCGCGGTGTGGCGCAGGAAGTAGTCATCGCCCAGTTGCGACCACAGCTGCTCGACGTCGTCCGGATCGGTGCCGTTGCGCACGAGAATGTCCAGCGCCGCGCTTTGGGTACGTCGGATCTGCTCTTCGCGATCCACCGGATTCTCCAGCCCGCGCTTGAGGGCGCGCTTGGTTTCGGTATAAAGCTGGCGCAACAGACTGGCGCGCCACGAGTTCCAGAGCGTCGGGTTGGTGGCGTTGATGTCAGCGATGGTCAGCACATAGAGGTAATCCAGATGCACTTCGTCGCCGACGAACTGCGCAAAGTCGTGAATGACTTGCGGGTCGGAGAGGTCCTTGCGCTGGGCTGTGGTCGACATCACGAGATGGTTCTGCACCAGCCAGACGATCAGTTGGGTGTCCCAGTTCGGCAAGTGGTGACGGATGCCGAATGCTTCGGCATCCACCGCCCCCAGCTCGGAGTGGTCGCCGCCGCGCCCCTTGCCGATGTCGTGGTACAAGCCTGCGAGGTAGATCAGCTCGGGTTTCGGCAACTTGGCCATGAGCTTGCTGGCGAGCGGGAATTTCTCCGACACCTGCGTGTATTGGAGCTTACGCAGATGCTTGATCAGGTTCAGGGTGTGCGCATCAACGGTGTAGATGTGGAACAGGTCATGTTGCATCTGACCGACGATGTGGCCGAACTCCGGCAGGTACAGACCGAGAATGCCGTAGCGGTTCATCCGGCGCAGGTTGCGGTGGATGCCGATCTCGCATTTGAACAGCTCGATGAACAGGCTGGTGTTGCGGATATCGTTGCGGAAGTCGTCGTTGATCAGGTGCCGGTGTTCACGCAGCAGGCGAATGGTGTCGGCACGCACGCCCTTGATTTCCGGGCGCTGGGCCATCAACACGAAGATTTCCAGAATCGCGAACGGCGTGCGCTTGAAGACATTCGGGTTCGTGGCTTCGATGTAGCCATCATGCAACTGGAAGCGCGAGTTGATCGACTCAGTGACGGTATTGGCGTCGTCCGACAGGATCACTTCCTCGAAGTGCTGAATGATCAGGTCACTCAACTGAGCAATGCTCATGACCACGCGGTAATACTTCTGCATGAAGCGTTCGATGGCCAGTTTCGCGTCATTGTCCTGATAGCCCAGCAAACGGGCGATGCTGGTCTGGTAATCGAACAGCAAGCGATCTTCGGAACGGCCCGCCAGCATGTGCAACGCGTAGCGTACCTTCCACAGAAACTCCTGGGAGGCAGCGAGCAACGCGTGTTCGCTTTCCAGCAGGAAGCCCTGGTCTGCCAGGGCGTGAAGATTCAGCGTGCCATATTGACGACGGGCTACCCACAGAATGGTCTGGATGTCGCGTAGGCCACCCGGGGAACCTTTGACGTTCGGCTCCAGGTTGTATTCGGTGTCGAAGTATTTGTGATGACGGGCTTTCTGCTCGGCGCGCTTGGCCAGGAAGAACTCTTTGCTTGGCCACATTTCGCTCGTACTGGTGACTTCCAGCATGCGCTGGCGCAAATGCTCCGGGCCTGCAATGGTGCGGCTTTCCATCAGGTTGGTGATCACCGTCAGGTCCGCGAGGGCCTCGGTGGCGCACTCATCGACCGAGCGCACGCTCTGGCCAACCTCAAGACCAATGTCCCACAGCAGCGTCAGAAAGCGCTCGATGGAATCGCGGAAGACTTCGTGATCGGCGCTGTCCAGCAGGATCAGCAGGTCGATGTCCGAATAAGGATGCAGTTCGCCGCGCCCATAGCCACCCACGGCGAGGAGTGCAATGTCGGCGTCCTCGCTCCAGTCGAACTGTTCCCAGGCTTGCTGCAGGATGTTGTCGACGAACCAGGCCCGGTCCTCGATGAGCCGACGGATTTCCCGGCCCGACTTGAAGCGTTCGTCCAGTACCTCACGGGCCTGACGGATAGCCTTTTTGAAGGCGGCGATGGGGCTCGCTTTCAACGCCAGTTCGGCCTGAAACTGGCCACGATCGAACAAATCTGGGTCCACCTGCGGCATCGAACTGCTTTCCTTCTATCTATATCGCACGGGGTGATCAGGCGGAGGTGCGGGCGATGGTGTCGTCGCTGCGCAACGTGAAGATTTCATACCCGGTCGCGGTGACCAGAATGGTGTGTTCCCACTGCGCCGACAGCTTGCGGTCCTTGGTGATGGCGGTCCAGCCGTCGCCCAGCAAACGGGTGTCAGCCTTGCCCTGATTGATCATTGGCTCAATGGTGAAGGTCATGCCTTCCTTGAGTTCCATGCCAGTGCCCGCCTTGCCGTAGTGCAGCACTTGCGGTTCTTCATGAAACACCTTGCCGATGCCATGGCCGCAATATTCCTTTACGACGGAGAAACCGTTCTTTTCAGCGTGTTTCTGGATCACTTCACCGATGTCGCCCAAGTGCGCGCCCGGTTTGACCAGCTCGATGCCTTTATACATGCATTCCTGGGTGATCTTCGACAGGCGCTCGGCCCACTCTGGCACTTTGCCAACGTGGAACATCTTGCTGGTGTCGCCGTGGTAACCGTCTTTGATCACGGTCACGTCGATGTTCAACACGTCGCCTTCCTTCAGCGGCTTCTCGTTCGGAATGCCGTGGCAGACGACATGGTTGATCGAGGTGCAGATGGATTTGGGGAAACCCTTGTAGTTCAGCGGTGCAGGGATCGCTTTTTGCTCGTTGACGATGTAGTCGTGGCAGATGCGGTCCAGCTCGTCAGTGGTGACGCCGGGCTTGACGTAGGCCCCGATCATTTCCAGAACGTCTGCCGCCAGACGACCGGCGACGCGCATCTTTTCGATGTCTTCGGGGGTTTTGATGGTAACGGTCATACAAGGCTCTCTCGGCGCGGCGGGGCCGCAGCAAAACACGGAAAAAACGCGATTCTACCAGACCGATGCCAAGCGGGTTATCATCGCTTCCTTATATAGAGGCTGGCAGGGCCGGTAGACGGCAGTGCTGTCCGGGCAAAAGCGTCGAGAAAACAGGATCTTATTCCGGGTTCCGTTATGCAGACTTTTGTGATATAAAATGCGCCGCTTTACGGGGTCCGCCCCGAAAGCCCAAACCCACACACGTGTCGACACGATGACCTGGGTGCCCTCGGTACATGCCGTTGGTTGGTCATTGGGATACGTGGAGGCCTAACCCGACTTATCAAGGAACTATCATGTCCCAAGTCAACATGCGCGATATGCTGAAGGCCGGTGTGCACTTCGGTCACCAAACCCGTTACTGGAACCCGAAAATGGGTAAGTACATTTTCGGCGCGCGCAACAAGATTCACATCATCAACCTTGAAAAAACCCTGCCTATGTTCAACGAGGCACTGACCTTCGTAGAGCGTCTGGCACAGGGCAAAAACAAGATTCTGTTCGTCGGCACCAAGCGTTCCGCTGGCAAGATCGTTGCTGAAGAAGCAGCACGTTGCGGTTCGCCGTTCGTCGACCATCGCTGGTTGGGCGGCATGCTGACCAACTTCAAAACCATCCGTGCCTCCATCAAGCGTCTGCGCGAGCTGGAAGTTCAGGCTGAAGACGGTACTTTCGCCAAGCTGACCAAGAAAGAGGCGCTGATGCGCACTCGCGATCTGGAAAAGCTGGACCGCAGCCTGGGTGGTATCAAGGACATGGGCGGTTTGCCTGACGCACTGTTCGTGATCGACGTTGATCACGAGCGCATCGCGATCACCGAAGCCAACAAGCTGGGTATCCCGGTCATCGGCGTTGTCGATACCAACAGCAGCCCGGAAGGCGTTGACTACATCATCCCAGGTAACGATGACGCCATTCGCGCCATTCAGCTGTACATGGGTTCGATGGCTGACGCTGTCATCCGTGGTCGCAACAATGTTTCTGGCGGCACCGAAGTTTACGCTGAAGAAGCGGCAACTGCTGCCGAGTAACTGACGCTTAGCGTCTACTCGGTACGCAAAAAGGGGGCTCGGCCCCCTTTTTGCCACCTCGAAAACCATCTGGCGTTGCCACCGACTTAGTTGTCATGCGCAGCTGTCACCATGGCTTTTCAAGAATTTGACGCCCGCATGGCGGGTGGAATGGTTGAAGACCTATCCAAGAGGATTTTGAAATGGCAGAGATTACTGCAGCGTTGGTCAAAGAACTGCGCGAGCGCACTGGCGAAGGCATGATGGACTGCAAAAAAGCCTTGACCAAGGCTGGCGGCGACATCGAAAAAGCCATCGACGATATGCGTGCTTCGGGCGCAATCAAGGCAGCCAAGAAAGCAGGTAACGTCGCTGCTGAAGGCGCTATCGCAATCAAGGACAACGGCAAGCGCGCTGTCCTGATCGAAGTGAACTCGCAGACCGACTTCCTGGCGCTGCAAGACGACTTCAAAAACTTCGTCGCCGTCAGTGTCAACAAGGCTTTCGACCAGCCAGAACTGACCGTTGAGCAACTGATCGAAGCTCAGGAAACCGAGCGTACCGCTCTGGTTGCCAAAGTCGGCGAAAACGTCAACATCCGTCGTCTGGCGCGTGTTGAAGGTGATGTACTGGGCTCGTACCTGCACGGCAACAAAATCGGTGTGGTTGTAGCGCTGAAAGGCGGCGACGCCGAGCTGGCCAAAGACATCGCGATGCACGTTGCTGCCAGCAACCCTGAGTTCCTGCTGCCTTCCGACGTTTCGGCCGAAGCGATCGAGCGCGAGAAGAGCGTCTTCCTGCAACTGAACGAAGACAAGATCAAAGGCAAGCCTGCCGAGATCGCTGACAAAATGGTTCAGGGCCGCATCACCAAGTTCCTGGCTGAAGCCAGTCTGGTTGAGCAAGCGTTCGTCAAGAACCCGGAAGTCAAGGTCGGTGAACTGGCCAAGAAAGCCGGCGCTGAAATCGTTTCGTTCACCTACTTCAAAGTGGGCGAAGGCATCGAGAAGCCAGTCGACAACTTCGCTGAAGAAGTCGCTGCTCAAGTAGCTGCCAGCAAGCAATAAGACGGTTCTCCAACTGTCGACCAAAGAGGCTGCCCGCTCACGCGCGCAGCCTCTTTGTCAAAACGGCAGAAGGAATTTATTTTTCCAGGGTGCGTGGCTCATGAGGCTGCGAATTCCTGACGAAGTAGCCTAGAGTTACCGCAGGCTGAAAATGGCCGCAGATTTTTTTTAAACGCCGCAGGAGAGATTCGCAATGGCTCAGCAGGGCAGTGGTTATCAAGCTCGCTATAAACGCATTCTACTCAAGCTTAGCGGCGAGGCCCTGATGGGGTCCGAAGAGTTCGGTATCGACCCCAAAGTGCTGGATCGCATGGCGCTTGAAGTGGGTCAGCTGGTAGGAATCGGTGTTCAGGTCGGTCTGGTCATCGGTGGTGGCAACCTGTTCCGTGGTGCGGCGCTTAGCGCGGCCGGCATGGATCGGGTCACGGGTGATCACATGGGCATGCTGGCCACTGTGATGAACGCCTTGGCCATGCGTGATGCACTGGAGCGCGCCAATATTTCCGCCATCGTGATGTCGGCCATCTCCATGGTGGGTGTGACCGATCACTACGATCGCCGCAAAGCAATGCGTCACCTCAACGCCAAAGAAGTGGTGATCTTCGCCGCGGGCACTGGCAACCCGTTCTTCACCACCGATTCGGCAGCGTGCCTGCGCGCGATTGAAATTGACGCCGATGTGGTGTTGAAGGCAACCAAGGTCGATGGTGTGTACACTGCCGATCCATTCAAAGACCCGCATGCCGAGAAGTTCGATCATCTGACTTACGATGAAGTGCTGGATCGCAAGCTGGGGGTAATGGACCTGACGGCCATCTGCCTGTGCCGTGACCACAAGATGCCGTTGCGTGTCTTTAATATGAACAAACCCGGCGCCCTGCTGAATATCGTGCATGGCGGCGCGGAAGGAACTTTGATCGAGGAAGGCGAACAATGATCAACGAAATCAAAAAAGACGCTCAAGAGCGCATGCAGAAATCCATCGAATCCCTGAACCATGCGTTTGGCCAGATTCGTACCGGCAAGGCACACCCAAGCATCCTGGGTAACGTGATGGTTCCGTACTACGGCACCGATACCCCGTTGAGTGGTGTTGCCAACGTCACGGTCAAGGATTCCCGTACCCTCCAGGTCGTGGCGTTTGAGCGCAACATGCTCGCGGCGGTCGATAAGGCGATTCAGAGTGCAGGCTTGAACCTCAACCCGACCAACCTCGGTGAGCTGCTGCTGATCTCCATGCCTGCCCTGACGGAAGAAACACGGAAAGGCTTCACCAAGCAGGCGCGCAGTGCGGCCGAAGATGCTCGTGTTGCTGTGCGTAACATTCGCCGCGACGCGTTGGGCGATCTGAAAAAGCTGGTCAAGGACAAGGAAATCAGCGAAGACGAAGAGCGTCGTGGCACGGCTGAGATCGACAAGCTGATCAAGGACTTCGAGGCTCAGATCACAAAAGCCACTGAAGAGAAAGAAAAAGACCTGATGGCCGTATAAGGGTCAGGAAGCTTTCATGGAAAAGACAAAGCTGGCTGTGCCGTCATCGGTGCCGCGTCATGTCGCGATCATCATGGATGGGAACAATCGCTGGGCTAAAAAGCGTCTGTTGCCGGGTGTGGCGGGTCACAAGGCTGGCGTGGACGCTGTCCGTGCGGTGATCGAAGTGTGTGCCGAGGCCAAGGTCGAGGTGCTGACGCTGTTCGCGTTCTCCAGTGAAAACTGGCAGCGTCCGGCCGAGGAGGTCGGCGCGCTGATGGAGTTGTTCTTCACGGCGTTGCGTCGTGAGACCAAGCGCCTGAACGAGAACGGTATCAGTCTGCGCATCATTGGTGACCGTGCACGTTTCCATCCTGAGCTTCAAGCTGCGATTCGCGAGGCAGAAGCGAAAACCGCTGGCAACACTCGCTTTGTCCTGCAAATCGCCGCCAACTATGGCGGCCAGTGGGACATCGCCCAGGCGGCGCAACGTCTGGCCCGTGAAGTGCAGGCCGGGCATTTACGCCCGGACGACATTACGCCCGAACTCTTGCAGACGTGCCTGGCCACCGGTGACTTGCCATTGCCGGACCTGTGCATCCGTACCGGTGGCGAACACCGCATCAGTAATTTCTTGCTTTGGCAGCTGGCGTACGCCGAGCTGTACTTCTCCGACCTGTTCTGGCCGGACTTCAAACACGAAGCCATGCGCGATGCGCTGGCCGATTTCGCTTCGCGCCAACGCCGCTTCGGGAAAACCAGCGAGCAGGTAGAAGCTGGAGCCCGTGCTTAATGCTCAAACAACGAATCATTACAGCGCTGATTCTTGCGCCCTTGGCGCTGTGCGGCTTTTTCCTTCTGGAAGGTGGCAGTTTCGCGCTGTTCATCGGCGCGGTGGTCGTACTGGGCGCCTGGGAGTGGGCCCGTCTCGCGGGTTTTGAAACTCAGTCGATTCGGGTGGGCTATGCCGCCGTGGTCGCGGTGCTGTTGTTTCTCTTGTACCTGTTACCTGGATTGGCGCCGTGGGTGCTGGTCGCAGCATTGATCTGGTGGCTGGTCGCGACGTGGCTGGTGCTGACGTACCCCGAGTCCAGCGAGCACTGGTCCAGCGTGGCGTACAAGCTGGTCATTGGTCTGCTGATTCTCCTGCCGGCATGGCAAGGTCTCATCCTCATCAAGCTCGCCCCGATGGGCAATTGGCTGATTCTCTCGGTCATGGTGCTGGTGTGGGGCGCCGACATCGGTGCCTATTTTTCGGGCAAGGCATTCGGCAAGCGCAAGCTGGCGCCGAAGGTCAGTCCGGGCAAAAGCTGGGAAGGTTTGTATGGCGGCCTGGCAGCCTGTTTGCTGATGACGTTGATTGTCGGTGTGAACCGCGGTTGGCAGGTGTCCGAGATTGTTTTTTCGCTGGTGTGCGCCGCAATTATCGTGCTGGTATCCGTCGTGGGCGACCTGACCGAGAGCATGTTCAAGCGTAAATCCGGGGTCAAGGACAGCAGTAATCTCTTGCCGGGGCATGGCGGAGTGCTGGACAGAATTGACAGCCTGACCGCCGCGATTCCGGTGTTCGCCCTGTTGCTCTGGGCCGCCAAAGACTGGGGTCTGATGTGAGCCGGCTCCAACACATCACGGTTCTCGGGGCGACTGGCTCGGTGGGGCTTAGCACCCTCGATGTCATCGCACGACACCCGACGCGCTACAAGGTCTTTGCCCTGACCGGGTTCAGCCGTCTCGCGGAGTTGCTTGCACTGTGCGTCCGTCATGTCCCGCAGTTCGCGGTGGTGCCGACAGTCGCGGCAGCGCGACAATTGCAGGACGATCTGCGTGCTGCCGGTCTCGACACGCGCGTGTTGGTAGGAGAGGGGGGGCTGTGCGAAGTGTCGGCTCACCCCGAGGTGGACACGGTGCTGGCCGCCATTGTCGGTGCCGCTGGCTTGCGTCCGACATTGGCGGCGGTCGAGGCGGGCAAGAAAGTGCTGCTGGCCAACAAAGAGGCGCTGGTCATGTCGGGTGCCTTGTTCATGCAGGCGGTTCGGCGCAGCGGCACCGTCTTGCTGCCTCTCGACAGTGAGCACAACGCGATTTTTCAGTGTTTGCCAGGCCATTATGGCAACGGTCTGGATTCGGTCGGCGTGCGTCGGATCTTGTTGACGGCTTCGGGTGGACCTTTTCGCGAAACGCCGCTGCAGGAGCTGGAGCATGTGTCACCCGAGCAGGCCTGCGCGCACCCGAACTGGTCGATGGGGCGCAAAATTTCCGTTGATTCCGCCAGCATGATGAACAAAGGGCTCGAACTGATCGAGGCCTGCTGGTTGTTCGACACTGCACCGGCTCGTATCGAAGTGGTGATTCACCCTCAAAGCGTGATCCATTCGATGGTGGATTACGTGGACGGCTCGGTACTGGCTCAACTGGGCAACCCAGACATGCGTACGCCGATTGCTCATGCACTGGCGTGGCCGGAGCGTATCGATTCGGGCGTTGCACCGCTTGATCTCTTCAGCATAGGGCGACTGGACTTCCAGGCGCCGGACGAAGTGCGCTTCCCTTGCTTGCGTCTCGCACGGCAAGCTGCGGAAGTCGGCGACAGCGCCCCTGCGGTCCTGAACGCGGTGAACGAAGTGGCCGTCGCGGCGTTTCTTGACCAGCGCATTCGCTTTCCGGAAATCGCGAGTATGATCGACGAGGTCTTGAACCTCGAACCGGTGATTGCGGTGAGCGAGCTTGAAACTGTGTTTGACATCGATGCCAAGGCGCGAGCGCTGGCCGGGCAGTGGCTGAAACGTAATGACCGATAAGCCATATTGGCCAAGTGACACGGGTTCATCGACGTGGGTGGGCTGTCCCCTGATGCCCGCCTGCAACGCCAAACCGGTATCCGGAGAACAGCGATGAGTGCGCTTTATATGATTGTCGGCACCCTGGTTGCCCTGGGCGTGCTGGTGACTTTTCACGAATTTGGCCACTTCTGGGTGGCGCGGCGTTGTGGTGTCAAGGTGCTGCGGTTTTCTGTCGGCTTCGGCATGCCGCTCTTGCGTTGGCATGACCGCAAGGGCACCGAATACGTTGTTGCCGCCATTCCGTTGGGCGGCTACGTGAAGATGCTCGACGAGCGGGAGGGCGAAGTGCCTCCGGAGCTGGTCGACCAATCGTTCAACCGCAAGACCGTTTATCAGCGGATCGCTATTGTCATCGCGGGTCCGGTCGCCAACTTTTTACTGGCCATCGTCTTTTTCTGGGTGCTGGCGATGCTGGGTAGCCAGCAAGTGCGTCCGGTCATCGGCGGCGTCGAAGCGGGTAGTATCGCGGAGAAGGCCGGATTGGTCTCCGGGCAGGAAATTGTATCCGTTGATGGCGAAGCCACGACCGGTTGGTCAGCTGTGAATCTTCAGCTGGTCCGTCGTCTTGGCGAAAGCGGGACCATTGCCCTGAAGGTCCGTGACCAGGGTTCTGACGTCGAGACTCCGCGTACGCTGGCGCTGGATAACTGGCTCAAGGGTGCTGACGAGCCAGACCCGATTCGTTCGCTGGGTATTCGTCCATGGCGCCCGGCATTGCCGCCAGTGCTGGCTGAGCTCGATCCTGCCGGTCCGGCCCAGGCCGCTGGTCTGAAAGCCGGTGACCGCCTGTTGGCGCTGGACGGCCAGCCCGTCAACGAGTGGCAGCAAGTTGTGGACTGGGTTCGTGTCCGTCCTGATACCCGGATTTTGCTGAGTGTCGAGCGAGACAATGCGAGAATCGACGTCCCGGTCACATTGGTCGCCCGTGGCGAGAGCAAGACAGCGACGGGTTACCTCGGCGCCGGGGTAAAAGGCATTGATTGGCCACCGGAAATGCTGCGCGAGGTGAGCTACGGGCCTGTGGCCGCCGTCGCAGAGGGGGCGCGGCGCACGTGGACCATGAGCGTATTGACGCTCGATTCGCTGAGGAAAATGTTGTTCGGCGAGCTCTCGGTAAAAAACTTGAGCGGACCGATAACCATTGCTAAAGTGGCGGGCGCTTCGGCCCAGTCAGGTGTAGGTGACTTCTTGAATTTCCTTGCTTATCTGAGCATAAGCCTGGGGGTTCTCAATTTGCTACCCATTCCAGTGTTGGACGGGGGGCACTTGCTGTTTTATCTGATCGAGTGGGCGCGTGGTCGCCCACTGTCGGAAAAGGTGCAGGGTTGGGGGGTTCAGATCGGGATAAGTCTGGTGGTTGGAGTCATGTTGCTCGCACTGGTCAACGATCTGGGACGACTGTAAAGCTACGCCGAATTGTGAATCTGCCGCATTTTGCGGCAGTTTGTTTATTGCCAGTTGGAATAAGAAAGGACTTCATGAAACGTCTGCTGCTAACTGCGGTTCTTGCCGTACTGATGATCGCCGAAGTTCACGCCGAGTCCTTCACTATCTCCGATATCCGTGTCAACGGCCTGCAGCGGGTGTCCGCTGGCAGTGTCTTTGGCGCGTTGCCGTTGAACGTGGGTGAACAGGCCGATGACGCGCGTCTGGTCGACGCCACGCGTGCGTTGTTCAAAACCGGGTTCTTCCAGGACATCCAGTTGGGCCGCGACGGTAACGTTCTGGTCATCTCCGTGGTTGAGCGCCCGTCGGTCGCGAGCATCGAGATCGAAGGCAACAAGGCGATCACCACTGAAGACTTGATGAAAGGCCTCAAGCAATCGGGTCTGGCCGAAGGCGAAATCTTCCAGCGTGCGACCCTCGAAGGTGTTCGTAACGAACTGCAGCGTCAGTACGTGGCTCAAGGCCGTTACTCGGCAGAAGTTGCCACTGAAGTCGTTTCCCAGCCGCGCAACCGCGTCGGCCTGAAGATCAATATCAATGAAGGCGCCGTTGCCGCGATCCAGCATATCAACGTCGTCGGCAACTCCGTTTTCAAAGAAGAAGACCTGACCGACCTGTTCGAGCTGAAGACCACCAACTGGCTGTCCTTCTTCAAGAACGACGACAAGTACGCCCGTGAAAAGCTGTCCGGTGACCTGGAGCGTCTGCGTTCCTACTACCTCGACCGCGGCTATATCAACATGGATATCGCCTCGACTCAGGTGTCGATCACCCCTGACAAGAAAAGCGTGTACATCACCGTCAACATTCATGAAGGCGAGAAGTACAGCGTCAAGTCGGTCAAGCTGAACGGTGACCTCAAAGTGCCTGAAGATCAGGTGAAGTCGCTGCTGCTGGTCAAACCAGGTCAGGTGTTCTCCCGCAAGGTGATGACCACTACGTCCGAGCTGATCACCCGTCGTCTGGGTAACGAGGGCTATACCTTCGCCAACGTTAACGGCGTGCCTACCCCGAATGATGAAGACCACACCGTGGACATCACGTTCGCCGTCGATCCAGGCAAACGGGCTTACGTGAACCGCATCAACTTCCGTGGCAACACGAAGACAGCGGACGATGTACTGCGTCGTGAAATGCGTCAGATGGAAGGCGGTTGGGCTTCCACTTACCTGATCGACCAGTCCAAGACCCGTCTGGACCGCTTGGGCTTCTTCAAAGAGGTTAACGTCGAGACCCCTGCAGTGCCGGGCACTGACGATCAGGTTGACGTGAACTACGCCGTGGAAGAGCAGGCGTCGGGTTCGATCACCGCCAGTGTGGGCTTCGCGCAGAGCGCGGGTCTGATTCTGGGTGGTTCGATCAGCCAGAACAACTTCCTGGGTACCGGTAACAAGGTCAGCATTGGCCTGACCAAAAGTGAATACCAGACCCGCTACAACTTCAGCTACGTCGACCCGTATTTCACGCCAGACGGTGTGAGCCTGGGTTACAGCGCGTTCTACCGCAAGACCAACTACGACGACCTCGATGTCGACGTGGCGAGCTACTCGGTGGACAGCCTGGGTGCCGGTATCAACATGGGCTACCCGATCAGCGAAACCTCGCGTCTGAACTTCGGCCTGACGGTCCAGCGTGACGAGATCAACACCGGTACCTACACCGTTGACGAGATTTTCGACTTCCTGGAAAAAGAAGGTGACAACTTCACCAACTTTAAGGCTTCCGTGGGCTGGTCCGAATCGACCCTGAACAAAGGCACACTGCCGACCCGTGGTCATTCCCAGAGCCTGACCCTGGAAACCACGATTCCGGGCAGCGACCTGTCGTTCTACAAGCTTGATTACCGTGGCCAGTTGTTCCACCCGATCACTACCAACACCACGCTGCGTCTGCACTCGGAGCTGGGTTACGGTGACGGCTACGGTTCGACTTCCGGTCTGCCGTTCTACGAGAACTACTACGCGGGTGGTTTCAACTCGGTTCGTGGCTTCAAGGACAGCACCTTGGGTCCTCGTAGTACGCCGAGTCGGGGCGCAGTCAACGGTGGTAAACCGGGCACGCTGGCAGATCCGGACCAAGATCCGCTACCGTTCGGTGGTAACGTCTTGATTACCGGTGGCGCCGAGATTCTGTTCCCACTGCCGTTCATCAAAGATCAACGTTCGCTTCGCACTTCGCTTTTCTGGGATGTGGGTAACGTGTTCAACACGAACTGCGACAATGCCAAGACCACCCTTAGCGGGGAAAAAATTGAATGTAACGGCCCTGATCTTTCCGGTCTGGCCAGTTCGGTCGGTGTCGGCGTGACCTGGGTTACCGCCCTGGGCCCATTGAGCTTCGCGCTGGCGATGCCGATCAAGAAGCCAGACGACAACACCGAAACCCAGGTCTTCCAATTCTCTCTCGGTCAGACCTTCTAAGGGTCTGATCACTGATCACGACAACGGATTCTGTAGGAGTTACAACGTGCGTAAGTTGACCCAATTGGCACTGCTGGCAACCGTACTGGTCGCCGGCCCGGCATTCGCAGACATGAAGATCGCTGTTCTGAACTATCAGATGGCGCTGCTTGAGTCGGATGCTGCCAAGAAGTATGCAGTCGACGCTGAAAAGAAATTCGGCCCGCAACTGACCAAGCTCAAAGCCCTGGAAAGCAGCGCTAAAGGCATCCAGGACCGTCTGGTCGCCGGTGGCGACAAGATGGCCCAGCCTGAGCGCGAGAAGCTGGAACTGGACTTCAAGCAGAAAGCCCGTGACTTCCAGTTCCAGTCCAAGGAGCTGAACGAAGCCAAAGCCGTCGCTGACCGTGACATGCTCAAGCAACTGAAGCCAAAGCTGGACTCGGCTGTTGAAGAAGTGATCAAGAAAGGCGGTTACGACCTGGTGTTCGAGCGCGGTGCCGTGATTGACGTCAAGCCACAGTACGACGTCACTCGCCAGGTCATCGAGCGCATGAACCAGCTGAAGTAAATTCATGACCGTGACTATCACGCTCGGCCATCTGGCCGAGTTCCTCGGTGCCACGCTACGTGGCCCGGCGGACAAGCAAATCACCGGACTGGCCACCTTGCAGGAGGCCGGGCCCGGTCAGGTCAGCTTTCTGGCCAATCCTCAGTATCGAAAATTCCTCGCAACCTCCCACGCCGCAGCCGTGCTACTCAAGCCCGCTGATGCCGAAGGTTACGCGGGAGATGCACTGCTGATCGCCGACCCCTACCTGGCGTACGCACGAATCTCCCACCTGTTCGATCCCAAGCCGAAGGCCGCTGCCGGTATTCATCCAACCGCTATCGTCGCTGCTGACGCAGTGGTCGATCCGAACGCCAGCGTGGGCGCTTATGTCGTCATCGAAAGCGGTGCACGCATCGCTGCCGGTGTGACCCTCGGTGCTCATTGCTACATCGGTGCCCGCAGTGTCATCGGCGAAGGCGGCTGGCTGGCACCGCGGGTGACGCTGTATCACGATGTGCGGATCGGCCAGCGCGTGGTGATCCAGTCCGGTGCCGTACTGGGTGGAGAGGGCTTCGGCTTCGCCAACGAGAAAGGCGTGTGGCAGAAGATCGCCCAGATTGGTGGCGTGACCATCGGCGACGACGTGGAGATTGGCGTGAATACCGCCATTGACCGCGGCGCCATGGACGACACGCGCATCGGCAACGGTGTGAAGCTGGATAACCAGATTCAGATCGCGCACAACGTTCAAGTGGGCGATCACACGGCAATGGCGGCCTGCGTTGGCATTTCCGGCAGTGCGAAGATCGGCAAACACTGTATGCTCGCCGGCGGTGTCGGACTGGTCGGGCACATTGAAATTTGCGACGGCGTTTTCATCACGGGCATGACCATGGTCACCCGTTCGATCACCGAGCCGGGTTCCTATTCTTCGGGGACCGCGATGCAGCCCGCTGCCGAGTGGCGCAAGAGTGCGGCACGTATTCGCCAGCTCGACGACATGTCCCGCCGGCTGCAGCAGCTAGAAAAGATTGTCGAGGCAGTGACCTCAGGCGGTAATGCGTCATCTGATGGCTGATACTTTTTTCTTATCAAGTGTGCAAAGCCGATAAACTGCCTCCTTGATTTGCTAGAGGAGTGCCGCGCATTCGTCGCGCACTCCCAATCTTTACTACAGGCTTCCTCTCGAAATGATGGACATCAACGAAATTCGCGAATATCTGCCCCACCGTTACCCGTTCCTGCTGGTGGATCGTGTGGTGAAGCTGGATGTTGAGAATAAACTCATTCGTGCCTATAAGAATGTCAGCATCAACGAGCCCTTCTTCAATGGGCACTTTCCTGCGCATCCAATCATGCCGGGCGTGCTGATCATCGAAGCGATGGCTCAGGCCGCGGGCATCCTGGGTTTCAAGATGCTTGACGTGAAGCCTGCTGACGGCACCCTGTATTACTTCGTGGGCTCCGACAAGCTGCGCTTCCGCCAGCCGGTGCTGCCGGGCGACCAACTGATTCTTGAAGCCAAGTTCCTGAGCTGCAAGCGCCAGATCTGGAAGTTCGAATGCCAGGCGTCGGTAGACGGCAAGCCGGTATGCTCCGCAGAAATCATCTGTGCGGAACGTAAACTATGAGTTTGATTGACCCTCGCGCAATCATCGATCCGACGGCCGTGCTGGCCGACAATGTGGAGGTCGGCCCGTGGTCGATCGTCGGACCCGGTGTGGAAATTGGCGAGGGCACGGTGATTGGTCCGCACGTGATTCTGCGTGGTCCGACCATCATCGGTAAGCACAACCACATCTACCAGTTTTCTTCGGTAGGTGAGGACACGCCTGACCTCAAGTACAAGGGCGAAGCCACGCGTCTGGTCATTGGTGACCACAACGTGATCCGCGAAGGCGTCACGATTCACCGTGGCACCATTCAGGACCGCGCCGAAACCACGATTGGCAATAACAACCTGATCATGGCCTATGCGCATATCGGTCATGACAGCGTCATCGGCAACCATTGCATCCTGGTCAACAACACGGCGCTGGCCGGCCATGTGCATGTGGCTGACTGGGCAATCCTCTCCGGTTTCACCTTGGTTCATCAGTATTGCCACATCGGCGCCCACAGCTTTTCCGGCATGGGCACGGCGATTGGCAAGGATGTCCCGGCGTTCGTCACCGTGTTCGGCAACCCGGCAGAAGCCCGCAGCATGAACTTCGAAGGCATGCGTCGTCGTGGTTTCTCGGAAGACTCGATCCATGCCCTGCGTCGCGCCTACAAGACGGTCTATCGCCAAGGGCTGACGGTCGAACAGGCGGTGGTCGAGCTGGCTGAACCGGCGGCGCAGTTCCCGGAAGTCGCGCTGTTTCTTGAGTCCATCCAGAACTCGACCCGCGGCATCACCCGTTAATCATGGGGGCCTTGCGGATCGCGCTGGTCGCCGGGGAAGCCTCGGGCGACATTCTGGGTTCGGGTCTGATGCGTGCCATCAAGGCGCGTCATCCTGATGCTCAGTTCATCGGCGTCGGCGGCCCGCTCATGGAAGCCGAGGGCATGGCGTCCTACTTCCCCATGGAGCGCCTGTCGGTCATGGGGCTGGTGGAAGTCCTTGGACGTCTCAAGGAGTTGCTGGCCCGTCGCAAGCTGTTGATCCAGACCTTGATCGATGAGAAACCCGATGTATTCATCGGGATCGATGCTCCGGACTTCACCCTCAATATCGAACTCAAATTGCGTCAGGCCGGGATCAAAACCGTGCACTACGTCAGCCCGTCCGTGTGGGCGTGGCGGCAGAGGCGCGTCCTGAAGATCCGCGAAGGCTGCGACCTGATGTTGACGTTGTTGCCGTTCGAAGCGCGTTTTTACGAAGAAAAGGGCGTGCCGGTGCGTTTCGTCGGCCATCCACTCGCCGATACCATCCCCCTTGAAGCAGATCGCCAGGCGGCTCGGGCTGAGCTGGGGCTGGGTGACGGGCCTGTCGTGGCGTTGATGCCGGGCAGCCGTGGCGGGGAGGTGGGCCGACTGGGCGCGCTGTTTTTCGACACCGCCGAACGGCTGCTCGCCCAGCGACCGAACATTCGTTTCGTGCTGCCCTGCGCCAGCCCTCAACGCCGCGCGCAAATCGAACAATTGTTGCAAGGCCGGGATCTGCCGCTGACCTTGCTCGACGGCCGCTCCCATATTGCGTTGGCTGCCTGCGATGCCGTGTTGATCGCATCGGGCACCGCCACGCTGGAAGCGCTGCTGTACAAACGACCGATGGTGGTTGCCTATCGTCTGGCGCCGCTGACCTACTGGATACTCAAGCGGATGGTGAAGAGTCCATACGTGTCGCTGCCGAATCTGTTGGCCCAGCGTTTGCTGGTTCCAGAGCTTCTGCAGGACGCGGCGACCGCCGATGCCCTGGCAAGCACCCTGCTGCCGTTGCTCGACAACGGCGCGGAGCAGACCGCCGGCTTCGACGCCATTCACCGCACCTTGCGTCGCGACGCGTCCAATCAAGCCGCCGAAGCGGTCCTGAACCTGATTGGCCCGTCGCCTTCACGATGAGCGCTCGAACAATGCAAATGGGCCTGGATTTCAACCTGGTCGAGGATCTGGTCGCCGGTGTCGATGAGGTGGGCCGTGGCCCGCTGTGCGGCGCTGTGGTAACGGCTGCGGTGATTCTTGACCCCAATCGCCCCATCCTGGGTCTTAACGACTCGAAAAAGCTCACCGAAGCCAAGCGCGAAAAGCTGTTCGACGAGATCTGCGAGAAGGCGCTGTGCTGGCATATCGCACGGGCCGAAGTCGAAGAAATCGACGAGCTGAACATTCTGCACGCCACCATGCTGGCCATGAAGCGTGCGGTCGAGGGCCTGCTGATCACGCCGAAACTGGCGCTGATAGACGGTAACCGTTGCCCGCAACTCTCGGTGCCCAGTGCGCCGGTGATTCAGGGTGATGCCCAGGTCCCCGCCATCGCTGCGGCGTCGATCCTGGCCAAGGTCAGCCGCGACCGGGAGATGGCTGCCATGGAACTGATCTATCCGGGGTACGGGATCGGTGGCCACAAGGGCTACCCGACGCCGGTTCACCTGGAAGCGCTGGCCCGGTTAGGGCCGACGCCGATCCACCGTCGCTCCTTCGCCCCGGTACGTGCGGCGTATGAAGCGCGGGAGATGATGATCTCCACCGGCTTCACCTCGCTGCCGCTCACCTGATCGCGGGCTGATGTTTTCATGAGAGGCCGGTACAATCCGGCCTTTGTTTTCTGCGCGCTATAGGATCAACCATGTCGGCTTCTTTCGTTCATCTGCGCATGCACACCGAATATTCTCTGGTCGACGGGCTGGTGCGGGTCAAGCCGCTGGTCAAGGCGTTGACCGGCTTGAGCATGCCTGCGGTGGCAGTGACCGATCAGAACAACCTGTGCTCGCTGGTCAAGTTCTACAAGGCCGCCATGGGTGCTGGCATCAAGCCTATCTGCGGCGCCGATATCTGGTTGGCAGGTCGTGACAAGGATGCCCCCCTCAGCCGCTTGAGCCTGTTGGTGATGAACCCCAAGGGCTACCTGAATCTCACCGAACTGATTTCCCGCGGTTTCATGCATGGTCAGCGCAACGGCGTGGTGATCATCGAGCGCGAGTGGGTCGCTGAGGCCCATGAAGGGCTGATCGCGCTGTCGGCGGCCAAGGAAGGTGAGATCGGCATGGCGCTGCTCGGCGGCAACCCGGCCGAGGCCGACGAGTTGCTTAAAGAATGGGTGTCGGTCTTTCAGGATCGTTTCTACATCGAGATTCAACGGACCAGCCGCGTCAATGACGAAGAGCATTTGCACGCTGCCGTCGCCCTTGCCGATCGCCACGGTGTGCCGCTGGTGGCGACCAACGATGTTCGCTTCATCAAGCAGGAAGATTTCGAGGCCCACGAAACCCGCGTGTGTATCGGCGAAGGCCGGGCGCTGGACGACCCGCGCCGCTCGCACAACTACAGCGATCAGCAGTACCTCAAAAGCGCTGCAGAAATGGCCGAGCTTTTCAGCGACCTGCCCGACGCGCTGCAGAACACCGTGGAAATCGCCCAGCGTTGCAACATTGACGTGCGCCTGGGCAAGCACTTCCTGCCCAACTTCCCGATTCCCGATGGCCTGACCATCGATGAATATTTCCGCAAGGTGTCTTTCGAGGGCCTTGAAGAGCGCTTGGCCGTGCTGTGGCCGAGGGAAACCACGCCCAACTACGAAGCCAAGCGGCAGGAGTACGTCGACCGGTTGAATTTCGAGCTGGATATCATCATCCAGATGGGGTTCCCCGGTTACTTCCTGATCGTTATGGATTTTATCCAGTGGGCCAAGAACAACGGCGTGCCGGTCGGTCCGGGCCGTGGGTCGGGTGCCGGCTCGCTGGTAGCCTACGTACAGAAGATTACCGACCTCGATCCGCTGGAATATGACCTGCTTTTCGAACGGTTCCTTAACCCTGAACGGGTTTCGATGCCGGACTTCGACGTCGACTTCTGCATGGACGGTCGCGACCGGGTGATCGAATACGTGGCCGAGAAATACGGCCGCAACGCGGTCAGTCAGATCATCACCTTCGGTTCCATGGCGGCGAAAGCCGTGGTGCGGGACGTGGCGAGGGCTCAGGGGAAATCCTTCGGGCTCGCAGATCGCCTGTCGAAGATGATTCCGTTCGAAGTCGGCATGACCCTGGAAAAGGCCTATGAGCAGGAAGAAATCCTGCGCGACTTCCTCAAGACCGACGAGGAAGGGGCTGAAATCTGGGAAATGGCGCGCAAGCTCGAAGGCGTTGTGCGTAACGTCGGCAAGCACGCCGGTGGTGTGGTCATCGCGCCAACCAAACTGACCGACTTCGCGGCTATCTATTGCGATGAAGAAGGCGGCGGCCTGGTCACCCAGTACGACAAGGACGATGTCGAGGCCGCGGGTCTGGTGAAGTTCGACTTCCTGGGTCTGCGAACGCTGACGATCATCGACTGGGCGATGAAGACGATCAACCGCGACCGCGCAAAGGTCGGCGAGGACCTGCTCGACATCGCCTTCATCCCGCTGGATGACGCCCCAACCTACGATCTGCTGCAAAAAGCCGAAACCACGGCGGTCTTCCAGCTTGAATCCCGAGGCATGAAAGAGCTGATCAAGAAGCTCAAGCCCGACTGCCTGGAAGACCTTATCGCACTGGTGGCACTGTTCCGCCCGGGCCCGCTGCAGTCGGGCATGGTGGACGACTTTATCAACCGCAAGCACGGTCGCGCCGAGCTCTCCTACCCGCACGTCGATTACCAGTACGAAGGGCTCAAGCCCGTGCTGCTGCCAACGTACGGCATCATCCTGTATCAGGAACAGGTGATGCAGATTGCTCAGGTCATGGCGGGTTACACCCTCGGCGAGGCCGACATGCTGCGTCGGGCCATGGGTAAGAAAAAGCCCGAGGAGATGGCCAAGCAGCGTGGCGGCTTCATCGATGGCTGCAAGACCAACAATATCGAGCCGGATCTGGCCGGTAACATTTTCGACCTGGTGGAAAAATTCGCCGGTTACGGTTTTAACAAATCCCACTCTGCTGCGTACGGGCTCGTCTCGTACCAGACGGCGTGGCTGAAGAAGCATTACCCGGCGCCGTTCATGGCGGCCGTGCTCTCGGCGGACATGCACAACACCGACAAGGTCGTGACCTTGATCGAGGAAGTGCGGACCATGAAACTGCGCCTCGATGCGCCGGACGTGAACAACTCCGAATTCAAATTCACCGTCAACGACGAAGGCCGCATCGTGTACGGGCTGGGCGCGATCAAAGGCGTGGGCGAGGGGCCGGTCGAGGCGATTACCGAAGCGCGTCAGGCCGGGCCGTTCAAGGACCTGTTCGATTTCTGCGCGCGCATCGACCTCAAACGGGTCAACAAACGCACGCTGGGTGGCCTGATCAGCAGCGGTGCGCTGGACCGTCTGGGGCCGTTTTTCTACGACGACCCGAAACAGTATCAAGCCAACATTGACCGCAATCGCGGTGTGTTGCTCGCCGCGCTGGAAGGTGCGATTCAATCGGCCGAACAGACCGCGCGCAGTCACGACAGTGGCCATGCCGATCTATTTGGCGGTCTGTTCGTCGAGCCCGATGCCGATGTTTATGCGAACCATCGCGGGGCCAAAGAGGTCACTCTCAAAGAGCGTTTGCGCGGTGAGAAGGAAACCCTGGGCCTGTACCTGACGGGTCACCCGATCGACGAGTATGAAGGTGAGATTCGTCGCTTCGCCCGCCAGCGAATCGTTGACCTGAAACCTGCCCGTGACACCCAGACCGTTGCCGGTCTGATTATCGCCTTGCGTGTGATGAAGAACAAAAAGGGCGACAAGATGGGGTTTATCACCCTGGATGACCGCTCTGGCCGCATCGAAGCGTCGTTGTTCGCGGACTCGTTCCAGGCCGCTCAGTCGCTGTTGCAGACCGACGCGATGGTTGTGGTGGAGGGCGAGGTCAGCTCCGATGACTTCTCCGGCGGCCTGCGTTTGCGAGCCAAGCGGGTGATGAGTCTCGAAGAAGCGCGGACCGGTCTGGCTGAGAGTTTGCGCCTGACCGTGCGCAGCGAGGCGCTGAAAGGCGATCGTCTACGCTGGCTGGGCGACCTGTGCAAGAAGCACCGGGGAGCGTGTCCGATCACGCTCGACTACACCGGGCAGGAGGCCCGGGCGCTATTGCAGTTCGGCGAAGCGTGGCGAATCGATCCCGCAGACAGCCTGATTCAGGCACTGCGTGACCAGTTCGGACGAGAGAACGTCTTCCTGCAGTATCGATGAACGCTGATACCCGACTTTTTTAAGCTCGACACTTTAACCTCGACCCCTACACGCCACATCCTTTAAGGTATGGCGTTTACGGATCAACCGGCCGGCCTCTTGGCCGTCGACCCAAGACGGATGCCTATGAACCCGAATTTTCTGGATTTCGAACAGCCGATTGCTGACCTGCAAGCCAAAATTGAAGAGCTGCGACTGGTAGGCAATGACAACTCGCTGAACATCGGCGATGAAATCTCTCGACTGCAAGAGAAGAGCAGCACGCTCACCGAAAGCATTTTCGGCAACCTGACCAGTTGGCAGATCGCGCGCATGGCGCGTCATCCGCGTCGTCCGTACACCCTGGACTACATCGAACACATCTTCACCGAGTTCGACGAGCTGCACGGCGACCGCCACTTCTCCGACGACGCGGCCATCGTGGGCGGCATCGCCCGTCTGGACGACCAGCCTGTCATGGTGATCGGTCATCAAAAAGGCCGCGAAGTCCGCGAAAAAGTTCGCCGCAACTTCGGCATGCCGCGTCCTGAAGGCTACCGTAAGGCGTGCCGCCTGATGGAAATGGCCGAGCGCTTCAAGATGCCGATTCTGACCTTCATCGACACGCCGGGCGCTTACCCTGGCATCGACGCTGAAGAGCGCAACCAGAGCGAAGCGATTGCCTGGAACCTGCGTGTCATGGCGCGTCTGAAGACGCCGATCATCGCGACTGTGATCGGTGAGGGCGGTTCGGGCGGTGCACTGGCCATTGGCGTGTGCGATCAGCTGAACATGCTGCAATACTCCACCTACGCAGTGATTTCGCCAGAAGGCTGCGCGTCGATTCTGTGGAAAACCGCCGAAAAAGCGCCAGACGCTGCCGAAGCGATGGGCATCACCGCTGAGCGCCTCAAAGGCCTGGGCATCGTCGACAAGGTCATCAACGAGCCACTGGGTGGCGCGCACCGTGATCCGGCGGCGGCTTCGGCTTCCATCCGCGAAGCATTGAGCAGCCAGTTGGCCATGCTCAAGAAGTTCAATGCGGATGAACTGTTGGCGCGTCGCTACGACCGCCTGATGAGCTACGGCATCTGATCGGAGTCATATTTGAGGTCCGGTGAGCTAACGCGGGGTCCACCAGCATGAGCAAGCCGGACACATTCAAAAAAGACCTCTCCCAACGTCTGCTATCGCGCCTTGAACCCTGGCGCGGTGCAGCCGGTTGGCGCATCGCCTTCTCGGGTGGACTCGATTCCACCGTCCTGCTGCACCTGCTGGCCGAGCTTGCTCGCCATCAGCGTCTCCCCCCTTTGACCGCTATCCACATTCATCACGGTTTGCAGGCTGTTGCTGCGTCGTGGCCGGGACATTGCCGTCAGATGTGTCAGATTCTGGGCGTGCCGTTGCAGGTCATCGACGTGCAAGTCCGATCCGGCGCCAGCCTCGAACAGGCGGCCCGCGATGCGCGATACACCGCGTTCGAGCAGACGTTGCTGGCGGGCGAAGTGTTGCTCACGGCCCAGCATAGGGACGATCAGGCGGAAACCCTGATGTTTCGTCTGCTGCGGGGAGCGGGTGTGAAAGGGTTGGCGGCAATGCCGTCCCATCGGGTACTTGGCAAAGGCCAGGTCTTCCGGCCGCTTCTGGACGAGCCCCGCGCATTGCTTGAGCGTTATGCACAGGAAGAGGGCCTGAGCTGGATCGAAGACCCGAGCAACAAAGACAGCCGTTTCTCCCGCAATTACCTGCGCAATCATGTGTTGCCGATGTTGACCGCACGCTGGCCCCAGGCAACCGCGAGCATGGTCCGCAGCGCCGCTCATCTGGCCGAGGCCCAAGGCTTGCTCGATGAACTGGCGACGCAGGATCTGGCGCTCGCCGACACACCGTGCCCGTGGCCATGGCTGGCGGTGCCATCCCTGGAGCTGGCGCCGCTTGAGGGACTGTCATCCGCACGTCAGAGAAACGCCTTACGTTACTGGCTGAGTCCGCTGACACGTCTTCCAGACAGTGACCACTGGGCGGGATGGGATTCCCTGCGTGATGCAGGGCCGGATGGCCGTCCGATCTGGCGTCTGGCCGACGGACAATTGCATCGCGCAGAAGGGCGAATCTGGTGGTTGTCGGGCATCTGGCTCAAGGACGTGGCGGGTTCGCAGCACTGGTCCACGGCCTCGCAGCCGCTTCATTTGCCGGGCAACGGAATGTTGCACATTCTGGGCGACATCCCTCGCGGCGGGCTGCACGTGCACTATCGACAGGGCGGTGAAGTGCTGGATGTGCCGGATCGCGGGCGTCGGGACCTCAAGCGCTTGCTCAATGAAAAAGGCGTGCCGGTGTTTTTGCGCGGCCGATTGCCGCTGTTGTATCGCGGTGAACAGTTGCTGGCGGTGGCCAACCTTCCCGGACTCGACGCTGACCCCCGTGGCGACTGGCGATTGCACTGGCAACCACCGACGAATGACCACAGTTTGAGATGAGAGCCCGTTTCCGGTAGACTACGCTCCCTTCTTGATACAGCTTATGTCGACCCTTTCGGAACGACGTGAGTTGCCGATTACCAGCCAGTCTTTACTGGGCGATTCTCAAAATGTGGCGAGCAATGGACAGGTCCGGTTTCGGCCAGTCGCTTCAACGCAGCAATTTCAGGAATGCACTGTGAAACACGCAGGTCATCGGGGGCTTCGGCCTTCCTTCGCTTTCCCCGGCGGCTCTGACCGCTTTAACGCAGACTTCTAGGGTTTTTCATGACGCGCTACATCTTCGTCACGGGCGGTGTTGTTTCTTCATTGGGGAAAGGCATTGCCTCGGCTTCATTGGCGGCCATCCTGGAGGCGAGGGGACTTAAGGTCACCATGCTCAAGCTGGACCCCTACATCAACGTCGACCCGGGCACCATGAGCCCGTTCCAGCACGGTGAAGTGTTCGTCACCCACGACGGCGCCGAGACCGACCTGGACCTGGGTCACTACGAGCGTTTCATTCGCACCACCATGACCCAGAACAACAACTTCACCACCGGCCGTGTGTACGAACACGTCCTGCGCAAAGAGCGCCGTGGTGATTATCTGGGCGCGACCATTCAGGTGATCCCGCACATCACCGACGAAATCAAGCGTCGCATCATCAAGGGCGCCGGCGATGCCGACGTGGCCATGGTCGAGATCGGTGGCACCGTGGGTGACATCGAATCGCAACCGTTCCTTGAGGCGATCCGCCAGTTGCGTTTCGAAGTCGGCGCCAAGCGCGCGATGCTGATGCACCTGACGCTGGTGCCGTACATCGCGACTGCTGGCGAGACCAAGACCAAGCCCACTCAGCACTCCGTCAAGGAACTGCGCTCCATTGGCCTGCAGCCTGATGTGCTGGTGTGCCGCTCCGATCACCCGATCGACGTTTCGTCGCGTCGCAAGATCGCGCAGTTCACCAACGTCGAAGAGCGCGCTGTGATCGCGCTGGAAGACGCCGACACCATCTACAAGATCCCGGGCATCCTGCACTCGCAGGGTCTGGACGATTTCGTCGTTGAGCGTTTTGGCCTGCAATGCAACAGCGCCGACCTGTCCGAGTGGGACAAGGTCGTCGATGCCAAGCTGAACCCGGAGCACGAAGTCACCATCGCGATGGTCGGCAAGTACATGGAACTGCTGGACGCGTACAAGTCGCTGATCGAAGCGATGAGCCACGCAGGTATCAGCAACCGCACCAAGGTCAACCTGCGCTACATCGACTCCGAAGACATCGAGAACCAGGGCACTGGCCTGCTGGAAGGTGTGGACGCCATTCTTGTACCGGGCGGCTTCGGTCTGCGCGGTGTCGAAGGCAAGATCACCGCCGTTCAGTTTGCCCGCGAAAACAAGGTGCCTTACCTGGGTATTTGCCTGGGCATGCAAGTGGCGGTCATCGAGTTCGCCCGTAACGTGCTGGGCTGGAAAGACGCCAACTCTACGGAGTTTGATCGCACCAGTCCGCACCCTGTGGTCGGCCTGATCACCGAGTGGGAAGACTCCACCGGCGCGGTCGAAACCCGCACCGAAAGCTCCGACCTTGGCGGCACCATGCGTCTGGGCGCGCAGGAATGCCTGCTGGAGCCGGGTTCCCTGGTGCACGATTGCTACGCCAACGACACCATCGTCGAGCGTCATCGTCACCGTTACGAAGTGAACAACAAGCTGCTGCCGCAACTGATCGAAGCCGGGCTGAAAGTGTCCGGTCGTTCGGGTGATGGCGCGCTGGTTGAGGTGGTCGAGTCCAAGGACCACCCGTGGTTCGTGGCTTGCCAGTTCCACCCTGAATTCACCTCCACGCCTCGCGACGGTCACCCGCTGTTCAGTGGCTTCGTCAAGGCAGCGCTCGCTCAGCACCAGAAGAACGCCTGATAGGGAATTCATTACATGGCACAGAAAATCATCCGTGTCGGTGGCCTGAACAAGGGCATCGACATCGCCAACGACAAGCCGATGGTCTTGTTCGGTGGCATGAATGTCCTGGAGTCGCGGGACATGGCCATGCAGGTCTGCGAAGAATACGTTCGGGTCACCCAGAAACTGGGCATCCCTTACGTGTTCAAGGCCAGCTTCGACAAAGCCAACCGGTCTTCCGTGACCTCGTATCGCGGTCCGGGCCTCGAAGCGGGCATGCGCATTTTCGAAGAGATCAAAAGCACCTTTGGCGTGCCGGTGATCACTGACGTCCACGAGCCGCATCAAGCGGCGACCGTGGCGGAAGTCTGCGACATTATCCAACTGCCGGCCTTCCTGTCGCGCCAGACCGATCTGGTCGTGGCGATGGCGAAGACCGGTGCCGTGATCAACATCAAGAAAGCCCAGTTCCTCGCGCCCCAGGAGATGAAACACATCCTGACCAAGTGCGAAGAAGCCGGTAACGATCAATTGATCCTGTGCGAACGCGGTTCGAGCTTCGGCTATAACAACCTCGTCGTGGACATGCTCGGCTTCGGCATCATGAAAGCGTTCGAATACCCGGTGTTCTTCGACGTGACCCACGCGCTGCAAATGCCGGGCGGTCGTTCGGACTCGGCAGGTGGTCGTCGTGCTCAGGTGACCGATCTGGCCAAAGCCGGTATCAGCCAGGGCCTGGCAGGCCTGTTCCTTGAAGCGCATCCGGACCCGGACAACGCCAAGTGCGACGGCCCGTGCGCCTTGCGCTTGAATAAGCTGGAGCCGTTCCTGACCCAGCTCAAGGCGCTCGATGATCTGGTCAAAGCGTTCCCGGCCATTGAAACGGCGTAAAACCCGCTTCTCCGGCACGATGCCCTCCGGTAGAGTGCCGCTCGTTTCTTTCCCGACCAACGGGTCGGGAAAATCTGTCATCCCGGGCCTGCCCGCTGTCTAGTGCCCGGGGCGCCAGTCGTTTTTCCCAGCTGCGTCGTTTTCGTCAATCTTGGAGTGTTAACAACAATGGCAAAAATCGTCGACATCAAAGGTCGTGAAGTTCTCGACTCCCGTGGCAATCCCACCGTGGAAGCAGATGTGCTCCTCGACAACGGCATCATCGGCAGTGCTTGCGCGCCGTCCGGTGCTTCCACCGGCTCGCGTGAAGCACTTGAGCTGCGTGATGGCGACAAGAGCCGTTACATGGGCAAGGGCGTTCTGAAAGCAGTGGCCAACATCAATGGCCCGATCCGCGACCTGCTGCTGGGCAAGGACCCGGTTGACCAGAAGGCCCTGGATCACGCGATGATCAAGCTCGACGGCACTGAAAACAAAGCCAGCCTAGGCGCCAACGCGATCCTCGCTGTGTCGCTGGCTGCCGCGAAAGCCGCTGCCCAGGATCAGGACCTACCGCTGTACGCGCACATCGCCAACCTGAACGGCACGCCAGGCGTCTACTCGATGCCGGTCCCAATGATGAACATCATCAATGGTGGCGAGCATGCTGATAACAACATCGACATCCAGGAATTCATGGTTCAGCCGGTCGGCGCCAAGACCTTCTCCGAAGGCCTGCGCTGGGGCACCGAGATTTTCCACCACCTGAAAGCTGTTCTGAAGGCCCGTGGCCTGAACACTGCAGTGGGTGACGAAGGCGGTTTCGCACCGAACCTGAACTCCAACGCCGAAGCCTTGGACGCCATCGCCGAAGCCGTGAAAAACGCGGGCTACAAACTGGGCACCGACGTGACCCTGGCGCTGGATTGCGCGGCGAGCGAGTTCTACAAGAATGGCAAGTACGTCCTGAGCGAAGAAGGCGAGTATGACTCCGCCGGTTTTGCCGACTACCTGGCGGACCTGGTCAGCAAGCACCCGATCATCTCCATCGAAGACGGTCTGGACGAGTCTGATTGGGATGGCTGGAAAGTCCTGACCGACAAGATCGGCGACAAGATCCAGCTGGTGGGCGACGACCTGTTCGTGACTAACACCAAGATCCTGAAAGAAGGCATCGAGAAGAAGATTGGTAACTCGATCCTGATCAAGTTCAACCAGATCGGCACCCTGACCGAAACCCTGGAAGCCATCCAGATGGCCAAGGCCGCTGGTTACACCGCCGTTATCTCGCACCGTTCAGGCGAAACCGAAGACTCGACCATTGCCGATCTGGCGGTGGGCACCTCGGCAGGTCAGATCAAGACCGGTTCCCTGAGCCGTTCCGACCGTATCGCCAAGTACAACCAACTGCTGCGTATCGAAGAGCAATTGGGCGCCAAAGCGGTCTACCGTGGTCGCGGCGAGTTTCGCGGCTGATTACAAGATGGTAAAAAGGCAGCAGGCGTCGTAGGGGAATTCACCGGAAGGTGGGTGTTCCTGGCGTCCTGATCCACGAGCCCGGTGACCACCGGGCTCTTGGGCATTTGAAATGGTCGGTTTTGCTGTCTTTCTCCACCGGGTAACAGATATTCACAATGCGCAGTCCCAACTGGTTGTTCCTCGTTCTGCTCTTGCTGCTCGCTGGCTTGCAATACCGCCTATGGGTGGGTAACGGCAGCCTCGCGCAGGTGGCCAGTCTGACCCAGCAAATCGCCGATCAACATGCCGAAAACGATGCCTTGCTTGAGCGCAACCGTGTGCTGGATGCCGAGGTGTTGGAGTTGAAGAAGGGTCTGGAAACCGTTGAAGAACGTGCCCGTCATGAGCTGGGCATGGTCAAGGACGGCGAGACTCTTTATCAGTTGGCACAGTGACGTTTCTGTAAATGACTCAATCCCTTCCTGCCTTTTGGGCAGTGATTCCCGCAGCGGGCGTTGGTGCGCGCATGGCGGCAGACCGTCCCAAGCAATACCTGCAACTGGGCCGCCTCACGATTCTCGAACACAGCCTGCTTTGCTTTCTCGATCACCCCCGGCTCAAGGGGCTGGTGATCAGTCTGGCTGCGGACGACCCCTATTGGCCCACCTTGCCTTGCGCGCTGGATTCCCGGATTGAGCGGGTCGCGGGCGGCAAGGAGCGGGCAGATTCAGTCCTCAATGCGTTGTTGCATCTGCACGCCAGTGGCGCCGATGACAACGACTGGGTGCTGGTCCATGACGCCGCGCGGCCTAATCTTGCGCGCTCGGACCTGGACAACCTGCTGAATGAACTGGCGAACGACCCGGTGGGTGGTTTGCTGGCGGTCCCGGCCAAAGACACCCTCAAGCGTGCCGACGCCAATGGCCGCGTGACCGAAACCGTGGATCGCAGCCTGATCTGGCAGGCGTATACGCCGCAGATGTTTCGACTGGGGGCGTTGCATCGGGCGCTGGCGGACAGCCTGGTGTCGAACGTCTCGATCACCGACGAAGCCTCGGCGATAGAGTGGGCGGGGCAATCGCCGCGTCTGATCGAAGGCCGTGCCGACAACATTAAGGTGACGCGCCCGGAAGACCTGGAATGGTTGCGGCAGCGGCGGGGCGATTTTTCCCGCTGAAGCGGATCTGATGCGCCACGCTCCCACAGGGGGGGCTCAGTCCGCGTCACTGGCGGTACTCATCCCGCGCTGCCAACCCCGTCTTCAAATAATCCACCAACTTCCTGACCTTGGGCGACAAATGCCGTTGCTGAGGATACAACCCCCACACAGCCGTGCTGGGGGGCTGGTGGGCTTCGAGCAGTGAAATCAGTGCGCCGCTTTTCAGGTGTTCGAGCACGTAATAGTCGGGTAACTGACACAAACCTACCCCTTGCAACGCCGCATCCAGCACCGCCTGCCCACTGTTGCAGCGCCAGTTTCCCTGCACCCGCTGGGAAAATTCCCGGCCGTTCTGTTGCAGTAGCCAACTGTCGGAGCTGCCTATAAGGCAGTTATGGCGGTTCAATTCCGACAGGCTGTGAGGGCGGCCATACCGTTCTAAATAAGAAGGCGAGGCGCAGAGGTACATGCGTCGAGGGGCCAGCCGCGTGGCGACCAGTCGTGATTCTTGCAACCGACCCAAGCGTATCGCCAGGTCCATCCCTTCGTGCACCAGGTCCAACGTATTGTTGGTCAGCTCAATGTCCACGCGCAGTTGCGGGTAATCCTCCATGAACCGCGTCACCAAGGGCGCGATGAACCGCTCGCCGTAGGCCACGGCGCAGGTCATGCGCAGGAGGCCTTTGGGCTCGCTGGTGAGGTCGCCCACTGCGCGTAACGCTTCCTCGCGGCCATCTTGCAAGCGCTGGCAATGGTGCAGAAATGTCTGGCCCGCCTCCGTTAGCGCGACCTTGCGGGTACTCCTATATAGAAGACGGGTTTGCAGCCGCTCTTCCAGCCGGGCGATCTGCCGGCTGATGTGCGAAGACGAAACGCCCATTCGCTCTGCCGCTGCCGTGAACTGCCCGCATTCCGCCACTGCTACGAATTCGTCCAGCCCTTCCCAACGATTGGTGTACATCAATTATCCCTGTACAGCATTAATGTTTTGCTTTTCCACGGATTATTAATCAAACGGCACTGTTTTACACTCCGGGCTCGTTTTTACTTCGCTGGAGAAGATGATGATCAAGTCACGTGCTGCCGTTGCGTTCGGTCCCAATCAACCGCTGCAAATTGTTGAAGTGGACGTCGAAGCGCCAAAGGCTGGCGAGGTCCTGATCCGGACCATCGCCTCCGGCGTTTGCCACACCGACGCTTACACCTTGTCTGGCGCGGACTCCGAAGGCGTATTCCCGTGCATTCTGGGTCACGAAGGCGGCGGCATCGTTGAAGCCGTTGGCGAGGGCGTGACCTCGGTAGCGATCGGCGACCATGTGATCCCGCTGTACACCGCCGAATGCCGCGAGTGCAAATTCTGCAAATCCGGCAAGACCAACCTGTGCCAGAAAGTCCGTGCCACTCAAGGCAAGGGCCTGATGCCCGATGGCACCACCCGTTTCAGCTACAACGGCGAGCCGGTCTACCACTACATGGGCTGCTCGACGTTCTCCGAATACACCGTCGTGGCAGAAGTCTCCCTCGCGAAAATTCCTAAAGAAGCTCCGCTGGAAAAGGTCTGCCTGCTGGGTTGCGGCGTGACCACGGGCATCGGAGCCGTGCTCAACACGGCCAAGGTGGAAGAGGGCGCAACCGTGGCCATCTTCGGTCTCGGCGGCATTGGTCTGGCGGCGATCATTGGCGCGAAAATGGCCAAGGCCTCGCGCATCATTGCTATCGACATCAACCCTTCAAAATTCGACGTCGCCCGTGAACTGGGTGCCACCGATTTCGTGAACCCGAAAGACCATACCAAGCCGATTCAGGACGTCATCGTCGAACTGACCGATGGCGGCGTGGATTACAGCTTCGAGTGCATCGGCAACGTCAACCTCATGCGCGCCGCGCTGGAGTGCTGCCACAAGGGTTGGGGCGAGTCGATCATTATCGGTGTTGCACCGGCTGGCCAGGAAATCGCCACTCGCCCATTCCAGCTGGTGACCGGGCGCGTCTGGCGCGGTTCGGCTTTCGGCGGCGTCAAAGGCCGTACCGAACTGCCAAGCTACGTCGAGAAAGCCCAGAAAGGTGAAATCCCCTTGGACACCTTCATCACCCACACCATGGGCCTGGAAAAGATCAACGAAGCGTTCGACCTGATGCACGAAGGCAAAAGCATCCGCTCCGTCATCCATTTCTAAGTAGCAGCTTCAAGTTTCGAGCTGCAAGCTGCAAGAAGGCGCGCCATTGCCCCACTTGCAGCTTGTGGCTTGCGGCTCGCAGCTGAGGGAGGAACGACCGATGGGTCTGGAAAATATTTCGTGCCAGAAGAGCTTCGGCGGCTGGCATAAGCGTTACAAACATCATTCCGATGTGCTGGGTTGCGACATGGTGTTTGCCGTCTACCTGCCGCCGCAGGCCGAGCAGGGTGGCAAGCTGCCGGTGGTGTATTGGCTGTCTGGCCTGACCTGCACCGATGAGAACTTCATGCAAAAGGCCGGTGCCCAGCGCATCGCCGCCGAGCTTGGAATCATCATCGTCGCGCCTGACACCAGCCCCCGCGGCGCCGACGTGCCGGGTGATCCGGACAACGCTTACGACTTCGGTCTGGGCGCCGGTTTCTACCTGAATGCCACGGAGCAACCGTGGGCGCGTCACTACCGCATGTACGACTACGTGGTCAGTGAGCTACCGACGTTGATCGAAGCGCATTTCCCGGCCTCGGACAAACGCAGCATCAGCGGCCATTCGATGGGCGGTCACGGCGCACTGGTCTGTGCCTTGCGCAATCCGGGGCGTTACAAATCGGTGTCGGCGTTCTCGCCCATCACCAACCCGATGGATTGCCCGTGGGGGCAGAAAGCGTTCTCTCGTTATCTGGGCGAAGACCGTTCGCGCTGGCGCGAATGGGACGCCAGCGTGTTGATCGCCGACGCGGCCGAGCGCTTGCCTCTGCTGATCGATCAGGGCGATCGCGACGACTTCCTTGCCAATCAGCTCAAGCCCGAAGCGTTGGTGCAGGCGGCGAAGACGGTGGGTCACCCGGTGGAACTGCGCATGCAGCCCGGTTATGACCACAGCTATTACTTCATCGCCAGCTTCATCGAGGATCACCTGCGTTATCACGCCGTGGCGTTGGTGGGCTGAAACGCTGCCCCTCTGTGGGAGCGAATTCATTCGCGATTGAACCGTACATCCGACAGATCTTTATCGGCTGGACGACAGCATCGCGAATAAATTCGCTCCTACAGACATGCCGTCTCTGACAAGCTCTGTATCAGCCAGTCAGACGCCCTAATGTCCGACAAAGTAGGTAGAATCACGCCCTGACTTTTTCAGGGCGTTTTTTTATGCGTATTGGCCACGGCTATGATGTGCACCGTTTCGCCGAAGGCGATTTCATTACCTTGGGTGGGGTGCGGATTGCGCACAAGCATGGTTTGCTCGCACATTCCGACGGCGATGTCCTGTTGCACGCGTTGAGCGATGCCCTGCTGGGTGCTGCAGCGCTGGGCGACATTGGCAAGCATTTCCCCGATACCGACCCGCAATTCAAGGGCGCTGACAGCCGAGTGCTGCTGCGTCACGTCCTCAAGCAAGTGCAGGCCAAAGGCTGGAAGGTCGGCAACGTCGACGCCACCATCGTCGCTCAGGCCCCGAAAATGGCGCCGCACATCGACACCATGCGCGCGCTGATTGCCGAAGACCTTCAAGTCGAACTCGATCAGGTCAATGTCAAGGCGACCACCACCGAAAAGCTCGGCTTCACCGGCCGTGAAGAAGGCATCGCGGTTCACGCCGTTGCGCTGTTGATCGCCGCATGACTGAATTCGAACTCTTGGGCCCTCGGGCTTATGGCGAGACATTGGGGGTTGCGGTACTCAAAGCCACCGCCGAAGACTTTCAGGTCGATGAGGTGCTGGATATCCCGCTGTCGGGTGATGGCGAACACTTGTGGCTGTGGGTGGAAAAACGCGGGCTGAACACCGAAGAGGCTGCACGGCGATTGGCGAAAGCCGCCGGTGTGCCGTTGCGTACTGTGGCGTATGCCGGGTTGAAAGACCGTCAGGCGCTGACCCGTCAGTGGTTCAGCATCCAGTTGCCGGGCAAGGCCGATCCGGACATGTCGGCGGCCGAGAACGACACCCTGAAAATCCTCGACAGCAAGCGTCACAAGCGCAAATTGCAGCGCGGGGCCCATGCGGCCAACGGTTTCACCCTGCGCCTGACGCAGCTGCAGGCCGACAAGTCCCTGCTTGATCAGCGGCTTGAAGCCATCAAGCAGCACGGTATCCCCAATTATTTCGGTGCCCAGCGCTTTGGCTACGAAGGCGGCAACGTCGGCGAAGCCCGTCACTATGCCGAACGCCAGGCCCTGCCTGAACAGCGCAACGTGCGTTCGCGGCTGCTGTCGACGGCGCGCAGCTATTTGTTTAATCAGGTGCTGGCGGCGCGGGTCGCCGATGGCAGTTGGCAGCGGGCGCAGGTGGGCGACCTGTTGGCGTTCACCGACAGCCGCAGTTTCTTTCCGGCGGGCGAGGCCGAGTGCAGCGACCCGCGTCTGGCGATCCTCGATCTGCACCCGACCGGCCCGCAATGGGGCGCAGGCGATTCTCCTGCAGGTGGGGCCACCGCCGAGCTTGAAAACAGCGTCGCTCAACGCGAGTTCTCGCTTTGTAACTGGTTGATAAAAGCGGGAATGGAACACGAACGTCGCATCCTGCGACTGCCCATCGGGCGGTTGACGTGGCATTATCCCGAGCCTGACATTCTGCAACTGGAATTCGTCCTGCCCGCTGGATGCTTCGCCACCGCTTTGGTGCGCGAACTGGTTGATCTGGCGCCCGCAGGACAGACGGACAGCTCATGCGTATTCTGATTTCAAATGATGATGGGGTCTCGGCACCCGGACTCGCTGCGCTCCACGGAGCGCTGGCGGACTATGCCGAGTGCGCGGTCATTGCGCCCGATCAAGACAAGAGTGGGGCCAGCAGTTCGCTGACCCTTGATCGCCCGCTGCACCCTCATCGCCTGGACAATGGCTTCATCAGTCTCAATGGCACGCCTACCGACTGCGTTCACCTCGGCATCCATGGCCTGTTGGAGCATGAACCGGACATGGTGGTATCGGGCATCAACCTCGGCGCCAATCTGGGCGATGACGTGCTGTATTCCGGCACTGTCGCGGCAGCACTGGAAGGCCGTTTCCTGCAGCGCCCGTCGTTTGCCTTTTCATTTTTATCCCGCCAGGTCGATAACCTGGCAACGGCCGCGCACTACGCCCGGCTTCTGGTCGAAGCGCATGAGCAGCTCGACCTTCCACCCCGTACCGTATTGAACGTGAATATTCCCAACCTGCCACTTGAACATGTGCGCGGCATTCAACTGACCCGCCTGGGCCACCGGACCCGCGCTGCTACGCCCGTGCGGGTGGTCGATCCCCGTGGCCGGGCCGGTTACTGGATTGCGGCTGCCGGCGATGCCGAGGATGGTGGGCCAGGCACTGATTTTCACGCGGTCATGCAAGGGTATGTGTCGATTACACCGTTGCAGCTGGATCGAACCTATCAGGACGGTTTCAACAGCCTGAACGCTTGGCTGGAGGGAATGGCCTGATGTCCCGTGAACAAGATGATCTGTTGCGCCGTGGGGTGGGATTTACCTCCCAGCGAACCCGCGAGCGCCTGATTCAGCGCCTGTACGAAGAGGGCATCAGTAATACTCAGGTGCTCGATGTCATTCGCAAGACCCCTCGCCATCTGTTCGTTGACGAAGCGCTGGCTCACCGCGCCTACGAAGACACGGCGCTGCCCATCGGGAACAACCAGACGATTTCCCAGCCCTACATGGTGGCGCGCATGAGCGAACTGCTGTTGGCGGCCGGGCCTCTGGATAAAGTGCTGGAGATCGGCACTGGCTCTGGTTATCAAACCGCCGTGCTCGCGCAACTGGTCGAGCGGGTGTTCTCCGTCGAGCGGATCAAGGTGTTGCAGGATCGGGCCAAGGAACGTCTGCTCGAACTCAATCTGCGCAATATGGTGTTTCGTTGGGGGGATGGCTGGGAAGGCTGGCCGGCGCTCGCGCCTTATAACGGCATCATCGTCACCGCCGTGGCGACCGACGTGCCGCAGGCCTTGCTGGACCAACTGGCACCCGGCGGTCGTCTGGTGATTCCGGTGGGGTCGGGTGAGGTGCAGCAACTGATGCTGATCATCCGTGAGGACAACGGCTTCTCCCGGCATGTCCTGGGGGCTGTCCGTTTCGTGCCTTTGCTCAACGGGCCGCTGGCGTAAGCGCTGTTTTGCAGCTGCAATGAATTCCGTGAGGCGCCACCTGTCTACAGGCTGGCGATTTTCGATGAGGGCCTGGCCCGTCGACGTCTCTCGCCGTGAAGTTTTTCGTAACCAGTTTCCCCATGGCTGCCGGTCATCACCAAGACACAATAGGCAGCTTTAATTCAGTCACCAGTAAAGGGAGTGGCGGGTGAGTCTCACAGTCATTCGGCAGCGTACGTTTTCAGCAAGTTTTCCACGTCTGGTGATTGGCATTGCTTTGAGTGTCCTTCTGGTCGGTTGCTCCAGCGCGCCTTCGGGGGGCGTGCGTGTCGTCGACCGCAACGCTGCCAAGCCCGCTGCGCCGGTTCGTCAGCCTGTCACGACCGGTCAGTACGTCGTCAAACGCGGCGATACCCTGTTTTCCATTGCCTTTCGTTACGGTTGGGACTGGAAGGCATTGGCAGCCCGTAACAACCTCCCTGAGCCTTACACCATCCACGTCGGCCAGACCATTCGCTTCGACGGGCGCTCGAATTCGAGTGCACCTGTCGTAGCGGCGGCGCCGGTGGTTGTACCTCAGGCCGCAGCGTCCGGGAGCACCACGTCCAATTCAAGTTCGCCTTCGGGTTCAATCAAGACCACCGTTATTACACGTCCTGTTGATTCAACTTCAGGGAGTAATGGGGCGCCCGCAACTACGCCTGTAACGACGCCAGTGAACACGCCCGTTATTGCGGGAGCGCGTTCTCCGAGCGGTTGGGCGTGGCCAACTAGTGGTGTTTTGATTGGCAAATTTTCTTCAAACGGTAGTTTGAATAAAGGCATTGATATCGCCGGTGATTTGGGACAGCCTGTTTTGGCCGCGTCTGATGGTTCTGTTGTATACGCCGGGAGTGGATTACGGGGCTACGGCGAATTAGTGATCATCAAACACAGCGATACCTACGTCAGTGCTTACGGTCACAACCGTAGGCTTTTGGTTCGGGAGGGGCAACAGGTCAAGGCAGGGCAGGCAATTGCCGAGATGGGGTCCACGGGGACTGACCGGGTGAAACTCCACTTTGAGATTCGCCGTCAGGGTAAACCGGTAGACCCACTGGAATTCTTGCCACGTCGTTGATCAGTTGTCAGCCTGTTCCTGCCGTAGAGGGGACAGGCTCACGTGATGCCAAGGAAAAAGGCGCCACTGGAGCTTGAGGTCGAACTCACCAAAGGACTATAACAATGGCTCTCAACAGAGAAGTGCCGGAGTTTGACATAGACGACGAGGTCCTCCTTATGGAGCACGGGATCGTCCTGGATTCTGCAGCGGATGAGAAGCCAGCTACACCTTCTGTTCGTGCGAAGACCAAAAACTCCACAGCACTCAAGCAACACAAGTACATCGACTATACGCGGGCACTGGATGCCACGCAGCTGTACCTCAATGAAATCGGTTTCTCTCCGTTGCTGTCTCCGGAAGAAGAGGTTCACTTTGCGCGTCTATCGCAGAAGGGGGACCCGGCCGGACGCAAACGCATGATTGAGAGCAATCTGCGCCTGGTCGTCAAAATCGCCAGACGCTACGTCAATCGTGGCTTGTCATTGCTGGACCTGATCGAAGAGGGCAACCTCGGCCTGATTCGAGCGGTCGAGAAATTTGATCCGGAGCGCGGATTCCGGTTCTCCACATACGCGACCTGGTGGATTCGTCAGACCATCGAGCGCGCCATCATGAATCAGACGCGGACCATCCGCCTGCCGATTCACGTGGTCAAAGAGCTTAACGTTTACTTGCGTGCGGCACGTGAGCTGACACAGAAGCTTGACCATGAGCCATCCCCTGAAGAAATCGCCAACCTGCTGGAGAAGCCAGTGGGTGAGGTCAAGCGCATGCTGGGTCTCAATGAGCGGGTTTCCTCTGTGGACGTTTCGCTCGGGCCTGACTCGGACAAAACCCTGCTCGACACGCTGACGGACGATCGGCCCACTGACCCCTGTGAGTTACTGCAGGACGACGACCTGTCCCAAAGCATCGATCAGTGGCTGTCTGAGCTGACCGACAAGCAGCGCGAAGTGGTGGTACGCCGCTTTGGGTTGCGTGGTCATGAGAGCAGCACACTGGAAGACGTTGGTCTGGAGATTGGTCTCACCCGCGAGCGTGTACGGCAGATTCAGGTCGAAGGCTTGAAGCGTCTGCGGGAGATTCTTGAGAAAAACGGCCTGTCGAGCGAATCGTTGTTTCAATGATTCGGCCCGTGTCTTGTCTGCTTCAATAGCGTGATGGCATCGAAAAAGCCCCGATTATTCGGGGCTTTTTTTATTGTGACGATATGAAGTTGTGATCATGAATAATCAATTATATTTGCAGCAGTGTATGTCGTGTTTAATCTTTCTTCAGAATGTGGGGATATCTAACTTTAGTTGTAAGACATTTCTTACGCGAGCTGTCAGTCATTGCATTTAAAGCTGACAGTGAGAGTCGCCTTCATTTGCACGATATTGTTTATCTCACTGATTTACCGGCTGTTTATTTTTAGTGGTGTATGCCACCTCGAATCTTTTTGCAAACTCCGGGGTATTGCCCTGTTCGAATAAATCACTACTATCAGAACTGTACCGACGGATTGGTACAGGCGGTCAAGGAAGACTGCTCAAGGACATCGCAGGATGCGATTCATCAGGACGATGAAAAAGGATTGAAGGGATTACGGAAAAAATGTGGGCGGGTCAAACCGCCCCTTTTTTTGCCTGCGAAAAGGCAGGCATATGTCGCACAGCAAAAAGGCCCCGAGGGGCCTTTTGCGTTTTCGGGGATCGCGCGGGGCTTAGCGCTCCAGGTCAGCGATCTTGCCAGGCTTGCCGTCCCACTCTTCAGCGTCCGGCAGCGGGTCTTTGCGCTCGGTGATGTTGGGCCAGACATCTGCCAGCTCGGCGTTCAGCTCGATGAAGTTCTCCATGCCGGCCGGAATCTCGTCTTCAGAGAAAATCGCAGTGGCGGGGCATTCGGGCTCGCAGAGGGCACAGTCGATGCACTCGTCCGGGTGAATCACCAGGAAATTCGGGCCTTCGTAGAAGCAGTCCACCGGACAGACTTCTACGCAGTCGGTGTACTTGCACTTGATGCAGTTGTCGGTGACGACGAAGGTCATTTCTAATTCTCTCCTCAGGCGGCGGCAGCAGAGCCCTTCACGTCAGGGTTGCTCGGTTGGGATCGTTCCCGGCCATTCAGAACACAGTCAGTCCGGCCCACCCTGCGGGGCAGGAGGGGCGTGGCTTGGTTCGCCATGATCGAACGCGGCTCGGATTTCATACAGCCAGGCTAAAGGCCGTACCGTTCCCAAACCGCGCGGGATTCTAACAGCTTGTTGCAAATACCGTTAGATCCGGTTTTGCAGTCCATATAACAAATCGAGCGCCTGGCGCGGTGTCATGTCATCGATTTTCAGCTTCGACAACTCCTCCAGCACCGGGTGCGGCAGGGTGGCGAACATGTCCGCCTGCTGTGGCGCAGGTGCCTTACCGGGTTTTGGCTTGGGCTGCTCGTGGGGCAGGCTGGTGGTTTCCAGACGCTGCAAGTGCTCCTTCGCACGGGTAATAACGTTGCCTGGAACGCCCGCCAGCTGGGCCACGGCCAGACCATAGCTCTGGCTTGCGGGGCCGGGCAGGACGCGGTGCAGGAACACGATGCGCTCGTTGTGCTCGGTCGCGTTGAGGTGCACGTTCGCCACCAGTGGCTCGCTTTCCGGTAACACCGTCAGCTCGAAATAGTGCGTGGCGAACAAGGTGTACGCCCGCAACTGGGCGAGACATTCTGCCGCAGCCCATGCCAGGGAAAGCCCGTCAAAGGTGCTGGTCCCGCGACCGACTTCGTCCATCAGCACCAGGCTCTTGTCGGTGGCGTTGTGCAGGATGTTCGCGGTTTCGCTCATTTCCACCATGAACGTCGAACGGCCACCGGCCAGGTCATCGCTGGAGCCGATGCGGGTGAAGATGCGGTCCACCAGCGACAGCTCACAACTGGCCGCAGGCACGAAACTGCCGATGTGCGCCAACAGCACGATCAGCGCGGTCTGGCGCATGTAGGTGGATTTACCGCCCATGTTAGGACCGGTGATCACCAGCATGCGGGTGTTGTCGTTGAGGTCCAGGTCGTTGGCCACGAACGGCGTTGAAAGCACCTGCTCGACCACCGGATGACGACCTTGCTCGATGCGCATGCACGGCTCGTCGATGAAGCGCGGACGGTTGAGGTCCAGGTTCAGCGCGCGCTCGGCCAGGTTGCTCAACACGTCCAGCTCAGCCAGTGCGGCGGCGGTGTCCTGAAGCGGCGCGAGATGGCCGATCAGGTCTTCCAGCAGCGCCTCGTAGAGCATCTTCTCGCGGGCAAGCGCACGGCTCTTGGCTGACAAGGCCTTGTCTTCGAATTCTTTCAGCTCGGGCGTGATGAAACGCTCGGCGCCCTTGAGCGTCTGGCGACGGATGTAATCGGCTGGCGCTTGCTCGGCCTGCTTGCTCGGCAGCTCGATGAAATAGCCGTGCACGCGGTTGTAGCCGACCTTGAGGTTGGCGAGACCGGTGCGGGCTTTTTCGCGGGTTTCCAGATCGATCAGGAACTGTCCGGCGTTTTCGCTCAGCGACAGCAGTTCGTCCAGTTCACCGTCGTAGCCGGTTTTCAGCACGCCGCCATCGCGAATCACCGCAGGCGGGTTATCGATGATCGCCCGTTGCAGCAGATCAGCCAGCTCCGGGTAGGTACTGGCTGTTTTCGCCAGCGCTTGAATGTGCGGCGCTTCCAGTTCGGCCAACGCCAGTTGCAGCTCAGGCAGTGCGCCGAGAGCATCACGTAGGCGTGCGAGATCGCGAGGGCGAGCGTTACGCAGGCCGATCCGCGCCAGAATCCGCTCGATGTCGCCAATTTCCTTGAGCTGCGGTTGCAGGTTTTCGAAGCGGTAGCGCTCCAGGAAACAGCCGATGGATTCCTGACGGGCTTGCAGCACCTTCAGATCGCGCAAAGGCCGGTTCAGCCAACGGGTCAGCAAGCGCGTTGCCATGGCCGTCTGGCAGCGGTCCATGACCGATTGCAACGTGTTGTCGCGACCACCGGCGAGGTTGGTGTCCAGCTCCAGATTGCGGCGGCTGGCACCGTCGAGGATTACCGTGTCGTCCATGCGCTCGTGACGCAAGCTGCGCAGGTGGGGCAGGGCGGTGCGCTGGGTTTCCTTGGCGTAACCCAACAGGCAGCCCGCGGCGCCGATGGCCAGGGTCAGGGTTTCACAGCCGAAGCCTTTGAGGTCCTGGGTTGAAAACTGCTGGCACAGGCTTTTGTGCGCGGAATCCCGTTCGAAATCCCACGGCGCACGACGGCGCGTGCCTCGGCGTTTCTCGGCTGGTAAACCTTGTGGCCAATCGTCCGGGATCAGCAGTTCCACCGGGTTGATGCGCTCGAGCTCGGCCAGCAGGTTTTCCCAGCCCTTGATCTCTTGAACGGTGAAGTTGCCGCTGGTGATGTCCAGCACCGCAAGGCCGAACAGGCGTTCGTCGCCTAATACCGCCGCGATCAGGTTATCGCGACGCTCATCCAGCAAAGCTTCATCACTCACCGTGCCCGGCGTGATGATCCGCACGACCTGGCGCTCGACCGGCCCTTTGCTGGTGGCGGGGTCGCCGATCTGCTCACAGATCACCACCGACTCACCCAGTTTTACCAGCTTCGCCAAATAGCCCTCGGCCGCATGGTAAGGAATGCCGCACATGGGGATGCTCTGGCCCGCTGACTGACCGCGCGCGGTCAGCGTAATGTCCAGCAGCTTGGCGGCCTTCTTGGCGTCTTCGTAGAAAATCTCGTAGAAGTCGCCCATCCGATAAAACATCAGCTGATCCGGATGCTGATTTTTCAGCTTCCAGTACTGCTGCATCATGGGGGTGTGGGAAGAGAGATCGGAAATTGCTTTATTCATCAGTTATTTAGGCAAATTCGTTAGGAGATTTGGGCAAATGGAAGGGGTCGCGGGGAACACCACCTACGTGGTCCGACGTCAAATCCGATTGCTTTTGCGATGGGCGCAAGGTTACCACGCACGTTCGTTGGCCGCAGGTTCGGCGTATTCGTCACGGCGCGTTTCCGGATCGACATAAGCGCGGAACGGCTGTCTAGGCTGTCGGGGTCACTGCCCGATTCCGGGCAGGCTTATCGAAAGGGACTTTTATATGCGACGTAAACGTGGAAGGGATTCAACCAACGGGCGCTTCATTACGCTGGACGAAGCGCGCCGCCGCCCTCGGGAGACCGTTATCGAAACGGTCAAGAAACCCTGCTCCGAGAAACGGGAGCCGAAATAAAGCTTCATGCAGGCGCGGTCACGACTCAGGCCGCGTTCTGCCTTGCACCTGCACGTCGGTCGTGTAGCGTGTGCCCATCGCTTGAATGTTAGGGAGAAGAGTTGTGGACGAAATCACTCAATTGGCCACTGCCTTGGGTAAGGGCCTGTTGGAAGCCAAGGCGCAGGTCAGCACCGCCGAATCCTGCACCGGAGGCGGCATTGCCGAAGCCATTACCCGTATCCCCGGCAGCTCGGCCTGGTTCGAAGCCGGTTATGTCACGTATTCCAATCGTCAGAAGGCCCAGCAGTTGGGCGTGTCTGAAGCATTGTTCGGCCGAGTCGGTGCCGTCAGTCGGGACGTGGTCGAGGCTATGGCGCGGGGCGCTCAAGTCAACAGCGCGGCGAAGTTCTCAGTGGCGGTCAGTGGTGTGGCCGGCCCCGATGGCGGCTCGCCAGACAAGCCGGTCGGCACCGTCTGGATCTGTTGGGGGGCAGCCGATCAACTGATTGCCGAGCGTTTTCAGTTCGCTGGAGACCGGGATGCCGTGCGCCGACAAACGGTAAAGGCCGCTCTAGAGGGGCTGATCCGCCTCGCTCGCGGAGAAATACCAAATCGGGGGTAGGCGCGCGCGCAACCCTGTGGAATAATACTGTTCACTTATACAGTTATATCGGCCGACAGGCCTAACCGATTACGAGAGGACTTCAATGGACGACAACAAGAAGAAAGCCTTGGCTGCGGCCTTGGGTCAGATCGAGCGTCAGTTCGGCAAAGGCGCCGTGATGCGCATGGGCGACCACGACCGCCAGGCTATTCCTGCTATCTCCACCGGCTCTCTGGGTCTCGATATCGCTCTGGGTATCGGCGGCCTGCCAAAAGGCCGGATCGTTGAAATCTACGGTCCTGAGTCTTCCGGTAAAACCACCATGACCCTGTCGGTCATCGCTGAAGCTCAGAAGATGGGCGCCACCTGTGCGTTCGTCGACGCCGAACACGCCCTCGACCCCGAGTACGCCGGCAAACTGGGCGTCAACGTTGACGACCTGCTGGTTTCGCAGCCGGACACCGGCGAACAGGCACTGGAAATCACCGACATGCTGGTGCGTTCCAACGCCATCGACGTGATCGTCGTCGACTCCGTGGCCGCGCTGGTGCCGAAGGCTGAAATCGAAGGTGAAATGGGCGACATGCACGTCGGCCTGCAAGCCCGTCTGATGTCTCAGGCGCTGCGTAAGATCACCGGTAACATCAAGAACGCCAACTGCCTCGTCATCTTCATCAACCAGATTCGTATGAAGATCGGCGTCATGTTCGGCAGCCCGGAAACCACCACCGGTGGTAACGCGCTGAAGTTCTACGCTTCGGTTCGTCTGGACATCCGCCGTACCGGCGCGGTGAAAGACGGCGACGAGGTGGTCGGTAGCGAAACCCGCGTCAAAGTCGTGAAGAACAAGGTGGCGCCTCCGTTCCGTCAGGCTGAATTCCAGATTCTGTACGGCAAGGGTATTTACCGTAACGGCGAAATCATTGACCTGGGCGTGCTGCACGGTCTGCTGGAGAAATCCGGTGCCTGGTACAGCTATCAGGGCAACAAGATTGGTCAGGGTAAAGCCAACTCGGCCAAGTTCCTGCAGGACAACCCGGAAATCGGCGCGACCCTGGAGAAGCAAATCCGTGAAAAACTGCTGACCGCAGCGCCGGATGTCAAAGCCCAATCGTCTCGCGTTGCCGCAGATGATGTGGCCGAAGTCGAAGACGCTGACATCTGATAGCAGCCATGTCGGTAGAGCTTGATACGCCCGTCGCCGTACGGCGTACTGCAATGGACCTGCTCGCACGTCGCGAGCACGGTCGAGTCGAGCTGACGCGTAAATTGCGTCAGCGCGGCGCCCCTCCTGAATTGATCGAAGCTGCTCTCGACCGTCTGACGGAAGAGGGGCTGCTGTCCGAATCCCGTTATCTCGAAAGTTTCGTTTCCTACCGTGCCCGTTCCGGATACGGTCCTTTGCGTATTCGCGAAGAGCTTGGGCAGCGCGGGTTGCAGCGCGCCGACATCGAGCTGGCGCTTCGGGAATGCGGCATCGATTGGCGAGAAAAGCTGGAAGAATCCTGGCAGCGCAAGTTCGGCGGGCAGTTGCCCAAGGATGCGCGTGAGCGGGGACAGCAAATGCGATTTCTAAGCTATCGAGGCTTTCCGCCGGAGCTCATAGGCCGCCTGTTAAGCGGTAAAGGCCTCGACGATTGGTGAACCTGCATCTGTAGAAGTCGGCTTGCTGGCGAACACTGCCTCGTTGGCGACGCACTCTAGCAAGCCGTATGGTCAAAAAAAACAAGGGTCACGTGGTTTTCAACGGCTCCCGCCCACGCGCCAGTTGAGCCTGTGCCGGCTTCGCCCAGTTCTCGCTCAGGTTGATGAAGTCCACCAATGCCCGCAAGCGTCCATGATTCCGGCCATTGAATTTGAAGGCGAGCCGCGAAAGGTGGCTGAACTGCTCGTCGTCGTGTTCGTCCTGATGCGCGTATTGCTGGAAGTCTTCGCTCAGTCGCAGGTCAGCAAAAGCGTTCTGCAGATGATCGAGAGCGTTTTCATTCAGCGCGTGATGCATGCGGATGACGAAGGTGTTCTTCAGCCAGCGGCTTGAATGGAAGTTGCTGTAGAACTGGTTGATTTCAGCCACCGCTTCCTCTGCGCTGTACACGAGCTTGAGCAGGTTCATGTCGGTGGGCAGGATGTAGCCGTTGGCTTCGAGTTCGTTGCGGATGAAATTCAGAGCGCCTTCCCAGAAGGTGCCCCCCGGTGCGTCCAGCAGGACAATCGGCACCAGCGGGCTTTTCCCGGTCTGGATCAGGGTCAGCACTTCCAGCGCTTCGTCCAGCGTACCGAAACCACCGGGACAGAGGACTAGCGCGTCGGCTTCCTTGACGAAGAACAGCTTACGTGTGAAGAAAAAGTGGAAAGGCAGCAGGTTGCCCGTGCCATCGACTGTGGCGTTGGCGTGCTGTTCGAAGGGCAGGGTGATATTGAAGCCCAGACTGTAATCCAGCCCCGCGCCTTCGTGGGCGGCGGCCATGATCCCGCCACCGGCGCCGGTGATGACCATCAGGTCGGAGGCTGCGAGCTGCTTGCCCAGTTCGCGAGCCAAGCCGTAGACGGGATGTTCGACCGGGGTTCGTGCCGAGCCGAAGACCGTGACCTTGCGGCGGCCTCGGAACTGTTCGAGTACGCGAAAGGCGTTATCCAGTTCGCGCAGGGCTTGCAGGGTGATTTTGGCGTTCCAGCGATTGCGATCGTCCTGAGCCATGCGCAGAACGGTCAGCATCATGTCGCGGTAAAGCGGGAGGTTCGGGCTGTTGGGGGCGACCAGGTCAAGTTGTTCTTCGATCTTCGCCAGGTCGATCCCGTTGTCCTGGAAGTGGCGGGACAACACGTCATTGGGTACGTAAGGCATGCAAACTTTCTCCTTCTGCAGAATCATCGACCCTGTCCATCGAGACAGGGTCACGACGCTTCATGCGTCGCTGCTGCTGGCCATCTCCATAATAGGGCTCAGGCTGGATGGCGACAGGGTCGCGCCACTGATTCTGTCTATGTCCTTGGTTGAAAAGAAAAAACATTGAGCGTAACGACAGCGGCAGGCAACCCCCTTTTGCCTCGACAGCGTGACGAAACCGTGACTGTTCGTAAAAACCGATGGCCTGATGATGTGCCCGAACACTGAGGCTGGCAATGCCCCCCTTCCGCCACTACATGAATGTTTTTCCACTCGTCGGTCAGTCGGGTCTCGGGCGTGGCCTCTGATTTACTGATAGGCATGGCAAGGTGAATGCCAGTGCAACCTGGATAGCGGCGGTTCGTGCTCAGCGGTTCGAGTGCGCACCGACGAGAAGTCGTCGAGGTTTGCCCATGCTGAAGGTATGGCATGGACAGCCCCATGGAGGGATGAAATGGAGATCAGGCTGGAAGTCGATGTGGATCTGTATCGGTCATTGAGCGAGGCGGCGCGTAGAAGCCATTCGACCGTAGAGCAGGAATGCATCAGGCGTCTGAGTCAAAACGGCAGGCGTTCTTACTACCTTCAAGCGCTGGTCGCCGAACTGCGCGCCGAAGATCAACAACGGCGCGCGGCGTCCTGAAAGCGTTATTTCTTCTTGGCGGGCGCCTTGGCGGCGCAGTCGGCTGCGGTGATCTGCTGGGTCGTGATCAGGCGGTTGGTTTTGTATTCCTTGAATTCGTAACGCAGGATCGCGCCTTTGGCCATCAACTGACGATAGCCAGGGTTGCGGCAGACGCTGGTGCCCAGTTGGCGACCCATCAGTTCCGGGTTTTCACGCATCTGCGCAGCCTGGCCGGCTTGCACGCTGAGGTGGTCGATCAGCACGCGGCCATCAACGGTGTAGCCTTCGTCGAGAATGTCTTCGCTGATGGCGTTGGGCTTGCCGACGTTGCTTTTCGCCGCGACTTGTTCCAGCTCTTTGTTCAGTTCGTAATCCTGTTTGGACGCCGCGTTGGCGAACAGCGGAGCGACGAGCAAAAGCGTGAGGGTAGGGGCGATAAGGCGAAGCATTGGACTCTCCTGGGGCAATGAACGTCGTTGGACCGACAGCGGCCGTGGGCGTTCACTGGTGACTGGGGGCGTTCGAGGGCGAGCAGTATAGGTGAGTCGCCTCGGCGGACACCAGTGAACCGGGTGGCTCTGATAGACTGCGCCGACTTTTTTACATCCCGGATGTCCTTCGTGTTCCTGTCTTGTCGCTACCTGACGCCCTCGCACGGGTGCCTTGTCCCATGACCCACGCCGTTGCGCGTCTGCGCGCCGAACGCCTCGCCCGCAGCACCAAGCCTTTCATCGCTCGAGGTTCTCGTGCGCCGCGATGTGCCGGGTGTCGGGTGATCGAGAGTTACTGCCTGTGTGGATGGAAGCCGGCGGTCGAGGCCAAGTCAGCGGTTTGTTTGTTGATGTATGACACCGAGCCGCTGAAACCCACCAACACCGGCTGGCTGATCGCTGATGTGATCGAGGACACCGAAGCCTTTAGTTGGTCCCGGACCGATATCGACGAGAAGCTGCCCGCGCTGCTGAATGACCCGCAATGGCAGCCGTACATCGTGTTCCCCGGCGAGTTCGTCGCGGCTGAGCGGGTGGTCACCGAGGTGAAGGTGGAAAACGGCAAGCGCCCGCTGTTCATTCTGCTCGACGCCACCTGGCCGGAAGCGCGCAAAATGTTTCGCAAGAGTCCGTACCTGGATCAATTGCCGGTGTTGAGTCTGGCGCCGGAACACATGTCGCGTTACCGGCTGCGCCGCTCGAAACGCGATGATCACTTCTGCACGGCTGAGGTCGCGGCGCTGTGTCTGGAACTGGCGGACGACCAGCAGGCGGCAAGTGTGCTGGACGCCTATCTGGATGTGTTCAGCGCCCATTACCTGGGCGCCAAGTTTCAACTGCCGATCGATCCGGACGATGCCCCGCACCGCTATTTGAAGGCGTTTATAGAGTGAGCGGTCAGCTGTGCGCTTTCCTCGGCCACAGCTGCGCCAGCAACATCCCCGCCAGCATCAATCCACACCCCACATAGCCGCGTACCTGCAAGGCCTCGCCCAGAATCCAGGCCCCGGCAATGGCCGCAAATACCGCTTCCAGCGACAGGATGATTGCGGCGTGAGAGGCAATCGCATGTTTTTGCGCGACGACTTGCAAGGTGTAGCCGATCCCCACCGCGACCACGCCGCCGTACAGGACAGAAGGCGCTGCCGCGACGATGGCGTCAAGCGCGACGGGCTCGAAAACCAGCGCGAGGATCAGGCTCACCACCGAGCAGGTGACGAACTGCAAAAACGCCAGACGCACCGGGTCGTGGCGACTGGCGAACACCCCCACCAGAATCACGTGCCCGCCCCAGACGAAGGCGCCAATCAGTTGCAGCCAGTCGCCGGACGCGACGTGAAAGTTCTCGCCCACGCTCAGCAGAAACATCCCCAGCACGGCGAGCAGGCAGCCCAGCCAGGTACCGATGCCGGTCTTATGCCCGAGGAACAGGCCCAGAATGGGCACTACAATCACATACAGCCCAGTGATGAAGCCCGAGTTGGTGACGCTGGTAAACAGCAGGCCGACCTGTTGCAGGTTGATGCCCAGCGCCAGTGCGAGGCCCATCACGATACCGCCTTGCAGCAAGCCTCGGGTCAGCAGGGGTTCCGGCTGAGGCCCTGTTGCGGGGCGGCGCACTATAAGTGGCAGCAGGCAGAGCGAACCGAGGGCAAAGCGCAGCCCTGAAAAGAGGTAGGGACCGATGTGATCCATGCCAGCGGTCTGGGCGACGAAGCCGCTGCCCCAGATCATCGCGGTCAGGAGCATGAGCAGATCCGCTCGCAGGGCGTGGTTTTGCATGATGGCACTCGTCAAGGCAGGGCCGCGAACTGTGCCGTAAACCGTCAGGCTTGACCACCCCGGCTGTGCTGGGCATCCTTGGCGCCGCGTGAATGTCTGAACGCCGTCATCTGTCTGCTTTGGACGGCATGGCACGCGTCAGATTGACGCACCGTGAAGGCTGGCATCTGCGGATGCCATCGTGAGGGCTGAATCCGTCGGCGCTCACTTATAAACAGGATCATGAAATGACCTACGAAATCCTGATCGCCGATGACCACCCTTTGTTTCGCAGTGCCTTGCACCAAGCCCTCACCCTGGGCCTCGGCCCGGACGCTCGACTGGTCGAAGCCGAAAGCATCGCCGATCTGGAAGCGCGCTTGACTGAAAAGGCCGATTGGGACCTCGTTCTTCTGGACCTCAATATGCCGGGCGCCTATGGCTTTTCAGGGCTGGTATTGCTGCGCGGTCAATACCCGCAGGTGCCGGTGGTGATGGTCTCGGCTCAGGAAGAGGCGGCCGTGGTGGTCAAGTCCCGCGAGTTCGGCGCCAGCGGTTTCATTCCCAAGTCCAGCTCGCTCGAAACGATTCAACAGGCGGTACGGACCGTGCTGGATGGCGATGTCTGGTGGCCCGCGCAGGTCAACGAGAGCGTCAGTGTTTCGGCGGAAGCCAAAGCTGCCAGCGAAGGCCTTGCCAGCCTGACACCTCAGCAATTCCGGGTGCTGACCATGGTCTGCGAAGGGTTGTTGAACAAGCAGATTGCCTATGAGTTGAGCGTGTCAGAAGCGACGATCAAAGCCCACGTGACTGCCATCTTCCGTAAGTTGAACGTACGGACCCGCACCCAGGCGGCGTTGTTGCTGCAACAACTGGAATCTATTTCGCCGAATTGAAAAGCCTGTTTCGGCGCTTTATCTGGCTCTTCAGCGGTGGCTCTTCACACTTTTTTGACCGCCGCTGAACTAGCCTCCACCGTCTTTATTGCTCAGTAGTTTCCTTTATGACGTCCCCATTCAAGGGCCAGACCGGCCTCAAACGTATCCTCAACGCTTCCGGCTATTCCCTCGACGGCCTGACCGCCGCCTTCAAAGGCGAAGCGGCGTTCCGTCAGTTGGTGTTGCTCAACGTCATTCTGATTCCGCTGTCGTTCGTGTTTCATGTCAGCCGGGGAGAGCGAGCGATCCTGATTGCCGTGTGCCTGCTGGCGTTGATCGTCGAGTTGCTGAACTCGGCCATTGAAGCCGCCATCGACCGCATCTCTCTGGACCGCCACCCGCTGTCCAAGAACGCCAAGGACATGGGCAGTGCGGCGCAGTTCGTGGCGTTGAGCATGATTGCCGTGGTGTGGGGGCTTATTTTGCTGGGGTGAGCCTGCCTTCAATGAGCCCAGCGTCGTTTCAAGCGATGCTCGGGAGCACGATCTCGTCGCTGCGCCGCACCCCGGCCGTGAATGCACGGCACAGGTCCAGAAACTCCCGAATCGCGTTGGTCTGATACTTCTGCTTGTGCCAGATGAAGTAAAACTGACGCACAAGGTCCAGCTCCGGGGTTTCCACCGCGACCAGACTGCCCCGGCGAAAGGCGTCGCGCAGCGCCAATCGGGAAATACAGCCAATCCCCAGACCTGACTCCACGGCCCGTTTGATGGCTTCGGTGTGTTCAAGCTCCAGGCGCACGTTGAGGCTGTTGAGGTGATGGCGCATCGATTGATCGAAGGTCAGGCGCGTGCCTGAACCTTGTTCCCGCAGAATCCACGCTTCATGGGTCAATTCGGCCAGCGTCGCGTGGCCGCGTTTGGCCAGCGGGTGCTGTGGCGCGCAAAACACCACCAGTTCGTCTTCGACCCACGTCTGGACCTCGATGTCGGGGTGGCTGCAATCGCCTTCGATCAGGCCCAGGTCAATCTCGTAATGCGCCACCTGTTGCACGATGTTGGCGGTGTTTTGCACGTGCAGCTTCACCTGGCTTTCCGGATGGCGCTGCATGAAGCTGCCGATCAGCAGGGTCGCCAGGTAGTTGCCGATGGTGAGGGTGGCGCCGACGGCCAGCGAGCCGAAGCCGGACTTGCCGTTGAGCAGGTCTTCGATTTCCTTGGCCTGATCGAGCAGGGCCACCGCCTGGGGCAGCAGTTGTCGGCCGGTGGCGTTCAGGCTCAGGCGCTTACCGGCGCGGTCGAACAGCTGGCAGCTGGACTGCCGCTCGAGTTCGGTAATCGAGGTGCTGGCCGCCGATTGCGATAACGACAACAGCACGGCCGCGCGGGAAACGCTTTCCTGCTGGGCCACGGCGACGAACACTTGCAATTGACGGAGAGTGAATCGCATATCTATATAACCGATAACCCATATCTTGATAATCCAGTTAACAGATATTGTGTCTGCCACTAGAATATCGCGCAATGGCGCTTTCATCGGCGCAGGCAAATTTCAGGAGTTCCCACGTACCATGAGCAACATGAATCACGAGCGTGTCCTCAGCGTTCATCACTGGAACGACACCCTCTTCAGTTTCAAGTGCACCCGTGATCCTGGTCTGCGCTTCGAGAACGGTCAGTTCGTCATGATCGGTCTGCAGCAGCCAAACGGGCGCCCGCTCATGCGTGCTTACTCCATCGCCAGCCCGAACTGGGAAGAGCATCTGGAGTTCTTCAGCATCAAAGTGCCGGACGGCCCGCTGACCTCGCAGCTGCAACACCTGAAAGAAGGTGACGAGATCATCATCAGCAAAAAGCCTACGGGCACGCTGGTGCTGGACGACCTCAAGCCTGGCAAACACTTGTACCTGCTGAGCACCGGCACCGGTCTGGCGCCGTTCATGAGCGTCATTCAAGACCCTGAAACCTACGAGCGTTTCGAGAAGGTCATCCTGTGCCACGGCGTGCGTTACGTGAACGAAGTCGCCTACCGCGAGTTCATCACCGAGCACCTGCCGCAAAACGAATTCTTCGGCGAATCGCTGCGCGACAAGCTGATCTACTACCCGACCGTGACCCGCGAGCCGTTCGAAAACGAAGGCCGCCTGACTGACCTGATGCGCAGCGGCAAGCTGTTCAGCGACATCGGTCTGCCACCGATCAACCCACAGGATGACCGCGCCATGCTGTGCGGCAGTCCGAGCATGCTCGACGAGACCAGTGAAGTGCTGAACAGCTTCGGCCTGACCGTTTCGCCACGCATGCGCGAGCCGGGCGATTACCTGATTGAGCGCGCATTCGTCGAGAAGTAAGCCTTTTTCAGCCTGCTGTAACGAGCAGGTTCAGGATCGACCCAATCGTGGATGAACCGCTCGCACAGTGACTGTGTGAGCGGATTTGTCCGCGACCGAGTCAGTACAGGCGCCTGCCATTTGGGCGTCTGAAAAAAACCGCCTGGAGGTCACGGACCAGGCGGTTTTTTTGTGGGCGCTTGTCAGCAGGTCAGTTGCCTGACAGCACCACTTCCAGCACCCGAATCTGCCCCGGCTGGGGGTAATGCCAGCGTACGTCGAGGTCCCAGAATTGCGCACCGTAACGTCTCTCGGGCGTGGGCTGTTGATACGCGGGGCGGGGGTCTTGGGCCAGACATTGTTCGATCAGTTCAATCAACGGCTCGGCCAGACGCAGCCCGTGTTCGCGGGCCTGAAGCAAGGCGTCGTCGTCCCACGACACCGGGATCAATACCGGTGCCGCAGCGGCCATGGTGTTGCGCGCATCGATGATGACGTCGGCGTAAGGCACGTAGGGTTTGACGTCCAGCACCGGCGTGCCGTCCAGCAGGTCGATGCCCGACAACCACAGGCGACCGGCTTCGACTTTCTCCAGCTTGACCACAGACTGACCGATGCCGTTGGGGCGATGGGTGGCTCGGGTGGCGAACACGCCCATCGACTGGTTGCCGCCCAGGCGAGGAGGGCGGACCTTCAAGCGAGGCTTGTCTTCAAGCGCCTCGTGAAACAGAAACAGCAGCCAGACGTGGCTGACCTGCTCCAACCCCTGCACGGCATCGCCTTGATCGAACGGCGGCACCAACTCCAGCACCCCACGAGCGGCAGGGGCAAGCTGCGGCTGGCGCGGAATGGCGAATTTTTCCTTGAAGCAGGAACGGACGTAGCCGATGGGCGAAACGCTGTAAGACTGGCTCATCGAATGACCGTCAGACTCAGCCACGAACGCGCAGGGTCAGGCCGCGCAGGAAGTTGCGCAGCAACTGGTCGCCACACACGCGGTAGTTGTTGTGACCGGCCTTGCGGAACAGCGCGCTCAGCTCCGGCTTGGACACCGGAAAGTCCGACGCCTTGAGGATCGCGTGCATGTCTTCTTCCTTGAGTTCGAAGGCGACGCGCAGCTTTTTCAGCACGATGTTGTTGGTCATCGGCAGCTCGACCGGCAGCGGTGGGCGGCTCTCGTCCTTGCCACGTTTGAAGAACACCAGGCCGTCGAGGAAGTGCGCCATGATTTCATCGCTGCACGGCTCGAAACCTTCTTCTTCGTCTTTCTTGGTGAAGGCGATGACCTGCGCCTTGGTCACCTCAATGCCGCCCGACTTGGCGATGTCCACCACCTTGGCGTCGCTGATATCGAGCATGTAGCGGATGCTACGCAGTACGTCGTTGTTCATCATGATGCGTGTTTCCTGAGCAATCGGGTGTCAGCGCGCGATGGATCGCGGCGCTCAAAAAAGGGGGGGATTAGAACTTTTCTTTTTCGGTCATGTAGCGCCATTGACCTTCGGGCACCTTGCCGATGGACACGCCGCCGACGCGAATCCGGCGAATGGACACGACCTTCAGGCCTACGGCCTCGCACAACTGGGTGATGACGCCGGGTTGCGGGTTTTTCATGGCGAAGCGCAGGCGGGTTTCGTTCTGCCAGCTGGCTTTGACTTTCGGCAGCTCTTTGCCTTTGTACATCAGGCCGTGGTTCAGGCGGTTGAGGCCGTGAGCGACCATCTCGCCGTCGATTTCGACCACGTATTCCTGCTCGATCTTGCTGCGGTCGTCGGTGAGCTTGCGCAGGATTTTCCAGTCCTGGCTGAACACCATCAGGCCGCTGGCGTTGCCTTGCAGGGTGGAGATCGCTTCCAGGCGCAGGAAGTGACCCTTGAGTGGGCGCTTGCCAAAACTGTGCTCGGCCGACAGTGAGTCGGGCGTGATCAGCGGCAATGCCTGCTCGGGGCTCATGCCTGCGGGTACGTTGAACAGAATCGTCACCGCTTCCGGGGTGACCGCCTTGGCGTCGGGGCTGAGGGCCACGGTCTGGCCTTCGACTTTGAATTGCGGCTCGTCGATGACGACGCCGTCCACTGTCACCCAGCCGCCTTCGATGAACAGCTCGGCCTCGCGTCTTGAGCAGCCGACCAGCTCGATAAGGCGTTTGGAAAGGCGAATGGGGTCAGTCATGAGAAAAGCCGCAGCAGAAGAGAAAGGGGGCCATTGTACCCGCGTGGGCTCTGTTAATCGCGGCCACATTGAAAATGCCTGGTGAATCGCGCCAATCCTGCGCTTTACATGTCTGCATTCCGTCAACCAAACGCCCTCGGGGCTGGACTAACGGCGCAAATTGCTTTTGACTCTGCGACCTGAAATCCAGGAGTTTCCCCTTTGAAAAAGTCAGTCGCCATCGTTTTCGGTGGGCAATCCTCCGAACATGAAGTGTCGTTGCAATCGGCGCGCAACGTGATCAATGCGATTGATCGCAACAACTACTACATCACGCTGATCGGCATCGACAAACAGGGCCACTGGCTGCGTTTCGACGAGCGTGACTACCTGCAAAATGCCAACGACCCTGCGCACATCAAGCTGAGCGAGTCCGGGCGTCTGCTGTCCCTGAGACCGGGCACCAAAGGCCCGCAATTCGTTGAGGTGGAAACCGGCCTGGACGTGCCGCGCATTGACGTGGTGTTCCCCCTGATCCACGGCAGCACGGGCGAAGACGGCGCGCTGCAAGGCCTGTTGCGACTGCTCGACATCCCGTGCGTCGGCCCTGATGTGCTGGGCTCGGCGGTGTGCATGGACAAAGACGTGACCAAACGTCTGCTGCGTGACGCGGGCATCGCGGTGGCGCCGTTCGCCGTGCTGCACCGGGGCGAGTCCGTGGATTTCGTCAGCGTGTCCGCACAACTGGGCTTGCCGCTGTTCGTCAAACCGGCGAGCCAGGGCTCGTCGGTGGGCGTGAGCAAAGTGACCGATCAAGCCAGCTACGACGCGGCGTTGAAACTCGCCTTCGACTACGACAACAAAGTGCTGATCGAGCAGGGTATCGTCGGTCGTGAAGTGGAATGCGCCGTGTTGGGCAACCACGAACCGCAAGTCAGCGTGTGCGGTGAAGTGGTCGCCAACGACGAGTTCTACGCCTACGACACCAAATACTTGAACGACGGCCAGGCGCGTATCGCGATCCCTGCCGATCTCCCGTCAGACCTGAGTGATGAAGTCCGAGAGGTCGCGTTGCAGGCCTATCGTGTGCTGGGCTGCGCGGGATTGTCGCGGGTGGATTTTTTCGTCACCGAGGCGCGGGAGATCATCATCAACGAGGTCAACACGCTGCCCGGTTTCACCTCTATCAGCATGTACCCGAAACTCTGGCAGGCCAGCGGACTGGGCTATCCGGAGCTGATTGATCGGTTGATTGTGCTGGCGCTGGAGCGTGCCGATGAGGCCCGCGCCTTGAAAACCGAGGTGGTGCTGTGAAGGTCATCCGCATCGCGGCGGCGTTGCTGATTGGCGCGGACGGGCGAACGTTGCTGGTGCGAAAGCGCGGAACCGAGGCGTTCATGCAGCCGGGTGGCAAGATCGACGCGGGTGAAACCGCGGCCGTGGCGTTGGCGCGAGAACTGAACGAAGAGCTGGGCCTGTTGGTTGAGCCAGAGCAGGCGCAGTTTCTGGGCGAGTTTTCGGCGGTGGCCGCGAATGAGCCGGGCTTTAAAGTGAACTGCCAGTTGTATCGGCTGGACGTTGACCAAGCGGTTGTGCCTGCGGCGGAGATCGAGGAAATCGTCTGGGTCGATGCAGAGCGTGTTGATCACCTGCAACTCGCGCCGCTGACCCGGGATTCGATTTTGCCGTTGTACCGGTCTCTTCAAATCGCCTGATGTGTCCGGAACTCAACGCAGGTCAAACCTGTGGGAGCGAATTCATTCGCGAATGAAGGAACATCCGACACATGTTTATCGGTTGTACCTCCGTCTCGCGAATGAATTCGCTCCCGCAGTTCAAAGCTGTGCGTGGCTGGGCCTCACTTCACCGCGCTCACCCCATCCAGCGTCGAGAACGACGTGTCTTTTGCGGTCAGCAGGAAGTCGCGCATGTAGGGCGCGTCGAGCATGTCGGCGCGAATCGCCGCGTACAGCGTCGCGAACAGCCCTTTCTCACCCAGCCGCTTGGCTTTCACATAGCCCCGCGAGCTATATTCATGCAGCGCCCAGTGCGGCATCCCACACACGCCTCGGCCACTGGCCACAAGCTGCATCATCATGACGGTCAGCTCCGACGTGCGCACTTGCGCCGGTTCGATGTCGGCCGGTTCGAGAAAGCGCGTGAAAATGTCCAGACGATCCCGTTCCACCGGGTAGGTGATCAGGGTTTCGCTCGCCAGGTCTTCCGGCACCACGAACGGCTTGCTCGCCAGCGCGTGTTGATTGGCCACCGCCAGCATGGCTTCGTAGGTGAACAGCGGCACGTAGGTAATGCCCGGCAGGTCCACCGGATCGGACGTCACCACCAAGTCCAGATCGCCACGGGCCAACGCTGGCAACGGGGCGAAGGCGAAACCCGAGGCCAGGTCCAGTTCGACCTCCGGCCATGCATCGCGAAACTGGTCGATCGTCGGCATCAGCCATTGAAAGCAGCTGTGGCATTCGATGGCCATGTGCAGACGACCTGCTACGCCACCTGCCAGACGCGAAATGTCGCGTTCGGCATTGCGCAGCTGTGGCAGCACCGAATCGGCCAATTGCAGCAGTCGCAGGCCCGCGCTGGTGAACCGCACCGGTTTGGTCTTGCGCACGAACAGCGGCATGCCCATGCGCTCTTCCAATTCCTTGAACTGGTGGGAAAGGGCTGACTGCGTCAGGTGCAGCCGGTCAGCGGCATCGACCAGGCTGTCTGCCTCGCGCAGCGCATGCAGGGTTTTCAGGTGGCGTATCTCAAGCACCGTGGCGCTCCATGAATGAATTTTGTGATCAACACGAAAACAATGAGTTTGTCTCATGTGGGATGAAGTGTCGACAATGGCGCCATCTTTTGTAGGAGACGTCATCATGGCCTCGGCCCATACCCTCGAATTCGCACCCCTTCAAGCGGGTCTTGAATTGAAGAAAGCCTTTGAGGCCTATTGGAAAGGCGATGCCCGCTACCTCGATCAGGTCCCGGAATTCGCTCAGCATCAGCGTTTCGAACTCAACTCGGACTCACCACTCAATGAAGTGGAAGAGGCCCAGACGCAGGGCAAACGGGTAATCATCGGCCCGCTGACTTACCTGTGGCTCGGCAAGGCCAAAGCCGACAATTTCGACACGCTCGAATTGCTCGACCGTTTGCTACCGATCTACGGCGACCTCTTCGGTCGTCTGGCCGGGCAAGGCGTTGAATGGGTGCAGATCGACGAGCCGATTCTGAGCCTTGAGCTGCCACAAGACTGGAAGAACGCGTTCGAGCGCGCCTACCACACCCTGCAGTATTCGCCGTTGAAAAAGCTCATCGCGACCGATTTCGGTGGCCTGGAAGCCAACCTCGGGCTGGCGGTTTCCCTGGCGGTGAATGGCCTGCATGTGGACCTGGTGCGCGCGCCTGAACAGCTGCCTACGCTGCTGGACCGACTGCCGACCTATAAGGTGCTGTCCTTGGGCGTGGCCAGTGACCTCGACGCATGGCGCTGCGATCTGCGCGTCGCCCGCGAGCTGTTGAGCGAGGCTGAGGTGCGGTTTGGGGAGAACCTGTGGATCACGGATACGGGCGCGTTGCTGGTTAACCCCGTCGATCAGAACGCGGCTTAAACGCCGATCTGGCATCCGCAACCGTTCTTCCGGATACAGTTCAATCCCTGTGAGAGCGAATCTATTCGCGAAAAATCGGCCAGGCGACGCACATGTGTCGTCTAGCGAACCCATCGCGAATAAATTCGCTCCCACAGGGGTTCGAGCGCACCGGGAGAAGTGAGGCTGCTGCGGATTTAACTGTGGGAGCGAATTCATTCGCGAAATTCGGCCAGGCGACGCACATGTGTCGTCTAGCGAACCCATCGCGAATAAATTCGCTCCCACAGCACTATGTGCTCTGCCAGATTCATCAAGGGCACGGCGCACCGCTCTTGCTTGAAGCTTGAAGCTTGAAGCTTGCACCTTGCCGCTCAAAAAAGCGCCGTTCAGCCCCCTTCATCAAAATGTCACGCAACTGTGGCAGCGCGCTTTGAAAAACTTCATCAGACTCGCGGCCTACTGGGGTTCTGCGTTTCGGTGTTTTTCATGCGGTTTCTATTTTTCCTGGCTGCGCTCATGTGCAGCTTGCCGTCTTTTGCGGCCTCTCGATGCGACGTCAACGTTCCCACGCAAGTGGCCGAGCTCGATGAGGTGCACCTGGCGTATCAAAGCGTCGGTCGCGATTCGGACCCTGCGTTGCTGCTGGTCATGGGCCTCGGCGGCCAGTTGATCCACTGGCCGGACGAGGTGGTCGTCGCGCTGTGCCAGCAAGGTTTTCGGGTGATTCGTTACGACAACCGTGACGTCGGCCTGTCGACGTGGGTGCAGGCGCCCGCCACCGCCAACCTCACCTACGAAGTCCTGCGTTACAAGATCGGCCTGCCGGTGTCGGCGCCGTATTCACTGACCGACATGGCGCAGGACGCTTTGGGGCTGATGGACACGATCCACGTTCAGCGGTTTCATGTGTTGGGCGCGAGTATGGGCGGGATGATCGCTCAGCACCTGGCCGACATGGCGCCGAAACGGGTTGAAAGCCTGACCCTGATCATGACCAGCTCCGGTGCACCAGGCTTGCCGATGCCAAGCCCTGCGTTGCTGCAATTGCTCGCCCGTCGCGGCGCACCAGACCGTCAAACGGCGCTGGAGCAACAGGCGGATTTGCTGGCGGCGCTGGGCAGTCCGGAAGTCAAAGACGATCGCCAGAAGCTGTTGCAGCAGGCGGCGATTTCCTACGACCGAGCGTTCAACCCCGAAGGTGTGAAGCGGCAGATTCTTGCGATCTTGGCTGAACCGAGCCGCGTCGAACTGTTGAATCGCCTGCGGGTTCCGACGCTGGTGGTGCATGGCACAGCCGATCCGTTGCTGCCGGTGATACACGGCATTCATGTCGCCGCGCATATTCAGGGCAGTCAGTTGAAGCTGATTCCTGGCCTGGCGCACCGTTTTCAGGAGGCGTTCAAAGCGCCGTTACTTGCGGCGGTGTTGCCGTATCTGCGTGAGCATCGCGAGGATGCGTCCCACGTCGCCCAGCTCTAGACAGGCAAGCCGCAGTTGCAAGCGTCAAGCTGCAAGAGGATCGTAGGCACTTTCGATCAACTTGAAGCTTGATACTTGTAGCTTGAAACTGCTGCTAAGAGGCTGCCATGAGTACTCCACTAAAAATCGATTTCATCTCCGACGTCGCCTGCCCCTGGTGCATCGTCGGTCTGCGGGCGCTGGATCAGGCGCTGGAGCATCTGGGCGACGAGGTCCAGGCGCAGATTCACTTCCAGCCGTTCGAACTGAACCCGAAGATGGGGCCTGAAGGCCAGGACATCTTCGAACACATCGCCCAGAAATACGGCTCCACCCGTGAGCAATACCAAGCCAACGCCGAGAACATTCGTCAGCGCGGTGCCGAGCTGGGCTTCGTGTTCAAACAGGGTGACCGGCGCGTTTACAACACCTTCGATGCCCACCGCCTGATTCACTGGGCTGAAGGGGAAGGCAAGCAGCACGCGCTGAAAGAAGCGCTGTTCACGGCCTATTTCAGCCAGCACGCCAACGTGTCTTCCCACCAGATACTGGCTGACGTCGCACAAAAGGTGGGTCTGGATCGCACACGCGCCGAAGCCATTCTTACGTCCGACGAATACACCGCCGAGGTGCGGGAGCTTGAACAGCTGTGGGTCTCACGTGGTGTCAGTTCGGTGCCGACCATCGTCTTCAACGACCAATACGCGGTGTCCGGTGGTCAACCGGTCGACGTTTTCGTCGGTGCCATTCGTCAGATCATCAGCGAACAATCGAGTGTCGTTAACGGCGCCCAATGATCGACTACGCTGATTGACGTCGTTGCGAGCGACCTTGTTCCAGAGGGTTCTTCAAAGCATCCAGCCGAGGCAAAGTCGGTCGCAACTTGACGTAACAGATGTAACAAATCTCTGATTGCAAACTAAAAATAGCTTGCTCCTACCAACCCTTTTCGGATATCAATTTGTACATGATTAGACAGGTTCGATTTGACAAGAAAAAACGCGTAGTCGATGAGCTGGCGCGCCGGATTGAAACCGGTCAAATGGGATCGGGCGAATTGCTGCCGGGTGAAAACTTGCTGGCCCAGGAGTTCAACGTCAGCCGCGGCACGCTGCGTGAAGCGCTGTCCGAGCTCAAGCGTCGCAACTACATCGCGACGCAGACCGGCGTCGGCTCCATCGTGACCTACGACGGAATCTCGCTGGACCAGCGCGCCGGGTGGGCCCAAGCATTGGCCGACACCGGTGCGAAGGTGACTACCGAGATTCTGCGGCTGGTGACGGTGCAACGGCCTGACCTGGCCGTACGATTCGGCACGGCGGATTTCGTCGCGCTGGATCGGCGCCGCACGGCAGGCGACGGCAGTGTGGTGTCACTGGAGCGGGTGTTGATCCCTGCCGTCGATGGCCTGGAAAACCTGCCACAGCACGGGCTGATCGACGATTCGCTGACCGTGACCATGGCCGCCCACGGTTACGTCGGGGATCGCGGCGATCAATGGATCGGCGCTGAACCCCTGAGCAACGATGACGCAGCGCTGATGTTGCGTGAACCGGGCACCGTATTTCTCAAGGCGACGCGAACCACGTTCGACCGCCGCGAGCGTTTCATGGAGCACGTCGAGAGTCTTCTGGACCCCGTGCATTTTCGTCTGCATCTGGCATTTGGATCGACTACATGACGGCATTGATCGACACTCGCGACCGCGCACTGGCCGCCTTCTATGGCCTGGCTTTGGGAGACGCGCTGGGCATGCCCACGCAATCCCTGAGTCGCGAGCAGATCAAGCACCGCTTCTACCGGATCACCACCCTGACCGCGGCCGACGCCGACCAACCCATCGCACCGAACATGGTCGCCGGGTCGATCACCGATGACACCGAACAGGCCGTGTTGGTGGCTGAATTGTTGATTGCCGGGGGAGGGCTGATCCGCCCTTCTGACTTGGCCCAGAGCCTCATCGACTGGGAAGCGGTCATGCAGGCGAAGGGCTCGCAAGACCTGCTTGGCCCTTCGACCAAACGTGCCATCGAAATGATTCTGGCAGGCCACAGCCCTGAAGAGGCCGGCCGCTTCGGCACCACCAATGGCGCGGCCATGCGCATCACACCGGTCGGGATCGCAGCGGACGTGGCCGATGAGCAGCAGTTCGTCGAGTCAGTGGTGCAAGCCTGTCAGGTCACGCACAACACCACCCTTGGCATTTCCAGCGCAGCCGCTGTGGCAGCCGTCATCTCGGCGGGGATCAACGGCGTCGGCCTCGATGACGCATTGGACATCGGCGCGCGGATCGCCGAGCGGGCCGAGCGCCATGGTCACTGGATCGCGGGCGGACGCATCTCGGCGCGCATCGTCTGGGCCAAACAGCTTTGCGCTCAAGCGAGCAACGAACAACTGCCCGATCTGATTTATGACGTGATCGGCACCTCGGTGGCGTCTCAGGAATCGGTCATTGCCGCGTTCGCGTTGGCGCATCAGGTTGCGTCCGGCCAACTGTCGGCCTTCGACGCGCTGTGCATGGCGGCCAGTCTCGGCGGCGACACGGACACCATCGCGGCGATCCTCGGGGCCATGTTGGGTGCGTGTCACGGCATGCACGCCTGGCCCGCCGATCTGATCGAGCAGGTCCAGATGGTGAACGGGCTTGAGCTTTCCACGCTGGTCGAACACTTGTTGTCCCTGCGCGCGGCTTGACCGACGCGGGCACGTCCGCGTGCCGAATTGAATAAGAGAGATCCACATGTCGCCTTGAATATTAAGGCGACCGGGGGTTCCTGCGCCTCGCGAAAGGCGCGATAACCTCCATCCGACACGGACGTCACTTGCTTTGCGTACTGCCCACAACCAGAACAAATGGCAACAGGAGCATTTCCCATGACGTCATCCAACGCCGCACAAGGCGCAGGTCAGCTTGAAACACGCGGCATCGAGCCGGTTCCGGAAAACGAGTGCAACGGCCATCCGCTGCAACTGTTCTGGGTCTGGTTCGCGGCCAACATCAGCATTCTCGGTTTGCCGCTCGGCGCGACCCTGGTGGCCTTTCGCGGGCTTTCCATTGGGCAAGCCATCATCGTGGCGATCCTCGGCGCTGCGGGCTCCTTTGCCGTCGTCGGGGTGATTTCCATCGCCGGTCGCCGAGGCCGTGCGCCGAGTCTGACGCTCTCTCGCGCCATCTTCGGTATGCGCGGCAACATCGGTCCTACCATCGTTTCGCTGATGTCCCGCCTCGGTTGGGAAACGGTCAACACCACCACGGCAGCGTTCGTGCTCCTGTCGCTGTGTTCGATCCTGTTTGGCACGGCGGTCGAAGCGAAAAACTCGCCCGTCCTGACCCTGATCTTCATTGCGATTTTCGTGCTGATGACCCTCACCGTTTCCGGCCTGGGCCACGCGACGCTGTTGGTTATCCAAAAGTGGGCAACGTACATCTTCGGCGCGCTGAACATCGTGGTGGGCGGGTTCCTGATTGCGCACATCGATTGGAACGCCGTGTTCGCCGCCACGCCTGCACCGGTCAGCGCGATGATTATCGGCGTCGGCACCATGGCCGCAGGCACCGGCATCGGCTGGGCCAACGCGGGCGCCGACATGTCGCGCTATCAGCATCGCAGCGTCAAGGCCACCCGGCTGGTGGCGTCCGCCGCGTTTGGCGCGGGTATTCCGCTGGTGCTGCTGATCACCCTTGGCGGTCTGCTGTCGGTGGGCAACGATCACTTGGCCTCGGCCACCGACCCGATCATCGCCATTCGCGAGCTGCTGCCGACCTGGATGGCGGTGCCGTACCTGATCACCGCGTTCGGCGGGCTGTTGCTGTCGAACAACCTGTCGGTGTACTCGGCGGGCCTGACCACGCTGACCCTCGGCCTGAAGATCAAACGCGTGCACGCGGTGATCGTCGACATCGTGGCGATCTTCTGCGGGTCGATCTACTTCATGCTGATCGCCGACAGCTTCTATGGTCCGTTCATTACCTTCATCTCGATGCTGGCGGTGCCGATCACCGCGTGGGTCGGGATCTTCGTGGTCGATCTCCTTCATCGGCATGTCTACTCCGCGAAAGACCTGATGGACGTCTCGCCGCGCAGCGCCTACTGGTACAGCGGCGGTGTGGAATGGCGTGCGGTCGGCGCCTGGGCGCTGGCCATCGTGTTGGGTTTCAGCTTCACCACCGTCGCCACCACGCCGGAAAATGTCTTGTTCAAAGGCTTCCTGTCCGACTCCTGGTTCGGCCATAACGGCTTGGGCTGGATCGTGACCTTCGTGGTCGCAGGCGGTCTGTATGCCATCCTCGGCGGTTCCCGCGACCGCCGTGTTGTCACTGAAGAGGCTGCTCATGCCCGCTAGATTGCTGTATACCGGCCAGGTCGTTGTTGACCTGGTCATGGGGCTCGACGCATTGCCACGCTCGGGGGGCGACGTCCTCGCCCGCTCCGCGCAATTCGAGGTCGGCGGCGGTTTCAACGTCATGGCGGCCGCGGGTCGCAATGGCTTGCAGACGGTCTACCTTGGACGACACGGCGCCGGGCGGTTTGGCGATCTGGCGCGCCAGGCGCTGGCGGTGGAAGGCATAGAAGCCGCCACGCCAGTGTCCGACGATCAGGACACCGGCCTCTCGGTCGCCCTGATCGAACCGTCGGCGGAGCGCTCGTTCATCTCCTATGTGGGCGCCGAGGGCGGGTTGTCGGCTATGGATTTGAGCAGCGTTGTCGTGCAGCCCGACGACTACGTGTTCGTCAGCGGGTACAGCCTGCTGCACAAGGGCAAAGTCTCGACGCTGCTGACGTGGCTGGGCGGTTTGCCGAACGGAACGAACGTGGTGTTCGATCCGGGCCCGCTGGTGAGCTCGCCGGAGGGCGCCGAGATGCAAGCGGTCTTGCCGATGATTACGCTGTGGACCAGCAACTGCGAAGAGGCGCTGCGGTTTACCGGGTGCGAGGGGATCGGCGATGCCCTTGAGAAACTCGCGCAGTGGCTGAACGAGGACGCGTTGATTGTCGTGCGTGACGGCCCGCAAGGTTGCTGGCTTCGACAGGGCCATGATGCGCAGCATGTGCGCGGTTTTCCGGTCACGGCCATCGACACCAACGGCGCGGGTGACGCCCATGCCGGAGTGTTGCTGGCAGGTTTGGCAGCGGGGCTTTCGGCTGAGCAAGCGACATTGCGGGCCAACGCGGCAGCGGCGATTGCCGTGACACGGTGGGGGCCGGCGACCGCGCCTGTGGCCGCAGAGGTCGACGCGTTGATCAAGGCAGATGAGGGCTAAATCTGTGGGAGCGAATTCACTCGCGAGGGGCCGTTACAGCCGATACACCTTCATCGGACGTACAACCGCATCGCGAATGAATTCGCTCCCACAGGCATTGTGTCCGGCCCGGTAAGGCTGTTAGCGCACAATCTTGTCCACATGAATCTCCAGTTTCTTCAGCCGATACCAGAAGCTGCGTTCGGAGATGCCGATGAGCTGCGCGGCGGCGGCCTGGACGCCGTTGGTTTCTTGGAGGGCGGCGAGGATGTAGGCTTTTTCGACTTCCGCCAGCGCGGCGTCGAGGTCCTTGGGAATGCCAGGGCCTTCGCTGAGAATGCTCACGGTCGACGAAGACGACTGCCGTGCACCAAACAGATAAGCCGGCAAATCCGACTCTTCAATGGTGGACGTCGAGGCCACGATGGTCGCGCGTTCGACGCAGTTTTGCAGTTCGCGGATGTTGCCCGGCCACGTGTAGTTGGCCATGGCCAGCAGGGCTTCGGGGCTGAAACCGGTGATGCGTTTACCTGCCGTGGCGCCCAGCACGTGGGCGAAATGCCGGGCCAGTGACGGGATGTCCTCGGCCCGTTCGCGCAGGGCAGGCAGGGGGATCGGAAACACGTTGAGGCGGTAGTACAAGTCCTCGCGAAACTCCTTGCGCGCCACCGCGTCGAGCAAATCCTTGTTGGTGGCTGCGATCACGCGCACATCGACCTTGCGCTCCCGAGGATCGCCCACCGGTTCGATGACCCGTTCCTGCAAGGCGCGCAGGATTTTTGCCTGCAACGCCAGCGGCATGTCGCCCACTTCGTCGAGGAACAGCGTGCCCTTGTCGGCCTGTTGAAAGCGTCCGATCCGGTCCGACACAGCGCCGGTGAACGCGCCTTTTTTGTGGCCGAACATCTCGCTTTCCAGCAGTCCTTCGGGGATTGCCGCGCAGTTCACTGCGACGAAGGGTTTGTCCGCGCGATTGCCGTGTTTGTGGATGGCCCGTGCGACCATTTCCTTGCCAGTGCCGCTTTCGCCGGTCAGCAGGATCGTTGCGCTGCTTTCACGCACCGAGTCCACCGCTTGCAGCACCCGTCGGAACGACGGACTGTCGCCCACCAGACTCTCGATCTGCTGGTGTTCGTCCAGCTCGGCACGCAGCCGCTGGTTGTCCCGCAGGATGTCCCGGAACTGCAAGGCCTTGTGAACGGTGATGTCCAACTCGTCGATGTCGAAGGGTTTGCTGATGTAGTCGTAGGCGCCGTTACGCATCGATTGCACGGCATTCTTGACCGTGCTGTAGGCGGTCATGACGATCACCGGCAGCTGCGGAAAACGCTGTTTGATTTCCGCCAGCAGTTGCGGGCCGTCCATGCCGGGCATGCGCCAGTCGCTGATCACCAGATCGATCTCTTCGCGTTCCAGCACCGTCAGGGCGTGCAGGCCGTTGCCGGCAGTGAACACCTGAATGCCGTTCTGGCTCAGGGCCGACGCCAGCAGGTCGCACAGCTTGGGTTCGTCATCGACCACCAGCACGTTATGGCTCATGCCTGTTCTCCTTCATCGGCGGGCAAGTACAGATTGAACGTGGCGCCCGCGCCCGGTTCGCTCAGGCACTCTACACGGCCATCGTGGTTCTCCATGATTGAAAACACCTTCGCCAGCCCAAGCCCCGTACCTGACGCCTTGGTGGTCACGAACGGATTGAAGATGCGATCGATGATGTCTGCATCGATGCCCTGGCCGGTGTCGGACACGCTGATGCGCGTCATGGGCCGTTCGCTGTCAGCCTGACCACGGGTGATGGACAGGGTCAACTCTCCGCCGTCGGGCATGGCGTCAATGGCGTTGAGGATCAGGTTGAGACAGGCCTGGGTCAACTGCCGGGCATCGGCGTAGACCGTGGCGCCGGGGGCCTGTTCTTCGATCAGCGCGATGACGTTGTGGTTGGTCAGCTCCGGCGCGCAAAAGCCCAACACGTCTTCCAGCAGCCCACGGGCAGCGAGGGTGGAACGGATCGGCGCGCTCGGTTTGGCGAAGTCGAGGAATTCGGTGATCAGGTCGTTGATCCGCGTGACCTCGGAAATCACGTATTCCAAGTGGCGCATGTCGGTTTCCGGCAGGCTCGCGCGGCGGTGCAGCAGTTGCGTGGCGGTCTTGATGATGCCCAGCGGATTACGGATTTCGTGGGCCAGCCCCATCGCCACTTCACCGAGGGTGTGCAGTCGGTCGCGCCTGCGCAGTTGCGCTTCCAGATGCTGGAGTTCGCGCAGGCGCTCAGTCATGTGGTTGAAAGTCACGCTTAACTCGGCCAGCTCATCGCCGCCGATGACTTCGACCTGACGATGGTAGTCCCCGGCGGTGACGGCCCTCACGCCTTCGCGCAGGCCGCGCAATGGGCGGGTGAGGTGTTGTGAGACCAGCGAGCCGACGCCCAGGGACAGCGCCGACCCTACCAGGAAAATCGCCAGAAAAAGATTGGTCTGATTGACCAGCCCCACCAGCGATGAATGCCGCAACAGGCCGCTGAAAATCACCCCTTGCAGCTCACCGTTGTCGTTGAGGATGGGCGAATACAGACCGCTGTAACGGGGCGTGGATTGCTCGCTGGCTTCCTTGGTCCTGCGCAGGATGTCCTCGATTTGTGGGGGCACCTGAGGCGGGTGATCTTCGAAACGCTGGGTGGCAAAAATCTCGCCGAACCCTTCCTTGTTGCGCAGGTACAGGCGCAGGTCCAGCGAGTGCACATCGGCCACGCTGGTGAGAAAACTACTGTCCAGGTACGTCGCGATCACCAGCTCGTAATCCACGCCGCCCTCGACGGTATGGAAGGTCGAGACCACGGTGCCCACGGCGCTGCCGCCTTCGTGAATGGTCTGCAAAACGGCCTTGGGTGCGAGGCTGATCTGGCTGACGATGTCGTCGGCGGCCGTGGAGAACATGACCTTGTGATCGTCGCTGCGGATCAGCGCCACGACGTCGATGCCCATGGCGTCCGCCACGTCGGCGATCAGCTTGTCACGCTGGTTGCCAGTCTCGACGTTCGAGCGCGCATACGCCTGGAACAGCTGCGCCACGCGAGCGTTGTTGTGCATGATTTCGGTGGTTTCGTCGATGACGATCTTGGTCGATTCCTGCAACCAGATGCGCACGTTGCTATCGAAAATCTGCGACAGCGTGGAGGCCGCCAATTCGGCGGCGATCATTGTCGGAATCACGCTCACCAGCCAGAACGCCAGGACCAGTTTGCGTTGCACGCTCCAACGCGAGAGGGAAAACAGTGAGCGGACGGAGCGTGGCGGGAGTTCAGTCATCAATGGTCGCTTATTGCCGCCGCGAGGGCGGGATCGGATCGGTCGGGGCTGATCACGCGCTTGATCAGTTTGAGCACGGTGTTCAGCAGCCGGTTGCGGTGGCGGAAAAACAGCAGGTTGGGTTCGAAGCGGCAGCCGAAACGGATCTTGCTCGCGTACCCGGCCTGGCCCGCTTCGTACACCGGGATGCGATTGTGGATGCAGTATTCGACATTCGCCAGCCAGCTGCGTGCATAGAGGTTCAGGTCCCGCGTGCGTTCAAGGTCGTGGGCGAAAATCTTGTCGATCAGGCGTTGCTCGTTCAGCAGCATCAGGTTGAACGCCACCAGCCGGTTATCGACCCAGTACAACACGCAGACCGCTCGCTCGCCGAGCTGTTGGAGAATGTGGGTGAAATAGGCCGGGCCGAGTCGTTCGAATTGTAGATCACTGCGCGACAGGGTCGCTTCGTAGAGCTGCATGATGTCTGGCAATACATCGTCGATCTGCCGCCGCCATTCGATCTGCGGCGCCGGTCCGCGCAGGGTGCGACGCAGGTCCTTGCGTGTGGATTTGCCCAACGAGCCGAGGTAGGCGTCCAGCGACGGGTAGGTGACGGGCAACAACGCACTGGGCAGGCTCGGCATCACTTGCAGACCCGCCTTGCGGCAGGTGTTTGCCCACAGATGGTCCTGTTGCGGCGCGTCTTTCACCGCGAGCAGGCCGATGCCCAGAGTGTCGGCGTCGTGCCGCGCCCGTTGCAGCAAGCGGTCGAACACGTCCTGCCGTTGCGCTTCGGGCACATGGCTCGCGACCCCGGCATTGCAGCGTTCGGCCACGGGCGAACCCACCGCGTACAGTTGCAAGTCGAACACCCCCGGCCACAGGCGCCTGAGCTTTTCAGTCATGCGTTTGCTGGCCCCTTGCATCGTGGTGTCGAGGCTGTAGCAGGTGTAAAACGCCGGAGCGACACCCAGCAAGCGCGGCCCGTCGAACACGGCCAGGTAGCGCCAGTGAAAGCGCTCGACGCCCGCCTGTTCGACCGCCAGATAAAAATCCCAGTCTTCCAGCTGACCGGGAAAACAGTCATTCCATTCGTCACGATCAATGGACCGGATGCTGGAAAAGGCGTGGGTGCTGATCATGGTTCAGGCCAATTGTGGATGGTCGTCGGGGGTGATCATTTCGTCATTCGCGAGGGCTTCCTGCGCCGGAATTTCCTTGCGGGGAGCGCCTTGCAGTCGGGTTTCGATGAACGACGCGCTCAGGTCGATGACCTGCCGGTATTCGAGGTCCACGGTGATCATGTGATAGCAGTTGTCGAGCAGCACCTTGACCACCGGCCCGCCCAGTCGCCGCTCCACGTAATCGGCGTTCCAGCGGCTGGTGATGTCATCTTCTAGCGAATGCAGCACCAGTGCCGGCGTGGTCACCTTGGGCATGTCGCGCTTGACCACGGCAATCAGCCGATGCAGCTCGCGCACGCTGATGCCGGACATGGTCAACAGCCCCGCGTTGCTGCTTTCGCCTTCCTTCATCTGTTTTTCGACGATGGCGCGCAGTCGCGGATTCTTGATGCCGTAGGGCGGCTTTTCGTTGAAGCGGCACAGGTGCACGCCGAACGGCAGCATCATGTAGAAATGGGTGAACTTGGCCACGAACGGCATGTTCCAGCCGTCGTAGCGCAAGGTCGTGGAATACAGCAGCAGCCCGGCGATTTCACCGGGGTGCTGCGCGGCCATGTGCATCGACATCACGGCACCCATCGACAACCCGCCGACAAACACCTGAGCGTGGCGCTGGCGCACGCCGACGAAGGTCCGTCGGGCGCTTTCATACCAGTCGGTCCAGACCGTGCGTTGCAGGTCGTCGTTGCTGCCGCAGTGCCCGGCCAGGGTCGGCACGTACACCGTGCAGCCCCTGTCCGCCAGGCCTTGGGCCACGCGACGCAACTCCGTCGGGGTGCCGGTCAGGCCGTGGATGAGCAACACCCCCACGGCGCCGTTGCCGAGAATGAACCCGGCATCGCCTTCGCCCATGTCGATCGCGGTGTGCGAGGGCGTCGGGCTCATCGTTTCATGGCCCGGTGCAGGAGGCGGTCGAGCAGGGCGATGCCCAGGTCGATTTCCGGGTAGCTGATTTCCAGCGACGGCGCGAGGGTGATCACGTTCTTGTAGTAACCGCCCACGTCCAGCACCAGACCCAGGCGTTTGCCGTCGATCTCGATGTCGCCTTTCATGCCTTCCTCCACCATGAAATCCAGGGTCGCCTTGTCCGGGGTGAAGCCGTCCGGCTTGCAGATTTCCGCACGCAGAGCCAGGCCCAGGCCGTCGACGTCACCGATGATCGGGTAGCGTTTTTGCAAGTCGCGCAGACCTTCGAGGAAGTATTTGCCCTTGTTCATGACCATCGCGCCGTAGTCGACTTCGGAGGTCATCTTGAACATCTCTAGACCCACGGCCGTGCCCAGCGGGTTGGATGCGAAGGTGGAGTGGGTCGAACCTGGCGGGAAGATTTTCGGGTTAATCAATTCTTCGCGGGCCCAGATGCCGCCCAGCGGGTTGAGGCCGTTGGTCAACGCCTTGCCGAACACGATCACGTCGGGTTTGACGTCGAAATGTTCGATCGACCACAGCTTGCCGGTGCGATAGAAACCCATCTGGATTTCATCGACCACCATCAGGATGCCGTGCTGATCGAGCACATGCTTGAGTTCGCTGTAGAAGTTCATCGGCGGGATCACGTAGCCGCCGGTGCCCTGAATCGGCTCGACGTAAAACGCGGCGTATTCGCTCTGGCCGACTTTCGGGTCCCACACGCCGTTGTATTCGGTCTCGAACAGGCGGGCGAACTGCTGCACGCAATAGCTGCCGTATTCTTCCTTGGTCATGCCTTTCGGGCCGCGGAAGTGGTACGGGAACGGGATGAACTGCGCACGCTCGCCGAAGTGGCCGTAGCGGCGGCGATAGCGGTAGCTGGAAGTGATCGACGACGCGCCGAGGGTGCGGCCGTGGTAGCCGCCTTCGAAGGCGAACATCAGGCTCTTGCCGTTGCTGGCGTTGCGCACGACTTTCAACGAGTCCTCGATGGACTGCGAACCACCGACGTTGAAATGCACACGACCGTCCAGGCCGAACTTGTTCTTGGCATCGACAGCGATGCGCTCCGACAGCTCGATCTTGCCCTTGTGCAGGTACTGGCTGGCGATCTGCGGCAGGGTGTCGATCTGCTGTTTCAGCGCGTTGTTCAGGCGCGGGTTGGCGTAGCCGAAGTTCACCGCCGAATACCACATTTGCAAATCAAGGTACGCCTGATCGCTGGTGTCGTAGACGTACGAACCTTCGCAGCGGCTGAAAATGCGCGGTGGGTCGATGTAGTGAACGGTGTCGCCAAACGAGCAGTACTTGGCTTCTTTTTCCAGAAGGATCTGGTCTTCGGCGGTGGCGATGCGGATATCAGACATGGTGGAAGCGTTCCTGGGATTCGGTAGAGAGATGAGCGACCGGCGCTGGCAGGCTGTGCGGCAGCAGGGCCAGCAACGCGGGGAGTTCGGCGAAGGATTCGAAGCGCGCGTGGGGGATGCCGTTGTGCGCGCAGTGGTCCGCCAGGCGGCCTTTGGCGAAGACGAAATCAGCGGTGCTGGCCACGCACATGTCGGACTTGCCATCGCCGATCACCAGCACGCGTTTGTCGTTCGGCGTGGACTTGCATTTGCAGTTGCCCGACGCGGCCCGGCAGGCGTCGCTGGCGTGGGGGAACACGATGCGCCAGCTGTTCTGGTCCACTTGCCGCAAGCCGTTGGCGATGATGGGCAACAGGGGAATCTGGTGACGGGACAGAATCCGCGCGATGCCTTGTTCGAGGCCGTCACTGACGATGTCCAGGGTGAAGCCCAGGCCGAGGACGTGTTCGACGAAGGTCGGGAAGTCCGGGTCGATGGTCACGCTGTCGAAGTAGTCCAGCAGTTGCGCGGGGTAGGCTTTGACCAGCGCGAGCTGGCGGCTGAGGCATTCACGCGAACCCATGCGACCGCTGAGCCATTCGTCTTCGATGTCGGCCCAACTGGGGTCGGCGAAGCGTTCGAGAATGTTGTCGATCACGTCGGTCGGCGTGATCGTCCCGTCGAAATCACACACGATATGCCAATGCATCATCTGCGTTTGCCTGTCTTGTCCAAAGAGAGAGCGAGGCGAGGGAGTCGCCGTGTCGCTCGTGACAGGGCAAGAGCAGGGACTGTGCCAAAGGCCTGAAAGCCCGGTGGGCAGGGGCGCTGGCGGGTGTCGACGAAAAAGCGAGGGGTGTGAAGCTACAATTTTTGTAGGTCGCTACAAACAACATCAGTGCTTGCGCTGACAGCAGCCCCTGGGGATTGATGCGCGCATATTCGCTGCCCCGAGACTTCTGCGATGACCCTTCTGCCGACCTGTTTCAAACGCCGCCTGTGTACCGTCGGCCTGCTCTGCGCCGCGTATTTCAGCCCCGTGTGCCATGCCGATTCACTGAGCGGTGATGCTGGCGTGGGCGTTGCGTATCAGCCCCACGACCGCACCGGCACGCGCTACGAAACCCGGCCGATTCCCTATCTGGACCTGTCCTGGGGGCGGGTCAATCTCAGCTCCGACGAGGGCTTGTCCTGGGATGCGCTGAAGGCGAATGGCTGGAGCGCCGGGCCGTTCGTCAACTACGTCGAAGGCCGCACGGCCAACGGCGCGCTGCACGGCCTGCGGGATGTCTCGGACATGGGTGAGGCGGGCGGCTTCATCGAATACAGCCCCTCGGACGCGTGGCGGGTGTTTGCGGAAGTCGGGCGCACGTTTGGCGGCAGCGACGGGCAGGGCGGCGTGCTGGGGCGCGTCGGCGGTGAGGTGGATTATCCGCTGAGCCACGGCATTTTCGGCAGCACGACCCTCGCTGCACACTACGCCAACGCCGAACAGGCCCAGACCTTTTTCGGCGTGACGGACGCGGAATCCCGGGCCTCGGGCATTCGTGCGTACAACGCCAGCGGTGGTTTTCAAAACCTGACCTTCACCCAAAGCGTGGCGTTTCCGATCGCGCCGAGTTGGTCGCTGATCACCAGTGCAAGCTGGATTCACCTGGTGGGATCGGCCGCCGACAGCAGCATCGTTCGCCAGCAAGGACGCGTGAATCAAGGCGAGCTGGACGTCGCCGTGGCGTATCACTTCAAGTAGCGGGTGGGTTGGTCTGGCCCTTGCAATGAGCCGAAGCACTCACCGTTTCGAGGAAGTTCTTCATGGCTCGTCCCGTTTACCGCTGGCTCGCGTATTCACTCTGGGACGTCGTCCCGATTGCCCTGGCGCTGGCGCATTTCGCATTCGTGTTGTGGCTGGTCGTGGCCTTCCACGGCCTGTCGTGGTGGGCCATCGTGCCGCTGGCGCTGGTGTACGCCGTCAGCCTGTCGTGGAGCATCAACAGCATCTCGCACAACCAGATTCACAACCCGTACTTCACCCATAAGCCGATGAACCGAGCATTCGACCTGCTGCTGTCGGTGACCATCGGGTTTTCCCAGACCATGTACCGCGACATCCACAACCGCCATCACCGGGGCAACTCGGATCGCCCCGACGAAAAAGGCGACACCGTGGACCCGCTGTCGATCTACCGCTATGGCCACAACGGCGAACCTGAACCCCTGTGGCGCTATGTGTTCCTCAGCGCGTTTCGTGACGAGCCGAAGAGCTATTACGAAGAAATGAAGCGCAAACACCCTGACGACGCACGCTGGGCCAAAGTGGAAATCTACGTGACCCTCGCGGCCTACCTGCTGCTGGCGATCTACGACTGGCACGCAGTGTTGCTGTTGCTGCCGTTCTGGTATCTGGGGCAGTCGTTGTCGTCCCTGAACGGCTATTACGAGCATCTGGGCGGCAACCCCGACCTGCCAATCGCCTGGGGCGTGAGTTCGTACAGCACGCTGTACAACGTCATCTGGATGAACAACGGCTACCATGCCGAACACCACTACCGCCCGAAAATGCACTGGACCAAAGTCAAGGCCTTCCACAAGCAGATCAAGGACCAGCAACGGATGATGGGCGTGAAAGAAATCCCCGTGTCCCATGGGTTGGGGTTTTTGGTGGACCATTCCAAGACCTGATGCATTTCTTTTGTAGCAGTCCGGCGAAAACACCGCACCCCGTAGGAGCTGGCTTGCCTGCGATCTGGCGCGCAGCGGCAGTAAGGTCGGTGTGTGCGGTGTGTCAGGCAGGTTGAAGGCGTCAGGTTTTGCTGCCGGTTCCCGGCAGATCGCAGGCAAGCCAGCTCCTACGGCCTTCGGCCAGAATCAAAAGCTAGCCCAGAGTCGTACCGTAATTTGCGTCTGCCGAAGCCTCTAGCAGCACGGCTCGCCGGCGATGGCGTTTGTGGGGTCGCTGTTGCTACAGAGGGTTACTGCTCGCCCTCCGCCAACAGCGCAATCCCGCCAATGATCACCCACACGCCCAGCCAGTGCAGGGCGCTGATGTCTTCGCCCAGGCCCAGCCACGACCCCAGCAGCACCACCACGAACACCAGCGAGCTGAGCGGGAAGGCCAGTGACAAACTGCTGCGCCGCAGGATCAGCATCCAGCTCAGGAACGAACCGACGTAGCAGCCGACTGCCGCCAGCACGGCGACGTTGGTCAGCGCCGCCCGAAGCCAGTCCAGCCCGAACGGCATCGCCGCCAGTCCATCGCCCCCCAGTTTCAAGGCGATTTGCGCCGCGCTCTCGGTGCCGATCAACAGGCACCACAGGCCGATGGTCGCAGCCCGGCCTTCCAGCCAGCGCCAGGCCGGTTTTTGATTCAAGGTCTGCTCACTCATCGTCGGTATTCCTGATTGCCACAGTCGATTGATCCAGGCCGGCCTTGCGCACCAGCCACCCCAACAGGCGGGTGACCCACAGGCGGCGGTGGCGGACGAAATGATCGTTACTCAGCAGTTGGCAGCCTAGCCGCAGCTTCTCGCCATACGCCGCCTGACTGGCCTCGAACGCCGGGATGCCGTGCTCTATGCAGCGCTGCACGTGGGCCAGCCAAGTGCGGTGGTAGAGGTTATGTTCGCGGGCGGCGGCACCGTCGGAGGCGAAGACCTTGTCGATCTGTCGCGCGCCATCCCCTAACAGCAGGTTGAAGCCGATCAGCGTGTTGTCGGACCAGAACAGGTAGCAGGTCGCGCGCTCGCCCAGCTTGGCGAGTACGGAGCGGAAATAGTCGGCGCTCAGCGGTTCGATGTCTTCGCCACTGCGCGCCACCGTGTCGGCGTACAGCGCCAGCATGCGCTCGATCACGTCTTCAACCTGATGTTGCCGCGCCTCGATACGCAGGTTCGACGGCGCCTTGAGCTTGCGTTTCAGGCCCTTGCGCATCACCCGGCCAAGGCTCGCGAGATAGCCTTCCAGCCCTGTGAACGGTAATGGGAGCCGGGTTCTCGGCATCCCCGCCACGCGAACGAAGTCCAGATGTTCCAGAGCGCTGCGCAGCGTCACGCGCTCTTCGGCCACGTCCTTGAACAGGTACAGCCACGCGCCTTCCAGACGTGATTGCCGATGCAGCGCGTCGATCAACACCTGCAGCATCTCGGGCGTGCGCGCCAGCCAGTCCGGGGCGCAGGCGATGGAGCAGGTCTCGGTGACGGGCGAACCCACCGCGAGGATCGGTATCGAGAAACGACCGAGCAATCTGGCGAGCGCGCCGTCCAGCAGGTGACTCAACTTCAAGCGGTCGCGATAGGCGGGTGCCACTGCGATCAACCGCTGGCCGTCGCGAATCATGAAATAGCGCGGCTCGATGCCGGGCAGCCCGCTGTCTTCAATGGCCGCGTAATAGTCGTAGCCTTCCAGCGAGTCGCTGTCGAGCTGTGCCCAGTCGGTGCGGCTGACCCGGTGGATGCTGTGACTGACCTCGACGCTCAACGCCGAGCGGTCGCTCAACGTGATCGCAGAGGCTTGTTCGGGAATGAATTGAATGTGTGTCATGACCACCTCATGCGCCTGTGGCGCACACCAACATGACGCCCGCCGTGATGACCAGCGTGCCGAGCCAGCGACGGCGGCTGACCCGCTCGCCGAGGACCAGTCGCCCGCCCAGCACCACGCCTACGTAACTCAGGCTCGCCGCCGGAAACACCAGGCTGAGCGGCGCCAGGGACAGCACGAACAGCCAAGTGATGAATTCGACCACGTACGCGCCGACGCCGAACCAGAGCATCGGCGCGCCCGCGATCTGCACCCAGAAACTGCGCAGGCGAAACCCGCCTTCCTGCGCGGGCAGACGATCCAGGCCGATCTTGAACGCCAGTTGGCCGATCACGTCCAGCAGGATCGAGAACGCCGTCAGCAGCACGACAATCGGGGTCATGGAAACAGCTCCTCGAACAGCGCGATCAACGCCGCATTGGTCTTGGCATTACGCGCAATGTCCGCGTCGCTCCAACGTTCGGCGGGTGGCTGATCGGATTTTGCCTCCCAGCGTTTGAGCGGATTGCTGAACGCGGGCGGGGCGAACTCGCCGCAGACATCGATCCCCAACACCCGCGTCTGCGCGGCCAGGGTACGAATGGCATCGAGCAAATGGGTGAGGCGCATGCCGCCCTGATCCCAGTTGGTCGCAGCGTCTTCGCTGGCCAGCACGTCCTTGTCGATGGTGATCCACACGGCGTCGGTGGGCAGGCTTGCGACCAACTGTTCGAGGAAAACCGGCCAGTCCACATCGGCCAGGTTGTGCCAGTGCAAGTGCCCGTCGATCTGCCGATGTCCGGGGCCGTCGCCGATCTTGCCCCAGACTTTCGAGGGGGGATGACGCCACGGAAACAGCTGCAGATCGCCGCGCTTCAATGCTCCTAGGTTGCCGCCCTTGAGCTGTGGGCTTTCCAGGTCGTCGCTGCACGGCCCGAGGGTGATGATGCGTCTGACATTGGGCAGCTTCAGCGCCTGGTTGACCCAGGACCCGCAGTGGCGCCGGGGAGCGAAATGCACCCAGTCCGGGTGATTGTCGAAGTGGATCAGTGTGATCGGCTCAGGGACGTCGGCGAGCAGGGCAGGGGTCAGGTGGTGATAGTCACCGGAGCCGACGAAGAAGATTTCCGGCCGATTGCCCAGCGGTCGCGCACGATGGCTCAGGTGCCCGGCAAGCCGTTGGTAATGGGTTTCCGTGGACCACAGCCGCAACACCGGCCCCAAGGCCAGCAAATCCAGGCGTATCGCCCGGCCGTCATGCAGCCGCTCCTTGATCGGCGCCTGCTGCGTCAGGCTGTGATCGAGATCGAGAATGTTCAAGGTTGCCTTCACCCCAGAAATGCCGCCCCGGACACCGGGTTCATGGCCATGAACACCGGCCGGGCGGGCCTTTCAAGGGAAGTGCAAAGGGTGGGCCAAGGGGTTGAATAGGGGCTGAACGGGCCTGAGGAAACGCATGCCTTGTACGGGCGTCGCTCGCAAGTATCAGCAACCCACGTAAACCTGTGGGAGCGAATTTATTCGCGAAAAAGGTTCAGGCGAAGGTGATGTGCCCGATGTACCGGCCCTTCGCGAATGAGTTCGCTCCCACAGGAGAGACCGCGTTGCCCTCAAAACCTGAGCAACCCACGCCAACCTGTAGGAGCGAATTTATTCGCGAAAAGGTTCAGGCGAAGGTGATGTGCCAGATGTACCGGCCCCGCGCACGGCCAGACGACGTGTGCAGGTCGGTAGCAGCACCGACCGCCGTGACGTGGATGGCGTCACCCCAACCCGTATTTCTTCACCTTGTCGAACAGCGTGGTCTTGGCCATGCCCAGTTCCTGGCTCGCCTGACTGAGATTGCCGCCGCTGCGCAGCAAGGCCTCGCTGAGCAGGTTTTTTTCGAAGGCTTCCACCGCCTCGGAAAACCCCAGGCTCTGGCTCAGGGCCGCGACGCCGGTTTTCTTGAACGCTGGCAGCCCCAAGGCATAACGCTCGGCGACGTTGCGCAGTTCCCGCACGTTGCCCGGCCAGTCGTGGCTCATCAGAGCGGAAACGGTGTGCGGGTCCAGTTGCGGTGGCTCGCGGTCGAAGCGCAGGGACGAGAGCTGCAGAAAGTGTTCGAACAGTTGCAGGATGTCTTCGCGACGCTCACGCAACGGCGGCAATTCCAGGGTCACCACGTTAAGGCGGTAATACAGGTCGCTGCGAAACTGGCTGGCTCTACTCAGCTCATTGAGGTCGGATTTGGTCGCCGCGATCACCCGGCAATCCACCGCGACACTCTGGTTCGAACCGAGGCGCTCCAGCGTGCGTTCCTGCAACACCCGCAGCAATTTGATCTGCAGGTTGATCGGCATGCTTTCCACTTCATCGAGAAACAGCGTGCCGTTGTGGGCGTGTTCGATCTTGCCAATGCGGCGCTTGCCTGCGCCGGTGAAGGCGTTGGCTTCGTGGCCGAAAATCTCGCTCTCGAACAGGTTTTCTGGCAGCCCGCCGCAGTTCAACGCGACGAACTGATTGGAATGCCGACGGCTGAAGTCGTGCAGACAGCGAGCAACCAGCTCCTTGCCCGTGCCGGTTTCACCTTCGATCAACACGTTGGCTGAGGTGTCCGCGACGTTGGTGATCAGCGCGCGCAGGTTCTGCATGGCCGGTGAGCGACCGATGATCTTGCCTTCCAGCGAGTCGCGTTCGGCCAGTTGCCGACGCAGCGATGAGACTTCCCGCGCAAGCCCGCGGTGTTCCAGGGCGCGGCGTGCGACGTCCACCAGACGCTCGGGGGAGAAGGGTTTTTCCATGAAGTCGTAGGCACCGTCGCGCATGGCACCGACCGCCATCGACACATCGCCGTGGCCGGTGATCAGCACCACCGGCAGGCTGCGGTCGCGTTCTTTCAGGCGCTTGAGCAATTCCAGCCCGTCAATGCCTGGCAAACGAATGTCGCTGATGACGATCCCGGCAAAGTTGTCGCCGACCATCGCCAACGCCTCTTCGGCACTGCCCACGCCCTGGCTGTGGATGTCTTCCAGTGCGAGTGCCTGCTGGCAGCCGAGCAGGACGTGGGGGTCATCTTCGACGATGAGGACGGTCAGTTCAGTGTTCATGTGCAAATCCTCATCGAAGCATGTGTCCTCAATACAATGACGTGGTGACTCAATACCGCTTCTGCCCGGAGGGCGTGGGAGCCGGCTTGCCTGCGAACTGGCGCGTAGCGGCAGCGAAATCAAACAACTAGGGTGTATCAGTCATACGTGGTTTCAGAATTTGCTGCCAGTTCCTGGCAGATCGCAGGCAAGCCAGCTCCTACGGCCTTCGCCCAGAATCAAAAACAGACGCGGCTCCCTCTCAAAGCGAGCCATTCACGCCGCTACCAACGGCAACACCAACACAAACATCGTGCCGCCTTCGGCCGGATCTTCGGCGTTCAAACTGCCCCCGGCGGCCGCTGCGAGGCTGGCGGAGAGGGTCAAGCCCAGCCCCAGCCCTTGTTCGCCGGGCTTGGTGGTAAAAAACGGTTCGAACAAATGCTTGCGCGCTTCGGCGTCGATGCCATGGCCGTTGTCGCGCACCCGCAGGCGGTAGCGGCCTTCGCACAGGTCGCCTTGCAGCCACAGCACCGGCAGCGGTTGCGCCTGCATGGCGTCCAGCGCGTTGCCGATCAGGTTGACCAGAATCTGCTCCAGCCGGGTCTGGTCGATGGCGAGTTCGACGTCGTCGAAGGCCTGATGCAATTCCAGCGCGCTGTTTTCCAGACGTCCGCCGAGCACCTGCAGTGATGCATCCACCGCTTTGGCCAGCGAGGCCTGGCCCTTGTCTTCCCCGCGTCGGGCGAAGGCGCGCAGGCTCGCGGTGATGCGGCCCATGCGATCGACCAGGTCGTTGATCGTGCGCAGATTGGTGCTCGCCGTATCCAGCGCTCCGCGTTCGATGAACCGCACCGTATTGCCGGACAACGTACGCAAAGCGGCCAGCGGCTGATTGAGTTCGTGGGCGATGCTGGTGGACATCTGTCCGATGGCCGCGAGTTTGCCGGCCTGCACCAATTCGTCCTGGGCCTGACGCAAGGTTTCTTCGGCCTGACGCCGCTCGCGAATCTGCCCCTTGAGGCGCTCGTTGCTGGCGCGCAGGTCGGCAGTACGCTCGGTAATCCGACGCTCCAGTTCGTTGTTGGCTTCTTCCAGCGCTTCACGAGCCGCGAGGCGGGTCGAAATCACCTTGCGCCGCTCGTTCCAGGCGATTAGCAGAAACATCGCCAGCGCGCAGGCCACGGCCACCAGCATGCCTTGATTGGCCGCTTCACGCCGTAAATCCTCCAGCGGAGTCAGCAGCGTCAAGTGCCACGGCGTGTCGGCCAGGTCCCGGGTCTGCGCGAGGTAGCTGACGACCGTGTGTTCGTGGTCCACGCTGACGTTGGCCGGAAAGGTCAACTTCTCGACCCCGTCGGCGATCAGCTCGCGCTCCAACGGCACCAGCTCGTTGAGGGGCCACCAGTAATATTGCAGGCTTCGGGCCAGGCGCTCCTTGATTTGCGGGGTCAGCGGGCGAACCGATTTCAGTCGTCGCGCCGGGTCGCTGGACAGAATGATGATGCCGTTTTCATCGCTGACGAAGGCTTCCAGACGCGCCCGTTGCCAGCGCTCTTCCAGCGCTTCAAGGCGCACTTTGATCACCGCCACGCCGATGATCTTGCCTTTCTCTTCCAGCCCGTGGGCGAGGTAGTAACCCGGCTCCCCGGTGGTGCTGCCGATGCCGTAGAAGCGGCCCGGCAACCCGCGAATCGCGTCCTGGTAATAGGCGCGGAACGACAGGTCTTCGCCGAGATAGCTGTCGGCGTCGCGCCAGTTGCTGGTGGCCAGCACGCGGCCGGTGGTGTCGAGCACGTAGATCGCGCGACTGCGGCTGCGGCGATTCAGGCCTTCGAGGTAGTCATTGACCTTGCTTCGCAGCTCCGGCGAAGGGTCATTGAGCAAATCGGAGACATTGGATTCGAGCTCCAGCACGCTGGGCAGATAGTTGTATTTGTTGATTTCGCTTTCGACGGTGCGGGCGTGCAGCTCAAGTTGCCGCTCGCCGTTTTCGCCGAGGGCCTTGATGGCGTTCTTTTCGCTGTACAGATAGGTGACGTAGCCGAGCGCGATCATCAGCAGAATGATCAGCGGGGGCAGAAACAGGTGGCGTATCAGGCGGGGTTTCACGGCAAGTGATGGCGGCGCGCTAAGAGGTGGATCGCATTTCATCACAGTCGTCCTGGACCGACCAGCTGCCCGTGTCATTGATAGCGACACAGACAGCCAGTGGTTTTTTGCCCTTTTGGGGCGTTGCCCTCGTGAGGCAGATCTGGTTAGTGCTGCAGGATTTTGTTCAGGAAGTGCTGAGCGCGTTCGGAACGGGCGCTGACGTCGCCGAAGAATTCGTCCTTGACGCAGTCTTCGATGATCTGGCCCTTGTCCATGAAGATCACGCGGTCGGCCACTTTTCGGGCGAAGCCCATTTCGTGGGTCACGCACATCATGGTCATGCCTTCGTGGGCGAGCTGTACCATCACGTCCAGCACTTCGTTGACCATCTCAGGGTCGAGGGCGGAGGTCGGTTCGTCGAACAGCATGACCACCGGGTCCATCGCCAGCGCACGGGCAATCGCCACGCGCTGCTGCTGGCCGCCGGACAGTTGGCCAGGGTGCTTGTGAGCGTGAGCCGACAAGCCGACGCGCTCCAGCAGGGCCAGGCCTTTTTTGGTGGCTTCTTCCTTGCTGCGGCCCAAGACCTTGATCTGCGCAATGGTCAGGTTTTCAGTGATGGTCAGGTGCGGGAACAGCTCGAAGTGCTGGAACACCATACCCACGCGGGAACGCAGTTTCGGCAGGTTGGTCTTCGGGTCGGCAATGGAGGTGCCATCGACCACGATGTCGCCTTTCTGGAACGGTTCCAGCGCGTTGACGCACTTGATCAGGGTCGATTTGCCCGAACCGGACGGGCCGCAGACCACGATCACTTCGCCTTTCTTGACCTCAGTGCTGCAATCGGTCAGCACCTGGAAGTCCCCATACCACTTGTTGATATTTTTGATGGAAATCATACGGCTAACCTTTTTTGCATGAGCTTGACCAGACGCGCGGCCACGAAGCTGATCGTGAAGTACACCAGACCCGCGACGATCAGGAATTCATTGGAACGACCAATGATGTCGCCGCTGGAACGGGCTGAGTTGAGGAAGTCCACCAGACCGACCGTGTAAACCAGCGAGGTGTCCTGAAACAGAATGATGCTCTGCTGCAGCAGCAGCGGGGTCATCTTGCGGAAGGCTTGCGGCAGGATAATCAGGCGCATCATCTGGCCGTAGGTCATGCCCAGCGCTTGCGCGGCACCCATCTGTCCACGGGAAATCGACTGCACACCGGCACGGACGATTTCGCAGAAGTACGCGGCCTCGAACATCATGAAGGCCACGACGCAGGAGGTGAACGCGCCGACCGGAGTGTCCTGGCCGGTGATCCAGCGCAGCACGAACGGCACCGCCAGGTAGAACCAGGTGATGACCAGCAGCAGCGGGATCGAGCGGAAATAGTTGACGTAGGCACCGGCGATGCGCGACAACAGTTTGCTCGACGACAGGCGCATCAGGGCCAGAAGGGTCCCGATGATGATGCCGCCGACCACGCCCATGACCATCAACTGCAAGGTCATGACCATGCCGTTCCACATGCCTGGAATGGCGGGGATGATTCCAGAGAAGTCCATTATTTACCTCCCACGGAGATCAGGCCCGGCACGGCGACTTTCTTCTCGACCAGACGCATGAGCAACATCAGACTCATGTTCAGCGTGAAGTAGATCAAGGTGGCGAGGGTGAAGGCTTCGAACAGGTTCGCGGAAAACTCGGCGGTCTGTTTGGTCTGGGCCAGCAATTCCATCAGACCGATCAGCGAGGCCACCGACGAGTTCTTGAACACGTTGAGGAATTCGGAGGTGAGCGGCGGGATGATGATCCGGTAAGCCTGCGGCAGCAGCACGTTCCAGTAGATCTGCGGCAGTTTGAAACCCATGGCGCGCGCGGCGGATTCCTGGCCGCGAGGCAACGCCTGGATACCGGTGCGCACTTGTTCGCAAACCCGTGCGGCGGTGAACAGACCCAGGCACACGACAACGCTCAGAAAGGCCGAGGTGGTCGGGTTCAGGTCCTGCTTGTACCACTCCTGCAGGTTCTCAGGCAGCAGATCCGGCACCAGGAAGTACCAGATGAACAGCTGCACCAGCAGTGGCACGTTACGGAAAATTTCCACGTAAACCGTGGCGATGGAAGACACGATGCGATTGGGCACCGTGCGCATCACCCCGAGCACTGAGCCCAGGATTAACGCGATGATCCAGGCGACGATGGAGATGCCGATGGTCCAGCCCAGACCGGATACATACCAGTCCAGATAGGTCTCGGTGCCGACGCCAGTGGACTTGAAGAATACGCTCCAGTCCCAGTTGTAATTCATCAGGGTCTCCCCTCTGATCGATCGTTATGCGCGCATGCCAAGGGCAGCGGCTTCCGGGGACTTATTACGTCCCCGGAAATCAGGCTTATCTTTTTGTGATAACGGAGCGAAGGGCTTAAGCCTTCTTGTCCGGCGCTGGCTTGTCGTTCGGGTTGGCGATCAGCTTCTTGAGCTCTTCGCTCATCGGGAAGCTCAGGTTCAGGCCTTTTGGAGGAATTGGCTGGGTGAACCACTTGTCGTAGATCTTGTTGATCTCGCCCGACTTGTAGAGGCCGACAATCGCGTCGTCCACGGCTTTCTTGAACGCTGGGTCGTCTTTACGAACCATGCAACCGTAGATTTCATAGGATTGCGGGGTGCCGGTCACGTGCCAGTCGGTTGGCTTCTTGGCCTTGGCCATTTCGCCCGCCAGCAGTGCGTCATCCATCATGAATGCAACGGCACGGCCCGATTCCAGCATCTGGAAGGACTCACCGTGGTCTTTGGCGGAAATGACGTTCATGCCCATCTGCTTGTCAGCGTTCATCGCTTTGATAATGCGCTCGGACGTGGTGCCCGCGGTGGTCACGACGTTCTTGCCTTTCAGATCATCGAAGTCGTTGTACGGCGAACCGACCTTGGTCAGCAGCTTGGTGCCGATTTCGAAAATGCCGACGGAGAAGTCGACTTGCTGAGCGCGCTCGGCGTTGTTGGTGGTCGAACCACACTCAACGTCGACAGTGCCGTTCTGAACCAGCGGGATACGGGTCTGGGAAGTGACCAGGTTGTACTTGACGTTCAGATCTGGCTTGTTCAGGTCTTTTTTGATCGCTTCGACGATGGCAAGCTGAATGTCGTGGGAGTAACCGACAGGTTTGCCGGAAGCGTCAGCGATGTACGAGAACGGAATGGACGAGTCGCGGTGACCGAGGGTGATGGTGCCGGAATCGTTGATTTTTTTCAGAGTGCCGGTCAGCTCGGCGGCGGACACTGGGGTGCTGATCAAAGCGGCTGCAGCAATGGCAACGCCCAGAATGTGGGGAACGATACGCATCTGTTTCTCCTCGACTTTGTTTTTCTTATGGGTCCGTGTTGGGTCGGCCCTATCGGTTTCAGAACGCTACAACGGCGGCCCAATTCAGGCGGCACGCTACATCGGAGCAATCGTGATTGAGTGTAGAGCATGAGTCATGCCAAGCATGTGACATGTTTTAACTCACTGAAATTAAAGGGATTTTATTTTATTGTTGCGATAGAGGGAGGATGAATCGTACGGAATGCCGAATAGGCGAGAGAGGGGTGTTCGGAAAACCGAATGCCTGTGTGGATGAATCAGGCAAAACGCTCGCAGTCTGTGGGAGCGAATTCATTCGCGAAAGAGGTTACTGACGATGACGATGCATCGCCTGTCGGATCATTCGCGAATGAATTCGCTCCCACAGAGAGGCCGAGGGGTGTCAGTCGATCCGGTGTGTCGCCGGGAAATCAAGCGGCCTCGATGGCCCCTTTGCTCCGGGCGACTTTATCGAGGTACGCCTGCACGTTCTGCTGTTCTTCCGCCGTGGTGAACAGGCCGAGCTTGGTCCGACGCCACAGGATGTCGTCAGCTTTCGTCGCCCATTCTTGGCTGCACAGATAATCCACCTCGCGGCTGTAAAGGCCACCACCGAGGTGTTCGCCCAAATCCGCCAACCCTTGCGCGCCGTCGATGATGCGCCAGCTGCGTGAGCCGTAGGTGATCGACCAACGCTTGGCAAGGTCTGCAGGCAGCCAAGGGCAGCGTTGTTGCAACTCAGCTGCCAAGGCCGCTGGCTTGGTCATGTTTTCTCCACCCGGCAGGCTCGCCTTGGCGGTCCAGCTCGGACGCATCTGGGTGAAGAACGGCGCCAGCTGTTGCATCGCCGACTCCGCCAGCTTGCGATAGGTCGTCAGTTTCCCACCGAACACCGACAAGATCGGCGGCTCGCCCGCGCCACCGGACAGCGACAGGGTGTAGTCGCGGGTGATCGCTGAGGGGTTGTCGGATTCGTCGTTGCACAGCGGGCGCACGCCAGAATAGGTGCGGATAATGTCGTCGCGGCTGAGCTGCTTCTTGAAGTGTTCGTTGACAATCTTCAGCAGGTAATCGGTCTCGCCTTCGGTGATCGCCACTTTGGCCGGGTCACCGGTGTATTCGCGATCGGTGGTGCCAATGATGGTGAACCGCTCCAGATACGGAATCGCGAAGACGATGCGCTGATCCTCGTTCTGCAGGATGAACGCGTTTTCGCCTTCGTACAGTTTCGGCACGATCAAATGGCTGCCTTGGATCAGGCGAATGCCATATTGCGACTCCAGCTTCAAATCTTCGCGAATGAACTTGGCGACCCATGGGCCGGCCGCGTTCACCAACGCCCTGGCACGAATGGAGAAAAGGCTGCCATCGGCGCGTTCCATGTTCAGGTGCCACAGGCCGTTGCTGCGTCGAGCACTGAGGCAGCGGGTCTGGGTGTGAATGTGCGCGCCTTTTTCCCGTGCCGCCATCGCATTGAGCACCACGAGACGGGCGTCATCTACCCAGCAATCCGAGTATTCGAAACCACGGGTGATAGTGGCGTTGAGCGGGCTGCCAGCACCGAAGCGCAGGCTTTTCGACGCGGGCAGCTTTTCGCGTTTGCCGAGGTGGTCATAGAGGAACAGACCTGCACGGATCATCCATGCAGGACGCAAGTGCGGACGATGGGGCAGCACGAAACGCATGGGCTTGACGATGTGCGGCGCCTTCTCCAGCAGCACTTCACGCTCGGCCAACGCCTCACGCACCAGACGGAATTCGTAATGTTCGAGGTAGCGCAGGCCACCGTGGATCAGCTTGCTACTGGCCGACGAGGTGTGGCTGGCGAGGTCATCCTTTTCGCAAAGGAACACTGACAGGCCGCGTCCCGATGCATCCGCTGCGATCCCGACGCCATTGATGCCACCGCCGATCACGGCAATGTCATAAACCTCGGAAAGCGGTGGGGTGGGCAAGGCGGAGTGGGCCATCGGGGCCTCCTGTCGAGAATTCGGTCACGTTCGATTTTGGCGAATTCGAACATTTACGTTCATTTTCGAAAATAGTAACGCAATAAGACCGAGGCCACCACTCGGTATTGATTGAAAATACTGATGGGAGGGGAGGGAAAGGAACAAAAGCGAACATGATCATGTTCGGACAGGCCGTTGCAGTAGCGCGATTTGTTTTTGATTGGGTTGAAGATGTTGGACGGGGTAACGCGGTTTGTTTTTTGATTCTGCCCGCAGGGCGTGGGAGCTGGCTTGCCTGCGATCTGCTGCGAAGCGGCAGTGAATTCGGTAAACGCGGTGCGCCTGGTACGACGCAATCACATGTTTCGCTGCCGCTTCGCGCCAGATCGCAGGCAAGCCAGCTCCCACGGCCTGCGGCCAGAATCAAAAGCCAACGCCAACGCCAACGCCAACGCCAACGCCAACGCCGGAGCCAAAGCCAGCGCGATACGCCGGCTATCAGAAACTTATACGACTTCCAGCCGAATCTTGTTCTGCGTCAGCAGTTGCGCCAGTGCAGGCGCGGGGGGCTGGTCGGTGACGAGGCAGTCGATCAGGGTGATCGGGCCCAGGCGTACCATGGCGTTGCGGCCGAATTTGCTGGAGTCCGCCGCCAGAATGACTTGACGCGCATTGGCGATGATCGCCTGGGAGACGCGGACTTCCTGATAATCGAAATCCAGCAGGCTGCCGTCTTCGTCGATGCCGCTGATGCCCACCAGCGCGAAATCGACCTTGAACTGGGTGATGAAATCAACGCTCGCCTGACCCACCACACCGCCGTCACGGCGCACATTGCCCCCGGCCAGCAGCACTTCGAAGTCGTCCTTGCCGCTGAGGATCGACGCCACGTGCAGGTTGTTGGTGATGATCTTCAGGTGACTGTGGTTGAGCAAAGCGCGGGCGATGGATTCGGTGGTGGTGCCGATGTTGATGAACAGCGAGGCGTGATCGGGAATCTGCGCCGCGATGGCTTCGGCGATGCGCTGTTTCTCGTCGCGCATCTGGTCCGCGCGCATGGCGTAGGCGGTGTTTTCGATGCTGGAGTCATACGCTGCGCCACCGTGGTAGCGACGCAAAAGGTTCATCTCTGCCAGTTGGTTGATGTCGCGCCGAATGGTTTGCGGGGTCACGACGAACAATTGGGCCATTTCTTCGATGCTGACGTAGCCGCGTTCACGGACCAGCTCGAGGATCTGCTGTTGACGGGGTGGCAGATTCATTTTTCTTCCTTCGGGCAAGAGCGCCCATGATGCCGCAGGCAGCCATTACCTGTCAGCCGGAAAAAGAATCTCAAAGATCAAACCTGTAGGAGCGAATTCATTCGCGAGCGGCCGGTACATTCGATAGAGATCTGTCGGATGTACCACAGCATCGCGAATGAATTCGCTCCTACAGTGAAACCAGGCGACCCGTTGAATCGCGCTGTGGCTTATGACTCCGCGTCTTCGTGCGGCTCCCAATCCCGCGTGCGCTCCACCGCCTTGCGCCAGCCCGCGTACAGCTTTTCCTTCTCCGCCTCGTCGCATTGCGGTTCGAATTTGCGTTCGATTACTGCCTTGTCTTTCAACTCGTCCAGCCCGCTCCAGAAGCCGATGGCAAGACCCGCCAGATACGCCGCGCCCAAGGCCGTGGTTTCGCGCATTTTCGGGCGCTCGACCTGGGTGCCCAGAATGTCGGCCTGGAACTGCATCAGGAAGTTGTTGGCCACCGCGCCGCCGTCCACGCGGAGGGCCTTGAGCGGTTCGGCGGCGTCCTGCTGCATGGCGTCGAGGACGTCGCGGGTCTGGTAGGCGATGGATTCCAGCGCGGCCCGGATGATGTGATCGACCTTCACGCCCCGGGTCAGGCCGAACAGCGCGCCACGGGCGTAAGGGTCCCAATACGGTGCGCCAAGTCCCGTGAACGCGGGCACCAGGTACACGCCGTTGCTGTTCTTCACCTTGGTCGCGAAGTACTCGGTGTCCATGGAGTCGTTGACGATCTTCAGTTCATCCCTCAGCCACTGCACCGTCGAGCCGCCGTTGAACACCGCGCCTTCCAGCGCATACGCCACTTCGCCACGTGGACCGCAGCCGATGGTGGTAAGCAGGCCGTGGTTGGATTTCACGGCTTTCTTGCCCGTGTTCATCAACAGGAAACAGCCGGTGCCGTACGTGTTCTTGGCCTGGCCGGGTTCCACGCACATCTGGCCGAACAGGGCCGATTGCTGGTCCCCCGCGATACCAGCGATGGCGATGCCGCTTTTGCTGTGGCCGTAAACTTCAGATGAGGACTTCACCTCGGGCAGCATTTCCCGAGGCACGTCGAGCACATCCAGCATCCGCTGGTCCCATTCGAGGGTATGGATGTTGAACATCATGGTGCGCGAGGCGTTGGTGTAATCGGTGACGTGCACCTTGCCACCGGTGAATTTCCAGATCAGCCAGCTATCAACGGTGCCGAACAGCAACTCGCCCCGACGGGCACGTTCGCGGCTGCCTTCGACGTGGTCGAGAATCCACTTCAGTTTGCTGCCGGAAAAATACGGGTCGATCACCAGACCGGTGGTGTCCCGAATGTAGTCCTCCAGCCCGTCGCGCTTGAGCTGCTGACAAATCTCGGTGCTGCGACGGCATTGCCAGACCACGGCGTTGTAGATCGGCCGCCCAGTGTCTTTCTCCCAGACCACCGTGGTTTCGCGCTGGTTGGTGATGCCAATGGCAGCGATCTGGTTGTGATGCAGGTTGGCCTGGGCCAGCACTTTGGTCATGCAGGCGGTCTGGGTGGCGAAGATTTCCATCGGATCGTGCTCCACCCAGCCTGGCTGCGGGTAGTGCTGCACGAATTCGCTCTGGGCGGTACTCACCACGTTGGCATCGCGGTCGAAGATGATTGCGCGGGAGCTGGTCGTACCTTGATCGAGGGCGATGATGTAATTCTTGTTGTCGTTGTCGGTCATGTCGATTGCCTGGTGATAAAGCGGGTGTTCGGGACTGTCGTCAGTGTACGTGCGAAAACCCGTCAGGTGATGAGGCGGCCTCACCGTTGAAGGCTGAATATTCGTATTCGAAAAAATATAGACGTAAACGAACATTGTCAAAGTCGAAAGTGAACGGTGTCTCTGTTTTTCAGGGCTTAACGATTTCACGCTGGGACAGCCGCTGAACAGAGGCGTTTCGACAGCAGATGGCCTAAAGTAGCGACAGCCAACACGAAATACCCTGGTCGTCTGGAGTGCTGCATGACCCCCGCATTGGATTTACTGAAAAAAGTTCGCGCCGAACACCGTGTCCACAGTTACGAACATGACCCCAAGGCCGCGTCCTATGGCCTGGAAGCCGCTGAAAAGCTGAATCTGCAACCCGAGCAAGTCTTCAAGACGCTGCTGGCCAGCACCGAGAAGGGTGAGTTGCTGGTGGCCGTGGTGCCGGTGGTGGGTTCGCTGGACCTCAAGGCCCTGGCCCATGCGGCAGGGGCGAAAAAAGCCGAGATGGCCGACCCCGCCGCCGCGCAACGGTCTACGGGTTATCTGTTGGGCGGGATCAGCCCGTTCGGTCAAAAGAAACGGCTCAGAACGTTTATTGACGTGTCCGCCCAACCGTTCGCGACCATTTTTGTCAGCGCTGGTCGTCGAGGGCTTGAGGTTGAACTGTCGGCGGCGGTACTTGCTCAACATACCGGTGCGACGTTTGCTCAGATTGGCCGCGAATGATCCGGATGCATCGTCAGATATGCCGTGTCTTGCTGTAGTCATTCAGGCTGATGCAGGGCAGGGCGCTCGAACAATAACGATTGGGGATGCCTTCCATGCAGCTTGAATTTCATCAAGTCGATGCCTTCAGTGACCGACCGTTCGCAGGCAACCCTGCGATGGTGTATCGCCTCGATGCCTGGCTGTCGGATGAGCTGATGCAGCGCATTGCGACGGAACACAACCTGTCCGAAACCGCTTTTGTTGTGCGGGAGGCGCAGGGCTGGCATATCCGTTGGTTCACGCCTACCAATGAAGTCCCGCTGTGCGGGCATGCGACGTTGGCCAGCGCCTATGTGTTGTATGAAAAGTATGGCGAAACGTCTGACACCATTCAGTTCATCAGCCAGTCAGGGCCGCTGAGCGTCAGCCGCGAGAACGGACGCCTGTTGCTGGATTTTCCCTCTCTGCCGCCGAGTGAAGTGGGCGTGACGGTGGATATCGAACGCGCGCTGAACACCGAAGTCGTCGACGCGCTGGGCGCTGCGGCGCTGTTGGTGGTGCTGGAGTCCGAGCAGGCGGTTCGCGATTGCAAGCCTGACATGGCTGCCATCGCCCGGCTGCCATGGCCGGGGGTGATCATCACTGCGAAAGGCGATGGCGACGCGCATGATTTTGTCTCTCGCTATTTCGCGCCGGGGAACGGCATTCCCGAAGACCCGGTCACCGGCTCGACCCATTGCAGCCTGATTCCGTATTGGTCGGCACGCCTGAACAAATTCAGCCTGACAGCCCATCAGAGTTCGGCGCGAGGGGGCGAGTTGTTCTGTCGTCTGGAGGGAGATCGGGTGAAGATTGGCGGGTATGCGACGTTGGTGGCGAGTGGGGTGTTGATGGTCGGGTGAGTTCACCGCCGCGTCCTCTGTGGGAGCGAATTCATTCGCGAAAGGGTGGTGCAGGCGACGGACCTTCATCGGCTGTACGATCTATTCGCGAATGAATTCGGTCCTGCAGGGGACTGTGTTCCCAATCTCAGCGAGGGGTGTTCGTCAGGACGCAGGAAACAGCACCAGATTCTGAGCCGTTACGCGGATACCGACGTCATCTCCCGCGTGCAGATCAGCTTGGCTGGGGAACAAGGCTTCCAGTGGCGTCCCGCTTGGCAGCTGCAAGCGATACAGCGTCGCGGCGCCCTGAAAGGTTTTGCTGATGACTCGGGCTTTCACTGGGCTGTCCGGCGCATACATGATGTCGTCCGGCCTCAGCAGCACATCGACCGTGCCTACAGGATCACGGGCACAGGTCCCACGCAGTACGCCGAGTTCGGTCTGCACCGACTCGCCATCCATCATTTGCCCACGAATGAAATAACCCTGGCCGACAAAACTGGCGACATAGCGCGTAGCCGGTCGGTGATAAAGGTTGTAAGGCGTATCCCATTGTTCAAGGCGTCCTTCCTTGAACACCCCCACCTGATCGCTGACGGCGAAGGCTTCTTCCTGATCGTGGGTCACCAGAATCGCGCTGGTGCCTCGGGCCTTGAGAATATCGCGCACCTCATGGCTCAAACGTCGGCGCAGCTCGCCATCGAGGTTGGAAAAAGGTTCGTCGAGCAGCAGCAATTGCGGTTCTGGTGCCAATGCCCGCGCCAAGGCGACGCGTTGTTGCTGGCCGCCCGAAAGCTCATGGGGATGCCGCTTGCCCAGCGCGCCGAGGTTGACCAACGCCAACATTTCTTCGACCACCTGTGCCAGGCGCGGATGATGCCGAATGCCGAAGGCGATGTTGTCCGCGACAGTCAGGTGCGGGAACAGCGCGTAGTCCTGAAACACCATGCCGATCCGGCGCTTCTCGGGCGCGAGGGTGAAGCCGGGTCTGGAGATGACGTCGCCCGCGAGGCTGATTTCACCCGCGTGCACCGGTTCGAAACCGGCGATGGCGCGCAACGTGGTGGTCTTGCCGCAGCCCGACGAGCCGAGCAGGCACCCGATGTCTCCGGCGTTGAGGTACAGATTCAGGTTCTGCACCACGCGTTGGTCTTGATAACCGCAGGCCAGGTCACGCAGTTGCAGCAGCATCGGCTCACTCATGCAGGTTGGTAGGCAGGCGCCACCAGAAATTCGAGCAGCGCCTTTTGCGCATGCAGACGATTTTCCGCCTGATCCCACGCCACTGAACGTGGATCGTCGAGCAGGTCTTCACTGATCTCCTCACCCCGGTGGGCAGGCAGACAGTGCATGAACAGCACGTCGTCAGCGGCCAGATCGAGCAGTTCGCGAGTGACCTGGAAAGGCTTGAACAGCGCGATGCGCTTGGCGGTTTCCTCTTCCTGGCCCATGGAGGTCCAGACGTCGGTGCTGATCAAATGCGCGCCCTTGACCGCTTCACGCGGGTCGCGGGTCACGGTCACGCGGTCGCCGGCCAGCGCCAGGAAGCGTGGGCTCGGCTCGTAGCCTTCAGGGCAGGCGACGCGCAGTTGGAAGTCGAACTGGATCGCCGCTTCTATATAGCTGTTGCACATGTTGTTGCCGTCGCCGATCCAGGCCACGGTCTTGCCCTTGATCGCACCGCGATGTTCGAGGAAGGTCTGCATGTCGGCCAGTAACTGGCACGGGTGCAGATCGTCGGACAGGCCGTTGATCACAGGCACACGGGAATTTGCAGCGAATTCGATGAGGTTGCTGTGGGCGAACGTGCGGATCATGACCGCATCGACCATGCGCGACATGACGCGCGCGCCGTCGGCAATCGGTTCGCCACGCCCCAGTTGGGTGTCGCGAGGGGACAAAAAGATGGCCTGACCGCCGAGCTGGATCATGCCGGCTTCGAACGAAACGCGAGTCCGAGTCGAAGATTTCTCGAAGATCATGGCCAGCACTCGACCTCTCAGCGGCTCGAACAACACGCCTCGGTTTCGCAAGTCCTTCAGCTCAATGCCTCGACGGATCACGGCGCTCAGTTCGTCTGGCGTGTAATCCATCATCGAGAGAAAGTGCCTGGTGATCATCATTAACTACCTTGTCTGCAACAGACCGCAGATCCTCTAAGCCGGGTTTTATCGGGAAAACGGGCGAGACCTGCGGCAAAAGCCGCACGGGGCGACGAATAGGGAAGGCGCGAGGGTATAAGAAAATGTCGCCTCGTGCCAAGGCCCGGCATGTTCGAAAAAAATTGTCAGACGTCCGGTCGCTTGAAAATGGCGTGGTCAGGACGCTTTTCATGTAACGAAGTGCTACAGTTGCGTACGAAGCGAAGGCAATTCGCCATCTGCGTCCACCGCGAAGGGCAAAGGTTGTACACCGCTTCGCTGGACACTGGCAATTACTGCCGTTTTTGCAACAGTTTCAAAATGCTGCTGAACCTAATGCGACATGCTTCACGCCGTGGAAACCGGGACGTTTCCTAAACGTGTGGCGTGGGTTATAAAGGCCGCTTATGTCCTCCAGAAGGGGTGGGGAATGGATTCAAAAGAGAAACAACTGACGGAACTGCTCGGGCTCACGGCTCGCACCCTCACGCACCTCACTGCTTCCATGACGTCGATGTCGTTCGAGCTGATGCGCAGTGAAGATGAAGTGACCCGTTCGGCAGGTCGCCGCATGATCGACCGCATGGCCACCATCAGTGCCGGACTGGATGACCATTGGCGTTTGATTGGCGAACTGACGGGCGTGCAGGTCTCCCAGGAACAGGTCGAGACCGTTCATGAGATTCAGCTGAAGCGCAAGGTGGTCACGCCCATCGGCGGTTCGGCTTCCTGATCCCCGTTCCTTTGCTCAGGTGAGCTATCGGCTCGCCTGATGCTGTCCGATTCACGGCACTGACGTTTCTGGCGAAGTGCCGCGCCAGGCTCCATAGTTTTGTTTCCGCGATCGCGCCGATCGCCACACAAAAACATGAGACTGGCGATGACCAAGACTCTCCACCACCGTGCCTGTCACCTGTGCGAGGCCATCTGTGGCCTGACCATCGAAACCACCCTTGAAGACGATGCCAGCGTGCGTATCAGCTCGATCAAGGGCGACGCGCAAGACACGTTCAGCCGAGGGCATATCTGCCCGAAAGCGGTGGCTTTGCAAGACATCCAGAACGACCCCGACCGCTTGCGACAGCCTATGCGCCGTATCGGCAGCGAGTGGCATCCCATCGCCTGGCAGGACGCGTTCGAACTGGTGGCCGAGCGTCTGCTGGACATCCAGCAGCGTCACGGACAAAACGCTGTCGCGGTCTATCAGGGCAACCCCAGCGTTCACAATTATGGGCTGATGACCCACAGCAATTACTTCCTTGGTCTGCTGAAAACCCGCAACCGATTCTCCGCGACATCCGTCGACCAATTGCCCCATCACCTCACCAGCTACCTGATGTATGGCCACGGCCTGTTGCTGCCCATCGCCGACATCGACCACACCGATTTCATGCTGATTCTGGGCGGCAACCCGCTCGCCTCCAACGGCAGCATCATGACCGTACCCGACGTAGAGAAGCGCTTGAAGGCGATTCAGGCGCGGGGCGGCAAAGTCGTGGTGGTCGATCCTCGGCGTAGCGAAACGGCTGCCATCGCCAACCAACACATGTTCATCCGCCCCGGTGGCGACGCGGCGCTGCTGTTCGGCCTGCTGCACACGCTGTTCGCCGAAAGCCTGACCCGCGACACGCATCTGCCGGTCGATGGCCTCGAAGAAGTGCGGGCTGCCATCGCGCACATGGACACGGACGCCATGAGCCTGCGTTGCGGGGTGCCTGCCGAAGACATCCGGCAACTGGCTCGGGATTTCGCGGGTGCGAAAAGCGCCGTGTGTTACGGGCGGATGGGCATCTCGACGCAGGCCTTCGGCACGCTGTGCCATTGGCTGGTGCAGCTGATCAATCTGGTGACTGGCAACCTTGACCGGGTCGGCGGCGCGCTGTGCACTGAGCCTGCGCTGGATCTGGTGGCCTCGACCTCGGGCGGCGGTTTCAATCGCTGGCAGAGTCGTGTCTCGGGTCTGCCCGAATACAGCGGCGAGCTGCCGGTGTCGGCGCTGGCGGAAGAAATGCTCACCGAAGGCGAAGGGCAGGTTAAGGCGTTGATCACGGTGGCGGGCAATCCGGTATTGTCGACGCCCAACGGTCGTCAGCTCGATCAGGCGCTGGATGGCCTGGAGTTCATGGTCAGTGTCGATCTCTACATCAATGAAACCACGCGCCACGCCGACCTGATTCTGCCCTCGACCTCGGCGCTGGAAAACGATCATTACGACACGACGTTCAACATGTTCGCGGTGCGTAACGTCACCCGCTTCAATCGCGCCATTCTCGCCAAGCCTGAGGGCGCACTGCATGACTGGGAGATTTTCGTCGGGCTGGCCAAGGCCTTCGCCGCGCGCGCCGGGCGTGAGCTGAAACCGACGATTCCTCCGGCTCAAATGGTGGATCGTGGATTGCGCGCAGGCTTTTATGGCGATGCCTCGGCGATGAAGCTGTCACTGGAAACGCTCCATGACCACCCTCATGGGCTGGACCTGGGCGCGCTCAAACCCAATCTCGCCACGCGGCTGAAAACGCCCAATCAGCGGGTTCAGGCAGCGCCGGAGGTGATCCTGGCCGATCTGGTGCGCTTTGCCACCGCTGCGATGCCGTCAGTGGAGGAGCTGTTGCTGATCGGACGGCGTCACGTGCGCAGCAATAACTCGTGGATGCACAACTACCACCGGCTGGTGAAAGGCAAGCCACGCCATCAACTGCTGATGCACCCGGACGACCTCGCCACCCGTGGCCTGAGCGACGGGCAGCGCGTGCGAGTAAGTTCGCGGGTGGGAATGATCGAGGTCGAGGTGATGGGCAGCGCGGACATGATGCCCGGTGTGGTGAGCCTGCCTCACGGTTGGGGGCATGGGCGGCCGGGCGTGCAGATGGACATTGCCCGCGATCAGCCGGGGGAGAGTGCAAACGACCTGACTGACGAGCGGCAGATGGACACGCTGTCCGGGAACGCTGCGCTGAACGGGGTGCCGGTCACTGTCGCAGCGGCATGACGCTCATCATATTTATGAGGCCGATTAAAGCCAAGACCGAGCGTTACGCTAGGGAATCGGTTAGAATGCGCCACCGTGTCGACTCATACAGTCGTAAAGTTAAGCCGAGGTGCTCCATGGATATCATCGAAACGATCAAAGACCAGATTGCCAAAAACACCGTTCTGCTTTACATGAAAGGCGCTCCGAATGCCCCGCAGTGCGGCTTTTCGGCGAAGGCGTCCCAAGCCTTGATGGCGTGTGGCGAGAAGTTCGCGTACGTCGATATCCTGCAGAACCCTGAGATTCGCGCCAACCTGCCGAAATACGCGAACTGGCCGACGTTCCCACAACTGTGGGTAGACGGCGAGCTGGTCGGCGGCAGTGACATCATCATCGAGATGCACGCAGCAGGCGAATTGCAGACCTTGATCAAGGCTGCGGTCGAGAAGAACGCAACGGCCTGATTGGGTGGTTGTTAAAAAGCCCCGGTCTTTCAGGAGATACGGGGTTTTTTGTGGGTGCTTCCCGAGCGGGTTCGACACCCAACAAAAAGCCCCGCCAGGTTCATCACCGGGCGGGGCTTTTTTGCGAGGATCAGGCTGAGATCAGTCTTCTTCGCCCATCTGCGATTGCAGGTAGTTCTCGATGCTGACCTTGTCGATCAGACCCAGCTGGGTTTCCAGCCAGTCGATGTGTTCTTCCTCGGACTCAAGAATGTCTTCCAGCAGCTCACGGCTGCCGAAGTCGCCAACGGTTTCGCAGTGAGCGATCGCGGCTTTCAGGTCTGCGTGGCCTTTACGCTCGATCTTCAGGTCGCACTCCAGCATTTCCTTGGTGTGCTCGCCGATAAGGATTTTGCCCAGGTCTTGCAGGTTGGGCAGGCCTTCCAGGAACAGGATGCGCTTGATCAGCTTGTCAGCGTGTTTCATCTCGTCGATGGATTCTTTGTACTCGTGCTTGCCCAGCTTGTTCAGGCCCCAATCTTCGTACATGCGCGCATGCAGAAAATACTGGTTGATCGCGACCAGCTCGTTTCCGAGGATCTTGTTGAGATGCTGGATGACTGTAATGTCGCCTTTCATGATCGAGGTCCTGTCGAAGATGTTCGTATATAAGCCGCAAGTTTGAGCTTCGAATAATCCCCTGTCAAACCTAAGTTATTGAATAATAAGTGAAAATAAATAGGAATAAGAATGTTTGTGTTCCGCATCTTATCGCTAAGCGCTTGAATTACAGGCATAAAAAAACCGGACACAGGGTCCGGTTTCTTTTAATTCGTTGAATCACGCAGCAGAAAATTCCGCGGGGTAGGCGAGGGCGGCCTGTGACGTTTGCAGTTCTGTCAGGGTTTCACGCACCACTTCCTTGGCCAAGCAGGCACATTTCCCACATTTGCTGGCGACACCCAGGGTCTCGCGCACTTCACGGTAACTGCAGCATCCTTCCATGATTGCTTCGCGGATCTGTCCGTCGGTAACACCTTGGCAAAGGCAGACATACATAAATAAAAGACCGTCGCTGAGTTATTTGCTCATGTGCGACGGATACTAATGTTAATGAGAATGCTTGTCAAAACTACTTCCTGAACATCAGCTGAAGGCCGATGAATGGTCAGATGACAACTATCTTGACATGGAGGGATGAGCTCGAAAAAAAAACCGGCCACTCGGGCCGGTCTTTACGCACGAGAAGGAGATATCAATCGTCGAAGTCGTGCCAGCCGCCCATTTCTTTCCAGCGGTTGACGATGCCGCAGAACAGCTCGGCGGTCTTTTCAGTGTCGTAACGAGCCGAGTGGGCTTCGCGACCGTCGAAGTCGATGTCCGCCGATTGGCAGGCCTTGGCCAGCACGGTCTGGCCGTATGCCAAGCCTGCGAGCGTCGCCGTGTCGAAACTGGAGAATGGGTGAAACGGGTTGCGCTTCATGTCCAGTCGCGCGACGGCGGCATTCAGAAAGCCCAGATCGAAGCTGGCGTTATGGCCGACCAGAATCGCCCGCTTGCAGCCATTGGCTTTCAGCGCCTTGCGTACGCCACGGAAGATGTCATTCAGCGCGGTTTCTTCACTCACAGCCATGCGCAGCGGGTGATCAAGCTTGATACCGGTGAACTCCAGCGCCGCGGCTTCGATGTTGGCGCCTTCGAACGGCTCGACGCGGAAGAAATAGGTGTGCTCCGGGAACACGAAACCCTTTTCATCCATGCCGATGGTGGTCGCAGCGATTTCCAGCAAGGCATCCGTAGCCGCGTTGAAACCGCCGGTTTCTACGTCGACAACGACTGGCAGGTAGCCACGAAAGCGTGCCGCCATCGGATGCCTGGAGCCTGTGCCGCCGCCAGAACCTTCCTGTTCGTCGTCGTAATGGTCTTCACTCACGCGTGTTCCTCCAGCAGGCGCCAGCGCAGTGTCTCACCGGCGCGCAGCGGGATAACGGACAGCTCGCCAAACGGCAGGCTGGCAGGGGCGGTCCATTCTTCGCGGACCAGAGTAATGGTGTCGGTGTTGGCGGGCAGGCCGTAGAACGCCGGGCCGTTCAGGCTGGCGAACCCTTCGAGCTTGTCCAGCGCGTTGCGTTGTTCGAACGCTTCGGCGTACAGCTCGATCGCAGCGTACGCCGTGTAGCAGCCAGCACAACCGCAGGCGGCCTCTTTGGCATGCTGCGCGTGCGGCGCCGAGTCGGTGCCAAGGAAGAACTTTTTGCTGCCGCCGGTGGCGGCGTCCAGCAGCGCGACCTGGTGGGTGTTGCGCTTGAGGATTGGCAGGCAATAGAAGTGCGGACGAATCCCGCCCACCAGCATGTGGTTGCGGTTGTACAGCAAGTGATGCGCGGTGATGGTGGCGCCGACGTTGGCAGAAGCCTCGTTGACGAACTGCACGGCATCGCCGGTGGTGATGTGTTCGAACACCACTTTCAGCGTAGGGAAGCGCTCGACCACACGACGCATGTGCTCGTCGATAAAGATCTTCTCACGGTCGAACACGTCGATGTCGCCACGGGTCACTTCGCCGTGGATCAACAGCGGCATGCCGACTTCGGCCATCGCTTCGAGGACCGGGAAAATCTTGTCGACGCTGGTCACGCCCGAATCGGAGTTGGTGGTGGCGCCAGCCGGGTACAGCTTGGCGGCATACACAAAGCCACTGGCTTTGGCAGCGCGGATGTCTTCGGGCTGCGTCACGTCAGTGAGGTACAGCACCATCAGCGGCTCGAAGCGGCTGCCTTGCGGACGGGCAGCGAGGATGCGCTGGCGATAGGCATCGGCTTGCTCCGCGTTGCGTACTGGCGGCACGAGGTTCGGCATGATGATGGCGCGGCCAAAGGTGCGCGCAACGTCAGCGACGGTGTGGGGCAAAACAGCGCCATCACGAAGATGGATATGCCAGTCGTCGGGGCGCAGGAGGGTCAGGCGGTCGGACATTGGGGGATTCCAGGCGGGCAAACTCGCTGGGAATGCTACCGGAAAAGACTCATCCAGGCACTCGCTATCAAGTTTTGTAGGAAGTAACCGATAGACACGTGTAAGCGATAAATTGTTACGCGGTGAATTTTTTAGTGGAGCCTCCCGTGCGCCAGCGATATCTAGCCCTGCTCAGCGTGTTTGCCAGCCTGCCGGCCGTGGCTCTCACTTTCCAGACGCGTCTGGAGAATATCGAGTGGAAGGTAGAGGGCGACCAATTCGAGTGTCGTCTGACTCAACCGATCACCGACTTCGGTGCGGGCGAGTTCGTGCGTCGTGCGGGTGAGCAGCCGACTTTCCGACTGAAGGCTAACGGCTACAGCCTGGCTTCAGGGTCCGCAACGCTGCTCGCAGCGGCAGCCCCGTGGCAGCCGGGAAGGGGGGATCTCAACCTCGGGGCGGTCAAGGTCAGTAACGGCAATATTCCGTTCAACACCAGCCAGGCGCAGGCCGGGCGATTGATCGCAGGGCTGATGGAAGGCCGCAGTCCGGTCATTCGTCATGCGCTGCGCGACGGTGGCGGTGCGATGGAAGTCCGTCTCCTGCCAGTGAAATTCAGCCAGGCGTACAGCGACTTTCAGCTGTGCACCGCGAAACTGCTACCCATGAACTTCGAGCAGGTCCGTCAGGCGGAGATCGGCTTTCCCGGTGGGGGAATCGACCTCGATGCCCAGGCTAAACGACGCCTCGACACCGTGCTGGCCTATATGAAGGCTGATCCGACGGTCAATCGGGTGGAGCTGGACGGGCACTCCGATAACAGCGGCAACCGTTTGACCAACCGCGACCTGTCGCGGCGTCGTGCGCTGGCCGTTATGGATTACCTCAAGGCCCAAGGCGTGCCGGAAGAGCAGATCACCCTGCGTTTCCACGGCGAGCAGTACCCGCTGGTGCCCAACACCAACAATGCCAACCGCGCCCGCAACCGTCGGGTGAACATTCACCTTGATCGCGTCGCCGAGCAAAAACCGGCCGTTGCGCCGACGGCAGCCCCTGCGCCTATCACCCCGCCGCCGCCCGTCCCGACCCCTGCAGCGACACCCGCCCCCACGGCCGCCGCTGGAAACAACGCGCCGAAGGTGTAAACGGGTCGTGTGTTCGACAGATTCTGTCGCTTCGTCGTCAGAAGCTGTCGCGACACTGTAAATCCACGTGTTTGAACGGTAGAATCAGCGGTTTTCCGTACAACGCGTTGGAGTGATGGCATGGCGGACGTTAACAAGGTAGTTCTCGCGTATTCCGGTGGCCTGGATACTTCGGTGATCCTGAAGTGGCTGCAAGATACGTACAACTGCGAAGTGGTGACTTTTACCGCTGACCTGGGTCAGGGCGAAGAAGTCGAGCCAGCACGCGCCAAGGCGCAAGCCATGGGCGTCAAAGAAATCTACATCGACGACCTGCGCGAAGAGTTCGTGCGTGATTTCGTGTTCCCGATGTTCCGCGCCAACACCGTTTACGAAGGCGAGTACCTGCTGGGTACGTCCATCGCACGTCCGCTGATCGCCAAGCGCCTGATCGAAATCGCCAACGAAACCGGTGCCGACGCCATTTCCCACGGCGCGACCGGCAAGGGCAATGACCAGGTGCGTTTCGAACTGGGTGCGTATGCACTGAAGCCAGGCGTGAAAGTGATTGCTCCATGGCGCGAGTGGGACCTGCTGTCCCGCGAGAAACTGATGGACTACGCTGAGAAGCATGCGATCCCGATCGAGCGTCACGGCAAGAAAAAATCCCCGTACTCCATGGACGCCAACCTGCTGCACATCTCCTATGAAGGCGGCGTGCTGGAAGACACCTGGACCGAGCACGAAGAAGACATGTGGCGCTGGACCGTTTCGCCTGAAAACGCTCCGGACAAGGCGCAGTACCTGGAACTGACCTACCGCAACGGCGACATCGTTGCGCTGGACGGCGTCGAAATGACCCCGGCCACCGTTCTCGCTACCTTGAACCGCATCGGTGGCGAGCACGGCATCGGCCGTCTGGACATCGTCGAGAACCGTTACGTCGGCATGAAGTCCCGTGGCTGCTACGAAACCCCTGGCGGCACCATCATGCTCAGGGCTCACCGCGCCATTGAGTCGATCACTCTGGACCGCGAAGTCGCTCACCTCAAAGACGAGTTGATGCCGAAATATGCCAGCCTGATCTACACCGGTTACTGGTGGAGCCCTGAGCGTCTGATGCTGCAACAGATGATCGACGCTTCCCAGGCTCACGTGAACGGCGTCGTTCGCCTGAAACTGTACAAAGGCAACGTCATCGTCACCGGTCGCAAGTCCGATGACTCGCTGTTCGATGCCAACATCGCAACCTTTGAAGAAGACGGCGGTGCGTACAACCAGGCCGACGCGGCAGGCTTTATCAAGCTCAATGCGTTGCGCATGCGTATTGCCGCGAACAAGAACCGCAAGTTGTTCTGATCGCGTCGTTGTCCTCAGGCGCAGCTCCATTCGGGGCTGCGCTGTTCCATAGCCCAGTCAGCCTTTTTTGCTGCGGTCTCGTCGTTTAGCCACCTGCGTCTTATTTTTCCGAGCCGAGCCTCAGTGGCGCGCGGCAGCCATCATTCGCCGCCCCTCGGTGGACATGGGTGGCAACGCGACAAATTGTCGATTTCATGATTCGGGTGCCTCGGTAAACGGAGGGGAAGGGGCGTCGATAATGGGGGCGTTTTTGAATTCGAACCGATAGGCCTTACCCATATTCCAGACATCTCTCACACTAAGGTCCAGCAGCTGAGCGATTTCAGGCACGGTGTAGCCTAGGGTCGAAAAGTGCATGGCGTGACCGGCGATCGTGTCATCGATTGGCGGCATTTCTCTCCCGCGAGGGATGCGTGACCCCCTGACGGGACGGCTGTAAAGAATCTTCAAACCGTGTTCGTTCGCCAGACGCTTGATCTCCTTGCGGTTCATGCGCAGCGTGTACTGAAGCGCCGATACCCCCGCGCCTTTGGCGACCAACCCTTTGAGTTGCTCGACCTTTGAGGCCAGTTGCGCTTGTAGGTCGGCGTCGGTGCCTTTTCTATCGGCCTCCAGGGTCGTTTCACCTGATTCACCTTCCGGCACGACATCGATGGTTCCGCCTTGGGCCATATAGGCTTCGATGGCTTCCGCCAGTTTAAGTGGGGGAAGGTTAGTTGCTGGAGAAACCCCGGTTTTCTTAGTCATGGTTAATGCCTTTGAACGTGTTGATATATACGGCGCCACGTCGGGGCCCGCGTCCTTGATCAACTGAGTTTCAAGCCGGGCACGCCGGATGCAATTCAGCCGGGCGCAGCTCGCGCGTGAGTGCCAGGCGAGGAAGTAAGTAGATGATGGCGAGAAGTGCCCAGTAATTAATGGGGCAAGCAGTTGTATTTTACTGGCTGAAACTTAAGGGTTGGCTGAAGAAAAAAGTAACGATTGGATGAGGCTTTGGCAAGTAAAAAATACAAAATCCACTAATTGTTTTTGTGATTACTTTGAGGTCTTACATGGGCGGCATTACAGTCTTCTAGTGCTGTAGTATTTTTCTGGTTTGTCGGAAGTTGGCTGGATTTATAAGTCGATATGGTATTACGTGAACGGCGGACGAACACTGGTCGGCATATACCCTCAAAATGATCGGCGCAATGCTGTCATTTGAGGGCTCTCCCCCTTGCCATTTGAAGGTGTTGAGGAACGTTCCTGTCGGATTGCAGGGAGGCTGCTAATCTTGCTGTTAAGCGCGGATGGCGCTTCAGACGTAGCTGATATCTGCGTAGGAGATTTCGCTAAATATTTATATATAGGAAACTATGTTGTTGAACGTATATTTTAAAACTCTAGTTTTGGTTTTTTGAGTCAGTTGTAATTTGCAATGTTTTATGATTGATACGCTATGGCATGTATGAAGGTTCGGCATATCCTGAAGATCAGTCATCCTCTTTATCATGCGCTGACGGGAGCGTAACAAATCGCATGTGCGGGATTGGCATTTTCGGTGCGTGGGGGTAGGAGGCATGTGATCCTGCGAGCGAATTTTTGAATGAGCAGCGCGCTCGACAAGCTTGTCAGGATGTTGCGTCGAGAAGGATATCGCGACCCGATACGCGGTAAAGGCATCGATGCGTTGTAATGATTGGTTGCAGCACTCGCTCCAGCACGTATTCACATTCTTGGACAGGGCGATGCATGATCGGTAGGCCAAAGATGACGAAGTATCCAAAAGTGAAACCGGATGAGGCGGGTTTTGTAGGACCTTTCTGTTGCTTGAGTAGGAAAGGTCTTTGCCTGCTAGTCCATAGGGAGGAGCGCCATGCAAAGCACTAAACGACTAAGCTATTGTGCGGGCTCTGAAAATTCGAACAGCAAAAGAATGGACTGCACATGAATAAAGTGTTGATCGTAGATGATCACCCGGTCATTCGGCTTGCCGTACGCATGCTGATGGAGCGGCACGGGTATGAGGTCATCGCGGAAACGGACAACGGGGTGGACGCGCTGCAACTGGCCCGTGAGCATCTGCCCGATATCGTCATTCTGGACATTGGTATTCCCAAGCTGGACGGGCTGGAAGTCATTGCCCGGCTCACAGCCATGACCCTGCCCTTCAAAGTGCTGATCCTGACCTCTCAGTCACCGGGGCACTTTTCGATGCGGTGCATGCAGGCAGGGGCCGCTGGCTACGTTTGCAAGCAGCAGGACTTGACCGAGCTGCTGAGCGCTATCAAGGCGGTGTTGTCGGGTTACAGCTATTTCCCTAACCAGGCGCTGCACACCGTTCGATCCAGCCTGGGCAACGCCAGTGAAGCTGAGATGGTTGATCGGCTGTCAGGGCGGGAAATGATGGTGTTGCAGCAACTCGCGAGGGGCAGGACGAACAAGGAAATTGCAGACGGTATGTTTCTGAGCAACAAGACTGTCAGCACCTACAAAACGCGTCTTTTGTTAAAGCTCAACGCTCATTCACTGGTCGATCTGATTGAGCTCGCGCAGCGTAACGGGCTTGTCTAGCGGCGGCAGGTGCCCCGGGACCGCCAAGCCTTATCGAGAGAGCACAGTTTGTTTCAATTGAGAATTCCTGCCGAACGGCTGAAGCCTCTCACGTCATGGAGAGGCTTTGAACGGAAGGCTGATCAGAGATCGAAATCGTAGTCTGCCAGCTGTTTTTGCAGTCGGCGTTCTTCCAGCAGGTTGTCGATGGTGCGGCGCTTGCTGAGATTGGTCTTTGCAGTTTCTACCGGTACTTGCGCGGCTTCGTCGGAGTCTCCGGGCACGAAGTCGTCGTCTACGTCCAACTGCTCTTTGTCATCGCTCATAAAGTTGACTCCAGCTGAGACTGTCTTTGGCGGACCTTATAGCGACAAACATCGAGCGGGTAAAAAAGATTTTTTCAATCGATTGAAGAACAAAAACGCTATCGCTCAATCGTCAGAGGTTTTTTCCTTGTATTCGCACAGGTCCTCGATCCGACAACTGCCGCAGCGAGGCTTGCGCGCCACACACACATATCGGCCGTGAAGGATCAGCCAGTGATGGGCGTCTAGCAGATAGTCCCTTGGCACAAACTTCATGAGCTTATGCTCGACCTCAACGACATTCTTTCCGGACGCAATGCCTGTCCGGTTGCTCACCCGGAAAATATGCGTATCAACCGCCATCGCCAGCTGCCTGAACGCGGTATTGAGCACCACATTGGCAGTCTTGCGGCCGACGCCGGGCAAGGCTTCCAACGCTTCACGCGTCTGCGGCACCTCGCCGCCATGAAGCTCGACCAGCATGCGGCAGGTCTCGATCACGTTCTTTGCCTTGCTGTTATAGAGTCCGATGGTTTTGATGTAGTCCGAAAGGCCCTCAACCCCTAGCGCGTAAATGGCTTGAGGGGTGTTGGCGACCGGGTAGAGGCGCGCTGTGGCCTTATTGACGCTGACATCAGTCGCTTGCGCCGAAAGAATGACTGCAATCAGCAACTCAAAGGGAGAGCTGTAGGACAACTCCGTTTTAGGATCAGGATTGTCCTCGTGAAGACGGCGAAAGATTTCCAGACGTTTTGCTGCATTCATGAAGTGCGCGTTCCCTGGGTACGATCAGATCAAGTGGTGCGGGATGCCCGACTGTGGCGACAGGACGTTTAAGACCCGTCCAGAACGTTCAGTGCCTGCTGCGCCTGAGCAACCTTAGCGCTCAACGCGGCAATCTCTTCAGCAGGCAGACCGGCGGCTTGAGCCTTGCTCAAGGCTGCGCGATGCATGGCCAGTTGGATTTTGGCGCGATTCAGCGCTGCTTTGTCGGGTTTGCCGGCAGGTTTTTCCTCGGCTGATGGCGTGGCTGAAGGGCCTGGAGTCAGCGGTGCAGCGTTTTGAATTCCTGCCAGCGCCTGTTCAGCCTCTTCAAACTCCCTCTGCAACTCCACCAGCCGCGCAGCCTGCTCCGCTATGGGCGGGTGGCCAAAGGCTTTGAGCGACTTATTCAACTGAGCACGGCTCATGGCGAGATTGACGCGTGCTTGTTTCAGCGCGGCATCGTGGTCGGCAGCCTTTTGTGTCCGCAGCCGCGCCAATGCCGCCTGGACAGGATCGGCGTTGGCCGGGGCAAGGCTTTCCGGTTTGCGTTGGCGTGCAAGACGTTCAGCCTGACGCTGCTGTTCTTCACGTTGCAGGCGTGTGTTGCGGGCCTCGAATCGCTGACGGGCGTGGCCGCGCTTGGCCGCCCGAGCCAATCGCTGGGCTTCATCGAACGCCAGGCCGCCCACAATGGCCACGATAGCGGAGGACGGCAGCGGCAGCATGTCGATGCAATCGACGGGGCAAGGGGCGACGCACAGGTCGCAACCCGTGCATTCGTCGATGATCACGGTGTGCATCAGTTTGGCGGCGCCGACGATGGCGTCTACCGGGCAGGCCTGAATGCACTTGGTGCAACCAATGCACTCGGCTTCACGGATGAACGCGATCTGCGGAGGAGCGCTGCCACGTTCGGTATCGAGTGGAATGATGGGCACATTCAAGAGGCGCGACAACGCCGCGATGCTTTCATCGCCGCCAGGCGGGCATTTGTTGATGGCTTCGCCGTTGGCAATCCCTTCGGCATAGGGCTTGCAGCCAGGGTGGCCGCATTTGCCGCACTGGGTTTGCGGCAGCAAGGCGTCAATCCGCTGAATCAGGTTCATGCTTTGACTCGACCGACGCCCTGGCAGGGCGTCGATCATGTTCACGGTTACTTGATGCGCTGGCCCGGCTTGGCGCCGCTGTCAGGGCTCAACAGGTAGATCTCTTCACCGCCAGGACCGGCCGCCATCACCATGCCCTCAGAAATGCCAAAACGCATTTTCCGAGGCTTGAGGTTGGCGATCATCATGGTCAGGCGGCCCTCCAGCTCGGCCGGGTTCGGGTAGGCGCTTTTGATTCCGGAGAACACATTGCGCTTCTCGTCGCCGATGTCGAGCGTCAGGCGCAGCAGCTTGTCCGCCCCTTCGACGTGTTCAGCCTTCTCGATCAAGGCCACGCGCAGGTCGATGGCCGCGAAGGCATCAAAGTCGATTTCCGGCGACAGCGGGTCTTTGCTCAGTTCGCCGTTGCCCTGCGGCGCGGCGCCCGTGTCGGTGGCGCTGGCGGCCAGGTCTTCTTTAGAGGCGTTGGTCATGGCTTCCACCTTGGCCGGGTCGATGCGGGTCATCAGGGCCTGGAACGGGTTCAACTGATGATTGCTGAGCAGGGTCAGATGGTCGTTCCATGTCAGCGGCGCGACGTTGAGGAACTGTTCGGCATCGGCGGCCAGATTCGGTAGCACCGGCTTGAGGAAAATCACCAGTTGGCGGAACAGGTTGATACCCAACGCGCAGATGGCCTGGACTTCGTCCTGTTTGCCGTCCTGCTTGGCCAGCGACCACGGGGCCTTGTCGGCGATCCAGGCGTTGGCGCGATCGGCCAGGGCCATGATTTCACGCATGGCGCGTGCGAAATCACGCGCTTCATAGGCTTCGGCGATGCTCGGAGCGGCCGCCAGGAACGCGTCGGTCAGCTCTGGCGCGGCATTACCCGCCACCAGCACACCCGCGTTGCCTTTATGAATGAAACCGGCGCAACGGCTGGCGATGTTCACGACCTTGCCAATCAGGTCGGAGTTGACCTTCTGCACGAAGTCTTCGAGGTTCAGGTCCAGGTCGTCGACGCCACGGCCCAGCTTGGCTGCGTAGTAATAACGCAGGTATTCCGGCGACAAGTGCTCCAGGTACGTGCGCGCCTTGATGAAGGTGCCACGGGACTTGGACATTTTCTGGCCATTGACGGTCAGGTAGCCGTGGACGTTGATGCCGCTTGGTTTACGGAAGCCCGAGCCTTCGAGCATCGCGGGCCAGAACAGCGCGTGGAAATTGACGATGTCCTTGCCGATGAAGTGATACAGCTCGGTGGTCGAGTCTTTGTTCCAGAACGTGTCGAAATCAAGGTCCGGCGTACGGTCGCACAGGTTCTTGAAGCTGGCCATGTAGCCGATGGGCGCGTCCAGCCAGACGTAGAAATACTTACCCGGCTCGTCCGGAATCTCGAAACCGAAATACGGGGCGTCACGCGAGATGTCCCACTGTTGCAGGCCTGAATCCAGCCATTCGGCGATCTTGTTCGCGACCGCGTCTTGCAGGGTGCCGCTGCGGGTCCAGCTCTTCAGCATGGCGTCGAAAGCGGGCAGGTCGAAGAAGAAGTGCTTGGAGTCCTTGAGCACCGGTGTTGCGCCGGAAATCGCCGATTTTGGGTCTTTCAGATCGGTCGGTGCGTAGGTGGCGCCGCATTTTTCGCAGTTGTCGCCGTACTGGTCTTCGGTGCCGCATTTCGGGCAGGTGCCCTTGATGAAGCGGTCGGCCAGGAACATTTTCTTTTCCGGGTCGAAATACTGGGTCACGGAACGCGTGGCGATGTGCCCGGCGTCGCGCAGACGGGTGTAGATCAGGCTCGACAGCTCACGGTTTTCTTCGGCGTGGGTCGAATGGAAGTTGTCGAAATCCACCAGGAAGTCGGCAAAGTCGGCGCTGTGCTCGGCCTGGACATTGGCGATCAATTGTTCCGGAGTGATGCCTTCCTTTTCTGCGCGGAGCATGATCGCCGAGCCATGGGCATCGTCTGCGCACACATAGATGCACTGATTGCCGCGGTGCTTCTGGAAACGCACCCACATGTCGGTCTGGATGTATTCGAGCATGTGGCCAAGGTGAATGGAACCGTTGGCATAGGGCAGGGCGCTGGTGACGAGGATCTTGCGTGGCTCGGACATGGGGCTCGGCTACTTGAAGTGAAACGAAGATCGGCCACTATAAAGGTCTGAACGTTTTTTTTCATCCCGCACAGCGTGTCGGAATTCGCCCCGCCACGTGAAAGTAAAAGCCACCCCCTCTGATCCGACAGACGCGGTAGGATAGCCGCCTGTTTTGCTCAGTCTTTTTCGGGAGTGACCCATGAGCGCTGTGAATCGCGCAACGGTGGAAGCCGTCCTTCGCCAGTACACCGATCCTTATTTGAACCAAGACCCGGTCAGCGCCGGTTGCGTGCGAGCCATCAACGTCGAGGGTGATCGCGTCAGCGTGCAGCTGGAGCTGGGCTACGCCGCCGCGCTGTTCAAGAACGGTTGGGCGCAGATGCTACAAATGGCCATTGAGGGCCTGGAAGGCGTTTCGTCCGCCAACGTCCAGATCGATACCTTGATCACTGCGCACAAGGCGCAAGGGCAAATCCCGGGCCTGGCCAACGTCAAGAACATTGTCGCCGTCGCTTCGGGCAAGGGCGGGGTGGGCAAATCCACCACGGCCGCCAACCTGGCGCTGGCGCTGTCCCGCGAGGGCGCACGGGTGGGGATTCTCGATGCCGACATCTACGGCCCGAGCCAGGGCGTGATGTTCGGCATTCCCGAGGGCACGCGGCCGAAGGTCAAAGACCAGAAATGGTTCGTGCCGGTCGAGGCCCATGGCATCGAAGTGATGTCGATGGCGTTCCTGACCGACGACAACACGCCGATGGTCTGGCGAGGTCCGATGGTCTCCGGCGCGCTGCTGCAGCTCATCACCCAGACAGCGTGGAATGACTTGGATTATCTGGTCATCGACATGCCGCCGGGCACGGGCGATATCCAGTTGACCCTGGCGCAAAAGGTCCCGGTTGCGGGCGCGGTCATTGTCACCACCCCTCAGGATCTAGCGCTGCTGGATGCGAAAAAGGGCGTGGAAATGTTCCGCAAGGTGAACATTCCAGTGCTGGGCGTCGTCGAGAACATGGCGGTGCACATCTGCTCGAACTGCGGCCATGCCGAGCACTTGTTCGGTGAAGGCGGTGGCGAAAAGCTGGCGTCGCAATACGGCGTAGAGCTGCTGGCTTCGTTGCCGTTGTCGATGCTGATTCGCGAACAGGCGGACGGCGGCAAGCCGACAGCAATTGCCGAACCGGAAAGCCAGATTGCCATGGTCTATCAGGAACTGGCGCGACACGTGGGGGCGCGCATTGTGTTGCAGGAAGCTGCGTCGCCTGCGATGCCGAACATTTCCGTCAGCGACGATTGATTGCAGGTGGCGTGCTGAACCCTGTGGGAGCGAATTCATTCGCGAGACGTTGGTACAGACGACAGAAATGCGTCGGATGCACTGACCCATCGCGAATGAATTCGCTCCCACAGTTTTTTGCGGAGCTGTTATTGGCAGGCATAAAAAAACCCCGCCTTGAGAGCGGGGTTTTTTGAAGCGATTCAGTACAAGTTAGATAACTTGAACTTCTTCAGCTTGCATGCCTTTCTGACCGCGGGTAGCGATGAAAGAAACCTGTTGGCCTTCTTTCAGGCTTTTGAAGCCGTCGGATTGGATAGCTTTGAAGTGTACGAACAGGTCGTCACCGGATTGTGGAGTGATGAAGCCGAAGCCTTTTTCATCGTTGAACCACTTAACGGTACCGGTTTGGCGATTGGACATGGTGTATCTCCTTGGACAAAGTTAACTGCGACTCAGGAAGAGCCCTGGCCGAGACTGAGTGCAAAGAGCAGGAAAATTCATGGAGATGGTTGGATCGAAATTCAACATCGTGTAGAGATTCTCAGTGACACAAGCAACACAGTGGCGCCACCTTAACCCTTTTTCCAGAGTGTGCCAATGGTTGGTCGACGTTTATTTCGGAGGATGACCGACGGTTTGCACCCCTCGCCGCGCGCAATCTTTGAACCCTGCGCCCCAGCCCGGTAAGATGCCGGACATCTTTTTTCACCTCGCTATTCAGGACACCGCCATGAGCATCAAATCGGACAAGTGGATTCGCCGCATGGCGCAAGAGCACGGCATGATCGAGCCCTTCGTCGAACGCCAGATGCGCGGCGAGGGCGCCGACCGTCTGATCTCCTTCGGCGTCTCCAGCTATGGCTACGACGTGCGTTGCGCCGACGAATTCAAGGTGTTCACCAACATCAACTCGGCGACCGTCGATCCGAAGAATTTCGACGAAAAGAGTTTCGTCGACATCAAGAGCGACGTCTGCATCATCCCGCCGAACTCCTTCGCGCTGGCGCGCACCGTCGAATACTTCCGCATTCCGCGCAACGTGCTGACCATCTGCCTGGGGAAAAGCACCTACGCCCGCTGCGGCATCATCGTCAACGTCACGCCGCTGGAGCCGGAATGGGAAGGCCACGTGACTCTGGAGTTCTCCAACACCACCACGCTGCCAGCCAAGATCTACGCGAACGAAGGCGTCGCACAGATGCTGTTCCTCGAATCTGACGAAGAATGCGAAGTCTCGTACAAGGACCGCGGCGGCAAGTACCAGGGGCAGCGCGGTGTCACTTTGCCACGTACCTGATTTTCGCCGTTGGTCATCTCGAAACTGAATTAGTCTCGAAAAGCGCACTCTATTGACTGAACCGTTCCCATCCGCACCAGGCGGATGGGGCCAACGCTCAGGAGTGCCCTATGAAGAGACAAATCAAGACCAGCACCAAGGAATCCGACCCGGGACAGAATCAAGTCGGGCTGCTGGCATGGTCGCTGTTAGCGCATCCTCATCTGAACAACATGGTTGCCGGGGGCATTCCCGGTCAGCCGAACCCTGATACCCCTAACGAATTTCCTCAGCCGGAAGAGCCAGGATCGCCTACTGAACCTGATCAGCCGCCGCCTGCCCCCGTCGCATAACGAAGCCCCCTGCCGGTGCTCCGGTACCGGCAGGACCTGCTTCAAACCTCCAGTCCGACGCGTTATTCAGACACTTCCCACACTGCGCCGTCTCCAACGACATACACCCTGCTGCCCTCTGCTCTCTCGATATTCATCCCGCCGGTAAATGCGCCGAATGCAGGCAGCAGACTGACGTGTGGCTGAACGTAAAAGCAGGGCAGCCGCAGCCGTTGTCGTGCCCGTCCGAAAAGCCTGTAGGCAGGATGCACGTGGCCTGCGAGCACATGGTGCGAGGGATGCGGGTCCGGTTCATGCTGCAGCGAAAACGGGCCCAGCAACAGGGGCTCGGGTACGACCTTGATCGCCAGCGTGGGAGGAGGGTCGCCCGCCCGTTTGTCGTGGTTACCCCGGATCAATGTGATGGCCAGTCCCTCGTGCCGCTCGCGCCATGCCTGTATCGCCGAGAGCGTCCCTGCCGCGTGGGATTCCGGAGCGTGCAAGAAGTCGCCGAGAAAAATCAGGTGGTCGCAGTCGTACCCCGCCAGCAAGGCATCGAGCCGTTCGAGGTTGTCGTCAGTCGTGCCATGGGGAACAGGCTGCCCGAGCCGGCGATAGGCAGCGGCCTTGCCGAAATGCGCGTCGGCAATCAGCAACGCACGTTCGGCGGGGTAGTACACGGCTTTATCCGCCAACAGCCACAGCTCGGCATCGGCCAGTTGAATCGATAAATAGGGTCTCAAACGGTTACCTCAGGTCCAGCGGCTTTTTCCAGATCCCGCACCATGCGCGCGATGCGATCAGACAGTTTTTCAGTGCTCAGGCTTTCCCGCATGCGCTCCACCAGCAACGGAAACGCCATGGGCGTCGGGCGCTTGATCACATGCAGGTCCAGCGTTTTGCCATTGATGCGGCGCAGCGTGTGTTCAAGTCGGCTCACGTCCAGTTCCTGACGCAGCACTTCTTCCTGAGCTTGGGTCAGCAGCAGATTACCGGCGTCGTACTGCTTGAACACTTCAAAGAACAATCCGCTGGAGGCCTGCAGCTGACGATTGCTCTTGGGTGCTCCCGGGTAGCCAGAGAACACCAACCCGGCGATCCGGGCGATCTCCCTGAAGCGACGCAGGGCCAGCTCACCCGCGTTCAGGCTGGCGACGATGTCCGCCAGCAGATTGCCCTCGCTGAACAGCCCGCCGCTCATGCGTTGCGACCAATCCAACTCCGTCGCGCTTAGCAGCTCGAAGCCGTAGTCGTTGACGGCGATGGAGAAGGTCAGCGGTGTGTCGCGACTCAGCCGCCACGCCAGCAGGCTCGCCAGCCCCAGGTGCACGTGACGGCCGGCAAAGGGGTAGAGAAACAGGTGCCACCCTTCGCGAGACTTCAACACCTCGGCCAGCAAGGTGTCTTTGCGCGGCAGGGCTGACCATTCCCGCTGCACTTCCAGCAAGGGGCTGACGGTGTGCATTTCCGGGCTGTCGTAATGGTGATGAGCGGCGGCGTCGAATTTGTCGACCACCGCGTCAGCCAATTCGCTGGAGAGTGGCATCCGTCCGCCATTCCAGCGTGGGACGGCGGCTTTTTTGGTTGTCGCCCGTTTCACATAGGCGGTCATGTTTTCCACGCGCACCAGTTCCAGCAAGCGGCCGCTGAACAGAAAGCCGTCCCCCGGCTTCAAGCGGGCAATGAAGCCTTCTTCGACACTGCCCAGCGAGCCGCCCCCGCCACCTTTGCTCCAATACTTCACGTTAATGCTGGCGTCACTGACGATGGTGCCGACACTCATGCGATGGCGTCGGGCCAGACGCGCATCCGGCACACGCCAGATCCCGTGCTCGTCGGGCTCGACGCGTCGGTAATCCGGGTACGCCGTCAATGACAGGCCGCCATGCCGGACGAAGGCCAACGCCCATTCCCATTCCGCTTGCGTGAGGTCGCGGTAGGCCCACGCGGTGCGGACTTCGGCCAGTAGTTCGTCAGGCATAAACCCGCCGCCAAGCGCCATGCTCACCAAATGCTGTACGAGAACGTCCAGCGGTTTGTGGGGGGATTCTCGGGGTTCGATCAGGCGCGCATTCACAGCGTCGCGCGCGGCGGCTGCTTCCACCAGTTCCAGACTGTGTGTCGGCACCAGTGTCACGCGGGAAGGGCGGCCGGGGGCGTGGCCTGAACGTCCGGCGCGCTGCATCAAGCGTGCGACGCCCTTGGCCGAGCCGATCTGCAACACCCGCTCCACGGGCAGAAAGTCCACCCCCAAGTCGAGGCTGGAGGTGCAGACCACCGCCTTGAGATGCCCTTCCTTCAGCGCGCGTTCAACCCAGTCCCGCACCTCGCGGGACAGCGAACCATGGTGCAGCGCGATCAGTCCGGCCCAGTCGGGACGGGCTTCCAGCAGCGCCTGATACCAGATTTCCGACTGCGCCCGGGTGTTGGTGAACAGCAGGCAACTGGTGCTGCTGTCCACTTCGGCCAGCACTTGGGGCAGCATCTTCAGCCCCATGTGCCCGGCCCACGGGAAACGATCGATGCCTTGGGGAATGAGGGTGTCGATGATCAGCTCTTTAACCACCTTGCCTTGAACCGTCGTGCCGTTGTCGCCGATCAAGACCTGCTGTGCGTGGGCTTGGTTGCCCAGCGTCGCGGAAAGCCCCCACACGATCAGTGCCGGATTCCATCGACGCAGACGGGCGATTGCCAATTGCAGTTGTACGCCGCGTTTGTTGCCGATCAGTTCGTGCCATTCATCGACGACGATCATTTTCAGGGTCGAGAACGTCGCCTCCGCGTCGGCGCGGGTCAGCAGCAGCGTCAGGCTTTCAGGTGTGGTGATCAGCGCGGTCGGCAGGCGTCGACCCTGTTTGGCCCGCTCGCTGCTGCTGGTGTCGCCGGTGCGCAGGCCGACGCTCCAGGGGATTTGCAGGTCCAGCAGCGGCGCTTCGAGTGCGCGGGCTGTGTCGGCGGCCAATGCGCGCATGGGGGTGATCCACAGGACCGTCAGCGGCGTCGGCGGCGCTTTGCGTTTGCGCGGTTTTTCCGCGTTTTCTGTAGGCAGTCGAGCAAAGCGGTTGAGGGCGCCGAACCAAACCGAGTAGGTCTTGCCCGCGCCGGTGCTGGCGTGCAACAAGCCGGATTCTCCTCGGGCGACAGCTGCCCAGACTTCTTTCTGGAAAGGAAAAGGTTTCCAGCCGCGCGTGTCGAACCAGCGCTGGGCAAAATTCACGGTCTTGGGCATGCGCGGGCTCTGATTGGGTTTAAGTCAGAGACCGTTGGGGGAGGGGATTAGTTTGGTTGGATTGATGCGGCAGGGTGATCTGTGGGGTGGAATCCGTGTGGGAGCGAATTCATTCGCGATGCGAGGGTACATCCGACAGAGATGTATGGAATGTACCGCCCCATCGCGAATGAATTCGCTCCCACAGGTGAACGTGTCGCTCTGTGGAGTCAGCGTTTTTACTTCAGATTGCCACTCAGGAATTGCTTCAACCGCTCGCTTTTCGGGCTGCCCAGCACGTCGTCCGGGTGGCCTATTTCTTCGATCTGGCCCTGGTGCAGGAACACGACCTGATTCGCCACTTTTCGGGCGAAGCCCATTTCGTGAGTCACCAGAATCATCGTGCGGCCTTCTTCGGCCAGGCCCTGAATCACTTTCAGCACTTCGCCCACCAGCTCCGGGTCGAGGGCTGAGGTTGGTTCGTCGAAGAGCATGATTTCCGGCTCCATCGCCAGCGCCCGGGCAATCGCCACGCGCTGCTGCTGGCCGCCGGACAGGAACGCCGGGTACTGATCGGCCACGCGTGCAGGCAGGCCGACTTTCTCAAGGTACTTGCGCGCGCGGTCTTCGGCTTCCACCTTGGACACGCCCAGCACCCGGCGCGGGGCCATGGTGATGTTTTCCAGCACCGTCATGTGGCTCCACAGGTTGAAATGCTGGAACACCATCGCCAGGCGGGTGCGGATGCGTTGCAGTTCGGCCGGGTCGGCCACGCGCATGCCGGTGGCGTCGCTGACCATGCGGACTTGCTGGCCGTCGAGGCTCATGGCGCCGTCGTTGGGTTGTTCGAGAAAGTTGATGCAGCGCAAGAAGGTGCTTTTGCCCGAGCCGCTGGCGCCGATCAGGCAGATCACGTCACCGACGTTGGCCTTGAGCGACACGCCTTTGAGCACCTCGTGGTCACCGTAGCTTTTGTGCAGGCCATCGATGGTCAGTTTGTACATGACTGGCAATCCTTAAGGAGAAAGTAAGTAGCCGCTGCGGAAGGGCTCGGTACCGGCGACATGGGCGATGACCATGCCGGCGGTTGCCATGCGTCGCAAGGAGCGGGCGTACATGAGGCCGGCGTTGGCCGCGTGGATCGGGGTCACGTCATCGCTGATCGGGTCAATGACCTCAGCGATCAGTTGCCCCGCTTCGACGTACTCGCCCGGCAAGGTGCAGAACACCAGCAGGCCGCCGACAGGCGTGGCAACCGGTTCGACCGCCGCCAGAGGCGTCGCCGGATAAATCAGTTCGGGTTGCGCCACCGGCTCTCCGGCAATCGCGCCGTAATGCATCAGGTAGCTGATGATCGCCTGACAGTCGCGGCTGCCAAGGGCGTGACTCACGTCTCCTTGACCGCGCAATTCCAGGGTCACCGAAAAGCTGCCCAACGGAATCGGGAAGCGCTTTTCGAAGCGTTGTTGCAGCTGCCACCAGACCAGCGTGAAGCACTCGTCGAACGATTGCCCGCCCGAGTCGGTGGCCAGCAGGCTGGCTTGCGCGCCCAGATAACGGGACAGCGGCTCGACCTTCGACCAGGCTTCCGGCGTGGTGTACAGGTGTTCCACCGATTCGAAATCGCAATGCAGGTCCAGCACCATGTCGGCATCGCAGGCCAGTCGTTGCAATGCGAGGCGTTGCGATTCCAGCTGAGTGGCGCCAGTGCGGGCGAGCAGGGCGGCCCGCAGGTGCGTGCGGATCAGGCTGACGTTGCGTTCGGCGTCGTCGTTCAGCAGCGGCTCGATTTCATCGCCCACCTGTTGCGCAACATCGACGAACCAGCGATTGAAGTTCTGTCCGCTTTCCAACTCATAGCGGCCCAGCGGAATGTCCATTAGCACCTGTTCCAGCCCGGTCGGGTTAGCGACCGGCACGATGACGATTTCCCCGAGCAGTTGACCGGCCTTTTCAAGCTCGGCCAGGCGCTGCTTCAAATACCACGACACCAGCATGCCGGGCAGTTCGTCGGCGTGCAGGGAGGACTGGATATAAATCTTGCAGGCCCCGTTTTCGGGGCCGTAATGAAAGCTGTGAATCTGTCGCGCAGTGCCTGGCACCGGCGACAGCAAGTCATGAGTCTGGTGTCGCATGGGCAGGTCCTAGTGAGACGGGCCGAGGAAGGCCAGCCAGCGGCGCTCGGCCAGGCGGAACAGGCCCACCAGAATGAACGTGACCGTGAGGTAGATCAGCGCAGCGATGCCGAACGACTGAAATGTCATGAAGGTCGCTGAGTTGGCGTCGCGGGCCACCTTGAGGATGTCCGGCACCGTGGCGGTGAAGGCCACCGTCGTCGAGTGCAGCATCAGGATCACTTCGTTGCTGTAGTACGGCAGCGAACGACGCAGCGCCGACGGCATGATCACGTAGGTGTACAGGCGCCAGCCGGTCAGGCCGTAGGCCTTGGCCGCCTCGACTTCGCCGTGGTTCATGCTGCGAATCGCACCGGCGAAAATCTCGGTGGTATAAGCGCAGGTATTGAGGGCAAAGGCGAGGATGGTGCAGTTCATCGCGTCGCGGAAGAACGCGCCCAGCATCGGCTGTTCGCGTACGGCGGCAATGCTGTAGATGCCGGTGTAGCAGATCAGCAACTGGATGTAGAGCGGCGTGCCCCGGAACAGGTAGGTGTAGAACTGCACCGGCCAGCGAACCAGCGGATTGCGCGACACGCGAGCAATGGACAGCGGGATCGACACGATGAAGCCGATGGCGATGGACGCGCTGAGCAACCACATCGTCATGGCCAGCCCGGTGATGTTCTGGCCATCCGTATAAAGGAAGGCGCGCCAGTACTCTTGCAGCAATTCGATCATCGTTGAGCCTCCCGGCTGCCAGCGGCGTAACGCCGTTCGGCCCAGCGCAGGGCGAAGTTGGAGACGCTGGTGATGACCAGATAGATCAATGCCGCGAGCACCAGGAAATAGAACAGTTGATACGTGCTTTTGCCAGCGTCTTGCGACGCCTTGACCAGATCAGCCAGGCCGATGATCGACACCAGTGCCGTGGCTTTGAGCACCACTTGCCAGTTATTGCCGATGCCGGGGAGGGCAAAGCGCATCATCTGCGGGAAGACCACGAAGCGGAACCGCTGAGAGCGGCTCAAGCCATAGGCCGTGGCGGCTTCGACCTGTCCACGGGGCACGGCGAGGATCGCGCCACGGAACGTCTCGGTGAAGTACGCACCATAGATGAAGCCCAGGGTGATGACGCCTGCGGCGAAGGGATCGATTTCGATGTAATCCCATTCCATGATTTCGGTCAGGCTCGTCAGCCAGGTTTGCAGGCTGTAGAAAATCAGCAGCATCAACACCAGGTCCGGAATGCCCCGAATCAGCGTGGTGTAGATTTGCGCCGGAACGCGCAGCACGGCGCTTTTCGACAGTTTGGCACTGGCGCCCAGCAGGCCAAGCACGATGGCCAGCAGCAGCGACATTACCGATAATTTGACGGTCATCCAGGTGCCCTGAAGCAGCAACGGGCCGAAGCCCTTGAGGCTGAACGCGGACAGTCCCAGGTTTTGCAGGAGAGTATCGAGCATGTGGAACCTATACAGTCAATAAAAACGCCCATCGATATCAGAGGGGGATTCGGATGACCTCTGAAGTCGATGGGCGTTAGTTTACTTATTTACCGCTGTACAGATTCAGATCACCGAAGTGCTTTTTCTGGATCTCGGCATACTTGCCGTCGTCGTGTAACGCTTTGATACCTTTATCCAAAAGCGCTTTCAGGTCTTTGTTACCTTTCGAGATGCCGACGGCCGTTTTGGCTGGCAGCAGTGGATCGTCGATTGGCTTGCTGACTTCGTAATCAGCACCTTGTGGCGACTTCAGGAAGCCCAGTTCGGCTTGCAGCATGTCTTGTACGGAAGCGTCCAGACGACCCGATACCAGGTCAGCGTAAACCTGGTCCTGGTTGGCGTAGGCCTGGGTTTTCACGCCAGCCTTGTCCAGAACGGCCTTGGCGTAGGCTTCTTGAATGGTGCCTTGCTCGTAACCGACGGTCTTGCCTTTCAGCGAAGCGGTGTCAGCCGAGATGCCGGAACCCTTTTTGTAAACCAGCGAAGTCGGGCCGGAGAACAGTTCGCTGGAGAAGTCGATGACTTTCTCGCGCGCGGTGGTCACGGTCATGGAGGAGATCACGCCGTCGAACTTGTTGGCTTTCAGGCCAGGAATCATGCCGTCGAAATCGCTCTCGACCCATTTGCACTTGACCTTCAGTTCAGCACAGATCGCGTTACCCAGATCGATGTCGAAGCCTACCAGGCTGCCGTCAGCGGCTTTCGATTCGAAGGGCGCGTACGAAGGATCGACGCCGAAACGCAGCTCCTTGTATTCCTTGGCCATTGCGTTGCCAGCGGCCAGACAGATGGCGAGTGCGGAAAGGGTCAGCCATGCTTTTTTCATCGTTCAGTCCTTAAAACCAAATTGAGCGTTGGGAACACGCGAAGGCTTGCTACCGGCAGGTGCCAGACCGCAAAAAGATAGCAATTTCCGAACCAAAGAGACGAACGTGCGTTTTAAATGTACGGAGTTGTCGCAATGATGACTTTGAGCCATCTCTTGTCTTTTTTCAGGGCGCCGGAGGCAGGGGGAGAGTAGCCGAAACGATCGAAAAGGGCGCGGTAAAAATTCCTGTTTTCCACGGCGCAGCTGCCACCGCCGACGAGGCTGCTTAGATTCGTAGCAGTCCGTCCGCTGTCGGTAGCGATCCCGGATAGATCAACGCTGGCAATCCGTGCTGCTAGAAAGGGCATGCCTGGAGGGCGGCACGCACCATGTTGGTGCTCAGGCGAGCAAATCCTGAAGCGTCGCCAGGCTGTCAGCCTCGGCCACGGGCTTGTCCAGTCGCCAGCGCAGCATGCGGGGGAACCGTACCGCAATCCCGCTCTTGTGACGTTTCGACAGCGCAATGCCCTCGAACCCCAGTTCAAAAACGAGGGTCGGGGTAACACTTCTTACCGGGCCGAACTTCTCCACCGTGGTCTTGCGAATGATTGCATCGACTTTGCGCATCTCTTCGTCAGTCAGCCCGGAATAGGCCTTGGCGAACGGCACCAGCGTGCGCTCGCTGGATTCCGGCGGCCCGTCCCACACCGCGAAGGTGTAATCGCTGTACAGACTGGCGCGCCGGCCATGGCCGCGTTGGGCGTAGATCAGCACGGCGTCGACGCTGAATGGGTCGATCTTCCACTTCCACCAGACGCCCATGTCCTTGGTTCGGCCGGTGCCGTACAAGGAATCCCGGGCCTTGAGCATCATGCCCTCGACACCGAGACTGCGTGACGCCTCGCGCTGTTGGCCCAGATCGAGCCAGTCCTTGCCGCTGAGCACTGGAGACGGCATCAGCACCGGGCTGCGCGCCTCGGCGATCACCTGTTCCAATTGCGTACGCCGTTCATGTTGCGGGCGGCTGCGCCAATCGTGGCCCTGCCACTCCAGCAGGTCATAGGCCAGCACCACCACCGGAACGTCTTCAAGGATTTTCTTGCCGAGGGTCTTGCGACCGATGCGCTGTTGCAGGAGCGCGAAAGGCTGGACCGAAGGCGTCTCTTCATTGGGCGTGCCCGGGGCAGGTGTGTTCAGCTCAAAGTCGTCATCCGCTTCCGGGGACGGTGTAGGCGCTTTCCACACGACGATCTCGCCATCGATGACCGTGCCATCGGGCAGACATTGCGCAAGGCTGTGCAATTCTGGAAAGCGATCAGTGACCAGCTCTTCGCCTCGGGACCAGATCCACAGCCGCCCCTCGCGCTTGACCACCTGTGCCCGAATCCCGTCCCACTTCCATTCCACCTGCCAGCGTTCGACGGGGCCAAGCAGGGTTTCGAATTGGTCCACCGGCTGCTGCAACGCATGAGCGAGGAAGAACGGGTACGGCTGGCCGCCGCGCTGAGCGTGTTCATCTTCAGACTCTGCGGCGATCAGCTTCAGATAGCCTTCTGCGCTCGGGCGATGGGACAGATCGGTATAGCCCACCAGCCGTTGCGCCACACGCTTGCTGTCGATGTCGGCCAGTGCGGCGAGGGCGCGCGTGACCAGCAGTTTCGACACGCCCACGCGAAAGCTGCCGGTGATCAGCTTCAAACAGACCATCAGGCTCTGACGATCCAGCTGCGCCCAAAACGTCGGCAGCCGTTCCAGCAGTTCTTCAGGGGGCAGGCCGCGCAGGGGCAGGAGCTTGTTTTCCATCCACAGGGCGAGGCCTTCGTCGGAGCTGTGTTCGGCTTGCGGCAGCAAGAGCGAAAGGGTTTCCGCCAGATCGCCCACCGCCTGATAGCTTTCTTCGAACAGCCATTCGGGCAGGCCAGAGAGCAGCATTGCCTGTTCCCGCAACAGGCGTGTCGGGACCAGTTGCCGAGGCCGACCGCCGGACAGAAAGTACACCGCCCACGCCGCGTCTTCCGGGGCGGCATGGGCGAAATAATGCTGCATGGCCGCGAGTTTGGCGTTGCTGGAGGTGGTGGCGTCCAGCAGACCGTAGAGTTCGGCGAAGGCCTTCATGAGGCCGCCTCTTCTGGCGCGGTTTCCGGCTTGGCGGGGGCATCGTCTTCCTCGTCGCCGTATTCGGTGGTGAAGCCCTGGGCGTCGAGTCCCAGTTCGCGCAGGTAGCGCACCAGCACCGCCACCGAGCCGTGGGTGACCATCACCCGTTCGGCGCCGGTGTTCTCGATGGCCCACAGCAGGCCGGGCCAGTCGGCGTGGTCGGAGAGGGCGAACCCCCGGTCCACGCCGCGCCGACGACGGGTGCCGCGCAGCATCATCCAGCCGCTGGCAAAGGCGTCGCTAAAGTCGCCGAACCGACGCATCCACGTGCTGCCACCGGCCGAAGGCGGCGCGACGATCAGGGCTTGGCGCAGGGCGGGATCGGTTTTTTTGAAGTCGCCCGCGTATTGCGTTTCAGGAATTCGTACACCGGCTGCGCGGTACACCCGGTTCAACGGCTCAACAGCGCCGTGGACCAGAATCGGGCCGATGCTGGGGTCGATGCCGTGGAGGATTCGCTGGGCTTTGCCGAAGGAGTAGGCGAACAGCACGCTGGCCTTGCCGACGGCGGCATTGGCGCGCCACCAGTCGTTGATGCCGGTGAAGATTTCCGATTGCGGCTGCCAGCGATAGATCGGCAGGCCGAAGGTGGATTCAGTGATGAAGGTGTGGCAGCGGACCGGCTCAAACGGTTCGCAGGTGCCATCGGGTTCGACTTTGTAATCCCCCGATGCGACCCAGATTTCGCCTTTGTATTCCAGCCTGACCTGAGCTGAACCCAGCACATGTCCGGCGGGGTGCAGGCTCAGTTTCACGCCGTGGTGGGTGATGGATTCGCCGTATTGCAGGGTCTGCAGGTTGATGTCCTGACCCAGTCGCGAACGCAGAATGCCTTCGCCGGGGGCGGCGGCCAGGTAGTGCTGGTTGCCGGTGTGGGCGTGATCGCCGTGGCCATGGGTGATGACGGAGCGTTCGACCGGGCGCCAGGGATCGATGTAGAAATCCCCCGGCGGGCAATAAAGGCCTTCGGGGCGGGCAATGACAAGGTCCATGGATTTGACCGGATGGGGGGCTTGTCAGGTAGAGCGGTGGGGATTGGGGGAAGTTCGGTTTGTTTTCTGAAGCAGTGGGGTTGTCGCCAAATCATAGGCGCACCGTTGATCCATGGGGGAGGCGGGATTGTGTCGTTCGCAGGATTCAGACGCGCCGCAACACCTCTGTGGGAGCGAATTCATTCGCGAATAGGTTCAGGCGATAGAGATGTTTTGGATATACCGCCGCCTTCGCGAATGAATTCGCTCCCACAGGTATGGCCGCGTGCCCGATCATGCGAGCGCAACCGACCATTACTGTGAGAGGGAGGCCTTATTTGCCCGGCGTCAGGGTCAAGCGCTGTTTGCCGTACACCTTCTCCAGGTTCTCAGGCTGCATCGGAATCGACATGTACACACCTTTCACCCACGGGTCGATGCCGTTGGCGAAGTAAGGGCTAGACGGGTTGCCGGATTGGCCTGCGGCGTTTTGCGCCATCAGCGGCTCTTGCTGGGCGAAGTCGACGATCATGCGCATGGCCGGAATGACCGCTGCGTTGAAGTCCTGACCCCAATGGAAGCCCGACGCGTTCAATGTGGTGTGGTCGCCGCCCGCTACCATCGGACCCTTGATCACGCTGGCCTTGCTGCCGCCCAACGCTGCGGTCAACTGCGCACTTTGCGAAGTCCAGGCGTACTGGTGCAACTTGCCCCATTGCCAGGCTTTGTGATCGCCACCCAACTGGCTTTCCCCTGCGCTGATCGCGGCGGCGAGACTGCGCGCCAGGATGGCGGGCTTGTCTTCTTTCTGCGGCGTTTTGACGTCGTCCCAGTACGGACTGTCCTCACGCCCCAGCAGGTGATCGGCCTGTGGTGAGTAGGAAAGGTCGGCGCTTTGCACCAGCGCTTTCCACGCCGGGCTGCTTTCCGGGCCGAGTTCGTCGAGGAAAGTCTGCTTCGTGCTTTCTTGCAGGAACAGCTCGTAAATCGCCGCATCGCTCGACACCGGCGACAGGCGACCGTCGAACGCCATCAGGCGGCTCAACGCTTCCCGCGCCTTGTCGCGGTCAGCTGGCGGGAGGGCGTCAATGGCCTGCTTCAGCGGTTTGGACATGCCCGGCGCTTCGAACATCTTTTTCAGCTTGGCCGCGAAGGTCGTGGTCTGGTCGTACTGCATGGCGATGGTGCTGCGGGTGTCCTGCTTGCCACTGTTCGCCAGTTCGGCGATGCGCTCGGCCCGCTCAGGGTAATCCCAAGAGTTGGACAGCTGCATGCCGTAACCCTTCGGCACCGTGCGTTGGTTAGCGGTGCCGATCCAGCCTTGCTGCGAATCTTGATCGTACGGGTGCAGCATCGCGTCGGCGTAACCGTCCCAGTCGTAACGACCTTCCCAGCCCGGCGACGGAATCAGGCCCAGGCCTTCGCGGCGGTTTGGGTATCGTCCCGTGACTTGCCAGCCGGTGTTGGTGGCGTCGGCAAAGACCATGTTCAGCGTGATCGCACGAATTTCCCGCGTCGTGTCGAAGGCACGTTCGACGTTCTGTGCGCGGGTCAGGTCGAACAGCGCATCGAGGGATTTGTCATCCTTGGCTGTCGGGGTCTGCAAGGCGATGCCCAGGCCGTTGGCCACTTGCGCCGAGCTGCCGTTGAGCAGCGCGCCGTGACGGGTCTCGTAAGCGGCTTCACGAACCGGGCTCTGGCCCTTGATGAAATAGGTTTCTTCGTGAGCGCCCGCCGCGACCCATTTGCCGTCGGCCATGACCATCAGGCGATTGCCTTCACGCTTGAGCTTTTCGAGGAACAGGTCCTGATTGTCGCCCATGGCCGGGCCCATGCCCCACGCCAACTTGCCGTTGAAGCCCGAGAGAACCAGCGGCAGACCCGCGACCGTCGCGCCCGCTGCCTGATATTTCGGTGCGCGAATCTGCACGAAATTCCACATCGACGGCAGCGTGGCCGGCAGTTGGCTGTCGGTGGCCAACAGGCTCCTGCCTGCACGGGCGCGTTGCGGCGAGATCACCCAGTTGTTGGACGCTGAAACGCCCAGCAGGTTGAGGTCGGATAGTTGCAACGCGGCCTTGTCCAGATCGCTCAGGCCCGGCATCTGGCTGCCGAGGTTCAAGCCCTTGAGCTTGTCAGCTTCAGCGAACGGCAGCTCCTCGTCCGGATACGTCGGCAGCAGCCAGGCGAGCTTGTCCGCGCCGACCTTTTGCGCCAATACCAGCGAAGAGATTTCTTCCTGCAGGTTCACCGACAGACTGAAATTGAGCAGGCTGAAGATCAGCGCCGAATCTTCGGGTTTCCAGTATTCCGGCTTGTAGCCCGCATCCGCGAGGTCGGACGGCAGCTTGTCGCGGTATCGGAACAGGTAAGCGTTGACGCCGCGTGCATACACCTCGAAGAAGCGTTTCAAGCGCGGCGACGAGGCATTGTACAGATCGCCCGCCGTTTGCTTGAGGTTGGCAGCGCGCATCATGCGGTCCAGGTCCAGCGCGCCGGGCCCTGCAATTTCCGACAGGCGGCCTTGAGCCAACAGGCGCATTTGCACCATTTGTGAGATGCGGTCGCTGGCATGAACATAACCGAGGGTGAACAACGCATCGTGGAATGTGCTGCTTTCGATCAGCGGCATGCCCAAGTTATTGCGCCGCACGGACACGTTTTGCGCCAAGCCCTTCAGGGCATAGACGCCGCTGGTGGGCGGCAGGTTGTCACGGTCTTCGCCGCCCAGTTGGCAGCCTGCAAGGCTCAACAGCCCCAACATGGCAGCGGCTGTGCCGAGTCGCGACTTCAGGGATGAATGGGCGGGCGAGGCCATGTTGTAGCTCCTGCGGGGGTAGGCGTTTGGAAACGCGCTACGTTAGAGAGCAGGCAGGCGCCACGCAAGCGGGGGCAGGGAGTTTATTTCAGGATTTTTCGGGGGATGGCAGTATTGGAAACACTGTGGGAACGAATTCATTCTGGGCGGCACCCCGACGAAAAATCAATCAGGCGATGCGGGGGTGTCGTCAGTACCGGCCTGTCGCGAATGAATTCGCTCCCACAGGATCAACGCCTGTCGCTCATCAGGCGCCGTGGCATTTCTTGAATTTCTTGTCGCTGCCGCACGGGCACGGGTCGTTGCGGCCCACGTCCTTCAGCGCGTTGCGCACAGGCTCTTGAGGCTCGTGGTTGCAGTGCGGGCCGTGCACGTGACCGTGGTCATGATGGTGGTCGTGGTGGTCGTGATCGTGGTCGCAATCAGGGCCGTGCACGTGGGGTTGGTTGCTCATGGGGCTACTCCGGAATCAAATCGCCGGGAATTATGTCGCCATCGCGACCAATACGCACGCTGTCTCCGAATAAAAATCCGGTCTTGAGCTTGCCTTCCAGCCGGTAATGAATAGGCTGCCTGGGCTTGCCGAGCATCCGGGTGACATCCTTGAGGTGTTCCCACAGGTTGGTGCGGATCGGCACCGAGAAGTTCTTGTGGCCGTTGGCCTTGACGATGAACCAGTCGCTGTATTCGCCGTCCGCAATCAGGATGTCGTTAAGAATGACCTTATATCGCAGCCCTCGTACCCACAGATCGGAGTCGTTGGGGTTATCGATGCGAAAGCGCAGTTTCATGTCTTGCTTGAGTAACCTGGCCTTGACCACGTCCACCTTGAGCAGTTTGACGTCTGGGTCTCTGACATCGCTGCTGGAAAACGTCGAGCAGCCCGACATCGTCAGCGCCACGAAAAGGGCGAAGATTCTGAATACGCTTGCCTGAAACACCATGGGTTCACTCCCTGTTCGGCTTGCAGTCTAGCAAGTGGCCATTTCAGGGCAACTCGCTGTTCCACAAAGCCTGCGCCATACTCACGCCATGTGTCGAAGGAGTATTGACCCATGAAGCTGTACGAAATCGTTTTTTCCGGCCAATTGGTACCGGGTGCACAACTGGACCGGGTCAAAGCCAACCTGGCCAAATTGTTTCAGGCCGATGCCCAGCGCATCGCACTGCTGTTCTCCGGTCGGCGTCTGGTGCTGAAGAATAATCTCGACCAGGCCAGTGCCGAAAAATACCGTTCCACGCTGGAACGGGCAGGGGCGCTGGCTGAGGTCGTGGAAATGGCGGGGCAGGTTCAGGCCGAGCCCGAGCGTGAGCCGCAGCCTCAACCGATGGAAGTGGAAGAAGTCGAGCTGGCGCCGCCCCCGGATGAGCCCACCTGGACCCGCCGGGGCCCACGTGCGTCCTCCGGCCCTGAAGCCACGTCTGGCAAGACCTCGAAGCTTGCACCTCGGGATGTCTACATGGCGGCATTCGTTGATGTCGAAGCGCCGGACTTCGGACTGTCGGAGCTGGGGCGCAACGTGCAGGACCCGAAAGCGGCGCCAGTTGCGCCTCGGCTGGATTTGTCCGGGCTGAGCCTCGCGCCTGCGGGGAGTGACATGGGGCAGGCGAAGCACGTTGAGCATGTGATCGTGCCGGATATCTCTCACCTGAAGCTCGCGTGAGTTCAAACCCTGTAGCAGCCTGGCAATCCGGACGGCTACAGAAGACCGCGCGTTTCAGGCCATGTAGGCCGAGCAGCACTTCTTGAACTTCTGCTCGCTCCCGCACGGGCAGGCGTCGTTGCGACCGGCCTTGAGTTGCACGGTCGGGTCGATGAAGTACCAGCGGCCATTGTTCTGCACGAACGCCGAGCGCTCGCGATGGCTGTGTTCGCCTGCCGCGTCATGCCAGCGTGCGGTGAAGGTGACGAACGCGTGCTCGGGTGTGCCGCCCAGTAACTCGGCGCTTTCCACCTCAAGCCCCAACCACGTGCTTTGCGCGCTCCACTGCTGAATCGAGTCCCGGTCCAGGCTGTTTTTCTGCACCGGCAACGTCGTGTCCAGCAGGTAATTCACCAGACCTAACACGTAGGCGCTGTACCGCGAGCGCATCAACGCCTCGGCGCACGGCGCGGGCAGCCCCGCGTGATAGCGACCGCAGCAGCCATCCAGAAGGTTGCCGCTGCCACAGGGACAAATTGCACTGCTCATGATGCAGGTCTCACCACCAATATTTGCCAAAGTTTTCCGGGTTGGCCCAGAACTTCGCGTTCAGCCAGTCCGGCACCTGTTTGTATTCGCGCAGATCGTAGGTGAACAGCGTCAGCACCTGCTCGTCCCGGGCGAAGCGTTCACTCGCTTGCAAGGCCAGCGAATAGAAATCCGTCGTTTGCCATCCGCAGGCCGTCATGTCCGCCAGCACGGCGATGCGGCTGGCATTGAGGTTACGAATGCCACCGAGCAATTCCAGACCCGCGCGTTTGGGGAGGTGTTCGAGGCAATCGACGGCCAGCGCCAGATCAAAACGCTGACGGGCGACTTCAGAGGGCAATGCGCCTGGCGCGGCGTGCGTCAGTTCGGTGTCCGGATGGGCATCCTGAAACGCTTGCAGCGCAGGAAAAGTCGTCGCGCCAATCAGCAACAAACGCTTGGGTGCATAGCGGTCGAGCAGGGCGGCGAGCGCTTGCTGGGGCGTGCGGGTGGAGAAACTGTCGGTCATCTGAATACCTCGATCAAGCCAGCAAGGTTAGCGCGCCGAATCTTTATGGCCTAGTGCCTGAACTTTTTTCTCCGTCGCCATGACAAAGCGTACGGAGTGAAGGCAAAAGGCTATTTGTAAAAGAACAAGCCACAGAGTGCGCTGAAATCCAAGAAACCCCCGGTTTTAGGGTGGCAAATGGCCCCAGCGACGTCTTTACTGCATTTCAGTCGGTTTTAGCCGATACCAAAGGAGAAGAACTGTATGAGCATGATTCGGACAGCGTTACCTCTGATTTTGGTTACCAGTGTATTGACGGGCTGTGCCGGCTTGCAAAAGACCGACTGGCCTCTGTGTGCTGCCGGTGGCGCGCTGAGTGGTGCCGCGATCGGCGCCTTCCAGTCCGCTTCGGTGGCGGCGGGCTTCGGCGCGGCGGTGGGCGTGATGGCCGGCGCGTATTGCTACGCTCACGGCGACGGCGATGATGACGGCGATGGCGTGCTGAACAGCGTCGACAAGTGCCCGAACACGCCGAAAGGTACGCCTGTGGATGCGACGGGTTGCCCGATCGTGACCCCGGCGCCTGAGCCAGCGGCTGCCCCGGTCGTGCTGCCTAAGGAAGAAGTGATCACGATCCGTGATGTGCATTTCGAGTTCAACAAAGCAACCCTGACCCCAGGCGACAAGCAACAGCTGGACATGGTAGCGACCAAGCTGAAAACCGAGGCACCGAACGTGCAGCTGCACGTGAGTGGTCACACGGACAGCGTGGGCAGCGACGCCTACAACCAGAAGCTGTCGGAAAAACGTGCGCATTCGGTCACGGATTATCTGATCAGCTCGGGTATCGCGCGCAGTTCGTTCGTGTCGGTTGAAGGCGATGGCGAAGCCCGTCCGGTAGCGGACAACAAAACGGCTGAAGGCCGCGCGTTGAACCGTCGTGTTGAGATCAAAATCAATCGTTGATTGACTAGGTGTTAGTAAGAAAACCCCGGCCTTTGTGCCGGGGTTTTCTTTTTTGGGATTGATAGGTTGATGCGTCCCGGAAAAGACAGCGCTTTCGAGGCACGCACACGGCCCTGACTGTGGGAGCGAATTCATTCGCGAAGGGCGCGCATGACCGCCGCATCTCTATCGTCTAAACCCCCTTTCGCAAATGAATTCGCTCCCACAGGAAATCTGCATCGAACGCCAGATCTATTCTCGGATGAAGATCCCTTGATGACCTATCAAACCTGCGGCATTTGGCAACATCCTCTGGCATAGTCGCTCCCGTCGCCGTACTGTGCGCAAAGCTTTTTCGGCACAGCAATAAAAATACAGCAGGGGCGTGTCATGAAGGTGGTTTGGGGGTTGGGTAAAGTCTTGACGTTGGGGTTCTGGGCGGTGGTGCTGGTCAGTCAGGCCGCCGTTTTGCCGGTTCCTTTCGGTATGTTGCTCAAGCTGGCGGGCAGCCTCTTGCTGCTGACGCATGTGATGGAACTGTTTCTCTTCAACGGCAGCCTGCGGGGGCGTCTGCATCCGTGGTCCGACCGCTTGCAGATTCTGATTTTCGGTATTTTCCACCTGCAATCCTTCGGTCGCCGCCAGGCAGAGGTTCACCATGCGTAACGCGTTACTGATGACGGCGAGCCTGCTGTCGGCCCTGAGCAGTTCTCTGGTGATGGCCCAGGCCCTCACAGTGGAGCCGCATTCGCTGATGCGCCTGCCCAGCAACGCCAGTGTGTTGAAGCTGGACCGTCTGGACGTGGCCGATTACGGCACCTTGCTGATTCCGGCAGGCCTGGTCGAAGTGCAGGTCGGTCAGTTGGTGATGGGGCATGAGTCGCGCATCGCCATCGTGCCAAGCGCGGAACCGTTCAAGCTGGACGTCAAACAGGGCAACCTGGGCTCTGGCGCTCAAATCACCGCCCGTGGTGCACCGGGGACCTTCCAGAAATCGCCGCTGCCGGGTCGCAACCTGAACGTGCGCATTGAGCAACTGAGTGCTGACGTCTTGTCGATTGATGCGCGCGGTGGTGCAGGCTCTCCGGGGTATGTCGGTCTCGACGGTGGCAATGGCCAGGACCCTGGTTGCACGTGGGGATCGGCGAGCCGGGGTTATGACGGCGACAACGGCGGCAATGGCCGTGACGGCGCACCGGGCGCTTTGGTGCGACTGGAGCTGCCTCAGGCATTTCCGGATGACCGCGTGAAGGTGAACGTGCAAGGCGGTGCCGGTGGCGCAGGCGGCGAAGGCGGTCGCGGTGGCAAGGGCGGCGCCTCCAAGGGTTGCGTGGTTTACCGTGCCGATGGCGCCAAGTCGGGCAAGAACGGCGAGAAAGGTCAGACTGGGGCCACCGGGCCTGCGGGCTCGGTCAGCGTTCGCAAGTTGTAACGCCACCCCGCAATTCACTGTGGGAGCGATTGATTCGCGAGAGGGCGGTACATCCGACCGGGATGTACCGCCAGCAAACTCGATTTGCGAATGAATGAGCTCCCACACCGTTCGTCTGCAGGCTACCGGGACAGTCAAAACCCGGGCCGTGCCGCCGCAATGGCAATCACGGCAATCCCCACGATCAGGTTGATCCCCACCAACCGCCGAATTCCACCCAACGCAGCGGCACCGTCGGCCCATTGCTCCGCCGCGACGGCTTTGCGCAGGTTCGGCAGGTTCAGCGTCGAGATGCGCAGAAACAACGCCACCATCACCACATACAGCCCGATCATGACTTGCACGTAGCGAGGCGCGGTCTGAAAGCCGCTGAAGTTGAGGTTGATCAGGCCGATCCCGGTGACTGGCAGCATAATCACCGCGCACCACACCCAGACGAAGAAACGTGGAAACACCTGCACCCACAGCTTCAGGCGAGCCGGGCCTTCCAGGGCGGCGATTACCGCTGGTCGCAGAATCATCCAGGCAAAAAACATCCCGCCTACCCACAGGACGGCAGAAAATACGTGCAGTACGTAGACAAAGGCTACAGGTGACATCGACAACTCCGATCTGCGCAGAAGGATTTAGCGCGGTATGATAGCCGCCCTCTGCAACCACTGATAATTTATCCAGCGGTTTTTTCACTTGTTACCCTGCGATGCCGAGCCAACGACCCAGCCCATGATCAGTACCGAACTCAAATCCCAGATTCAGGGCGCCTATTCGCGTTTCCTCGAAGCCAAAAGCCTCAAGCCTCGCTACGGCCAGCGTTTGATGATTGCCGAGGTTGCCAAGGTGCTGGGGGACATCGACACCGATGAAGAGGGGCGCCGCACGGGTGACCCCGCGGTGGTTGCGGTAGAGGCCGGCACGGGTACGGGCAAGACGGTGGCGTACGCCATCGCCGCGATTCCCACGGCCAAGGCAGCGGGCAAACGGCTGGTCATTGCGACTGCAACCGTCGCGCTGCAGGAGCAGATTGTCCACAAGGACCTGCCCGACCTGATGCGCAACAGTGGCCTGAACTTCACCTTCTCGCTGGCCAAGGGGCGAGGGCGCTACATGTGCCTGTCCAAGCTCGACGTGTTGTTGCAGGAAGGCAACGCACAAAGCGCCACGGCACAATTGTTCGAGGAAGAAGGCTTCAAGATCGAGGTCGACGAGGCCAGTCAAAAGCTCTTCACCACCATGATCGAAAAGCTTGCGGGCAATAAGTGGGACGGCGATCGCGACAGCTGGCCTCAGGAGCTCGCGGATCAGGACTGGGCGCGACTGACCACCGATCACAGCCAATGCACCAACCGGCACTGCCCGAACTTTCAGCAGTGCGCCTTCTATAAAGCCCGTGAAGGCATGGGAAAAGTCGACGTGATCGTGACCAACCACGACATGGTGCTGGCCGATCTGGCGTTGGGTGGCGGTGCCGTGCTGCCCGATCCTCGCGACACCCTCTACGTGTTCGACGAAGGCCATCACCTGCCGGACAAGGCGATCGGCCATTTCGCCCATTTCAGCCGTTTGCGTTCCACCGCCGACTGGCTTGAACAGACCGCCAAAAACCTCACCAAATTGCTCGCTCAGCACCCGCTGCCCGGCGATCTGGGCAAGCTCATCGAGCAGGTGCCGGAACTGGCCCGCGAGATCAAGACCCACCAGCAGTTCATGTTCACGGCGTGTGAGCAACTGGCCGATTTCAAAGCCGGCGAAGACATGGAAGGCCGTGAGCGCCCGCGTCATCGTTTCGTCGGTGGCGTGGTGCCCGAGCACATGCGCGAGATGGGCATCGAGCTGAAGAAGGGTTTTGCGCGGCTCGACGACCTGTTCACCCGCCTCACTGAACTCCTCAAGGAAGGCATGGACGGCGAGGTCAACATCGGTATCGCCAGCCACCAGGCAGAAGAATGGTACCCGTTGTTCGGCAGCCTGTTGGCGCGGGCTCACGGTAACTGGGAGCTGTGGACCGCGTTCACCGCCGAAGACCCGGAAAACAGCCCGCCCATGGCCCGTTGGCTGACGTTGGCCGACAGCGGTTCGCTGTTCGACATCGAAGTCAATGCCAGCCCGATCCTGGCGGCGGAAATGCTCCGTCGCAACCTGTGGAATGTCGCTTACGGCGCGCTGGTGACGTCCGCGACGCTGACCGCCTTGGGCAAGTTCGACCGCTACCGCATGCGCGCCGGTCTGCCCAAAGATGCAGTCACGGCCGTGGTGCCAAGCCCGTTTCATCACGCTGATGCCGGTGTCTTGCGGGTCCCGGACCTCAAGGCGGACCCGCGCAACGCTGCGGAACACACGGCTGCGATCATTCGCGAGTTGCCGGATCTGGTCGAAGGCTCCAAAGGCACGCTGGTGCTGTTCTCATCGCGCAAGCAGATGCAGGAAGTCTTCGACGGCCTGGAACGCGACTGGCGCAAGCGGGTGTTCATTCAGGGCAACCTGTCCAAGCAAGAGACCCTCAACAAGCACAAGGCGCGGGTCGATGGGGGCGATGAGAGCGTGCTGTTCGGCCTCGCCAGTTTCGCCGAGGGTGTCGACCTGCCCGGTGCCTACTGCGAACACGTGGTCATCGCCAAGATTCCCTTCGCGGTGCCCGACGATCCGGTCGAAGCGGCTCTGGCGGAATGGATCGAAGCGCGGGGTGGCAATCCGTTCATGGAAATCGCCGTGCCCGATGCCTCGTTGCGTTTGATTCAGGCCTGCGGGCGGCTGCTGCGCACCGAGAAAGACCGCGGCATCATCACGCTGCTGGACCGGCGCGTCGTGACCCAGCGTTACGGCAAAGCCATCCTCAACGCGCTGCCGCCGTTTCGACGGGAAATTTCCTAAGGGTCTGAAAGGTGTCGCCTGCCTCAGCCCCTACAGCCCGTGCTGTGCGTCTGACGGTGCAGCGCGGTTCCCAAATCCACCAATCGCTGGAACAATGCACGCCTTTTTGTGCAGCCGAGCCGGAGCGTGACAACGTGCAGATTCAAGGTCATTTCGAGCTTCAATTCGAAGCCGTGCGCGACGCGTTTGCGGCGCTGTTCGACGATCCTCAGGAGCGCGGCGCGGCACTCTGCGTGCAGATTGGCGGAGAGACCGTTCTCGATCTGTGGTCGGGCACGGCAGACAAGGACGGCGCGCAGGCCTGGCACACCGACACGATTGCCAACCTGTTCTCCTGCACCAAGACGTTTACCGCTGTCACTGCCCTGCAGATGGTGGGTGAAGGCAAGCTGAATCTGGATGAACCGGTGTCGCGCCTGTGGCCCGAGTTTGCGGCGGCGGGCAAGCAGTCGATCACCTTGCGCCAATTGCTCTGCCATCAGGCGGGGCTTCCAGCCATTCGCAACCTGCTGCCGGCCGAAGCATTGTACGACTGGCAGGCCATGACTGAGGCGTTGGCGGCCGAGGAGCCTTGGTGGACGCCGGGACAAGGCCATGGCTATGCCGCGATCACTTATGGCTGGCTGGTGGGCGAGGTGATTCGTCGCGCCGATGGACGCGGGCCGGGTGAGGCCATCGCTGCGCGCATCACGCGACCGCTGGGCCTGGATTTCCATGTGGGCCTGCCGGACGAGGAATTCCATCGCGTCGCACATATCGCGCGGGGCAAGGGCAACATGGGTGACGAGGCTGCTCAGCGTCTGGTTCAGACGACGATGCGCGAACCCACGTCAATGACCGCCCGAGCTTTCACCAATCCGCCGTCGGTCATGACCAGCACTAACAAACCCGAGTGGCGGCGCATGCAACAACCGGCTGCCAACGGCCACGGTAACGCCCGCAGTCTGGCCGGTTTTTACAGCGCGCTGCTAGACGGCAGTTTGCTCGAAGCCGATCTGATCAACGAGCTGACCCGTGAGCACAGCATCGGTCAGGACAAGACCCTGCTTACCCAGACACGCTTTGGTCTGGGGTGCATGCTCGATCAGCAAACCGTGCCCAATGCCACGTTCGGGCTGGGCGGGAAATCCTTCGGTCATCCGGGGGCGGGAGGGTCGGTAGGGTTCGCCGATCCGGAGCGTGACGTCGCCTTTGGCTTCGTCACCAACACCTTGGGCCCATATGTGCTGATGGATCCGCGCGCACAAGGTCTGGTTCGGACGCTTGGTGAGTGTTTGCAATAACTATCGGCGATAAGTGCTTGTTCTACCGACTGTCAGTTAAACCGCTCATATCGGAACCGTAGAGCGGTTTCCTTTTCCAAATCGGCGTTTATGCGTGTTATATGGGCGCTGCTTCGTTCATTTTCTGATCAATTATTTGTGTGAGTCACCATGTCTGCCAATAAAAGTCTCGCATTTGCCTTGTGCCTCGCCGTAACCGGCTGCGCACAAACCCCTCAGGATTCATCGGCCAGCAACGATCATTGGTGGTCGTTCGGCTCCAGCAAAGGCTCAGACGCCGCACCTGTTAAGCCAGCACCCAGCCCCGCGGTCGCTGAAGTGGCCAAAACCGAAGCCGAGAGTGGCTCGCATTGGTACTGGCCGTTCGGCTCCGACCACGGCAAGACCGACAAGCAGCCTGCACTGGCAGCCACTCAGCCTGCCGCCAAGCCGGACGTTGCGAAAGCTGACGATGGTGGCAAGTGGTGGTGGCCGTTCGGCACCAGCGAAGCGAAGAAAGACGCAGCGCCTGCCATTCCCAAGGTTGACCCGAAAGTCACCCAGGCCTGGCTCGACCAGTACGAGCCAAAAGTCCGCGAAGCGATCAAGGACAGCAAATTCCAGTTCGAGCGCCGTGAAGACGTGCTGGTCGTGACTGCGCCCGTGGACAGTACCTTCAATCCGGATCGTCCGGAAATGCTGCTGCCGATCAACCTTGGCCCGATCACTCGCATGGCCAAGGTCGTCGAAGGCGATCAGAAAACCGCGATTCTGGTGTTGGGGCACAGCGATGTTGCCAGCGACACCAACCTGAAAATCAGCCAGCAGCGCGCCCAGTCGGTCGCGGCGATCTTCCGCTTGAGCGGTCTTGAGCGTAATCGTCTGAACCTGCGCGGCATGGGAGCGGTAATGCCTCGTGCAGCGGATGACAGCGCTGCGGGTCGGGCTCTGAACCGCCGTGTTGAAATCATCATGACGCCGCAGGACACCATGGTCGCGCTGATGGCCAAGTACAACCTGCCGCCATCCCCGACGCTCGTGGCCGTGCAGCAACAAGCCAAGCCTGCCGTAGCGCCTGCTCCAGCGGCCGCCGCGCCAGCTAAATCCGCAACGCCTGCGAAGAAGGCGACCGCTGCCAAAGCGCCTGCCGCGAAAAAAGCCCCGGTGAAAAAAGCAGCCCCTGCCAAGGCAAAGCCTGCACCGGCGAAAGCAGCGGTCAAGAAACCGGCTGCGGACGCCCAAGCGAGTGCCAACTGAGGGTAATATCGGTGTCCCGTTTCTGGATACCGATTAAGGAAGGCAGTGATGAGCCAGCATCTGGCTGATATGCGTCGTAACTACGCTCGCGAGGGTCTGACCGAATCGCAGGCGCCGGCAGAACCCTTTTTGTTGTTCCGTCAATGGTTCGACGAAGCGGTGAAGACCGAGCAAGCGCCTGTCGAAGCCAATGCCATGACACTGGCGACTGTCGACGCAGACGGTCGCCCTCACTGCCGAATCCTGTTGCTCAAAGGGCTGGATGCCCAAGGGTTCACCTTCTTCACTAATTACCAAAGCGCGAAAGGTCAGCAGCTGGAAGCCCGGCCTTTCGCTGCCATGACCTTCTTCTGGCCGACCCTGGAGCGCCAGGTGCGGATCGAAGGTCGCGTTGCCAAGGTCTCCCACGAAGAATCCGACGCTTATTTCCAGGTCCGCCCGCTGGGCAGTCGCCTGGGTGCATGGGCGTCGCCGCAAAGCCAGGTGATTGCAGATCGTGAAGCGCTGGAAGGTTTGCTAAAAGCCACCGAAGCGCGCTTCAGCGACACGCAACCGGAGTGTCCTGATCACTGGGGAGGCTATCGACTGGTGCCGGATCGCATCGAATTCTGGCAAGGTCGCCCGAGCCGTTTGCATGATCGCCTGAATTACCGTCTGGTCGATGGGCAGTGGACGCGTGAGCGTCTGGCGCCCTGACGGTTTGGCGGCGCGGGTCGCAACTCTTTGAATCTATCCAACGGGCCGTCGTCCATACTCATAGACGTGGCGACAATCTGTATAGCGCCTGAATAAACGTAAATTACCGGAACAGGCCCGTGACACCGCTCGGTGCCGGGGAGTCTAATGGCTACCTGTTCCCCTGGAGGCAAATGTTATGCGTAAGTCTGTTCTGTTGGTTGCTTCGTTCACCGCCATGGCGCTGACGCTGGGCGGCTGTACTTCGAGCCTGACCGGCGACTCGTATTCGCGCGATGAAGCTCGCCAGGTTCAGACCGTGCGTTTGGGCACCGTCGAATCCCTGCGTCCTGTGAAGATCGAAGGGACCAAGACCCCAATCGGCGCTGGCGCAGGTGCAATCGTGGGCGGTGTAGGCGGCAGCGCCATTGGCGGCGGTCGCGGCAGCATCGTTACAGCGGTGATCGGTGCTGTGGCAGGTGGTCTGCTCGGTTCGATGACGGAAGAAGGCCTGACCCGTGCCCAAGGCGTTGAAATCACTGTGCGTGAAGATGACGGCACCATGCGCGCTTATGTTCAGCAGGTTCAGGAAAACGAGATTTTCCGGGTCGGTGAGCGTGTTCGTATCATGACCGTCAACGGCACCAGCCGGGTTGCCCATTGAGGCAATTTCCCTGCTGAAAGGCTGAAAACGGGCTCATGTAACACCCGTTAACAAAATAAACGCCCCGCATTGTCGGGGCGTTTTTCGTTCAGGCCGTGGCCTGGGTGTCGACGGCTGACACGTTTCGACTGGCCAAGGCCATTACGCTATAGCCGATGATCGCGGCGAGTATTGAGCCGGTGAGGATTCCCATGCGGTCCATTCCGGCGAACTCGCTTTGCCCTGGCACGAACGCCAGTGAGCCGACGAACAGGCTCATGGTGAAGCCAATTCCACACAGAATCGACACTCCCAATACCTGACCCCAGTTTGCGCCGGTGGGCAAGGCGGCCATGCCCGTCTTGATGGCCAGCCACGTCAAGCCAAACACCCCGAGCGTCTTGCCCAGCAACAGACCCAGCGCGATGCCCAAGGGCACGTGATGGGTGAAGCTCTCAAGAGTCACGCCGTTCAACGACACCCCCGCATTGGCGAACGCGAACAACGGCAGAATGCCGTAAGCCACCCATGGATGCAGCGTGTGTTCCAGCTGCTGCAGGGGAGACGGCACGTCTTTCGGGGTCTTCAACGGAATGCAGAACGCCAGGATCACCCCCGCCAGCGTCGCGTGTACGCCGCTCTTGAGCACGCAGACCCACAGCACCAATCCGACCAGCAAATACGGCGCGAGCTTCGCCACACCCAGCCGGTTCATCGCGATCAACGACGCAATGGAGGCTGCCGCCAAGGTCAGGGACAGCGTGGACAATTCACCCGAATAGAACAGCGCGATGACGATGATTGCGCCCAGGTCATCGATGATCGCGAGGGTCATCAGGAACAGCTTGAGCGACACCGGAACACGTTTGCCGAGGAGTGCCAGTACGCCAAGGGCGAAGGCAATGTCGGTGGCCATGGGGATCGCCCACCCACCCAGCGCTGCGGGATTGTCCTGATTGAGCGCCCAGTAGAACAGCGCGGGCACAACCATGCCGCCAATCGCCGCAGCTCCGGGCAGAACGATCTGCGAGGGACGAGAAAGGTGTCCCTGAATGACTTCGCGCTTGACCTCCAGCCCGATCAACAGAAAGAACAGCGCCATGAGGCCGTCGTTGATCCACAGCAGTGAGGGTTTGGCGATCTTCAAGGCGCCGATCTGTGCGACGACGGGCACGTCCAGAAAGCCGTTGTAGAGCCAGGACAGTGGCGAGTTATTGATGATCAGGGCGAAGGCAGCCGCAGCGATCAACAACAGACCGCCAGCCGCTTCCAGCTGGAAGAAACGTTTGAATGTATTGCGGACGGGCAAGGTCACTCTCCATGGACATGCGCAAAAGAAGCGACACCGTACCCTGTGTTCTTATGTCTGAAAACAAAAGTTATATTCGATTTTGTTATTAAAAATCGATGTGAAACCTGTATACAACGCATCTGTAATTTTCGTTACAAAAGGCTGCAAGGCTAGTGCGGTGTGGGGTGTACGAATTTTCTGATTTTGAAGGAAGACTTTGAATTTGTCTGACGCGTACGATGCTGTAGGAGCGAATTCATTCGCGATGTGTCAGTGCAGAGAGTGCATCTCTGCACTGACTTTTTCGCGAATGAATTCGCTCCTACAGGTGATACCGCGTCCTCAGGGAACAGGGCGCTATCGGTTAATCAACAATCCCCAACACGCTCTTGGCTAACGCCTCGGCAATCCGAATCCCGTCGACACCTGCCGACATGATCCCACCGGCGTAACCCGCGCCTTCACCGGCAGGGAACAGGCCTTTTACGTTGAGGCTTTGCATGTCCGCGCCACGGGTGATCCGCAGCGGAGATGAGGTGCGGGTTTCGATGCCTGTCAGTATTGCGTCGTGCTGCGAGAAGCCTTTGATCTGCTTGTCGAACGCGGGCAGCGCTTCACGGATGGCTTCGATGGCAAAGGCGGGCAGGGCGTCTGCCAAATCAGTCAGTTTCACGCCGGGCTTATAGGAAGGCTCCACTTCGCCCAGTTGAGTCGAGGCCTTGCCCGCGATGAAATCACCGACCAGTTGCGCAGGGGCTTCGTAGTTTTCGCCGCCCATGATGTAGGCGTGGGATTCCAGCCGCTCTTGCAGCTCGATACCGGCCAGTGGGCTGCCCGGATAATCTTCGTCCGGGGTGATGCCGACCACGATGCCCGAGTTGGCGTTGCGCTCGTTGCGCGAATACTGGCTCATGCCGTTGGTGACGACGCGGTTTGGCTCAGACGTCGCGGCCACCACGGTGCCACCCGGGCACATGCAGAAGCTGTAGACCGAACGGCCGTTCTTCGCGTGGTGCACCAGTTTGTAATCGGCGGCGCCGAGCTTCGGATGACCGGCGTATTTGCCCAGTCGCGCGCGGTCGATCAGGCCCTGTGGGTGTTCGATGCGGAAACCCACCGAGAACGGCTTGGCTTCCATGTACACGCCACGGCCGTGCAGCATGCGGAAGGTGTCACGGGCGCTGTGACCCAGCGCGAGGATCACGTGTTTCGAGTCGATGCGCTCGCCGTTGCCCAGCATGACGCCCTGCAACTGGCCGTCGTCGATCAGCAGGTCGGTGACCTTCTGTTCGAAGCGCACTTCGCCGCCCAGCGCGATGATCTGCTGGCGCATGTTTTCCACGACGCCGGTCAGGCGGAAGGTGCCGATGTGGGGTTTGCTGACGTACAGAATTTCTTCCGGCGCGCCCGCTTTCACAAACTCATGCAGCACCTTGCGGCCGTGGAATTTCGGGTCCTTGATCTGGCTGTAGAGCTTGCCGTCCGAGAACGTGCCTGCGCCGCCTTCACCGAACTGCACGTTCGATTCAGGGTTGAGCACGTTCTTGCGCCACAGGCCCCACGTGTCCTTGGTGCGCTGACGCACTTCCTTGCCGCGTTCAAGGATGATCGGCTTGAAGCCCATCTGGGCCAGCAGTAGCCCGGCGAAAATGCCGCACGGGCCGAAACCGACCACCAAGGGCCGCTCGGCCAGATCAGCCGGGGCATGGCCAACGACTTTGTAGCTGACGTCCGGGGCCGGGGTGACGTGTTTGTCGTGGCTCAAGCGCTTGAGCAGCGCGGCCTCGTCACGGACTTCGAAGTCGATGGTGTAGATGAATTGCAGTTCGCTGGATTTCTTGCGCGCGTCGTAGCTGCGCTTGAACAGGGTGAAATTCAGCAGCTCGGCACTGTCGATGCCCAGGCGTTGCAGGAGCGCGGGGCGCAGCGCTTCGTCCGCGTGGTCCAGCGGCAGTTTGAGTTCGGTGATTCGTAACATTGAAAGGTCCGGTTTCGGGCCGCAGGATCGGCCCGGCAGCGCTACAAGAACCGGCGATTATAAGCCAGATTGGACGGGGAGCGGTGGCCGGTGGCCGCACGGCTTCCCGACGGCAGCGATTCGGAAGACGCCACCGCCGACAACCCGTGCGACTACAGGGTATCGCTGGCGCGTCAGTCGTTGCGCATGGCCCCGAAATACGCACACCCACGGCGTACCTGCCCATTGACCCGCAACTCTGCCGTCAGGTGCTGCACCGAGCCGTTGGCCGGGTCAACACAGCGCTGCGGGGCGACGTACAGTTCGACATGCTGGTCGTTGGCATCGGTCACCAGATTGAAGCGGCCCTCTGGCAGTTGCTCTTCCAGATACGGCACGGCAAATGGCTCCATGCCTTCACGTTCGAGCACCAGACCCTTGCCGCTGGCGTTGAGGTTCCATTTCGGGCCGTTGCCGCTGGCATGAATGGTCAGGCGTTTGAAGTTGGCGTCTTCGCAGGCGCCGTTCGGGCGCTCGACGCGATAGAGCTGGTAGACATCGGCCTGTCCGTCACTGCCCTGCGCCCGACTCGCGACGAAGTTGCCGCGCACATCAGCGAACGCCTTGCCGCTTTTGTCCACCACGGAGGCGGCTTCCTGCAGCACGCCGGTGTTGCCTTTGTCAGTGACGGCATAGCGACGTTGTTCGTTGCAGGGTTCGAAAAACAGTTTGCCGTTATCGCCGCTGAGAGTGCCTTGCATACGGATCATGCCGGCCTTGGAAACCGAGGCTGGCTCGGTGTGCGAGGGCAGCAACTGACAGCCCGCAAAAACAGGCAGGAGGGCGAACATCAGGACGGAACGAGCAGCGAACATGGGGCGGTCTCCAGACAAGTGCCGCCACGTTACTCAGGCTGCTCGCGCATCACAAGAGGGGATTAGCCGACGTGGTAGGTCTGGCCGGTTTGCAGGCCTTCGACGCTTTTGGCGTAGGCCAGCGCGACGTCCGCACCCGACACCGGTTTGAAACCCCGGAAGTAGGGTGCGTAGGCGCCCATGGCCTCGACCAGCACGTTCGGACTCACCGAGTTGACCCGCATGCCTCGTGGCATCTCGATGGCCGCAGCGCAGACGAACGCGTCGATGGCGCCGTTCACCAGGCTGGCCGAGGCGCCGGTGCGGATCGGGTCGTGGCTGGTGATGCCGGTGGTGAAGGTGAATGAGGCGCCGTCATTGGCGAATTCGCGGCCGATCAGCAGGAGATTGACTTGCCCCATCAGCTTGTCGCGCAGGCCCAGTGCGAACGAGTCTTCGGTCATGTCGGCCAGTGGTGCGAAGGTGACGTTCCCGGCCGCGCAGATCAATGCGTCGAAAGGACCTACCCGTTCGAACAGTTTGCGGATCGACGCGCTGTCACTAATATCGACGTGCTCGTCACCGCTGTTTCGGCCGATGCGAACGATGTCGTGGCGTGGCGCCAGTTCTTTCTCAATGGCCGAGCCAATGGTTCCGCCAGCGCCAATCAGTAGAATTTTCACAGTGCAGTCCTTCCGTTAATGGATCAGGCGCTCAGTGTGAGCTGCCTTTTCCCACAGATAAATGGGCTAAACGGCATTCCCGGTTTGTCAGAAAGGAAACAATCATGAGCGAAATGGACGATCTGGCGGCGTTTGCCCTGCTGGTCGAAGCCAACAGCTTCACCCTGGCGGCCCAATGGCTGGACACCAGCACCAGCCAGCTGTCCAAGCGCATCAGCAAGCTGGAAAAGAGCTTCGGCGTGACGCTGTTGCATCGCACCACCCGCAGCCTGACGCTGACCTCGGCGGGGGCGATTCTGTTACCCGAGGCGCGGGCGTTGTTGGCCCAGCGGGATCGGGTGCGTGACGCGATGGCGTACCTCAGCGAAAGCCTGGTGGGCACGGTGCGGCTGACCGTACCGGTCTCGTTGGGCGAAACGTTTTTCGAGGGGCTGCTGACCGAGTTCAGCGCGAAATACCCTGACGTGCAGGTCGAACTGGACCTCAACAATCAGTTCCGCGACATGCGCCGGGACGGGTTCGATCTGGGGATTCGCTCCAGTGTCGGCATCGACGAGCGGCTGGTGGCCAAGCCGCTGTTGTCGCTGCAAGAACTCACCTGCGCCAGCCCTGCGTACCTTGAACAGCACGGCAAACCGCAATCCCCCGAAGCGCTGCGGGTGCATCGCTGTCTGTTGAACAGCCACTACGCCGGTCGCGAGACGTGGGTGTATCACCAGAACCATGAATTGAGCCGGGTGAACGTGCGTGGGACCTTTGCCAGTAATCACTACGGGCTGCTGAAGAGAGCGGCGTTGGTGGGGGCCGGGATTGCGCGCCTGCCGTCGTACATGGTTCACGATGAATTGCATGACGGGCGGTTGGAGTGGCTGTTGCGCGATTATCAGACGCCGGTGTCGTCGCTGTACCTGGTGCACCCGTTCGAAGGGCACTTGCCGAGGCGGATTCAGGTGATGGCGGAGTATTTGACGGAATGGTTCGAGCGCAGTACGGCGGCGTTGGAGAAGCTTTGAAGCCGGTACAAAAATGGCCCCGAGAAGGGCCATTTTTGTGAGGCGAGCAAACAGCACCGAGGAGGGTGAAATCACCCGCCCAGATACGCATCCCGCACTTTCGGATCGACCAGCAACTCGGCGCCGGTTCCCTGCATCACCACGCGGCCGTTTTCCAGCACGTAGGCGCGGTCGGCGATTTTCAGGGCCTGGTTGGCGTTTTGCTCGACCAGGAATACGGTCACGCCTTCACGTCGCAGCTGTTCGACGATCTCGAAAATCTGCTGAATGATGATCGGCGCCAGCCCCAGAGACGGCTCGTCGAGCAGCAGCATTTTCGGCTTGCTCATCAACGCACGGCCAATGGCGAGCATTTGCTGTTCGCCGCCGGACATGGTGCCGCCGCGCTGGTTGAAGCGTTCCTTCAGGCGCGGGAACAGTTCCAGGACCTTGTCCATCTGCTCCTGATAATCGCCCTTGTCGGTGAAGAACCCGCCCATGGCCAGGTTCTCTTCGACGGTCAGGCGGGCAAACACGCGACGGCCTTCCGGCACCACCGCGATGCTCTTGCGCATGATCACCGAAGACTCCAGACCGACCAGCTCTTCGCCCATGTAGCGAATGCTGCCGCTGTGGGCGCGCGGTGAACCGCACAGGGTCATCAGCAGGGTGGATTTTCCCGCACCGTTGGCGCCGATCAGGGTGACGATCTCACCCTGTTGCACATCGATGCTGACGCCATGCAGCGCCTGAATCTTGCCGTAGAAGGTGGAAACGTTGTCGAACTGCAGCATTTACGCTTCCCCCAGGTAGGCTTTGATCACTTCAGGATTGTCACGGATCTGCTCGGGCGTACCGTCGGCCAGAGGCGTGCCCTGGTTGATCACCACGATGTGGTCGGAAATGCTCATGACCAGCTTCATGTCGTGCTCGATCAGCAACACCGTGGCGTTGTGTTCGTTGCGCAGCACGCCGATCAGCGCTTTCAGGTCTTCGGTTTCCTTGGGGTTCAGACCAGCGGCCGGTTCGTCGAGCATGAGGATGCGCGGGCGCGTCATCATGCAGCGGGCGATTTCCAGGCGGCGTTGCTGACCGTAGGCCAACGTACCGGCAGGGCGGTTGGCAAAGGCTTTCAGGTCGACGGCTTCGAGCCAGTGCTCGGCGTATTCCATGGCCTCGCGCTCGCTGCGACGGTAGGCCGGGGTCTTGAACAAGCCGGACAGGAAGTTGGTGTTGAGGTGACGGTGCTGGGCCACCAGCAGGTTCTCGACAGCCGTCATTTCCTTGAACAGACGCACGTTCTGGAAGGTTCGCACCACGCCTTTGCGGGCGATTTCGTGACCGGCCAGGCCCTGAATCGGCTCGCCGTCCAGCAGGATGGTGCCCGCCGTCGGCTTGTAGAAACCGGTCAGGCAGTTGAACACGGTGGTCTTGCCAGCGCCGTTCGGGCCGATCATCGACACGACCTGTTTCTCGTTAACGGTCAGACCCACGCCATTGACCGCCAACAGGCCGCCAAAGCGCATGCTCAAGCCCGAGGCTTGCAGAAGTGGGCGGCTCATCAGCGTTCCCCCTTGAGTTTCATGACGGGACGCTGCATTGGCAGGAAACCCTGAGGACGCCAGATCATCATCAGCACCATCAAGGCGCCGAAGCCCAGCATGCGGTATTCGCTGAATTCGCGAAGCAGTTCAGGCAGCAGGATCATCACGACCGCCGCGAGAATCACGCCCAGCTGAGATCCCATGCCGCCCAATACCACGATGGCGAGGATGATCGCCGATTCCAGGAAGGTGAACGATTCCGGGGTGATCAGCCCTTGGCGCGCGGCGAAGAAGCTACCGGCGAAACCGGCGAACGCAGCGCCCAGGGTGAACGCAGAAAGCTTGATCACGGTCGGGTTCAGGCCCAGCGCGCGGCAGGCGATTTCGTCTTCACGCAGCGCTTCCCACGCACGGCCGATCGGCATGCGCAGCAGGCGGTTGATCACGAACAGTGCCAACAGCGCCAGCAGCAGGGCGATCAGGTAGAGGAAAATCACCTTGTTGATGGAGTTGTATTCCAGGCCGAAGAACTCGTGGAACGTCTGCATGCCTTCAGCGGCTTTACGCTCAAAGCTCAGGCCGAACAGGGTCGGTTTTTCGATGTTGCTGATGCCGTTCGGACCGCCGGTGATGTCGGTCAGGTTACGCAGGAACAGACGAATGATTTCCCCGAAACCGAGGGTCACGATCGCCAGGTAGTCCCCACGCAGTCTTAGCACCGGGAAGCCCAGCAGGAAGCCGAACGTCGCCGAGGCCAGACCGGCCAGGGGCAGGCAGATCCAGAAACCGAAGCCGAAGTAGTGTTGCAGCAGGGCATAGGTGTAGGCGCCGACGGCGTAGAAGCCGACGTAACCCAGGTCCAGCAGGCCCGCCAGACCGACCACGATGTTCAGGCCCAGGCCCAACATCACGTAGATCAGGATCAGGGTCGCGATGTCCACCGCGCCGCGCGAGCCGAAAAACGGCCAGATCAGTGCGACGACGACGATGGCACCGAGGAACCAGCGCTGGGTCGATGGCAGGGTCAGGAAATTGCTGGCCTTGTCCGACACCAATTGATGCTGTGGGCGCGAACGCCACATCGCGCTGATCTGCTCGTTGAACAGCACGCGCAGGAACATCAGCAATGCAGCGGCGAAGATCACCAGCACGGTCGTGGTGCTGGCGCCGACAACCGCCAGATTGACACCAACGATGTCCAGTTTGAGCCCGAGGATCGGGTAGGCAACCAGCAGCACCAGTACAGCGCTGAACAGGGCCGATTTGAGATTCCTGGTCATACTTTTTCAACCTCCGGACGGCCGAGCAGGCCGGTTGGCCGGAACAACAACACCAAGACAAGAAGACCGAACGCCACCACATCCTTGTATTGGTCGCCGAAAATATCGGCGCCGAACGCTTCAGCCACACCCAGCACCAGACCGCCGAGCATCGCGCCCGGGATACTGCCGATACCGCCCAAAACCGCTGCGGTAAAGGCCTTGATGCCGACCAGGAAACCTGCGTTGGGGTTGATCACGCCGTACTGCATGCTCAGCAGTACCGCAGCGACCGCCGCGAGCGCGGCACCGATGACGAAGGTCAGGGCGATGATGTTGTTGGTGTTGATCCCCAGCAGGTTGGCCATCTTGATGTCTTCTGCGCAGGCGCGGCAGGCGCGGCCCAGGCGGGAACGGGAGATGAACCAGGTCAGGCCGAGCATGGCCACCACGGTCACAATGAAGATCAGGATCTGCATGTACGAGATCACGACTTCATGGGTGCTGGCGCTGCCGAACACGAAGTTGCCGGGAATCAGGTTGGGGATCGATTTGTCTTTGGAATCCTGCGACAACAGCACCGTGTTCTGCAGGAAGATCGACATGCCGATCGCGGAAATCAGAGGGATGAGGCGATTGCTGCCACGCAACGGACGGTAGGCAACCCGTTCGATGGCGTAACCGTAGGCACTGGTCACCACGATACTGGCGACGAACGCTGCGGTAATCAGCAGCGGCAGATTGTCCAGGCCCAGCATGGTCAGGCCCGCGAGGGCGATGAACGCCACGTACGAACCGATCATGTACACCTCGCCGTGGGCGAAGTTGATCATGCCGATGATGCCGTAGACCATTGTGTAGCCGATGGCGATCAAGGCATAAGTGCTGCCAATGGTCATGCCATTAACCAGCTGTTGGAAAAAATGATAGAGATCTATCTCGGGCATTGCCGCGCTCCTAAAAACCTTGGCGGTGTTTCACTGGTTGAGTCTTTTTCCCGCTCGCGCGTCGTGATCTACGTCCGCGTCCGGCACGAGCCCAGTGATTCACTGGTGCGGTTTCAAGATGTTCAGGGCATCAGGATTCTTGTGAAATCCCGCGTCCCAGCTAAAACAAAGCCCACTGCGGTTGCAGTGGGCTCCGGGTAAGCATGAAGGTTGTGATTACTTCACAGGGGCTTCAGTCTTGGTGCCATCTTTGTGCCAGGTGTAAACGACGAATTTGAAGTCTTTCAGGTCACCCTTGGCGTCGAAAGACAGATCGCCGGTAGGGGTCTTGAAGGTACCGGCGTGGATGGCGGCTGCCACTTTGGCGGTGTCTTCGGACTTGGCGGTCTTGATGCCTTCGGCGATCACTTCAACAGCGGCGTAGGCCGGGAATACGAAAGGACCGCTCGGGTCTTCTTTCTTCGCCTTGAACGCGTCAACCAGCGCCTTGTTCGAAGGGTCTTGGTCGAAGGATTTCGGCAGGGTCACCAGCAGGCCTTCGGAAGCGTCCTGAGCGATCTGCGAGATGGAAGCGTTGCCCACGCCTTCTGGGCCCATGAAGCCGGCTTTCAGGCCTTTTTCCTGTGCTTGACGCAGGATCAGACCCAGCTCTGGGTGGTAACCGCCGTAGTAGACGAAGTCGACGTTGGCTTGCTTCATTTTGGCGATCAGCGACGAGAAGTCCTTGTCGCCGGCGTTGATGCCTTCGAACAGGGCGACTTTGACGCCGTCTTTTTCCAGGGTTTGTTTAACGGCAGTGGCGATACCTTCACCGTACTGCTGTTTGTCGTGGATCACAGCGACGATCTTCGGCTTGACTTGCTTGGCGATGTATTCGCCAGCAGCCGGGCCTTGGGCGCTGTCCAGACCGATGGTACGGAACACCAGCTTGTAGCCACGCGCGGTGATTTCCGGGCTGGTGGCGGCTGGGGTGATCATGATCACGCCTTCGTCTTCGTAGATGTCGGACGCTGGCTGAGTGGAGCTGGAGCACAGGTGGCCGACCACGAATTTCACGCCGTCGTTGACCACTTTGTTGGCGACCGCAACCGCTTGTTTAGGGTCACAGGCGTCATCGTATTCAACGGCTTCGAGCTTCTTGCCATCCACGCCGCCTTTGGCGTTGATTTGCTCGATGGCCATTTTGGCACCGCTGAACTGCATGTCGCCGTATTGGGCAACCGCGCCGGTTTTCGGGCCGGCGATGCCGATCTTGATGGTGTCAGCTGCGAACGAATGGCTGGCAACCCCCGCCAGAACCAGTGCGGCAAACAGCTTGGAAATCTGATTAATACCCTTAGTCATGATGCTCCACTCTTGCGTTTGTAGTTTTTATAATCCTGACGGCCAAAGCTGCAGGACCGGATTGATTCATCCAGGCCACACCCCCGGCAACTGTACCGGAACAGTTTAGAGCGCCGGTCGAGCGCTTGAAAAGCTGGCTGCAGGGGGCAAAACCTGTTGATGTCGCTTAATCGAAAGAAAGATACATAATCAAGCCGGCCGATTCCCCAACCGGGTCACCTTTCTATCGGCTTGAGTGAAGTTCTCTGCAATCAATCACTTGTATCCGGGTTTGTGCGCGGGAAAGGCGGCGGTATCATTTACGCCGATTTTCCAAACGGTGAAACCCATGACGCAAGAACCTAGCACCCTCTATGCCAAATTGCTTGGCGAAACGGCTTCTATTACCTGGAAGGAACTGGAACCGTTCTTTGCCAAGGGTGCCCTGTTGTGGGTCGAGCAATCGCAGGATTTGATCGCCGTGGCCGAGGCATTCGCCGAAAACGCTGACGCGAAAGTGGCTGCGTGGCTGGAAAGCCGGGAAGTCAGCAAGCTCTCTGAATCAACGGCTTTGGACCTCTTCACCCGCGATCCCGCGTTGTGGGCCGTTGTGGTGGCGCCTTGGGTGCTGGTCCAGGAGAGGGCGTGATCACCGATGGTGTGCATTTTTGGTGCGTTGAATGATGGCAAAGTGGGTAGGGCGGTAACTTTAAGTGTGGTGAGGTAGCAGGTCTTGTTTGGCTTGAGATCATTACTTTGATGCCCTTCGGGCCTATCGCGAGCAAGCTCACTCCTACATCGTTTGCAACGTGCCACATCCTAATGGACCGAGTTACCAGCCTTTTGAGCAAGCCTTGAAATTGTGCGGCGAACACCAAGGCTAACGACTCGGTCCATCAGGCCATGGCACGTTTAAACAGATGTAGGAGTGAGCTTGCTCGCGATAGGCCCGAAGGGCATCGATGTAGCAATCTCAACTCAACTCAACTCAACTCAACTCAACTCAACTCAACTCAACTCAACTCAACTCAACTCAACTCAACTCAACTCAACTCAACTCAACGCCAACCCAACCCAACCCCCTCACCCCAAATACCCCGTCTTGCCCGTGTGCTGGTTCAGCGAAATGACCCGCGTCTTTCCAATCCGGTGACGGTAAATCTCCCGCAGGTATTTCACCGCTTTCTTCACGCTCTCGCGGGAAATGCGGATGTCGTTGATCGAGATGAACCGCGCCTTGTCGTCGATCAGCTCGCGGTATTTCTTCTCGTACATCGGTTTGATCGCGTACCAGTTGGTGTCCAGGATCTTCGCCGGGTTTTCGTATTCATTGAGCAGGTCGTCGATGCGCGCTTCGTCGAACTCATCGCTCATGATGAAATCCAGAATCGAGTTGTCCAGCGTGTCATCGAAGCGATAAGGCTGTTTGGCGAAACAGCGCTTGATGAAGGCCACGATCAGCGTCAGGAAGTCGTCCGACAGGCACGGGCTCTTGGCGATCAGGGTGGTCAGCGATAGATTGGCCGACGCGCCGATCACCAGCGCGTAACGCTTGAGTGTCGTGTTGGGGAACAGGCTGTTGAGGTGCGTCTTCAGCCGGTTCAGGTCCATGTACGACAGCTTGTAATCCTTGGGCAGCGAAACGATCGACACCACCGACGAGCAGTTCTTGAAGAAATGCAGATCGTGCAACGCCGCCGCGTCATACCCCGACGCCTTGTACTGCTCCAGCGCCGCGCGATAGCGGCGTGACTCGATGGGCAGCAGGCTGATGCCCTCGATGGCCTGAGTCATTTTGTTGAAGTGCGGCAGGTCGATGGAGCGGAAGAACAGATCGTCGATGTCCAGGCGCGGCGGCTCTTTCTCGAACAGCTTGAGCTTGTCCGAGCCCGGCAGCGGCGTCTCCGGGACCACCGATTCGGCGTAGGCAATCGCCACAGGGCCCGCGAGGCTCATGAACAGGTCGTTGGCATCCAGGCGAATGGTCTCGCCGATGTCTATCCCTGCACGCCGGAAGTAATTCTGGTCGTAGTCCGTGGTGACGGCCTGCGCTGTCAGAATGTTGAAAATCTGCTGTGAGATGTACTGGTTGGCGTGACGCTCCATGGCGTTGACGTCGATGTTCTCGATGGTCCCGTCGTCGCTTTCTTCGGCGTAGCGCATGATGTCGTTGGAGATCAGCATCATCGCGTTCCACGGGCGAATACGGCCCATGACGCTGGCTTCGCTGCTGTCTTCGTTCTCGAAGTTGTACGAGAAGTCCCATTCCTCTGCCAGATACTTGCATAGCAAGCGTCCGGCGTTGATGTGCAGAGCTTCAGACATTTCGCTGCGATGGTCGGAGATGTTCGGCAACACGCAGATGCCACTGGTGAAAATCGGCTCGAACACAAAAGAGCGCCCCCGCTTGCCATCGTTTTCGCTGGCAGGCTTGGTGTCGAAGGTCTTGTTCATGTACGAGAACTGCTGGGCCAGGCCAAATTCCGAGGCCATGCCCGAACCCGTACCGCCCCCTGCGCTGAAGATGTAGAAATACAGCCGCGACTGGTTGGCCTTGATGCCGCAGGAATCGATCAGGTAGGAGTGGATCAGTTTCCAGTCAGCGCTGGAAAAGTGGTCGGTGTCTTTGTTCAGGATGATCTTGGCCAGGTACTGACCCAGAATCGGCGCGTTGCCCGCACCCCCGGCGTGGACTTCAGAGAGGTCCATGATCTTCATCTTGGAGTAGTCCTTGATGAAGCCGCTTTTGTCGCCTTTGCGCGAGAAGCGAATGCGCCCGGCGATGTCCTTGTCCAGATCGCCGAGCATCACCAGCGGCTCGACCAGAAACACCGGCTTGCTCGACTTGTTCTGCCCCAGACGCAGGTTGTTGCGAATCCAGCGGGCAGGGCTGTAACCCTTGTCGTCGCGCAGACGCTCGTCATTGTTCAACTGATCGAGATAGAACGTGCGCGCGTTGTAAACCAGTTCAGCGACGTCCAGCGCGATGTTGGAACCGCAACGCCCCAGCCCGATCAGGCAAACGGACGGGAATTGTTGGTCGGCGCGGTTTTCCGTTTCTTCGAAGTGAATCGATGGCGGAAACACCATGTCACGCAAGCCGTCGAGGTTGTCGAGGATGCGATCCGTGTCGGTTTCCGTGAAGTAGAGATACGACTGCGCGGGCACGGGCTGCGGTCGATAATCGACGGGTGGCAACGCGCTGTGCTCGTTGAGTACGGTTTGCAGAAGTTCGGATACTGCGCCTGCAGCCTCGGTTTTATGGGTCATTGCATGCCACGCCTGAAGGACGACGCAGGGGTGTCAACGCGCCATCACCAAAAAGAAAACCCGACTGTACAGTGGGCTATCGGCAACGAGCGATAGGGCCCAACCCTAGCGCCGTCTAAGGGATTCCCCTTGCTGATCGGCGTGATGGCGGGCGACTTGAACGTTCAGCCCTCGATGTGAGGACTGCTTCACACGCTTAGCGTTGCGGGCGAGAACGAAAGCGATCGGGGCGCGGGTGTTCGGTTTCTCGCAGGCCTTCTTCGGTAATGGGCTGGCCGACGGTCATTTCCACTGCTTCCAGGAGGTGAGTGGACGGCCAGAGTTGCGAGGGCTGGCGCTGATTGAGTTGCTGTACCAATGGCTTGAGTGTCTCCAGCGGCACAGGTCTGCTGAAGAGGTAGCCCTGGACGAAATCGCAGCCGTATTCGCTCAGGAATTCCAGCTGTGCCGGCGTCTCGACGCCTTCGGTCACCACTTTGAGGCGCAACGTATGGGCCATGACGATGATCGCCTGGACGATTTCCATGTCTTGCGGGGATTTGGGGATGTCGATGATGAACGAGCGGTCGATCTTCACGGTGTCCAGCGGCAGACGCTTGAGGTAGGCCAGCGACGAATAGCCTGTCCCGAAATCGTCGATGGACAAGGCCACGCCCAGCTTGCGGATCTCGTTGAGCAGCAAAACCGTGTTGCTGATGTTGCCCATCAACGCGTTTTCCGTGACCTCCAGTTCCAGCCGTTGTGGCGCCACACCCGCCTCCTTGAGCGCCGAGTCCATCTCTTGCACCAGTTCCTCGCGAGCGAGGTTCAGCGCCGAGCAGTTCACGGCAATCACAAGGTTCTCAAAGCCGTTGTCACAGAGTTGCGCCAAATCCTGACAGGCGCGGCGCAAAACCCAATTGTCCAGATCGGCGATCAAGCCGTTGGTTTCAGCAATCGTGATGAAACGATCCGGGGTCAACAGACCCTGAGTCGGGTGCTGCCAGCGCACCAAGGCTTCCAGTTTGGCAACGTGACCGGTGCGCAGATCAACGATGGGTTGGTAATACAGCTGCAGGCCCTGTCCTTCGGTCAACGCATGGCGCAGCTGTTCTTCGAGGTGCAGTTCCATGCTGGCGCGGGTTTTCAGGCTTTCATTGAAAAAGTGCAGGGTGTTACGGCCATTGCCCTTGGATTGATACAAGGCCAGGTCAGCGTGCTTGAGCAGCTCATCGCAGGTCACACCGTCCTCGGGAAACAGGCTGATGCCGATGCTGGTGCTCATCACCATGCGCCGGCCGTTCAAGGCGATGGGGTCTTTCATTTTGGCCATGACCCGTTGCGCCATGTGTCGCGCTTCCTCGACGTTTTCCAGCTCAATGAGAATGCAGAATTCGTCACCCCCGAAACGTGCCACGACGTCATTGGCCCGGGTCGCACCCCGGATGCGGTCGGCAATGACTTTCAGCAGCTCGTCGCCCGCGTCGTGCCCCAGGCTGTCGTTGATGCGCTTGAAATGGTCGACGTCGAGAAACATCACCGCGAGCTTGCCGTGCGCCTGCTTCTGTTCCGTCAGGCGTTCGGCAAAGATCTGGTTGAACCCCCGACGGTTGATCAGGTTGGTCAGGGCGTCGTAGTGGGCGACCTGTTGCAATGACGCCCGCGCCTGATCGAGCTGGCTCAGCAAAGCATTGACCCTGGCAAGGTCGCGCTCCTTGGCTTGCAGTTTCTTGTCAGCCAGGGCGGCGCTGATGCTGCCCGCGATAATCAGCAACACAATCAATGCGATGGTGAGGCTCAGTTGCAGACTGTTGCCCGTGGCATGCATCTCCATCGGCATGTCGTCAGGCACCCTCAACTGCAAGGCCCACATGCCCATGAAGTGCGTCGCGACGATCCCTGCACCCAACACCAGGCTTGCACCGTATTTGAGCAACTGATGCCGGGTGCCGCTGCCTTTACGCAGACGAATGGCCAGCACCAGCGCGGTCAGACTGCTGGCGATGGCAACCACGATTGAACCCGCGAAGCGCCACGGTTCGTAATACTGCGTGGCGCTCGAACGCATGGCCGACATGCCGAGGTAATGCATGGCGATGATGCCCAGGCCGATGCACACCGAGGCGACCAGGTACTGACTGACGCGCAAACGTGGATGGCCGAGGGCTTCCATGGCCACCATGCCGGAGACCAGGGCAATGGCCAGTGATGCGATGGTGACGGCGAGGTCGTAATGCATGTCCAGCGGGGCCTGGAAGGACAGCATGCTGATGAAATGCATGGCCCAGATGCCCACGGCCAGACACAGCGACCCGAGGGCACGCCAGCGAAGGCGTGCATTCACGCGCTCCACGTGGCCGACGCGCTCGGCGATGCTCAGCGTTGCGAAGCTGGCGGCGCAGGCCACCACATAAGCGAGGACGATGAGGACGGGGTTATGAGTGCCATGAAGCATCATCCCGCCATGCGCGGGCATCGACGTCAAAAAATGCAAACCCAGCCAATCCATAGCACGCTCCATGTGTCCACTGCTGGAGATACCTCAGTCTGGGCAACTGATGGCACTTTGCGATGATTATAGGAGTCGCCTATTTTTAAACATGCGTTGGGAGACGGACGTACCAACTATTTCGCAATAACATTTATCGCGAAAGGTTCTATGCACAGGCGACGATCAGTGATGTGACTTTGCCACTGTCCATCGGTTCCACCGGTAATAAACCGAATGCTGCACGGGCGGCGTCACAGTCGGGGTTGTGCACGCCGTCAGTCCATGAAGCCTCGAATTCCCGGCAGGTGCTGGAGCGTTTTTCGTAGATCGAGCAGCGTGTGCCTTGGCCCACTTCGCCTTGCAGGGCCGTACAGCGCGGCGATTTGCAATCGGTGCCGAGCATTGCCACGCGGCTCGGGCTGATGCTGCTGACCCATTCGTCGGGCACCGTCCCACCTGCGGACTCGCAATCACCCCAATAAAAAGACACGCGAAAGTGTGAACAGCAGGCACCACAATTCAGGCACGGACTGACGTCGGACATGGATGTAAACCGGAGAATGAATCAGGGGAGGGGGAGCGATCCGGCGCTATTCTAGGCTTCCGGATGGCGTTGGGAAGTGGTGGCTGAAAATATAGTTCGGCGGGCGGGGGTAGAGCGACAGGGGCCATTTTCAGCCTGCTGAAGCGATGGGTGGGTATCAGTTTGGCGAATGATCCAAGACAGTTTCGATCAGCCTGACTAGATTCAGGGTCTCGGCGAGGGCGTCTGGCCCAACAACAATAAAAAGAGACGACACATGCATCATTCCACTCAAGCGACTAACGCGTGGCGCGTCCTGTTCCTGCTGTTTCTGGCCAACCTGTTCAACTTTTTCGACCGCACGATCCCGGCCATCATCATCGAGCCGATCCGCAAGGAATGGCTGCTGAGCGATTTTCAATTGGGCATCATCGGCACGGCTTTCACGCTGGTGTACGCCGTCGCCGGATTGCCGTTGGGACGCATGGCTGACAATGGCTCGCGCCGCAAATTGATGGGGTGGGGGCTGGCGGTCTGGAGCGGACTGACGGCCGTGAACGGCCTGGTCGGCAGTTTCTGGACCTTCCTGTTGGTGCGCATGGGCGTGGGCATAGGCGAGGCGAGTTACGCACCTGCCGCCAACTCGCTGATCGGCGACCTGTTCCCCGCGCACAAACGTTCCCGCGCCATGGGCATCTTCATGCTCGGTTTGCCGTTGGGCCTGTTGCTGGCGTTTTTCACCATTGGCGCGATGGTGAAGGCGTTCGACAGCTGGCGTGCACCTTTCTTCATTGCTGCTGTGCCGGGGCTGATCCTGGCGGTGTTCATGTTCTTCATTCGCGAACCCGCCCGTGGGGCGGCCGAGACCGTGGCGACGTCTCAGGAGAAGATCGACCGGCCGATTCGTCGCGTGCTGTCGATCCCGACGTTTCGCTGGCTGGTGCTGGCGGGGCTGGCGTTCAATTTCGCGACCTACGCCTGCAACTCGTTCATGGTCCCGATGCTGCAGCGCTATTTTTTACTGCCGTTGCAGGAAGCGGCAATGGCCACCGGGTTAATCGTTGGCGTGACGGGGTTGATCGGCCTGACGGCAGGGGGCTGGGTGGCGGACAAGCTGCATCAACGCTGGGCCAATGGTCGTCTGATGTTCGCGGCGGCGAGCATGACCGTCGCCTGCCTGTGCACCGGCTTCGCGCTGCATGCCGGGCGCATCGAAATCGGTCTGTTCGTCGCGGTGTTCAGCGTGGGCTGGCTGTTTTCCTACAACTTTTACACCTGTGTTTACACCGCGATTCAGGACGTGGTGCAGCCGCGTTTGCGTGCCACGGCGATGGCGCTGTTCTTTGCGGGCTTGTATTTGCTAGGTGGTGGACTGGGGCCGGTGGTGGCAGGGTTGCTGTCCGATCACTTCGCCCACACAGCGATGGCCGCTGCACAGGTTGAGGAAGTGACCGAAGCGTTCAAGGCGGTGGGGTTGCACGACGCGATGATGTACCTGATTCCTGGCGCGTTGTTTTTCACGCTGGTGTTTCTGGTGATAGCGTCGAAATGCTTCAGCCGTGATGCGCGGCGGATGCGAGAAGGGATGGCGGCGGATGAGCCGGTGGTGGGTGGGGTGAAGCCGTCGGTGGCGTGACAGGGTTCCGCTGACCGTGATCCGCGCAAACTCGCCCCCTGTAGGAGCGAATTCATTCGCGAGAGGCCAGTGCATTCGACACATTTCTGCTGCCTGTACCTACGTCTCGCGAATGAATTCGCTCCTACAGGGACCCCGCGCATAGACCCATTTCGGGTTCGCAGCAGGGTCCGTGGCAGTAGGTGGATCAGCCCGCGACCAGCACCCGAATCGCTTCCAGACGCAGCGCTGCTTTTTCCAGCATCGCCAGCCCCTGTTCACGCAGTTCGCGCAAGGCCGTGATTTCGCTGTCGCGCACGGTCGGATTGACCGCTTGCAAGGCGGTCAAGCGCGCCAGTTCTTCATCGGTGTCTGCGGCCAGGCGACGCTGGGCGTCGGCCACGCGCTCGGCGTGTTTGGGTGCGATCTTGGCTTCACCGGCGTTGATCTGTGGGTTCAACACGTCACGCTGAGCCTGGATGAACTTGTTGGCGCTGGCGCGAGGCACGCTTTCCAATTGGTCATTCAGGGTGGTGAACGAGACGCGGCCCGACAGATCGTTGCCGTTGCCATCCAGCAGGCAGCGCAAGGCGGCCGGTGGCAGGTAGCGGCCCAGTTGCAGCGAGCGCGGGGCGACCACTTCACTGACGTACAGCAGTTCGAGCAGCACGGTCCCGGGTTTCAGCGCTTTGTTCTTGATCAGCGCGACGGCGGTGTTGCCCATCGAGCCGGACAGCACCAGGTCCATGCCGCCTTGCACCATCGGGTGCTCCCAGGTAATGAACTGCATATCCTCGCGGGACAGCGCCTGATTGCGGTCGTAGGTGATGGTCACGCCTTCGTCGTCGCCCAGCGGGAAGCTGGCGTCGAGCATTTTCTCGCTCGGCTTGAGGATCAGGGCGTTTTCCGAATGGTCCTCGCTGTCGATGCCGAAGGCGTCAAACAGGGTTTCCATGTAGATCGGCAGGGTGAACTGATCGTCCTGCTCCAGAATCGCCTCGACCAGTGCGTCGCCTTCACCCGCGCCGCCGGAGTTGAGTTCCAGCAGGCGGTCACGGCCGGTGTGCAGCTCGCTTTCCAGACGCTCACGTTCGGCACGGGCTTCGGCGACCAGCGCTTGCCAGTCGTCTTCGTCGCCACCTTCCAGTTGCGGCAGCAGGCGCGGACCGAACTGGTGTTGCAGGGCGTTGCCGGTCGGGCAGGTATTGAGGAAGGCGTTCAGCGCTTCGTGATACCACTGGAACAGACGCTCTTGCGGGCTGGTTTCCAGGTATGGCACGTGCAGCTCGATGATGTGCTTCTGGCCGATCCGGTCCAGACGCCCGATACGCTGTTCCAGCAGATCCGGATGCGCTGGCAGGTCGAACAGCACCAGATGGTGCGAGAACTGGAAGTTACGGCCTTCACTGCCGATTTCCGAACAGATCAGCACCTGCGCGCCGAACTCTTCGTCGGCGAAGTACGCGGCGGCGCGGTCACGTTCCAGAATGTTCATGCCCTCGTGGAACACGGTCGCCGGGATGCCGGAGCGCACGCGCAGAGCGTCTTCCAGGTCCATCGCGGTTTCGGCGTGAGCGCAGATCACCAGCACCTTGACGCGCTTGAGCATCTTCAGCGTGTCGATCAGCCAATCGACGCGTGGGTCGAAGCGCCACCAGCGTTCTTCTTCACTGGTCTCGCCCTGAGCCTGGAAGCTGACTTCCGGGTACAGGTCGGCGTGTTCGCCAATGGGCAATTCGAGGTATTCGGCCGGGCACGGCAGCGGGTACGGATGCAGCTTGCGCTCCGGGAACCCTTGCACGGCGGCGCGGGTGTTGCGGAACAGCACGCGGCCGGTGCCGTGGCGGTCGAGCAATTCGCGGATCAGGCGGGCGCTGGCTTCGGTGTCGCCATCGGCCACAGCGCCCAACAGCGCTTCGCCTTCGGCCCCGAGGAAACCTTGAATGGTCTCGTGTGCCTTGGGCGAGAGGCGGCCTTGATCCAGCAGTTCCTGAACGGCTTCAGCCACCGGGCGATAGTTTTCGCTCTCGGCCCGGAAGGCTTTCAGGTCGTGGAAACGGTTCGGATCAAGCAGGCGCAGACGGGCAAAGTGGCTGTCCTGACCGAGTTGTTCAGGGGTCGCCGTCAGCAGCAGGACGCCGGGAATGACTTCGGCCAGTTGCTCGACCAGCGAGTATTCCTGGCTGGCCTTCTCTTCATGCCAGACCAGGTGGTGGGCTTCGTCGACCACCAACAAGTCCCAGCCAGCGGCGAACAACGCGTCCTGGGCTTTTTCGTCTTCGACCAGCCACTCCAGCGACACCAGCGCCAGTTGGGTGTCTTCGAACGGGTTGCTGGCATCGCTTTCGATGAAGCGCTCGGCATCGAACAGCGCGACCTGCAGGTTGAAGCGGCGGCGCATTTCCACCAGCCACTGGTGTTGCAGGTTTTCCGGTACCAGGATCAGCACGCGGCTGGCGCGACCCGACAGCAGTTGGCGATGGATGACCAGACCGGCTTCGATGGTCTTGCCCAGACCCACTTCGTCCGCCAGCAGAACGCGAGGGGCGATACGGTCGGCGACTTCACGGGCGATGTGCAACTGGTGAGCGATGGGCTGAGCGCGAACACCGCCCAGGCCCCACAGCGAGGATTGCAGCTGGCGGCTGGTGTGCTCCAGCGTGTGGTAGCGCAGCGAGAACCAGGCGAGCGGATCGATCTGCCCGGCGAACAGGCGGTCGCTGGCCAGACGGAATTGAATGAAGTTGGAGAGCTGGGTTTCCGGCAGTGTCACCGGCTGGTTCTGCGCGTTGAGGCCGTGATAGACCAGCAGTCCATCGACATCTTCGACTTCGCGAACGGTCATCTTCCAGTTTTCGAAATGGGTGATGGTGTCACCCGGCGAGAACCGCACCCGCGTAAGGGGCGCGTTGCGCAATGCATACTGGCGGGTGTCGCCAGTGGCCGGATAGAGCACGGTCAACAAGCGGCCGTCCTGTGCCAGAACGGTGCCCAAACCCAGCTCGGCTTCGCTGTCGCTAATCCAGCGTTGCCCCGGTTGATACTGCTGCGCCATGCTGCCTGACTCCCGCCTTGAAAAAGCCGACTATGGTAACGGAACACGCCGCGCAGCCAAAGCGCTTGTGCGGCCCATGTTGTAAAAAGCCCCGCATTTATTGGGTATAAACCGCCGGACGGGCACTTGTTGCGAAAAACATAGTCGAAACTTCCTCGCATTACGGCTCAAGTCGACGAAACGGCAGCCGACAGCCTGATAACAGGAGACCATTACCATGCTGCCACCGCTGATCCCCTTGAGCGCGGCCCCCGTTACCTCGCAGCAGGACCCGGTCAAACCCACGCCTGACATCCCGCCTGTCGCGCCGGTGCAGCCGAGTTCCAGCGAGAGCACCATCAACATGGGCCAGCGCGACCCGGAGCAAGCTCAACTGCTGTTGCGCGAAGAGCAGCGCCGCCAGCAAAGGCGCCGTCGCGATCGACGCACGTCCGATCGTCATCCTGATCTCAATGAAGAAGAGGAAGGCGCGCCGCCGGTTCACAGCGGCCCGGCGATTCCCGGTGATTTCCTGAATGCGGACAACACCGTGCCCGTGGTGCCGATCATCGATGATGAGCCACGCCAAGGGTTGTGGGTGGACCTGAAGGTGTGAGGTGCTGGTCAGCGCCGGTCCGATTGCGCATTATTGTCGCCATTGGGCATTCGAGAGCACCCCGCCATGAGCGATGACAAACTGGTAGACCTGAGCGTCGAGCGCGCCAAGCGTGTTCACGACCTCAACGACAAGCGCCTCAACGACGTGCGCCAGGCTTTTGAGCAGGCGATGCCGCTGGCCAAGGCCAAGAAGAAAAGCAAGAACAAGCCGAAAAAGCGCTAGCTCCCCTTTCCGTTCTCCCTCTGACCTGATCAATCTGCGCGCGCCTTCATTCAACGGTGCGGGGGATTGATGTGGGTCAATACTTCCCTGTCCGCCTCTGGCTAATCTGCACCCATCGAACAGATGACGGTGGGAGGGGCTTCCATGTTTCTCGATCATGCGGTGATAGCGGGTGTGGTCACGGTGATGCTGATACTGAGTTTTTTCGCAGCATTGGCACTGTTCATCTGGAGAGACTCGCGGACGCGCGGTGAAGATTGAGTCTCTTATAAAAAGAGCACGCAAGGCATTTGGGGCAACTTCGGTTGCCCATTTTTTTTGGATTTTTTTGAGGGGGCGTCCTTTTTTGGGCGCAGTTCAAACCTGTGGGAGACTCCGGAGGTTACGACGGCAGCGAATGCGGTGTGTCAGGCAGGATGCCTTCGCCACTGTCGTAACCTCCAGAAGCTTTCACAGGGTTGTGTATTGACCCAAAGCCCCGGGCAGACGGCGTCACCCACAAGGGGAGTGCAAACGTGCTCTTGGGCGGATCAGCCCACCGTAATGGTCGGCAATTCCGTCAAGCTGACGGTCTGTTCCTTGCGCGGCGCCAGGATCTCCGCCTCACCATCCACGACCAATTCTTCATCTTGGTTGAACACCCGCGTCGCGATCCGCACGCGAAACTTCGGCAGTTTTTCCAGAATTTCCAACCGCACGGTCAACGTGTCGCCAATCTTCACCGGTTTTTGAAAGCTCATCTGCTGACCCAGATAGATCGTGCCCGGGCCAGGCAACTCGCAGGCCACTGCTGCACTGATCAGGGCACCACTGAACATCCCGTGGGCGATGCGATCCTTGAACATGGTCTTGGCCGCAAATTCCGCATCGAGGTGCACCGGGTTGCGGTCGCCTGACATTTCGGCGAACAGCTGAATGTGACGTTCTTCGACGGTCTTGCTGTAGCTGGCGGTCTGGCCGACTTCAAGGGCTTCGTACGGGGTGTTGGTGACTTCAGTCATGTGGCGGTCCTGTAACGTTCAAAAGAAATGAAAAGGCGTCATTCGCTGCGGGGTGGCCGGGGCTCCTTCAGCGCCTCTTCGAGCCAGGCGAGTAAATCATGAGTGACCTCCTCGCGGTTGGTCTCGTTGAGAATTTCATGCCGGGCCTGAGGGTAGATCTTCAGGGTCACGAATGGATGATTCGTTCCCGTCAGCGCCTCAGCCAGATCTTTGAGACGCTTGCCTTCGCTCACCGGATCACATTCACCGCCCATGATCAGCATCGGCAAGCTTTTGTCGATCTGCGCGAGATTCGACGTTTTGCTGATTTGCTGCAGGCCACGGAGCATGTCCAGCCAGAACTGATTGGTGCAGCGAAACCCACACAGCGGGTCGCTCACGTACTTGTCCACCTCATCCGGATCACGGCTGAGCCAGTCAAATGACGTGCGCACGGGCTTGAATTTCTGATTGAAGGAGCCGAACGACAGAAACTCGATCAGTGCACTGCGCCCGGTCGGTCCCTGACGCCAGCGCTCCATGCGGGCCACGACCGCGGCGGTGCGATAAAGGGAAACTGGCTGGAAGTTCGAGCCGCTAAGCACAGCGCCTTGCAGGCTGGCGCTGTGGTGCAGCAAGTACGCCTGAGCAATGTAACTGCCCATGCTGTGCCCCAGCAGAAACACGGGCACGTCTCCATGACGCTCGCCAATCGTGGCATTCAGCAGGGCCAGGTCGCCCACCACTTTGTTCCAGCCATCCTGATCGGCGTAATGCCCGAGAACGCCGTGCGCGGCGGTGCGGCCATGCCCGCGTTGATCATGGGCGTACAGCGCAAAACCCGCTTCCGTCAGCGCGAAGCCAAGCCGCTCATAGCGTCCGCTGTGTTCGGCCATGCCATGGGACAGCATCACCACCGCCTTGGGATCGCCCAGCGGCAGCCACGCATTCACGTACACGCGATGGTGATCCGTGGTGTCCAGCCAAAAAGCATCATGTTTCATGGTGTTTCCCTGGCCTTGTATAAAATTGTCGCGAAATTGCGCTGTAGTCATCCTTATCCAGCAGTGTATAGCCGTTGCGGAATGACGGGCCGATCACCCGCGAGATTCACGTCATTGATGACGCCCGGGGGCCTATTTGCCTTCTCGGGGTTAGCTGCTAACGTCCGGCAATCACCCGCACTCAGGCTGCGGGGCCGGTACTCTCAGGTAAGAGGATAAAAAAAACATGCAACCTGAATTCTGGAATGACAAACGCCCGGCGGGCGTCCTCTCTGAAGTGGACCTTCACGCGTACAAATCGGTGATCGAGGTCTTCGAGCGCAATTGCAAGAAGTACGCGGATCGCCCGGCCTACAGCAACATGGGCGTGACCCTGACGTACGCCGAGCTGGAGCGCCATTCCGCGGCCTTCGCCGGTTACATCCAGCAGCAAACCGAACTCAAGCCCGGCGACCGCATCGCCGTCCAGATGCCCAATCTGATCCAGTACCCCATCGCCGTCTTCGGTGCCATGCGCGCCGGTCTGATCGTGGTCAACACCAACCCGCTCTACACCGCCCGCGAGATGCGTCATCAGTTCAAGGACGCCGGTGTGCGTGCGCTGGTCTACCTCAATGTGTTCGGCAAGAACGTGCAGGAAGTGCTGCCCGACACCGACATTCAGTACCTCATCGAAGTGAAGATGGGCGACATGCAGTCGGCGGCCAAGGGGTGGCTGATCAACACCATCGTCGAGAAGGTCAAGAAGATGGTTCCGGCCTACGATCTGCCCCAGGCGGTCGCGTTCAAGAGCGTGCTAAAGCTTGGCCGTGGCGATCACGTGCAACAGGTGAAACTCGACCTGGACGACATCGCCGTCCTGCAATACACCGGCGGCACCACCGGCTCGCCAAAAGGCGCCATGCTCACCCACGGCAATCTGGTCGCCAACATGCAGCAGGTGTACGCCTGCATGTTGCAGCACGGGCCGGACGGCCTGCCGATCTTCAAGCAAGGCGGCGAAATCATGATCGCGCCGCTGCCGATGTACCACATCTACGCGTTCACCTGTAACTGCATGTGCATGATGGTGAGTGGCAACCACAATGTGCTGATCACCAACCCGCGTGACATCGGTGGCTTCATCAAAGAGCTGAAGAAATGGAAGTTCTCGGCGATGCTTGGCCTCAACACGCTGTTCGTGGCGCTGATGGATCACCCTGAATTCAAGAATCTGGATTTCTCCCACCTGCGCCTGACCAACTCGGGCGGCACCGCGTTGGTGAAATCCACCGCCGAGCGCTGGCTGAAACTCACCGGCTGCCCCATCGTCGAAGGCTACGGTCTCACCGAAACCTCGCCCGTGGCCACCGCCAACCCCTACGGCGACCAGTCGAAGCTGGGCACCGTCGGCATGCCCGTCCCCGGCACTACGGCCAAAGTCATCGATGACGAAGGCAACGAGCTGCCCGTCGGTGAACGCGGCGAGCTGTGCCTGAAAGGGCCGCAAATCATGCTCGGTTACTGGCACAAACCGGACGCCACTGCCGAAGTGATCGACAGTGACGGCTGGCTGAAAACCGGTGATATCGCTGTGATCGACCCGGACGGTTTCATCCGCATCGTTGACCGTAAGAAAGATCTGATTATCGTGTCGGGTTTCAACGTCTACCCGAACGAGATCGAGGATGTGGTTTCACATCATCCGAAGGTCGCCAACTGCGCAGTGATCGGCGTAGCGGACGAGCGTTCGGGGGAGGCGGTGAAGCTGTTCGTGGTGCCTCGGGATGCAAGCCTGACCACCGATGAGTTGAAGGCGTACTGCAAAGAAAACTTCACGGGCTACAAGATTCCCAAGCACATCGTGCTGCGGGAGTCGTTGCCGATGACGCCGGTAGGCAAAATCCTCCGACGCGAGCTACGCGATCCGGCCTGAAACGGCTATATAAAGAAACGGCGTGTTGAGGAACACGCCGTTTTTTTGTGTGCCGAAACCGCAACGCCGCCCAACCCTGTAGGAGCGAATTCATTCGCGAGAGGGCGGTACGGGCGCTATACATGTGTCGATCATGCTGGCGTCTCGCGAATGAATTCGCTCCCACAGGGGATCATCTCCGGCAATGACATGGCGTTCGAGGTAGGGATTTTCGACATTTAGGTTCATTGCTCTAAACGTGACTAACGAATATTCAAGAGTCATGTTTATGACTGTAGAGGCTGCGTTTGCCTCTGGTCGGCCTCTGGCAAAGCTGCTACGCTCGGCCCGCTTTTTGTACAGTCGATACGCAAAAAGCGGTTGCTACGAACATTCCAAACACAAGAAATCATCGCATCAAGCGGTGTGTAGAAACGCTGTCGCTGAGGAGTCGGCTTCCATGATCGAAAACTTCTGGAAGGATAAATATCCGTCTGGTATCGCTGCCGATATTGATCCGGACGCGTATCCAAACGTTCAGGCGGTATTGAAACAGTCCTGCGAGCGTTTCGCCAACAAACCTGCGTTCAGCAACCTGGGCAAGACACTCACCTACGGTGAGATGTACGAATTGTCCGGTGCGTTCGCCGCGTATCTCCAACAGCACACCGATCTGCAGCCGGGCGATCGTATCGCGGTGCAACTGCCGAACGTACTGCAATACCCGATCGCGGTATTCGGCGCCATTCGCGCCGGCCTGATCGTGGTCAACACCAACCCGCTGTACACCACGCGGGAAATGGAACACCAGTTCAACGACTCCGGAGCCAAGGCGCTGGTGTGCCTGGCGAACATGGCGCACCTGGCTGAGAAGGTCGTGCCAAAAACCCACGTCAAGCACGTGATCGTCACCGAAGTCGCCGACCTGCTGCCGCCACTCAAGCGCCTGCTGGTCAACAGCGTCATCAAGTATGTGAAGAAAATGGTCCCGCCGTTTCACTTGCCCAAGGCCGTCAAATTCAACGACGTGCTGGCGATGGGGCAGGGCAAGCCGGTCAATGAAACCTCGCCAAAAAGCAGCGATGTCGCTGTGCTGCAATACACCGGTGGCACCACCGGCGTGGCCAAGGGCGCAATGCTGACCCACCGCAACCTGATCGCCAACATGCTGCAGTGCAAGGCGCTGATGGGCTCCAACCTCAACGAAGGCTGCGAGATTCTGATCACGCCGCTGCCGCTGTACCACATCTACGCGTTCACGTTTCACTGCATGTCGATGATGCTGAGTGGTAACCACAACATCCTGATCAGCAACCCCCGGGACCTGTCGGCAATGGTCAAGGAATTGTCGAAATGGAAGTTCAGCGGGTTCGTCGGCCTGAACACGTTATTCGTGGCGCTGTGCAACAACGCTGATTTTCGCAACCTGGATTTCTCGTCGCTGAAGGTCACTCTGTCCGGCGGCATGGCGCTGCAACAGACCGCTGCGGAGCGCTGGAAGGACGTGACGGGCTGTTCGATCTGCGAAGGCTACGGGATGACTGAAACCAGCCCGGTGGCAACGGTGAACCCGTTCAAGAACATCCAGATGGGCACGATCGGCATCCCGGTGCCCTCTACGCTGTGCAAGACCATCAACGACGCGGGCGAGGAGCTGCCGCTGGGCGAAGTGGGCGAGCTGTGCGTTAAAGGTCCGCAGGTGATGAAAGGCTACTGGCAGCGCCAGGAGGCCACCGACGAAATGCTGGACGCCGAAGGCTGGTTGAAGACCGGTGACATCGCGGTGATTCAGCCCAATGGCTACATCCGTATCGTTGATCGCAAAAAGGACATGATTCTGGTGTCCGGTTTCAATGTGTACCCGAACGAACTGGAAGACGTGCTGGCGACCCTGCCCGGCGTGCTGCAATGCGCGGCCATCGGCGTGCCGGACGAGAAGTCGGGTGAGGCGATCAAGATTTTCGTGGTGGTCAAACCCGGCGCAACCCTGACCAAAGAGCAGGTCATGGAGCACATGCGCGCCAACGTCACGGCGTACAAAGTGCCGCGCAGCGTGGAATTCCGTGATGCGTTGCCGACCACCAACGTCGGCAAGATCCTGCGCCGCGAACTGCGGGACGAAGAGTTGAAGAAGCTGGCGCTGAAGAAGCCGGCCTGATTCCCCGCAACACCCACAGACCCCGCCGCCGTGCGGGGTTTGTTGTTTTGGGCTCGTCGCGACCTGCTTCTGCCGAAGGCGTGGGAGCGCAGCTTGCTCGCGATCTGGCGCGAAGCGGCAGCAAATACTGCAAACGCGATACGTCTGACACAACCAGGGCAGCCGATTTTACTGCCGCTGCGCGCCAGATCGCGAGCAAGCTGCGCTCCTACGCCCTCCGGGCAGAATCAAAAGCGATGTGCCAGCCGCGGACATGCATGATGCCCACCAAATCTGCGACAATCCGCGCCCTGAATTCAGAATAGAAAAGACTTCGCGCCCTGATGACCGACGAATCGCCTTCCATCGACCAACTGTTCAAGAACCTCGACCACGCGATGATCAGTGATCGTCATCGCCTGCGCCGTCAGTTGCACGAGCTGCGCAAGAAGCCCGACGACGGCAAGCTGGCGCAGTGGGTCGAGCGTGTTCAGGCGTCGTGTGCGCAGGTGACGTCGCGCAAGCAGAGCGTGCCGACGATTCGCTACGACGAAAACCTGCCGATCGCCGCCAAGCGCGACGAGATCAAGGACGCGCTGCTCAAGCATCAGGTGCTGATCATCGCGGGCGAAACCGGCTCGGGCAAAACCACGCAGCTGCCGAAAATCTGCCTGGAAATCGGTCGCGGCCAGCACGGTCTGATCGGCCATACGCAACCCCGTCGCATCGCAGCGCGCAGCGTGGCCAGCCGGGTCGCGGAAGAAATCGGCACGCCGTTGGGCGCGCTGGTCGGTTATCAGGTGCGGTTCGAAGACCAGAGCGATCAGAACACCCTGATCAAGCTGATGACCGACGGCATTTTGCTCGCCGAAACCCAGCACGACCGCTTTCTTGAGCGCTACGACACGATCATCGTCGACGAAGCCCATGAACGCAGCCTGAACATCGACTTCCTGCTGGGTTACCTGAAAACCCTGCTGCCCCGTCGTCCGGACCTGAAAATCATCATCACCTCGGCGACCATCGACCTCGAACGCTTTTCCGAGCATTTCGACAAGGCGCCCATCATCGAAGTCTCGGGCCGGACCTTCCCGGTGGAGACCTGGTATCGGCCGATGACCGCCGAGCAGGACGAAGAGGGCAACAGCGTCGAAGACGACCTGACTGTCGATCAGGCGATCCTCGCGACCCTCGACGAACTGGCCGCGCTCGAACGTTCGGAGCGCAAGTCACCCGGCGACGTGCTGGTGTTTTTGCCCGGCGAGCGCGAGATTCGCGACGCCGCCGAAATGCTGCGCAAGGCCCAGCTCAAGCACACCGAAATCCTGCCGCTGTACGCGCGTCTGTCGCCTGCCGAACAGCAGCGGATTTTCCAGTCGCATCCGGGTCGCCGCGTGGTGCTGGCCACCAACGTCGCGGAAACCTCGCTGACCGTTCCCGGCATCCGCTACGTGATCGACACCGGCACCGCGCGCATCAGCCGCTACAGCTACCGCGCCAAGGTTCAGCGCCTGCCCATCGAGGCGGTTTCCCAGGCCAGCGCCAACCAGCGTAAAGGCCGTTGCGGTCGCGTAGAGCCGGGTTTGTGCGTGCGGTTGTACAGCGAAGAAGATTTCCTCTCGCGCCCGGAATTCACCGACCCCGAGATTCTTCGTACGAACCTCGCGGCGGTCATCCTGCAGATGCTGCACCTGCGTCTGGGGCAAATCACCGATTTTCCGTTCATCGAACCGCCGGATGGCAAGGCGATCAGCGACGGTTTCAACCTGTTGCAAGAGCTGTCGGCGGTCACCCGCGAGAACCAGCTGACGCCGCTTGGTCGTCAACTGGCACGTCTGCCGGTGGACCCGCGCATGGGCCGCATGCTGCTGGAAGCGGCGAAGCAGGGCAGCTTGCAGGAAGTGCTGATCGTTGCCAGCGCCATGTCGATTCAAGACCCGCGTGAGCGTCCGCCCGAGCGTCAACAGGCTGCCGATCAGGCCCACGCGCAGTGGAAGGATCAGGACTCGGACTTCGCCGGGCTGGTCAATCTGTGGCGCGGTTTCGAAGAGCAGCGTCAGGCGCTGACCGCGAGTCCTTTGCGTAACTGGTGCCGCCGCAACTTCCTCAATTACCTGCGGCTGCGCGAGTGGCGCGACTCCCATCGCCAGTTGAGCCTGATCTGTCGCGACCTGCAACTGACGGTCAACAAGGAGCCCGCGGACTTCCCGAAATTTCACAAGGCGGTGCTGTCGGGCCTGCTGAGCCAGATCGGCCAGAAGGCCGAAGAAGGCGACTACCTCGGCGCCCGTCAGCGACGTTTCTGGGTGCACCCGTCGTCGGGGCTGGGCCGTAAACGCCCGCAATGGATCATGGCCGCTGAACTGGTCGAGACCACCAAGCTGTATGCGCGCATGGTGGCCAAGATCGAGCCGGACTGGATCGAGCCGCTGGCCGGGCATCTGGTCAAGAAAAACCACTTCGAACCGCACTGGGAGAAGAAGCGCGGGCAGGTCGTGGCCTTCGAACAGATCACCCTGTTTGGCCTGATCATCGTCGGGCGTCGTCCGGTGCATTTCGGGCCGATCGACCCGGTGGTGGCCCGCGAGTTTTTCATTCGTGAAGGGCTGGTGCGCGGCGAGATTCAGTCCCGCGCCAAATGCCTGAGTGCCAACACCAAACTGCTGGAACAGCTCGACGAACTGGAGGCCAAGGCCCGTCGTCGCGACATTCTGGCGGATGAGGAAACGCTGTTCCGCTTCTATGACGAGCGCCTGCCCGCCGAGATTCACCAGACCGCGACGTTCGACGCGTGGTATCGGATGGAGAGCCAAAAGAACCCTCAACTGTTGATCATGCGCGAGGAAGATGTCCTCGCCCGTGAGGCCAGCGAAGTCACGGCCAATCTGTACCCGGATACGTTGCGTCTAGGCGATCTGACCCTGCCGCTGACGTACCACTTCGAACCGAACCATCCACGGGACGGCGTGACTTTGCGCGTCCCTGCGCCGCTGCTGTTGTCGCTGCCGGCTGAACGTCTGGAATGGCTGGTGCCGGGACTGCTGGAAACCAAATGCGTGGCGCTGGTGCGGAACCTGCCCAAGGCCCTGCGCAAGAATTTCGTGCCGGTGCCGGACTTCGTCAAGGCAGCGTTGCAGCGTATGGCGTTCGCCGACGGCTCGCTGCCGCAGGCGTTGGGTCGTGAGCTGTTGCGCATGACCGGCGCTCGGGTCACCGACGAGGCGTGGGCCGAGGCGGCGCAGCAGGTCGAGAGCCACCTGAAGATGAACCTCGAAGTGGTCGACGCTCAGGGCAAGTTTCTGGGCGAAGGTCGCGACCTGGACGAACTGACTGCACGCTTTGCAGAAGCCGGGCAAGCCGCCTTGGCTGTGCCGCAAACCGCGAAGAGCCAGCAGCCAGTTGAGGCCAAGGGCTTTGCCAAGGTCGAAGAAAAAACCCAGCAGAAGATTGCCGGGCTGTCGATGACGGTGTATCCGGCATTGGTCGAAGAGGGCGGCGCGGTCAAGGAAGGGCGGTTCTCGACCCAGACCGAAGCCGAGTACCAGCACCGCCGCGCCTTGCAACGTCTGTTGCTGCAACAACTGGCCGAGCCGACGAAATTCCTGCGCAGTAAATTGCCGGGTCAGACCGAACTGGCGTTGCTGTACCGCGACATGGGCCGGGTCGACGCGCTGATCGAAGACATTCTGTTGGCCAGTCTGGACAGCTGCATTCTCGAAGGCGAAGCCACATTGCCACGAGATGGCGCAGGGCTGATGTCGCTGGCCGAGCGCAAGCGCGGCGCGCTCACGGAACACGCCGAACGCCTGGCAAGGCTGACGCTGGACATTCTCAAGCTGTGGCACGGCCTGCAAAAGCGCTTCAAGGGCAAGATTGATCTGGCCCAGGCCGTGGCGTTGAACGACATCAAGGCGCAATTGGGCAAGTTGGTGTATCCGGGCTTCGTGCGCGAAACCCCGGCGCCTTGGATCAAGGAGCTGCCGCGTTATCTGAAGGCGATCGAGTTGCGCCTTGAGAAGCTGGGCAGCCAGGTGCAGAAAGACCGGGTCTGGAGCATCGAACTCGGCAACCTCTGGGCGCAATACCAGACCCGCGCCGACAAACACGCCCAGGAAGGCAAGCGCGACCCCGAGCTGACGGTGTATCGCTGGTGGCTGGAGGAGTACCGGGTGTCGCTGTTCGGCCAGCAATTGGGGACCAAGGTGCCGATTTCCGACAAGCGATTGAGCAAGCAGTGGGCGGCAGTGGAGGGGTAAATAGTTCGCGGTTTATCTGAATCACCGCGTTCCCCTGTAGGAGCGAATTCATTCGCGAATGGCCTGTACATTCGATACATCTCTGTCGTCTGTACCCCTGTCTCGCGAATGAATTCGCTCACACAGGGATTGCGATGCTGCGGTCCTGCATTCCAGCGGCCCGATAGCGCCAAATTCCGGCCGTTATGGCAAACTTCGCGGTTAAAACCCCAGCGTTACAAAAACACTGCTCCCGCCAACGGGGGATTTTATCGTTGCATTGGTACTGTCGTTCCAGAAATAGCCAGCACCGTGCTTGCGCAGACGCTTTGTCTGCTGCCAATCAAAAAGAGAGGAACGACCGTGTACGACGTCGTGATCAGTGGCACAGGGCTTTTCACCCCGGCCAACAGCATTTCCAACGATGAGCTGGTGCATTCTTTCAACACCTACGTCGCGCAATTCAATGCTGAAAACGCCGCCGCCATCGAGGCCGGGGACGTTCAGGCGTTGACCGAATCCAGCGCGGCGTTCATCGAGAAAGCCAGCGGCATCAAAAGCCGCTTCGTCATGGACAAGGAAGGCATTCTCGACCCGATTCGCATGAAGCCTCGTCTGCCGGAACGCTCGAACGATGAATGGTCGATCCTCTGCGAGATGGGCGTCGCCGCCGCTGAACAGGCGTTGCAACGCGCAGGCAAAACGGCTGCTGACATCGACGGCGTGATCGTCGCCTGCTCCAACCTGCAACGGGCTTACCCAGCCATCTCGATCGAGATTCAGGCGGCGCTGGGCGTTCAGGGGTTCGGTTTCGACATGAACGTTGCCTGTTCCTCGGCCACGTTCGGCATTCAGACCGCCTATAACAGCGTCAAACTCGGCCAAGCCCGTGCGCTGTTGGTGATCAGCCCGGAAATCTGCACCGCGCACCTGAATTTCCGTGACCGCGACAGCCACTTCATCTTCGGTGATGCGGCGACGGCAGTGGTGGTTGAGCGTGCTGATCTGGCGACGTCCGAGCATCAGTTCGACATCGTCAGCACCAAGTTGCTGACCAGCTTCTCCAACAACATCCGCAACAACTTCGGCTTCCTCAACCGCACGGCGGAAGAAGGCGAAGGCAAGCCGGACAAGCTGTTCGTGCAGGAAGGCCGCAAAGTGTTCCGCGAAGTCTGCCCGATGGTGGCGGAACTGGTGGGCACGCACCTGACCGAGAACAGCCTCAACGTCAGCGACGTGCAGCGTTTCTGGCTGCATCAGGCGAACCTCAGCATGAACCATTTGATCGTGAAGAAACTCCTGGACCGCGACGCCACTGTCGAAGAGGCCCCGGTGATTCTCGACCGCTACGCCAACACCAGCTCCGCGGGTTCGGTGATTGCGTTTCACACCTACCAGGACGACCTGCCGACCGGCGCACTTGGCGTGCTCAGTTCGTTTGGGGCGGGGTACTCGATTGGTAGCGTGATTCTGCGCAAGAAGTAACGACTCCGCTCTCGGATCAGACCGGGATCTGAAACGGTAGGAGCGAATTCATTCGCGAAAGATCTGTCAGGCGACATGGTTGTGTTGGCTGTGTGGGCCTTTCGCGAATGAATTCGCTCCTACAGGGGTTTCTGCGTATAAAAAAGTGTTCGGCGCCCAAAATAAAAACAGCCCGGCATTGGCCTGTCGGAACGGATGATGGGGATCCGACAGGGCAACGGCGGGCTGTGAGTGTCACTTCAGACCTTGAGGGAGCACTCAAGGCCTGACGCTTTCAGCTTGAAGCTTGCCGCTCGAAACGCGCGGCTGCTTTTCTTAGAACTTGGCCATCACGTCCAGTTGCAGGGTGTTGGCATCCTGGTCACGCGGGGCGTTCGCGTAGGCGAAGTCTGCTTTGGTCAGGAAGTACGTGGCGCCCAAGGTGAAGTTCTTGTCGACATCGTACGAAACGCTCAGCTTGTGGCCGCGCGAACCGGTGGTGCCGTTGGCGAAGTCGGAGTCGGTGAAGGCGCCAACCACGGCGTTACGCTGAGTATCGCGATAGTTGTAGTCCAGACCGAAGCCGAACACCTTGGTCTTGGCACCGGCCAGCCATGCAGTGTCCTGATCGCTGTCGGTGGCGCTGTTGACCACGTACTGACCGTACAGGCTCAGAGGAACGACCAGACCGGTGAAGTCCAGTTGACCGAAGCCTTCATACAGGCGGAAGTCGTTGGTGTTGTTGCCGTTGATGCTCAGGCCGCAGAAGGTGGTCGCGGTGCTGGCAGCAGCCGGATTACAGTCGTTGGAGTGCTGGTACTGGTAAACGGAACCGCCGAGGGTCAGTTTCATGGCATCGGCAACACCGATACGCATGCCCAGCTGAGCCGCGTTCAGGCGCAGGTCGTTCTTGAACTGGGTGCCATCGCCGCTGATGTCGTCTTTGAGGGTGTAAGTACCGGCGCTACCGAACAGCTCGAAGGATTTGCTGATGGGCAAGCTGTAAGTGGCTGCCAGGCCTTCCGGGTTGATGTCGCTATCCCAGATCACGTCGCCTTCGCTGACCCAGGGCTGGGCCATCTTGCCGCCGATGAGGTGCAGGTTCTGGATAGCAGTCGGGTGGTAGTCGATGTAACCCTGATCCAGCCACAGGTCTTTCTTGGTGAAGTAGTCGTTCTGGTCAACGTTGGTGGAGTTGGCCTTGTTGTCGCCGCCAGTGGCGATACGAATACCGGTGCTGACTTGTGGGTTGATGTCGGTGTACGCGCCCAGACGAACACGAATACGCTGACGGTTCTTGTCCTGGCTGTTGTTCTGGTCGTCGATTTTGACCGTTTCCTGACGAACGCGAACGTCGCCTTTGAACTGAGTCTTGGCGGCCCACGCCACTTTCTGTTCGAATGCCGACAGTTCCGAGGACTTGGCAGCAGTAGCGGCAGCGATCTGGTCGGCTGTCGCTTTCTGGGCTTGTTGCTGAGCCTGCTGATCTTTGGCCAGCTCGTTTTGCAGTTCGGCGTACTGGGTTGGAGAAATCGACCCGTTGGCCTTGAGCATGTCGAGCAGTTTCGCGTCGACTGCGGCGCTGGCCGGAACGCTCATGGCCAGCAACAGACCGCCACACAGGGCTGCCGCAGTTTTGGTGGAAGCAAGACGCATATCAATCTCCGTAGATGAGAAGGGATGACAAAGCCATCCTGGGAACGACCGACCGGAAATGGGCGGGAAAAAGTCTGTGTTTTTAAGAACCTGGGGCTCTAAAAACAGGCGCCAGTATCACCATCGTTTATGACAGAGAGATGGCTAGGTGATGGCATGTCGATGACATGTGAAAATTCTGTTGAACCCGCGGGCTAGAGCGCTGTCGGCCCAAGTTTCATGTGCAAATACTTTCAATAAGTGATAAAGCGCAAACGTTGGCGTGAGTGGTTTGAAGAGCTCGGGAGAGATCGATGTCGTTGCATCGCTTGGATAAGTTGTCGGATCTGGCACCTGCCGAATGGGACGCGCTGATACCCGGCGAGTCGCCCTTTCTGCGCCACGGGTTTCTCAGTTCGCTGGAAGACAGTGGCAGCCTCGGACCTCGGTCCGGGTGGCGTGCGGAGCATTTGTTGCATTACGAAAACGACACGCTCATCGCCGCGCTGCCGACCTATCGCAAATGGCATTCCTACGGCGAGTACGTGTTCGATCACGGCTGGGCCGACGCGTGTCGCCGTGCAGGCATTGCGTACTACCCCAAGTTGCTGGTGGCGGTGCCGTTCAGCCCGGTCAGCGGTCCACGACTGTTGGCGAAGACCCCGGAAGACGGCCGTGAGTTGATCGCCTGTTTGCCGGGGTACGCAGAGGCAGAAGCGTTGTCGAGTGTGCACGTCAACTTCACCGACCCCGTGGCCGATGCCTTGCTCGCCAAACACCCGGAGTGGCTGCAACGCATCGGCTGTCAGTACCACTGGCAGAACCGGGGCTATCGGAACTTCCAGGATTTTCTCGACGCCCTGAGTTCGCGTAAGCGCAAGCAGATGCGCAAGGAGCGCGAACAAGTGGCGGGGCAGGGCTTCGATTTCGAGTGGCTCGAAGGCCACGAACTGAGCCAGGCGCATTGGGATTTCGTTTATGCCTGCTATTCCAACACCTACGAGATTCGCGGCCAGGCGCCTTACCTGACCCGCGAGTTCTTCAGCCTGTTGGCCGAGCGCATGCCCGAGGTGATTCGCGTGGTGTTGGCGAAGCAGGGGGCACGGCCGGTGGCCATGGCGTTCAGCCTGATCGGCGGCGACAGCTTTTATGGGCGGTATTGGGGCTGTCTCGCCGAGTTCGACCGGCTGCATTTCGAGACCTGTTTCTATCAGGGCATGGATTACGCGATTGCCCATGGCATCCAGCGATTCGACGCCGGTGCACAGGGCGAGCACAAGTTGATTCGCGGCTTTGAACCGGTGATCACCCACTCATGGCACTACTTGGCCCATCCCGGTTTGCGCGAGGCGGTGACGGGGTTTCTGGAGCAAGAGCGGGCCGGGATTCTGGCGTATGCCGAAGAAGCGCGAGGCGCGTTGCCCTACCGTCAGGGGGAGTGAAGGTCATCGTTCCCCGGCAGCGTCGCGCCAGTCGGCTACAGGGGCGAAGTCGGCCAATACGGGCGCACGATCAACTCAAACTCACGTGCCGGCTCAATAGTGCCCGCAAGGCGGCGGGCTTAACCGGCTTGGCCAGGTAATCCAGTCCGGCCGCGTGCACTTGTGCGATCAACTCCGGGCGCCCGTCGGCGCTGATCAGCACCCCAGGCACCGGCTCACCCAATTGCGTGCGCAGCCACGCCATGAGCTCGGTGCCGGTCTCGCCGTGGTCAAGGTGGTAATCCACCAATGCCAGATGCGGGCGGATGCCGTCGTCGAGCAAGGTCTGGCATTCCTCGCGGTTGCGCGCCGTCCACACTTGGCAGCCCCAGCGGCTGAGCAGGCTGTTCATGCCAATCAGAATGCTGTCTTCATTGTCGATGCACAGCACCTGCGTGCCATTCAAGGCGGCGCGTTTCGGCTCTACCGCCACGGCTTGCGGCGCGGCTTGAGTGCGGGCGAGCGGCACCGTGACGCTGAACACGCTGCCCTTGCCTGGCCATGAACGCACTTCGAGCGTATGGCCCAGCACGCGACACAGACCATCGGCAATCGCCAGCCCCAGACCCAGGCCTTTTTCGGCGCGGGTCTGGTGGCTGTCGAGCCGTTTGAATTCTTCGAAAATCACTTGGCGTTTGTCTTCGGGAATGCCCGGCCCGCGATCCCACACTTCCAGGCTCACGGATGCGCCCGTGCGCCGCACACCGAGCAGAATCGGGCCTTTCGCGTAACGGAAAGCGTTGGTGAGGAAATTCTGCAACACCCGGCGCAACAGCTTCGCATCGCTGGCGACCCGCAATTGACTGCCGCGCACCCGGAAGTTCAGACCCTGTTCCTGGGCCAGCGCTTTGAATTCCGCGCCCAACGTGTCGAACAGGTTGTTGAGCGGGAAGGGCGCGATCGTCGGCGTGAATTTGCCGTTTTCCAGGCGAGAAATGTCCAGCAGGTCACTGATCAGGTCTTCGGCGGAACGCAGCGAGCTGTCGAGGTGCTGAATCAGTTTCTGCGCCTCATCGGGAATGCTGTCATCCACGTGCAGCAGCGCGGCGGAGAACAGCCGCGCCGCGTTCATTGGCTGCATCAGGTCGTGACTGACCGCCGCGAGAAAGCGGGTTTTCGACTGGTTCGCCGCCTCGGCGTGGGCCTTGGCCTCGGTCAGGGCGACGTTGAGTTGCGACAGCTCGCGGGTGCGTTCGGCCACGCGCTGTTCGAGGCTTTCGTTGACGCCCTTGAGCGCCTGTTCGGCCTCACGGAACGCGGTGATGTCGGTGAAACTCATGACGAACCCGCCGCCCGGCATCGGGTTGCCGATCAGCTCGATCACCCGGCCGTTGGGAAACAGGCGCTCGGACGTGTGCGCGCGTCCCTGACGCATCCAGTGCAAGCGACGAGCGATGTGAACCTCTGCCTCTCCCGGCCCGAGTAAACCCCGTTCAGCGTTGTAGCGGATGATGTCGGCAATCGGGCGCCCGACGCTGATCAGGCCTTCCGGGTAGTTGAACAGTTCGAGGTAGCGGTCGTTCCAGGCCACCAGTTTCAGCGACTGGTCCACCACGCTGATGCCCTGGGTGATGTTCTCGATGGCGCCTTGCAGCAGCGCGCGATTGAACTGCAACACCTCGGACGCTTCGTCGGCGATGCGCACCACGTCTTCGAGCTGCATGTCGCGGCCTTCGATGGCGGCCTTCACCACGGCGCGGGTCGAGGACGTGCCGAGGACACCCGCCAGCAGCCGTTCGGTGTGGGCGATCCATTCGCCGTTGGCGTTCTGGTTCGGGTTAAAGCCCTTGCCCTGCCGGTAGGCGAAGCGAATGAAGCTCTGCTGCGCCCGTTCCTCGCCCACGAAACGCGCCGAGAGTTTGAGCAAATCCTCGATCTGCACCGCCAGCAGCGAGCGATTGTTGGGCCGCGCCTGCAATTCCTGACCGATGAAACGCCCGGCCTGCCAGTGCTCCGACACCCGCGTACGCGACAGCAGCGAGACCCAGACAAACAGCGCGAAGTTGCCCGCCATCGACAGCAGCACGCCTTGGGTCAACGGGCTGATCGGCAGGTTGAACGGGTTGCTGTGCAGCCAGCCCAGCAGCGGAAAACTGCTCAGCGCCCAGCCCATGCTGTGGGCGGTGAGCGGCAGGACGAGGGTGTAGAACCAGATGAACACGCCGGCGGCCAAGCCCGCGAACACGCCTCGGCGATTGGCGGGTTTCCAGTACAACGCGCCGATCATCGCGGGGGTCAATTGCGTGATCGCGGCGAAGGCGATCTGGCCGATGGTCGCCAGGCTCGCCGTCGAGCCGAGCAGGCGATAGCTGACGTAGGCGAGCAGCAGAATCGCGACGATGCTGACCCGGCGCACCGACAGCATCCAGTAACGGAACACCTCGAACGGGCGCTCAGCGGTTTTGCGGCGCAACAGCCAGGGCAGCAGCATGTCGTTGGAGACCATGGTCGACAGCGCGACGCTGGCCACGATCACCATGCCCGTCGCCGCCGAGGCACCACCGATGAAGGCGAGCATCGCCAACGCAGGGTGCGCGTGGGCCAGCGGCACGCTGATCACGAACGAATCCGGCAGCACCGAACTGGGCAGCAGCATCTGCCCCGCCAGCGCGATAGGCACCACGAACAGCCCGGCCAGCAGCAGGTAAATCGGGAACACCCATTTGGCCAGCCGCAGGTCTTGAGGCTCGATGTTCTCGACCACCGTCACGTGGAACTGCCGGGGCAGGCAGACGATGGCCATCATCGCCACGCCGGTCTGCACCACCATCGACGGCCAGTTGATGGTTTCCTTCCAGTACTCTTCCAGACGCGGCGCCAGCATCGCCTGATTGAACAGGTCGTCCACGCCGTCGTACAGGCCGAAGGTCACGAACACCCCCACTGCCATGAAGGCGAACAGCTTGACCAGCGACTCGAAGGCAATCGCCAGCACCATGCCCCGGTGGTGTTCGGTGGCGTCGAGGTTGCGCGTGCCGAACACGATGGTGAACAGCGCCAGCACCAGCGACACGATCAGCGCGGTATCTTGCGCCCGCGTGCCCGTGGCATCGGCTCCGGCCCCGATCAGGATGTTCACGCCGAGCACGATGCCTTTGAGTTGCAGCGCGATGTAGGGCAGCACGCCGATCAGGCAGATCAACGCGACGACGATGGCCAGGGTCTGAGATTTCCCGTAGCGGGCGGCGATGAAGTCGGCGATGGAGGTGATGTTTTCCTGCTTGCTGATCAGCACCATCTTTTGCAGCACCCACGGCGCCAACACCAACATCACGATGGGCCCGAGGTAAATCGGCAGGAACGACCACAACTGCTCGGCGGCCTGACCCACGGCCCCGAAAAACGTCCAACTGGTGCAGTAAACCGCCAGCGACAGGCTGTACACCCACGCACGCAAGCGCGGCGGCAAGGCACCGCTGCGACGATCACCGTAAAAGGCGATGGCGAACATGATGGCCATATAGGCCAGGGCGACGGCAGCGATCAGTCCGCTGGACAGCGACATGGGAACTCCAGACTCAAGCAGGTGCGGTTTCGGCTGCGATCCTTCGCAGGTCACACAGTCTCGCACGCCGGGTGACGTTCGTCTGTTTCGACCAAGGTCGGAGCGGGGGCAAGGTTATCCGAGGCTGCCGCTGATTCGGAACATCGCGCCTACAGGTCGGTGGTGAGCGCGGGGAATTGCGTATATCAGAGAAATCTATGACCCATACCGAAATTACCCGCTTAGTCGATATCACCTGACGCCCTACCATGGAGATCACCTCACACGAGGACAGGAGCCATCCCATGAGTCACAGCCTTTTCGTCACCGCGCGCAGGCCCTTCAGCCAACTGAGCCACCCGCGCGAAGTCATCCGCCAATTCACCCCCAACTGGTTCGCCGTCATCATGGGCACCGGGATTCTCTCGGCGGTGCTCACGCAATTGCCCGTTCAAGTCCCGGGCCTGTTCCCGTTCGCCGAGGCCCTGTGGCTGCTGAACATCGCGCTGTTTCTGACCTTCAGCGTCCTCTACACCGCTCGTTGGGTGATGTTCTTCGACGAAGCGCGGCGGGTGTTCGGGCATTCCACGGTCTCGATGTTCTTCGGCACGATCCCCATGGGGCTGGCGACGATCATCAACGGGCTGCTGACCTTCGGCCTGCCGCGCTGGGGCGACGGGATGGTGCCGGTCGCGGAACTGCTCTGGTGGCTGGACGTGGCGATGTCGGTGGGCTGCGGCGTGCTGATCCCGTTCATGATGTTCACCCGCCAGCAGCACAGCATCGATCAGATGACAGCGGTATGGCTGCTGCCCGTGGTCGCGGCGGAAGTGGCGGCGGCCAGCGGGGGATTGCTGGCACCGCATCTGACGGATTCGCACAGCCAGTTCAGTGTGCTGATCACCAGTTACGTGCTGTGGGCGTTGTCGGTGCCCGTGGCGTTCAGCATTCTGACGATCCTTCTGCTGCGCATGGCGTTGCACAAACTGCCCCACGAAAACATGGCGGCGTCGAGTTGGCTGGCGTTGGGGCCGATCAGCACCGGCGCGTTCGGCTTGATGGTGCTGGGCGCTGAGTCGCCACAGATATTCGCCGCCAATGGATTGCCCGGTGTGGGCGAGATTGCGGCGGGATTGGGGCTGATCGCAGGGATCATGCTCTGGGGTGTCGGCGTGTGGTGGCTGCTGATGGCCGTGCTGATCACGGCGCGTTACCTGCGCAACGGCATCCCGTTCAATCTCGGCTGGTGGGGCTTTACCTTTCCGTTGGGCGTGTTTGCGTTGACCACGCTGAAGCTGGGGGCGGTGTTGAATCTGGGGTTCTTTTCGGTCTTCGGCAGCGTGCTGGTCGCCGGTCTCGCGGCGCTGTGGCTGGTGATCATGAAACGCACCGTGGTTGGGGCCTATAAAGGAACGCTGTTTGTCTCGCCGTGTATTGCGGGTTTGAAGGGGTAAGGATTCTCACGTCCGGCACGACATCAAACTGTGGGAGCGAATTCATTCGCGAAAAAGGTTCAGCCGATAGAGAGGTGCCGCCTGAAATACCTTCGCGAATGAATTCGCTCCCACAGAAATGTGCATCGACAGAAACGCCTGTTGCGTCTTCAATGTGGCTCGGATCGGCTCTCCAGCGTTCCAATCCAAAAGCCGATAGCGGCGCCATTCAGGACCCTGGACGATGAGTCAGTCGCAGTTCAATTTGTTGGGCAAACGGCGTTTCCTGCCGTTCTTCGTGACCCAGTCCCTCGGGGCCTTCAACGACAACATCTTCAAGCAATCGCTGATCCTCGCCATCCTCTACAAGCTCGCCATCGACGGTGACCGCTCGATCTACGTCAACCTCTGCGCCTTGCTGTTCATCCTGCCGTTCTTTTTGTTCTCGGCGCTGGCGGGGCAGTTCGGGGAGAAGTACCCCAAAGACCGGCTGATCCGCATGATCAAGGTGCTGGAGATCGGCATCATGGTGGTCGGCGCTGTCGGCTTTCTGTTCGATCACCTGTCGTTGATGCTCGCGGCGCTGTTCGCCATGGGCACCCACTCGGCGCTGTTCGGGCCGGTGAAATACTCGATCCTGCCCCAGCACCTGCACGAAAACGAATTGGTGGGCGGCAACGGTCTGGTGGAAATGGGCACCTTCCTGGCGATTCTCGCCGGGACCATCGGCGCCGGGATCATGATGTCGGCCACCCATTACGCGCCCATCGTCTCGACAGCGATGGTGCTGGTGGCGTGCCTGGGTTACCTCGCCAGTCGCGGCATTCCTCCCGCTGCAGCCGCCAGCCCGGAAATGCGCCTGAACTGGAACATCTTCAGCGAATCCTGGGCCACCCTGAAACTGGGCCTCGGCCAGACCAAAGCCGTGTCACGCTCCATCGTCGGCAACTCCTGGTTCTGGTTTGTCGGTGCGATCTACCTGACGCAGATTCCGGCGTACGCCAAGGAATTTCTCTACGGCGATGAAACCGTCGTCACCCTGATTCTGACCGTTTTCTCTATCGGTATTGCGGCTGGCTCCATGCTCTGCGAGCGGCTGTCGGGACGCAAAGTGGAAATCGGCCTGGTGCCCTTCGGTTCGGCAGGCCTGACCGTGTTTGGCCTGCTGCTGTGGTGGCATTCCGGAGGCTTCCCGCAGAACGTTCAGGCCAACGACTGGCTGGCCGTGCTGGGTTACGGTCAGGCGTGGTGGGTGCTGCTCGACATCCTTGGCATCGGCGTGTTCGGTGGCTTCTACATCGTGCCGCTGTACGCGCTGATCCAGTCGCGTACGCCGGAGAAAGAGCGCTCGCGGGTGATCGCTTCGAACAACATCCTCAATGCGCTGTTCATGGTAGTCTCGGCGATTGTCTCGATCATCTTCCTCAGCGTGGTGAAGCTGTCGATCCCGCAACTGTTCCTCGTCGTCTCGCTGATGAACATCGCGGTCAACACCTACATCTTCAAGATCGTTCCGGAATTCACCATGCGCTTCATGATCTGGCTGCTCAGCCATTCCATGTACCGCGTGGAGCACCGCGACCTCGAACAAATCCCTGACGAAGGCGCGGCCTTGCTGGTCTGCAACCACGTGTCGTTCGTCGATGCGTTGCTGATCGCTGGCTCGGTGCGTCGGCCGATCCGCTTCGTCATGTACTACAAAATCTTCAACATCCCGGTGCTGAATTTCATCTTCCGCACCGCAGGCGCGATCCCGATTGCCGGGCGTGGCGAAGACCTGTTGATCTACGACGCAGCCTTCAAGCGCATCGCCGAATACCTCAAGGAAGGCGAGTTGGTGTGCATCTTCCCCGAAGGCAAACTGACCACCACGGGCGACATCGACGAATTCAAAGGCGGCATGACCCGCGTGCTGGAAGAGACCGACGTGCCGGTGATTCCGCTGGCGTTGCAGGGGTTGTGGGGCAGCTTTTTCAGCCGCGATCCGAACAAAGGCGTGTTCCGTCGGTTGTGGTCGCGCGTGACCCTGGTGGCAGGGCCTGCGATGGCGGGAGATCAATCGCAACCTGCGTTGGTGCGTGAGCGGGTGGCTGAATTGAGAGGGGCGGTGCGCTAATCGGGCGCTGAGGTTCTGATGCGGAGTGCGGTCTCCTGTAGGAGCGAATTCATTCGCGAAAAGGGTTCAGCCGATAGGGATGTGCCGCCTGAAATACCTTCGCGAATGAATTCGCTCCCACAGTTGATTGGGGTGTGTCAGACCAGATGCCTTCTCTGACACATCGCCGATCAGCCCACCACCGGCTTGTCTTCCGTCACCACCGCATCCGGTTCCATCTTCCGGAAGTACGTCGAGAGCAGCGCGCCGGAGATGTTGTGCCACACGCTGAACAGCGCGCTTGGCACCGCCGCCAGTGGCGAGAAGTGCGCGGCGGCCAGGGCGGCGCCGAGGCCGGAATTCTGCATGCCGACTTCCAGCGACAGCGATTTGCGCTGGGGCAGCGGCAGTTTGAACAGCTTGCCGGTGAAATAGCCCAGGCCGAAACCGAAGGTGTTGTGCAGGATCACCACGGCCATGATCAGCAGGCCCGACTCGGCGATCTTCGCCTGACTGGCCGCCACCACCGCGCAGACGATCATCACGATGCTCACCACCGAAATCAGCGGCAGCACGTCGACGGCGTATTGCACTTTCTCGCCCAGGACCTTTTGCGCAACGACGCCGAGCACGATGGGCAGCATCACGAATTGCAGGATCGACCAGAACATATCCATGAAAGACACCGGCAGCCAGGCCGACGCCAGCAGCCAGATCAGCGCCGGCGTCAACAGCGGGGCGAGGAGGGTGGTGACGGCGGCGATGGCCACCGACAGCGCCAGGTCGCCCTTGGCCAGCCAGGTCATGACGTTGGACGACGTGCCGCTTGGGCAGCAGCCGACCAGAATCACGCCGACGGCGATTTCCGCTGGCAGGTGGAACACCTGACACAGCAACCACGCCACACCCGGCATGATCACGAAATGCGCAACCACGCCCAGCGCCACACGCCACGGATGGCGCACGACCTCGGAGAAGTCTTCAAGCTTGAGGGTCAGGCCCATGCCGAACATGACCAGCCCCAGCAGCGGGACGATCAGGGTTTTCAGCGCAATGAACCAGCCCGGGAACAGGAACGCCAACACGGCGAACAGCAGCACCCAGTACGCGAAGGTATTACCGACAAAACGACTCAACGCAGCCAGGGCACGCATGGCTTGCTCCTTAGGTTTCTCTAGTTATAAGTGTCGATCAGCACTGCGCCGTCGATGAGCGACGGCGCAGCAGGTGATGCTTTATACCGCGTCGGGCTGTCAGATACCTTGGGGAATCTCTTCACCACCCAACGCCTCGAACAGCTCCGGGAGGAACTCGCCGAAGGTCAGCATCATCAAGGTGAAGCTGGCGTCCAGTTGGCCCAGGGCGTCGTCGCCGCCGTCCTGTTCCGCCTGATCTTGCAGCAGGTCTTCGAACTTCAGGCGCTTGATGCCCAGTTTGTCGTCCAGCACAAAGGACAGTTTGTCTTGCCAGGCCAGGGACAGCTGAGTGACGACCTTGCCGGTGCTCAGGTGCAGTTGGATCTCGTCGCTGGTCAGGTCCTGACGCTTGCACTTCACGATGCCGCCGTCTTCGTGGGTGTCGCGCAGTTCGCATTCGTCGAGGACGAAGAAGTTGTCGGCGGTCTGGACGGTCTTCACCCAATCGGTCATGACGGCGGTCGGCGCGGTCTTCACGGTCACCGGGCGCACCGGCAGCGAACCGACCACTTCACGCAGGGTAGAGAGCAGGTCTTCGGCGCGTTTCGGGCTGGAGGCGTTGACCAGGATCACGCCTTGCTTCGGCGCGATGGCGGCGAAGGTGGCCGAGCGGCGGATGAACGCGCGCGGCAGGAAGGCCTGGATGATTTCGTCCTTGAGCTGATCACGCTCTTTTTTATAGACCTTGCGCATTTGCTCGGTCTCGATTTCTTCGACTTTCTCTTTCAGCGCGTCGTTGACCACGCTGCCGGGGAGAATACGTTCTTCCTTGCGCGCGGAAATCAGCAGGAAATCACCACTGACGTGCACCAATGGCGCGTCTTCACCCTTGCCGAACGGGGCGATGAAACCGTAAGTGGTCAACTCCTGGCTGGCACAAGCGCGTGCAGGCTTGGTCGCCAATGCGGTTTCCAGCGCCTCGGCGTCAAACGGCAGGTCTTGGGTCAGGCGATAGACAAGCAGGTTTTTGAACCACATGGGGGACAGCTCTCCTTTATACAAAGGGGGGCATTATTCGCTGCTGCGACCCTGCGGCCAACCCTGATGTAACCCTTTGGTTGGATTATAAAAATTATTTGAAAAAGTGCTTGCCAGAGATTTGATCGCTCCGTAGAATGCGCGCCACACCGAGAGACAAGGGTGATTAGCTCAGCCGGGAGAGCATCTGCCTTACAAGCAGAGGGTCGGCGGTTCGATCCCGTCATCACCCACCACTCGTTGAAAGGTGTTACGCGCAGCGGTAGTTCAGTCGGTTAGAATACCGGCCTGTCACGCCGGGGGTCGCGGGTTCGAGTCCCGTCCGCTGCGCCATATTGAGTTACGAGGCCCTTGAACTCCTCGTAACGACAGAGAAAGCGACCTTAGGGTCGCTTTTTTTGTGCCTGGGATTTGGTGACGCTTTGGGTTTGCTTTTGATTCTGGCCGAAGAGCGGGCTCTCGCCGGTCTCCGATGCCGGGCCTGCGCTGCCTTTGATTCTGGCCAAAGGCCGTGGGAGTTGGCTTGCCTACGATCTGCTGCGAAGCAGCAGTAGAACCGGACACCTCGGTTGTGTCTGACACTCCGCGTTTGTCGGGTTTGCTGCCGGTGCCCGGCAGATCGCGAGCAAGCTTGCTCCCACGCCTTCGGCAGAAGCAGATCGCAGGCAAGGCGGAACGCCACCCTGGCACACCTACGCCCTTCGGGCAGAAGCGGGTCCGCGGTATGATTCAGGCCGGGCCGTGTTACCCCACATCCACCTCAACCACATCCCCCGTCAACCTGACCGGCCATGTCCGCAACTTCAGCGCCGGGTCTTCCAGGCATGTGCCGTCGTCCAACCGATAATGCTGCTTATATAAAGGTGAGGCGATCACCAGATCACCGGCGAGGCTGCCGATCAGCCCGCGGCCGATCACGTTCACGCCCGACACCGGGTCGCGGTTGTCCACGGCGAACAACTGCGGGGTGCCGCTGATGGAGGCGACGTACAGCAGCGCCACTTGCACGTTGCCCATCAGCGCCACGACGCCGGAATTGAGCACCAAATCCTGACGGGCGCAGACGGCGCGCCAGGCCTGGGTGTGCGAAAGGTCTTTCATCGACGCGTGGACCTGGTTCATCGTGCGATCTCCTCGACAGGAATAAGGTTGAGTTCGTGGCTGCGGGCCGGGCGACGCTGGCTGCGCTCCTTGACGAAATGGATGTCCGGGTCGGCGCTCTTGTCGTTGACGAAGGTGCGGAAGCGCTTGAGCTTTTCCGGGCTCTTCAGCGCATTCGCCCATTCGCATTCATAACGATCGACCACCAGCTGCATTTGTTCCTCCAACTCGACGGCCAACCCCAGGCTGTCGTCGATGACCACGGCTTTCAGGTAATCCAGCCCGCCTTCAAGCGACTCTCGCCAGACCGACGTGCGTTGCAGCTTGTCGGCGGTGCGGATGTAGAACATCAACACCCGGTCGATGTAGCGAATCAGCGTTTCGTCATCCAGGTCCGTGGCGAACAGCTCGGCGTGACGCGGGCGCATGCCGCCGTTGCCACACACGTATAGGTTCCAGCCGTTCTCGGTGGCGATCACGCCGATGTCCTTGCTCTGGGCCTCAGCGCATTCGCGGGTGCAACCCGATACGGCAAACTTCAGTTTGTGCGGCGAGCGCAGGCCCTTGTAGCGGTCCTCGATGCGCAACGCCATGCTCACGCTGTCCTGCACACCATACCGACACCATGTACTGCCCACGCAGGACTTCACCGTGCGCGTGGATTTGCCGTATGCATGCCCGGTCTCGAACCCGGCGGCGATCAACTCGGCCCAGATGTCCGGCAATTCATGCAACTGCGCGCCAAACAGGTCAATGCGCTGGCCGCCGGTGATCTTGGTGTACAGGTCGTATTTCTTCGCCACCGCGCCAATCGCCAGCAAACCGTCCGGGGTAATCTCTCCCGCCGGGATGCGCGGGACCACCGAATAGGTGCCGTTCTTCTGCATGTTGGCCATGAACGTGTCGTTAGTGTCCTGCAACGGCACAAGGGATGGGTCCATGATCGGCTTGTTCCAGCAAGACGCAAGGATCGAGCCGACCGCTGGCTTGCAGATGTCGCAACCAAGATGGCCTTTGCCGTGGAGAGCTAGCATGTGCTCGAACGTCTCGATGTTTTCCACTCGTGCGAAGGCGTACAGCTCCTGCCGGGTGTAGGCGAAGTGCTCGCACAGGCTCTTGTCCACGGCCACGCCACGGGCGGTCAGTTCGTGTTCGAAGACACTTTTCAGCAGCGCCGCACACCCGCCGCACCCGGTCGCCGCCTTGGTGCAGGCTTTGAGTCCGGCGAGGTCGGTGCAGCCGCCGTCGATGGCCGAACAGATCGAGGCCTTGCTGACGTTGTGGCAGGAGCAGATGGTCGCGGTGGCGGGCAATGCGTCGGCACCCAACGTCGGCGCGCCTTCGCTTTGCGGCATGATCAGGCTCGACGGGTCGGCGGGCAGTTTGATGCCGTTCTGTGCGTATTGCAGCAGCGTGTCGTAATAGCTGTTGTCGCCCACCAGCACGGCGCCGAGCACCTGTTTGCCATCGGCGGAAACCACCAGACGACGATAACTGGCCGTGGCTTCGTCGATGAACCGGTAGCTGCGTGCGCCGGTAAGCGCGCCATGAGCGTCACCAATCGAACCGACGTCCACGCCCAGCAGCTTGAGTTTGGTGGACATGTCGGCACCGAAGAATGGCTCGGCGTCCAGATCGCACAATTGCGCGGCGACGTTGCGCGCCATCTGATACCCCGGCGCCACCAGGCCAAAAACACTGCCGTTCCAGGCCGCGCACTCGCCGATGGCGAATATGTCGGCATCGCTGGTGCGGCAATGTTCGTCGATGGCGATGCCGCCCCGCGGACCCAATTCCAACTCGCATTGGCGGGCGAGGGCGTCTTGCGGACGAATGCCTGCGGAAAACACGATCAAGTCAGTTTCGAGAAATTCGTCGCCTGCGAAATTCATCCGGTAACGGTACTGCTCACCCTTGCTGATCGACTGCGTGGCGCGGGAAAGATGCACACCCACGCCCAGAGCTTCGATGCGGGCCTTCAAGGCCGCGCCGCCGAAGTCATCCAGTTGCACCGGCATCAGGCGCGGGGCGAATTCGACGACGTGGGCTTCCAGACCCAAGGATTTCAGCGCGTTCGCGGCTTCAAGGCCGAGCAAGCCGCCACCGACCACGACCCCGCGTGTCGCCTGGCTCGCAGCGGCGCGAATGGTGTCCAGATCGTCCAGCGTGCGATAGACCAGACGCGAATGACCCTCGGCGCCTTCGATGGGCGGCACGAAAGGGTAAGACCCGGTCGCCAGCACCAGCTTGTCGTAGCCGAAGCAACCTTGGGCGGTGATCACCTCGCGGCGCACCCGGTCAATCTCCAGCACCGGAACGCCCAGATGCACGGTCAGCCCGAGCTGTTCATATAAAGAAGCATCGCTCAGTGCCAGCGACTCGGCATCCCGACCGCCGAAATACTCGGACAGGTGCACGCGGTCGTAGGCGCGCTGGCCTTCCTCGCCGAAGACGTGAATGCGATAGCGCGAGAGGGCACCGGCGGCGATCAGCTGCTCGACGCAGTGATGACCGACCATTCCGTTGCCGACCACGATCAGGGTTTGCAGATCATCAAGCGAGGCGACAGTAGTGTTCATATCGATTCCCGGCCTAAGCCAATCAGGTTTTTCAAACGCAAAAAAAAGGCGCCCGGAACCTCTCGGTTCCAGGCGCCTTTGCCTGTTCTTTATGGGTTGTCGCGACAGCGGTGTCGGCGGCAACGTGCTGAGCCCGGCGGCAGATCGTCGTTGACCCGCCAGAGCCGCCAGCCGCGCATGTGTGGCTGGAATTGGAAGGGATGTAGCAATGGGTGTGCCAGGGAAGCATCGGCCCTCAGAGTGCTACTGAATTGGATTTTGATTCTGCCCGCAGGGCGTAGGAGTTGGCTTGCCTACGATCTGGTGCGAAGCAGCAGTAAAACAAGACACCTCCGTTGTGTCAGACATACCGAATCGTCAGGTTTTGCGACTGCTTCGGTCGGACGCGACCCCGGGCCGATCGCAGGCAAGCCAGCTCCTACGGCCTGCGGCCAGAATCAAGAGCCGAGGCCTGGTAAACACGCAGGAATATCATGCCAACCAGGCACAACATCGGTGCGATTTCGCCGCCATCGCCCCAACCTGTAGCAGTGCGGCTTGCTGGGAATGGCGCCTCCAACACCCATACCGCCAAGCGCCTGCGCCCCTCCCGGCGATGCTCAAGACGCTGGCCTGCCCCTTGCAATGTCACCTGCAAAGGCAATCAACGCAGATTGCCGTCCTCCACGACAAAGGCGCCGTGTACTCCCCGTTCTAAAGACGGAGGAGGACAGGGCGCCTTTTTTTTGGCCTCGGGAAACGTGCAGATGGCGAGCAGCAGCGTGCGAAGTGTGTGTCCTTATTGCGGCGTCGGCTGCGGCATCGTCATGCAGGTCGAAGACAACCGCGTGACCAAGGTCAGCGGCGACAAAGACCACCCCACCAACCACGGTCGCCTGTGCACCAAAGGCACCACCTGCGGCCAGGCGATTGCCGAATCCGGACGCATGGAGTCGGCTTACCTGCGTCACGAGCGTCGCCAAGACCCCGTGCGCACACCCATCGACGTGGCGATCCGCGAAACCGCCCAGCGCCTGCGCACGATCCTCGACCGCGACGGTCCGGACGCGCTGGCCTTTTATGTTTCCGGGCAAATGTCCCTTGAAGCGCAATACCTGGCCAACAAACTGGCCAAGGGTTTCGTGCGCACCCACAACATCGAGTCCAACTCACGGCTGTGCATGGCCAGTGCGGGCAGCGGGTACAAGCTGTCGCTGGGCGCCGATGGCCCGCCCGGTTCCTACGACGATTTCGACAAGGCCGACCTGTTTTTCGTGATCGGCGCGAACATGGCCGACTGTCACCCGATCCTGTTCCTGCGCATGATGGATCGGGTCAAGGCGGGGGCGAAGCTGATTGTCGTCGATCCCCGGCGCAGTGCCACGGCGGACAAAGCCGACCTGTTTTTGCAGATCAAGCCGGGGACTGACCTCGCGTTGCTCAACGGCCTGCTGCACCTGCTGTACGAAAATGGCGATATTGATGCCGACTTCATCGCGTCCTATACCCAGGGCTGGGAGGCGATGCCATCGTTTCTGGCCGATTACACGCCCGCCCATGTGGCGCGAATGACGGGACTGGCGGAGGCCGATATTCGTCAGGCGGCTGCGATGATCGGCAAAGCGCCGGACTGGATGAGCTGCTGGACCATGGGCCTGAACCAGAGCACCCATGGCACCTGGAACACCAACGCGTTGTGCAACCTGCACCTGGCGACCGGCGCGATTTGCCGGCCGGGCAGTGGCCCGTTTTCCCTGACCGGACAGCCCAATGCCATGGGCGGCAGGGAAATGGGCTACATGGGGCCGGGACTTCCCGGACAGCGCTCGGTCCTGGTTGAACAGGACCGTTCCTTTATAGAAGCGCTGTGGTCGATCCCCCAGAGTAGCCTCGGCCAGACCGTTGGCGGCGGCACCATCGATATGTTCGAGCAGATGCGCGACGGCGCGATCAAAGCCTGCTGGATCATCTGCACCAACCCGGTCGCCAGCGTCGCCAACCGCGCTAGGGTGATCGAGGCGTTGCAGGCTGCCGAATTGGTCATTACTCAGGACGCCTTCCTCGACACCGAAACCAACCGCTACGCCGACATTCTTCTGCCGGGCGCGCTGTGGGCAGAATCCGAAGGGGTGATGATCAACTCCGAGCGCAACCTGAACCTCACGCAAAAGGCCGTCGATGCACCGGGAGAGGCCTTGCCCGACTGGCAAATCATCGCTCGCGTCGCCTGTGAAATGGGCTTCGCTGACGCCTTCGACTACACCTCGGCGGAAGACGTGTTCGAGGAAATCAAACAGGCCTGGAACCCGAAAACCGGCTACGACATTCGTGGCGCCAGCTATGCGCGCTTGCGCCAACAGCCACTGCAATGGCCCTGCGCGCCGGACGACCCAGGCTCCCGCAACCCGAATCGTTACCTAAACGATGGCGTCAGTCAGACGCTGATACAGGACGAGAGCGGCCAACGTCCCGCCATTGTGTTTGCCACCGAAAACGGCAAGGCGGTGTTTCTGCCGCGCCCACATATGTCGCCCGCTGAACTGCCCGACGACACCTTTCCGATGGTGCTCAACACGGGCCGCGTGCAGCACCAGTGGCACACGCTGACCAAGACCGGCAAGGTCGCAACGCTGAACAAACTCAACCCCGGCCCCTTTGTCGAAATTCATCCGGACGACGCCGCTGCGTTGGGCATCGCCGACAAGGATGCGGTGGAAATCCGCTCAGCGAGAGGCCACGCCGTGTTGCCCGCCGTGATCACCGACCGCGTGCTTCCCGGCAATTGCTTCGCGCCGTTTCACTGGAATGACGTGTACGGTGAACACCTCGCTATAAACGTTGTGACCAGCGACGCCATCGACCCGATTTCCCGGCAGCCGGAATTCAAGTTCTGCGCGGTTGCATTGAAAAAGGTCGAGCTGATCGGTCATCGCTTTCTCGACCTGCCGCAGACAGAAGATGACGCCGTGGACGAGGCTGAGGGCGAGCCACTCTTGACCCTGTTGTGGGCCTCGCAAACCGGCAATGCCGAGACGTTGGCCAAAGGTTTCGGCTCACGTTTGCGCTCGGCAGGCGTGCCGGTTCAGGTGTCGGCGATGGACAGTTTTTCGGCGAAGCGCTTGCGTGAAGTCAGCAACGTCGCGCTGATCAGCAGCACCTTCGGCGACGGCGATTCTCCAGACAACGGCCAAGGTTTCTGGCAGGCCCTGAGTGCGCAACAACAGCGGCTGGAATCGCTGCGCTACGCCGTGTTGGCGTTGGGCGATCCGAGTTATGACCGCTTCTGCCAGCACGGTCGGAATCTTGATCAGCGCTTGTCGGAACTGGGCGCAACGCCGCTGGTGAACCGGGTCGATTGTGACGGGGATTTTCAGGCGTCGGGCGAAATGTGGTTCAAGGCATTGCAGCAGGCGCTGGAGCTGCCTGCTGCCGAGATGCAGGAAACGATCAGCGATCAACCGACCCGAACACGTCCTCATCACGCACGGCTCTCGATCAATCGACGCTTGAACGGGCAGGGCGCAAGCAAAGATACGCGCCAGTTCGCGCTCACGCTTGGGGATTCGGGCATGACCTACGAAGCGGGCGATGCCTTGGGCGTGTGGCCGCGCAACTGCGCTGCGCTGGTCGATGAAGTGCTCGACCTCACGGGGCTCAAGGGCGAGCAGCCTGTAAACGTCGCCAAGACTGGGGATGTCCCGCTGCGTCAGGCACTGACCGAGCATCTGGAAATCGCCCGGCCCACACCGGAGATGCTGAATTACATTGCCGAGCGCAGCGGCAGTCAGGAACTGAAGGTCCTGCTCGGTGAATCCCTCAGGGGCGAGCTGAAAAGCTGGTTATGGGGACGACAGCTCGCAGATGTGCTGCGCGAATATCCGATCCAGTGCTCAGCGCAGGCGCTACTGGAACAGCTCAAACCTTTGCAGCCGCGCTTGTATTCCATCGCCTCCAGTTCAAAAGCCCATCCCGACGAGGTCCATCTGACGGTGTCCGCCGTTCGGTATGGCCAGCGTAAAGGGGTGTCCTCGACCTTTCTCGCCGATCGAGCGGATGACAGCCCGGTGCCGATTTTCCTGCAACCGACGCAGCACTTTCGCCCACCTCGCGACGGCGATGTGCCGATGATCATGATCGGACCGGGGACCGGCGTGGCGCCGTTTCGGGCTTTCCTGCAAGAGCGCCAGGCGAGAGGGGATCGGGGCGCCAACTGGCTGTTCTTCGGCGAGCAGCACGCGGCCACCGATTTCTACTACCGCGATGAACTGAAAGGGATGCAAAAGGGCGGGCTGCTGACCCGACTCAGCCTGGCTTTTTCCCGCGATCAGGCCGAAAAAATCTACGTCCAGCACCGCATTCAGCAACAAGGCGCCGAGCTGTGGCGCTGGTTGCAGGAGGGGGCACACCTTTATGTCTGCGGTGATGCCACGCACATGGCCAAGGATGTCGATCACGCCTTGCGCGACGTCATCGTGACGCAGGGTGGGATGAGTGAAGAGCGGGCCGTCGAGCACCTGCGGCAGATGGCCGAGCAGAAGCGCTACGTTCGGGACGTGTACTGAGGCCATTCATCAAAATGGTCAGCGCCAGCTCTACCGCTTTCGCCAGCAAGCCGGCTCCCCCAAGCCTGAGCCGTCGCTGAGTCCGGCGGCGAGCGCTGGAGAAACCGCAGAAGCCGCCTGAACCAAAACTGAACCGTTTTCTCGATAGAACGAGAAAACCTTTGGTTACCTGAACTTATCGACCTTTTCCCCCTCTCATGCCGGTAGCCATTGATCGCGGCGGCCTGATAAGCTCGCGGCTTTACTCGTTTGCCCTTTCGGCGCATGAACAAGGAAACAGGATGAAACAGCATCGGTTGGCAGCGGCGATTGCCCTGGTCGGTCTGGTACTCGCGGGCTGTGATAAGCAAGCCAGCACCGTTGAGCTGAAAACCCCGGCACAAAAAGCGTCTTACGGCATCGGCCTGAACATGGGCAAGAGCCTGGCTCAAGAAGGCATGGACGATCTGGATTCCAAAGCCGTAGCGCTGGGTATCGAAGATGCCGTCGGCAAGAAAGAGCAGAAACTGAAAGACGAAGAGCTGGTTGCGGCCTTCGGCGAGCTGCAGAAGCGTGCTGAAGAACGCATGGCCAAGATGAGCGAAGAGTCGGCAGCCGCTGGCAAGAAATTCCTCGAAGAAAACGGCAAGCGTAAAGAAGTGACCACTACCGCTTCCGGCCTGCAGTACGAAGTCATCAAGCAAGCCGATGGCCCAGTACCCAAGCCGACTGATGTCGTGACCGTTCACTACGAAGGCAAGCTGACTGACGGCAAGGTGTTCGACAGCTCCGTCGAGCGCGGCAGCCCGATCGATCTGCCGGTCAGCGGTGTGATTCCAGGCTGGGTCGAAGGCCTGCAACTGATGCACGTTGGCGAGAAGATCAAGCTCTACATCCCGAGCGATCTGGCTTATGGCGCTCAAAGCCCAAGCCCGATGATCCCGGCCAACTCGGTTCTGGTCTTCGACCTGGAACTGCTGGGCATCAAGGACCCGGCTGCTGCCGGCAACGACGCCGCTGGCGCAGCGGACGAGGAAGAAGAAGCTGCCCCGGCAGCAGAACCTGCCAAGCCTGCTGCCAAGAAGTAATCGATCCGTCGATTGCCGCTTGAACAGAAATGCCCCGTCTCGACGGGGCATTTTCGTTTTTGCCGAAAATAAATCGAACGGGGCAGGAAGAGGGCAGTCCCAATACCGTTGGCAGATGGAGCAATGTCGGCATTTGCTGAGCGATGCGTCAGGTTTGTAACTGTCGTGGGTAGCCTCGGCGAACCCTCAAGTCAACGATTTTTTGCGTTTATTTATGTGAGTAAAAAACGCGCGATTTAAGGCAGAGCCCTATAAAACGGGCGTTTCAGCGCCGTAAACCGGCTCTGTTCACAAGGTTATCCACAATTTGTGTGGATAACCTTTTGTGCGTGGACGTGAGCGTTTACAGGTCGGGTTCTTCCATCGAGGGCGATGGGCCATTTGGTCGATTTTTATCGACATCGCTGGAGTGAATATGAAAGCACCCTGGAATTTCATTCGTTACCTGCCCATGGCCAAGCGGTTGATGGCAGCAGGTCGTTTGCCCGCATTGTTGTTCGCGGTGGCGGGCAAGGCCGCGAGCGATGGCAACAGGCTGGGCAAACTCAAGGACGACCTCAAGCTCTTGCAGGCACTGTGTCTGGCGTACTGGCGCGGTGAGTACCGGGCCATCAGTGGCAAGGCGATTTTGTCCGTGGTGGCGGGGCTGATGTATTTTTTGAGCCCGTTGGACGCCATTCCAGACTGGATTCCGGGATTGGGCATGCTAGACGACATCGCAGTCCTGGCGTGGGTGATGAAGAGCCTGGAAGCCGAACTCAGTGCTTTCCGCGCCTGGCGTGAGCGGCAGAGCCCGGAAAAGCTCGCCGTGGTCGAGCGTTTGCCCTCGACGCCGAAAGTGCTGGAGCAGGAAAAGAAAGACTGACAGCTGATCTGCTCCCACCCGATCCACCTGTGGGAGCGAACTCATTCGCGAAGGGCAGCAGGCGGTGGAGATGTGGCGTCTGTAAAACCGATTCGCGAATGAATTCGCTCCCACAGGTCAGCTCACCGGTGTCTCAATCCCCCCGAACGTCGTTCCTGAGAAAACTCTGTCGATCCCCCGTACGCCTTTGCCCCTCATCCGCTGGTAAGATGCCGCCAATATAGAGAAAAAGATTACAAGCAACGGCTATTCGTCCTACAGGGGGTGGTTATGGATCTTCAGGTTATTTCTCGCGATGGAGAGCCAGAATACGCGGTGTTGCCATGGGCGGAGTATCAGGCGCTGTTGAAGGCGGCGGGCGTGTCCCGAGCACCGGAGGCAGCCCCGTCGGCCCAGTCTGCCGCTTCCGCCGCTGCTTCCGATTGGCCGTCGTTCGAGGAGCTGGGGGCGTTGCGTCAGGCCAAGGGCATTGACGTGGCGACACTGGCCCGAGCGGTGGGGATCAGCCCTTCCTATCTGGAAATGATCGAAAGCGGAAACCGCGAGCCCGACGCCGCCATACAGCGCAGTCTCGCCTGGGAATTGGGTGTGCCCGGCTGGCGAGGTGAAGCATGAGCGTGCGCATCAGCCGTCAGCATTGGGAGGCCCTCCTGAGTGAACTGGACCTCGCCCGTCGCCAACGCCATTTGGTCACCTACCGCGCCTTGCTGGAACGCCTGCAATTGCCGACTCCGGCGATGCAAACCCTGACCGCCGCCCTCGAACACCTCGCCGCCCTCGACGCCCGCGCCGAACAGCCGTTGCGCAGCTCGCTGGTCATCAGCCAGGGCGCCAGCCGTCTGCCGCGCACCGGCTTCTTCGAATGCGCTGAACGCCTCGGCCGTTTCACCGGCCCCTCCGACGGCATCGCTGCTGCTTCCTGGCACGCCGCTGAAGTCGTGCGGGTGTTTGAGTTTGAATATGCGGAAGAGGTCAAGCCGGAGTAACTCGCGCGCTGTTGTGCTGAATGATCTGCTGGCTTGTCGACGAAGGTTTCCGTTCAATCGCCAGGGCTTCTCAGGTGTTGGTGCGATCAGCTTGCCACTTGCGGCTTGAAGCTCGTCACCGCCGTATCAATCACATGCACGCTCGCGCCGATGACGTCCTTGGCGTAATGCTTGGCCTGTGATGCCAGCTCTGCGAGTTGACTGGCGTCCAGCGTCGCACACACCTGCGGATGCAGGTGCACCACGCCAATCGAGAGCGAGAGCAGCGGGAACTCCTGGCGCTGCCCTTGGCGGTTGAGGGCGACGAAACAGCCTGCTTCCAAATGATCGGCGCGGTAAAAGCGGCGGCACTGGTTCTGGAAGTCGTCGAGCAGCATGTTCAAACGTTTGCGCCAGTCTTCCGAGCCCAACACCATCAGAAAGTCGTCGCCGCCGATGTGGCCCACGAAGTCGCGACTGGGGTCGATGCGGTCGTTCAGGCACTGCGCCAGGCATAGCAACACTTCGTCGCCACGGCCGTAGCCGTAGAGGTCGTTGAAGGGTTTGAAACTGTCGATGTCCACGTAGCAGATCATCGATTCGCGCCCCTGTTGCAGCAGCCGGGTGAGGCATTGCTGAATCGGCACGTTCCCCGGCAGCAGGGTCAGGGGGTTGGCATAGCGCGCCTGTTGGATCTTCAGTTCCGTGATCAGCTTGAGCACGTCGATAACCCGGCCCAACCCCAGGTAGGCGCCGTTCTGCATGATGATGAAATCTTCTTCGATGCGTTGCCGGGCGCGGCTGGTGATCAGGCGGCTGACCTGTTGCAGCGATTGATTGAGTTCGACGGCGAGAAAATCATCGCTCATCAGGCGGCTGATCGGTTTGCGCGCATAGATTTCGGTGGCGAAGGGTTGCAGCAGCACGTCCGAGAGCGAGTGCCGATGCACGATGCCGATCGGGCGTTGCTGTTCGTCCAGTACGGCCAGCGAGTTCAGATTCGCCTGTTTGCGAAACGCTTCCAGCACGGTGGCGGTCGGCGTGGTTTGCACCACGGCGGGCAAGGTGTTGAGCAGGGCGCTGAGGTCACTGCCTTCTTCGTTGAGCGCCACGGCGCTGGGGTCGATTTTCGGCAGCAGGGTGCGGGCGTCGCGGGGTGGGTGTTCTTGCGGGCGACACAGCAGATAGCCCTGCACCAGCTCGACGCCCATGTCGATCAACACCTCCAGCTCTTCCTGCAACTCAATGCCTTCGGCGATCACCAGCGCGCGGGAGGCCTTGGCCATTTGCAGCATGGAACCGACGAATTCGCGCTTCACGGCGTCCTGATGAATGCCGTCGATGAAGTGCCGGTCGATCTTCACGTAATCCGGGCGCAACTCGGACCACAGGCGCAGGCTGGAATAGCCCGCGCCCAGATCGTCCAGCGCGATGGAAAACCCCATATCGCGGTAGTGATACAGTGCGTTGTAAAGGAGGCCGAAGTCGTCGGTCGGCGTTTGTTCGGTCAACTCGATCACCACCTGGCTCGGCGGAATGCCGTAACGCTGCAACAGTTGCAAGGTGCGTCCCGGCGGGTGCGAAGGCTCCAGCAGGGATTCGGGCGAGATGTTGAGGAACAGTTTGCCTTCCAGCTTCTGCTCGCTGAAACGTCGACACGCCGATTCGCGGCAGGCCAGTTCCAGCTCGCTCAGGCGACCGGTCTGACGGGCAACGGCGAACAGGCTGATGGGGGAGTGCAGGGCGCTGTTGGAAGGACCGCGGGTCAGGGCTTCGTAACCAAGGATGCGGCGATCCGACAGCGACACAATCGGTTGGAACAGGCTGTGCAAGTCGCGGTGAGTCAAAATCGCACTCAAGGCGCTCAGCTGTTCGGTCACGGTCATGGCAATCTCGGGGCAAGAAAAAGGGGCTCGACGCCTGGCGCCGAGCCCCCGTATTTCACGACAGATTCATGACTATTTGATGACGCTTTGCCATCACCTCGTCAGGTTTCACCCAACGAAGTCGTCAGTCACTTACTTCTTCGCCACTGTCCCGCTCAAACCGAGGTAGTCCAAGAGAATCCGGCCGGTCTCGGCCAAGTACGCATCGTCTTCCGGCTTGGTCTTGTCGTCGTCCACCGGCAGTGCGTCCTCGTCTTCTTTCTTCAGCTCTTTGAGCGGTTCTTCGCCTTTGGCCTTGCGACGGGTGTTTTCCATCACCAGTTGCTTGGCATCGATGTCGGCGTGTTCGGCGCGACGCTCGGCTTCGTTGAGGCTGACGGTCTTCTCGCTCATCAGTTTCTTGGCCAGCGCGAGCTTCTGTTCGACGAACACGAACTCGGCGTCTTTGGCAGAACGCACGTCGTGACGCGATTGCAGCTGGGCCAGGAACGGTTTGAACGGGTCCACCGCCGGCTTGATCGCAGGCTTGATGGTGTCGTAGGTCATCGCTTCCGGCAGCGCGCTTTCGCCGATTTCCTTGGTGTCGATGATCGACGGGTAGGCGATGTCAGGCAGGACGCCCTGATGCTGTGTGCTCTGACCGGACACCCGGTAGAACTTCGCCAGCGTCAGTTTCAGCTCGCCGTGGTTCAGTGGCTGAATGGTCTGCACGGTGCCCTTGCCGAAAGTCTGGCCGCCGATGATCAGCGCACGGTGATAGTCCTGCATGGCGCCGGCGAAAATCTCCGAAGCCGAGGCCGAGAGGCGGTTGACCAGCAACGCCATCGGGCCTTTGTAGAACGCGCCGCTGTTTTCGTCTTCCAGCACATCGACCTTACCGTCGGCGTTACGCACCAGCACGGTCGGGCCTTTGTCGATGAACAGGCTGGTCAGCTCGGTGGCTTCTTGCAGCGAACCACCGCCGTTGTTACGCAGGTCGATGACCACGCCGTCGACTTTCTCGGACTGCAATTCGGTCAGCAGTTTCTTCACGTCACGGGTCGTGCTCTTGTACTCCGGATCGCCAGCACGGTAAGCCTTGAAGTCCAGGTAGAAGGCCGGGATCTCGATCACGCCCAGCTTGTAATCCTTGCCGTCCTGATTCAGGTGCAGGATCGATTTCTTGGCCGCTTGCTCTTCGAGCTTCACGGCTTCGCGGGTGATCGAAACGATCTTGGTGGTCTGGTCGTTCGGCGCATTGCTGGCCGGGACGATTTCCAGACGCACGACGGAGCCTTTCGGACCGCGAATCAATTTGACCACTTCGTCCAGACGCCAGCCGATCACGTCGACCATTTCTTTGTCGCCCTGGGCAACGCCGATGATCTTGTCAGCCGTCGCGACCTGCTTGGTCTTCGCTGCCGGGCCTGCGGGCACCAGACGCACAATCTTCACGTTGTCGTTGTCGCTTTGCAGGACGGCGCCGATGCCTTCCAGCGACAGACTCATGTTGATGTCGAAGTTTTCCGCGCTGTCAGGCGACAGGTAATTGGTGTGCGGGTCGTAGGACATCGCGAAGGTGTTCAGGTACGCCTGGAAGATGTCTTCGCTGCGGGTCTGACCGAGGCGCGCCAATTGGTTTTTGTAGCGCTTGGTCAGGGTTTCCTGAATCTTCGCCGGGTCTTTGCCCGCGATCTTCAGGCGCAGAACTTCATCCTTGACGCGTTTGCGCCACAGGTCGTCCAGTTCGGCTTCGTTTTTGGGCCATGGCGCGTCTTTGCGATCGACCAGCAACGTTTCGTTGGTGGTCAGGTCGATCTTGTCGACGCCTTTATCCAGTTGGGCCAGGGCGAAATCCAGACGCGACTTGATGCGATCCAGATAGCGCTTGTAGATAGTGAATCCCGGGTTCAGATCGCCGCTCTTGAGGAAGTCGTCGAACTGAAAGCGCCATTTGTCGAACTCGGCGATGTCGCTGGCGAGGAAATAGCTGCGCGCAGGATCGAGAAGTTTCAGGTAGCTCTGGTAGATGATTTCCGAGCGTTTGTCGTCCAGCGGCGGCTTGCTGTAGTGGTGGCGTTTAAGCAACTCCACGACATTCAAGCTGGCGATGACTTCATCGCGATCAGGCTGAAGATTGTCCCAGCTGTTGGCTGCGAACAAACTGGCCGACATTGGCAATGCAGCCAGGCCAATGAGGAATGCAAGGGTGGTGCTGGGCAAAAAATGCTTCATGCTGATTCGACGCGGGGACAATTGATAACGCATATTAGGCCGTCTTTGAGGTCGCCGGTTCCCTACAGGCTCCGTGAAAACCACTGCGTTCGGCTGCCTTGTCCTGCCGTCGCACGTGGTGTATTCACACAACCTGATGCGAAACCCGGTCGCATAATGCAAAAAGCCCGAACGGCCGCGAGGCACGTCGAGCTCAGTCAAGACTCACTATGGAGGCACCGTGAAAGCATTGCAAGGCGTTGAAGGTCATGTGGAATGGGTTGAACAGCCATCACCGACGCTCGATGTGGGCCAGGTTCGCATAAAGGTCGCAGCGGCCGGGCTCAATCGGGCCGATCTGTTGCAGCGCGCGGGTCTGTATCCGCCACCGCCGGGTGTCACCGAAATTCTGGGGATGGAGTGTTCGGGGGTGATCGCCGAAGTGGGGCCGGGCACGTCCTGGACCGTGGGAGACCGCGTCTGCGCGCTGGTTGCAGGCGGGGCGATGGCCGAAGAAGTCGTGGTCGACGCACGGCATGTTTTGCCGGTGCCAGCGGGCATGTCGCTGCATGAAGCGGCGGGCATTCCTGAAGTCTATGCAACCGCGTGGCTCAACCTGTTCCAGCTGGCCGGTCTTAAACCCGGTGAAAAAGTCTTGCTGCACGCGGGAGCAAGTGGCGTTGGTTCAGCTGCCATTCAGCTGTGCAAGGCGTTCGGCAGCCCGTGCTGGGTCAGTGTTGGCTCGGCAGAGCGGCTGAAGTATTGCGAAGACCTCGGGGCACAGGGTGGGGTGATCCGCAGCGAAAGCCTCGACGGCCTCAACGACTTCGGACCGTTTAACGTGATCCTCGACCCGGTGGGTGCGAATTACGCCGCGCTGAACCTCAAAGTGCTGGGCACCGATGGCCGTCTGGTGCTGATCGGCCTGATGGGCGGACGCAAGGCTGAACTGGACCTGGCGCTGGTACTCGGCAAACGCATCCAGATTCTCGGCTCGACCCTGCGCAGCCGCGACGACCAGTTCAAGGCCGATCTGCTCGCCGATCTGGGTCAACACGTCTGGCCGCTGTTCACCGAACGCCGTCTCAACCCACAACTGGCGCGGACCTTTCCGATCCTCGAAGCGGAAGAGGCTTACGCGGAACTGGCGACCAATCAGGTGTCGGGGAAGGTGGTGCTGGTGATTGATGAAACGCTGGTCTGACAGACCGTTCTGACACGGTCGCCCTGTGAGAGTGACTGAAATCCCTCCCACAGGTGATCAGACATCGCGAAATGGCGCAGCGGACATTGCGCCGCAACCGAGGTCACACGGAGCCCGTCATGGTAATGGCGGTGTCGGTCGTCGTTCCCCCGGCGGGAATGGCCACTCCATTGGAGTCCTTGACGCTGGTGATAGTGGGGTTCGCGACCTCAACGCTGAAACTGCGTATTGCCGAAGACGGACGACTGCCATATTGGCCCACTGCCGTAATCGTGTGGCGCCCGACGCCCAACCCGGTCAGGGCCCTGGTCCAGTTACCGTTGACATCGACCGAGTGCGTGCCTTTGGAGGCGCTAGCGTCAAAAATCTCCACGGACTGATTGGGCGAGGCTGTCCCTGTGATGGTGATGTTGGTGTCGTAGGTTGCTGCGCCTTCTGCAATCTCATTCCCCTGGGGATCCTTGATGCTGCCGATGGTGGGGGTAACCTCTCTGGCGACGCTGAAGCTGCGTATAGTCGAGGAGGGATTACTGCCGTATTGCGCCACTGCCTTTATCGCGTGGCTGCCGATGCTCAATCCGCTCAGCGTTGTGCTCCAGTTGCCGCTGGCATTGACCGATTGCGTGCCTTTTGAATTACTGCCGTCAAAAATCTCCACGGACTGATTTGGCGTGGCCGTACCGCTAACGGTCACGCGGGTGTCAAACGTTTCGCCGCCGTGGGCAATTTCTGCGCCCGCAGAGTTTTTGATGCTGCTGATTGTGGGGGTGGCGGCCGCTATCACGGTGAAGCTGTGGGTATTTGACCCCGGTCGATTACCGGATTGCAGGATGGCCCTGATTGAGTGCGAGCTGGCATTCAGTCCTGAGAGGGGGTAGGTCCATGTACCGTCTACATTAACCGTAGCGGTGCCCAGCGAGGTTGCACCGTCAAACACCTCGACAGTTTCGTTGAGGCGCGCTGTGCCATTGGGCGTAAGGGAGAGTGTGTCTGGGGCTGAGCTGGAGGTGGGGCGGTTCATGCCGGCTGACTCCTGTCTATGGATGGACAGTGCAGATTGAGCGCCGGGTCGGGGCGTTTGGCTACTGTCATAAATGACAGGTTTTGCGACCGTTGGTCGGACAGTGATCCTTCACACTCGTCTCTCAATAATGAAGTTAGCCGACCCGTTGTAATGGACCGCTGATGACAGTCCCGTGGTTTTTTACAGTGTTTTGGAATAACCCTTATTCAAAATGAATTCTATATCAGTGCTGTCATTTTGTTTATGTTGTAGTAATAGGCCTGCAAGTGAGTGTGGCTGATATGGTTTCAAAGCTGTGAAAATTAATGATGAAAGCACGTGCATTGGACACGCGGTATGACAGTGGATCGCCCACCGTCTTCGGTTTTAACAAGGGAGTATACGTATCATGGATTCAGATCGTCGGTAGCTGTCGCTGGCAGCTAATGAACGTGTCGTGGGAGAGACCATCGCTATTTTCGTTGATGGTGTTTTTAATAAAGTTGTGAATGTTGCGAGCGATAATCAGTGGATCGTCAGTCTTTCAGACCTGTCTGAGGGCTCCCATGAAATTCAAGCCTAGTGACCGTCAGGCACCCCTGTTTCCGGTACCTGGACACTTGCAGTGACCCGTGAACGTCATGAAGATTTTGATTTGACGGCGTCCGTCATACTGATGCCCGGCGAAACCGTTCAGACGTCTACAATGACGATCCTTAATGAAGACCCTACGGGGACAGTCGCCATTCAACCCTATAATAAGGATATGCCGTATGACCCCATACCCGGGAAATACGAGGGTCAGGTGTTACATGTCAACTTTCACGCCTTGGCAAGCAACAAAGCGTCGGTGGTCATCACGCTAAAGGTGCCATGTAACGAACTCAGTTTTTGGCATTATCTCCATGGCTCACCCTCAACGAAGGTCACCTGTATCTCTGAGGACGGCAGTCAAAGCCAGCAAATGCTCGGAGACTCCAATGACTTGCCTCTGCAGGTCCATTTCTCGGGCGAGCGCATCAGCCGCCTCCAGATCAGTGGCATCAGTGCATCAGAGTGGTTCGTGATCGATCATTTTGAGTTTTCTTGATACGCCCGTTTCCTGTTCGCATTACTGCGGTGCCTTGCCCGGTTCAATCATGAGTCGGGTGGGTGGCGCGCGCATGTTCTGAGGGAGATCGCGGACTCGCGCTTATTTCATTGCGCAATCACAAAGCGTCTGGATATCTGTGCGTCGCCAAGTATCTATTGATTTGGAATAAATGTTCTTCGAAACGGAAATAACGACGGGCTAACTTATTGTTTTCATTTGTTTTGGTTTCCGCTATGTCGACACCGCCTACGATTATTATGAACCGTGCACTGGAAGAGGGGCGTGAAGAAGTTAATACTTTCGCTGTGTCCTGTGCAGGATGCAGTTAATTAATGTTAAACAGGGAATGAGGAGATTGAATGATGGCCGCAGAACGCGAAAACTTTGATGATCAACCCTCTCAGGTCGTGAACAATTATAACGAGTTCAAGACGCCTACTTTTGCAGAGGTTTATTCCAATGAGGGTGGTCAGGTGGCGCTTCAGTCGCTTGATTATAAGGGGGTCAGTGTTCAACCTGGAAAAATCGAAGGGAAAGTGATCTACGCGAACGATAGCAAGTTGGCGAGCGATAAAGTTGTTTTTGTATTCGCCAAGGTGGAGTTTAGTGAGGTTAAGTTTTGGCACTACCTGACGCCGGCGTCCAGTGTGGTAGTGCTCTTTCATTTGAAGAATGGCGGTTATTATTGGGAAGAGCTGAAAGAATCGGTCAGCGGACCTCGTCAGGTGGTGTTCCACGGATCACCTGTACGTGAAATACAGTTCAGGTGCAACAATATGTCCAGCTTTTTTGTACTCGATAACTTCGAGTTGAATCAAGTGAGTCCTCCTGGCCCCAACTGATACTCGCTGATAATAACGGCCTGATCCAGGAATGGATCAGGTTGTCATCGGCGATGAAATCAGTTCCAGCGATGAATCGGCCAACCGGCCTTCTCTGCTGCTTCTTTGAGCACCGCATCGGGATTCACAACATGCGGGAAGTCGACCTTCTGCAACAACGGCAAATCATTCCTCGAATCAGAATAAAAACTCGCGCCTTCGAGGTTTTCTCCTTCCTGATCCAGCCATTCCATTAACCGCGTGATCTTGCCTTCGCGGTAGGTCAGCACGCCTCGGGTGTTGCCGCTGTAGACGCCGTGGGCGACTTCCAGATCAATGGCCAGCACTTCGTCGACGCCGATGCGTTCGGCGATGGCTTGCACCAGATGCACGCCGGAGGCGGAGATGATCAGGATGCGGTCGCCGTTGGCGCGGTGTTCGGCGATGGTGCGGGTTGCGTCGCTGAAAATGATCGGTTCGATGTAGTCCTCGACCCACGGGCCGACGAGGAAATCCACCTCTTCGGGTGTGCGGCCGATCATGGGTTCCAGGCTGAACGCCATGTAGTCCTCCATCGCCAGATCGCCCTTGCTGTAGGCCTCCATCAGTTCATGGTCTTTCTTCATGAACGATTCGGGATCGACCCAGCCCAGACGCCCCATCTGCTCGCTCCACAGGCTGGCGCAGTCGCCGTGTATCAGGGTTTCGTCCAGATCGAAGATGGCCAAGGCCATGCGCGCTCTCCTTTTTTCAGTGTGGGTTTTATGGATGCTCGGCGCGCAGCTGCAAGTTTCGAGCTACAAGCTGCAAGTAAGAGCAGCGGTGATTCCGCTTTTTCTTACAGCTTGAAGCTTGCAGCTCGCAGCTGCTCCTCTGCTTGCAGTTGCCTTACACGGCGCAGAGCGCCGACGCTTCGATGTTCAGAGTGACGCGGCGGCCGTTCGGGTGCAAGTCATCAGCCGAGCGATTGAGCACGTCGACCACCAGTTCCACCCCGCGCGCTTCGACGCGGTAACGAATCACGTTGCCCAGCAAACTGTGGCTGCGCACTTCGCCTTCCAGCGCGCCAGTGAGGCTCAGTTGAATGGCCTCCGGACGAATCGCCACGCGGCTGTTGATCGGGCGTTGCATCAGGCGGCTGGCGTCGTCGGGTTCGAGCAGGTTGTAGTTGCCGATGAAGCCTGCGGCGAACGCATCCACCGGCGCGGTGTACAGGGTTTCGGCGTCGCCGCTTTGCACGATCCGGCCCTGATTCATCAGGAAAATCCGGTCGGACATGGTCAGCGCTTCCTCCTGGTCGTGGGTCACGAAAATCGTGGTCAGGCCCAGTTCCTGCTGAATCGCACGAATCTGTTCACGCAAATGTTTGCGAATGCGCGCATCCAGTGCCGACAGCGGCTCATCGAGCAGCAGCAGGCGAGGGCGAGTCACCAGTGAGCGTGCCAACGCCACACGCTGGCACTGCCCGCCCGACATCTGGTGCGGGTAACGCTTGGCCAGTTCGTTCAGCTCGACGAGCTTCAAGACCTCAGCCACGCGCTGTTTGGTTTCGTCAGCGCTGACCTTCTGCATGCGCAAACCGAAGGCGACGTTCTGTTCCACGTTCATGTTGGGGAACAGCGCGTAACTCTGAAACACCATGCCAATGCCGCGCTTCTGCGGCGACACCGGGACGAGGTTCTTGCCATCGAGAAAAATCTTGCCGCTGGTGACCGAGGTCAGCCCTGCGATGCAACGCAACAGGGTGGACTTGCCGCAGCCGGACGGGCCGAGCAGGGTCACGAATTCCCCCTTGTTGATCACGCAGTTGATGTCGCTGAACACAGCGGTGCTGGCGTAGTTCTTTTGCAGGTTTTCGACAGTGACGAAGCTCATGTCAGTCTTTGTCCTTGTTCAGTCGGTTGGCCGCCCAGGTCAGCAGCAGCACGAAGAAGAAATAGGAAATCACCAGGGCGCTGTTGAAGTGGCCGCTGCTGTTGCGCATGTTGTTGAGGTAAACCTGCAGGGTCTCGTAACGGGTGCCGACCAACAGGTTGGCGAACACGAACTCGCCGAACAGGAACGAGAACGACAGCAGCAGGGCGATCATCAGGCCCTTGCGCAGGTTCGGCAGCACCACCAGAAACGCTGCCTGAAAGGTGTTGGCGCCGAGCAGTTGCGCGGCGTCCATCAGGTCCACCAGATTGATCGCTTGCAGGTTGTTGGTAATCGCCCGGTACATGAACGGCAAGGCCACGGTGAAGTAGCAACCGATCAGAATCCACGGCGTGCCGACCATCGCCAGCGGCCCCGAGCCGTAGAGCTGCAACAGCCCCACCGACGACACAACCGGCGGCACCGCGAAGGGCAGCAGGATGAGGATGTTCATCAGCGCGTCGAGTTTCGGGAAGTGGTAATGCACCACGAACAACAGCGGCAGAACCAGCACCACCGAGAGGATCAGCGCGCCGACGCAGACCAGCAGCGACTGGGCGAACGCCATGAGAAAGCGCGGGTCGCTCCACAGCGCCACGTACCATTTGTAGGTGAAACCTGCGGGCAGAATGGTCGCCGACCAGCTGGTGGCGATCGAATACACAAACGTGCCGAGCAACGGCGCCAGCAGGATCAGAAACAGGATGTACACCACCACGCGGTGGTAGAGCCCGACCGGGCCGTGTTCAGCGCGAGACATGGTAGCTCCTCTTCAACAGCCACTGATGGACGACGGTCACGAGGGTCATCATGCCCACCAGAATCATCGCCAGGGCGCTGGCCATGTTCGGGTCGAGGGTGATGTCCCCGGCCACCATCGCAGCGATGCGAATCGGCAGCACGTTGAAGTTGCCGGTGGTCAGCGCGTAGACCGTCGCGTAGGCGCCGAGGGCGTTGGCGAGCAGGATCACGAAGGTGCCCAGCAGGGCAGGGGTCAGCACCGGAATGCCGATGTGCCGCCAGAAATCCCAGCCGCTGGCGCCGAGCAACGACGCCGATTCGCGCCAGTCGTCACGCAGCGCATCAAACGCTGGGTACAGCAGCAACACACCGAGGGGAATCTGGAAGTAGGTGTAGAGGATGATCAGGCCGGTCTTCGAATACAGGTTGAAGTCATCGATGATCCCGGCCTGCTTGAGGATCAACGTCAGTGCGCCGTTGAAGCCCAGCAGAATGATGAAGGCGAACGCCAGTGGCACGCCGGAGAAGTTGCTGGTCATGTTGGCGAAGGCGCTGACGAAATCCCGCAACCGCGAGGGGACTTTGCGCAGCGAATAACTGCCGAGGATCGCGATGACGATGCCGATCAGGCTCGACCAGAAACTGATCTCCAGGCTGTATTGCATGGCCTGTCGGTAGAAGCGCGAGTTGAAGGCTTTGACGAAGTTATCGAGGCCCCAACCCGCGTCCGAATGCAGGCTGTTGATCGCGACCCACGCCAGCGGCGCGATCTGGAACGCAATGAAGAAAATCGCAAACGGCACCAGGCACAAAAGCCCCAGCCATTTGCCGCGACTCTGTGAATTCACTTGAGCACCTCTCTGCAGACGGGTTTGTCGTGGGGCACGCCGAGCAGCTCGCAGACGGTGCCGCAGATCTCGGTCTGTTTCGGTTGCGCGCCGGGGTCGAGGCTGAACGCGTCGCCGATGACGAACAGCGGGACTTCGCGTTCTTCCGGCAGGATGCCGTTGTGGGAGCGGTCGTTATTCATGCCGTGGTCGGCGGTCACCAGCACTTGGTAACCGGCGTCGAGCCAACGCTGCAGGTGCTCGGCGAGGATGATGTCCGCCGAGCGCGCGCTGTTGCGGTACTGCGGGCTGTCGAGGCCGTGCTTGTGCCCGGCGTCGTCGATGTTCATCGGGTGGATGAACAGGAAATTCGGCTGATGCGCGGTTCGCAGATGCTCGGCATCGTCGAACAGATGGGAATCGGGGTAGTGATCGACGTAATAGAAATGACCGTGCTGGATCGGCAGGTCGACGTCGTCGGTGTGGCGATCGCGGGAGGCAATGAAGGGGCTGCGGTTGTACAGCTCGCTGACCCAGTGATAGGCCGCGGCGGCGGTGTTCAGTCCGGCGGCTGCGGCGTAGTGAAAGACGCTGCGCTGGTTGGACAGACGCGAAACGTGGTTATGCACGATGCCGCTGTCGATGGGTGCGACGCCGGTCAGGATGCATTCGTAAAGGGGGCGGGACAGGGCAGGCAGCTCGCATTCCAGCTTATAGAGCGCGGCGCGACCTGCATTGCGGTACGCCAGCAGATGCCCCATCGCATGCTGCGCCACGCTGTAACTCAGGCCGTCCAGCAGGATGAGGATGACGTTGTGTTTCATGCGCGCTCCGGGATGTTCGGGTGTTTTGCTTTTGATTCGGCCGAAGGCGTAGGAGTCCAGCTTGCTGACGATCTGCCGCGAAGCGGTAGCGAAACCTGCGCATTCGATATACCTGACACACCGAGTTAGCCGGTATTACTACCGCTCCGCGGCAGATCGCAGGCAAGCCAGCTCCTACGTCCTTCGGACAGAAGCAGGTTGTTGCCCCCCACAAAAAACGGCGCTTCATCCTTGAAGCGCCACTGGGGGCTTACTGCATCTCTACGATGACCTGTTCGTTCCACTGCTGCGGCAGGGCTTTCGAGGTTTTTTCCCACGCGTCTGCGTTTTTGATCGGCTGCGGATTCGCTTTGACGTATTGCTCGGACGGGATCAGGTTTTTCGCGATTTCTTCCGGCAGCTTCAGACCAGTTTCAGCGCGAATCGGACGGGCGTTGCCCTTGGCGAGGTTGATCTGGCCTTCGTCACTGAAAATGTATTCGCGGGTCAGCTTGGCCGCGTTCGGGTGCTTGGCGTATTTGTTGATGATGGTGGTGTAGCCGGATTTGACCGAACCATCGGACGGGATCAGCACCACGTAGTCATCCGGGTTGGCCATCTTGGCCTTGTAGCTCAGGCCGTTGAAATCCCACACCACGCCCACTTCCACTTCGCCTTTTTCCATGGTCTGGATGGTCGGGTTGTTGATGCCCAGGCGTTTCTGCTTGGCCAGTTCGGTGAACAGTTGCAGGCCAGGGGCAATATTGGTTTCGTCGCCTTTCATGGCGATGGCGGCGGCCAGTACGCCGTTGGCGGCTTGAGCGGCGGTGCTCACGTCACCGATGGTGACTTTGTATTTGCCGGTTTTCAGGTCCGCCCAGGACTTCGGCACGTCGGAGCCGTGCAGCAGCTTTTTGTTGACGATGAACGCGATGGTGCCGGTGTAGGCCAGTGCCCAATGACCGTCCTTGTCTTTCGCCCAATCCGGGATTTGATTCCAGGTGGTCGGCTTGTACGGTTGGGTCACGCCTTTGGTAACGGCGATAGGGCCGAACGCGGCACCCACGTCACCGATGTCTGCGCTGGCGTTGTCTTTCTCCGCATCGAACTTGGCGACTTCTTGCGCCGAGCTCATGTCCGTGTCCATGTGCACGAGGCCGTACTTGGCGGTCAGGTCGGTCCAGGTGCCTTTCCAGTTCGCCCAGTCATCGGGCATCCCCACACTGTTGATCGCGCCTTCGGTTTTGGCCGCAGCTTCCAGCGTTTTAAGGTCGGTGTCCGCGGCCATGGCCGATGTGCTCAGCGCAATGGCCGAACCCAGGAGTGATGCCAGCAAAAGGTGTTTCATTCGAAGCTCCTTTGGGCACTTCTCGACCTCTATCAGGAAAGGGTCGGCGAAGTGTTGGTTGCGGGTGGGTGGTGCTAATGGTTTGGTCTAGGTCAGCAATACCTGAGCCAAGTTAGGCGAGCCTCATGACACTTTCGTGTCTGGACCGTCTTTTGCTTGAATGACGCCAGGCAGAGGGTACGGCTGTGGAATAAGCGTAGACCATGGCCAAGTGGCTGATCTGAAAAGGTTAATTTCTTTTAAATGCCTGATTTTTCAAGCGGATCGCGCTGGAATGTCACGGAACAGTCATCTAGGCTGCCTAGGCTCTGGGTGATTGAAGCGGGCTCTTGAGCGGTACGCTTTGCCCCCGATTAGCGCTGGTCTAGTCCAGATAGGTAACGCAATGCGCCAAGATGTGCCCCGTGCGGTGACGACCATCTGCAATGCCCTGCAAGAGCAGATCGAACACGGTCTGTTGCCGCCTGGCAGCAAGTTGCCCGCTGAACGCAAACTCAGCGAAGTCTTCGACACCACGCGCATTACCTTGCGCGAGGCGCTGGTGCAGTTGGAAGCTCAAGGGCTGATTTACCGTGAAGAGCGCCGGGGCTGGTTCATCTCTCCCCCGCGTCTCGCATACGACTTGATGCGCCGCAGCCACTTCCACGCGATGGTCGAAGCGCAGGGCAGGGTGCCGGCGACCCAAGTGATTTCTGCCCGATTGCAGCCTGCGTCCGCAGCGATTTGCGGGTTGCTGCAACTGCCAGCCTTGTCGAGTGTGATCCAGATCTGCCGCGCCCGACGCATCGATGAGCGCTTGGTGCTGTACGTCGAGCACTACCTCAATCCCGAGTATTTTCCGCAGATTCTGGACTTCGACCTGAACCAGTCCCTGACCGAACTCTACGCCCGCCATTACGACATTCGTTACGGCCAGGTGCGATTCGAGATGGTGCCGACGGCATTACCGGTGGAAGCGGCGGCAGCGTTGAAAGTGTCGATCGGCAGCCCCGGTTTGCGTATTGCCAGGGTCAACCACGACCAGCGCGGGCGGCTGATCGATTGCGACCTGGAGTATTGGCGACACGATGCGATTCACGTGAGCGCGGTGGTGGGGGAGCGCTGAGCGCGCTTGGTCTGGCAGGTGTACGCAACCTCCCCTGTGGGAGCGAATTCATTCGCGATTCGCCCGTGCAGGCCACACATCTCTATCGCCTGACACATTTTTCGCGAATGAATTCGCTCCCACAGGAGACCCCATTTGCAGGCCTGACGGGATCGTCCAATGACCTACAAATCAATCACCAGATCCGACGTCGGCTTGCTGCAACACAACAGCCGCAATCCCTTGTCGATCTCGCGCTGACGAATCCCGCCGTTGTGGTTCATCTCCACGGTCCCTTGCAGCAACGAAGTTTTGCAGGTGCCGCACACGCCCTGGCTGCACGACGACGGCACGATAGCCCCGGCCTTTTTCGCTGCTGACAACACAGTCTGGGTTGCGGGCATGCTGAAGGTCTTGCCGGAGCGGGACAGGGTGACGGTGAACAGCTTCTCCCCCTGCTCGACACTCGGGGCGGCCTCGATCAACGGCTCTTCCACCAGCGCCGCAATGTCGAAGCTTTCTTCGTGGTAGTGCGCGAAATCGAAGCCGCCGTTTTTCAGCAGCGCCTTCACCGCGTCCATGTAGCCCTTCGGCCCGCAGGTGAAAACCTCGCGCTCCTTGAAATCAGGCACAGCCTCACTCAGCAGTTCCAGACTCAGGCGACCGACCGGTCCCTTCCAGTCCACGTCGACCCCCAAGCCCTCGCACACATTCAGCACCCGCAGTCCGGGCATCAACGCCTGCATGCGGGTCAGTTCGTCGTGGAAGACGATATCGACGGGCGTCCGCGCACTGTGCACGAACACCACGTCCAGCTGCGCCGACAGGTCGAAACCGGCGCGGGTCATGGACATCAACGGCGTCACGCCCGACCCCGCCGACAGGTACAGCAACTTGGCGGCGGGATGACCGACCGGAGTAAAACTGCCAGCTGGCCCTGAAGCACCCAGCGTATCGCCTGCTCGCAGGTTGTCGTGGAGCCAGTTCGACACTACGCCATTCGGCACGCGCTTGACCGTGATCGAGAAGGAAAACGGCCGCGTGGGTGAAGAAGACAGCGTGTAGCAACGGGCGATGGTCTGCCCGGCGATCACCGGCGAAATTGTGATGAACTGGCCCGGTTCGAAACTCAGTGCGTTGAAATCCGGGCAGCGAAAGCTGAAAGTCTTCACGTCGTGGGTTTCGTCGCGCACGTCGCAGCACAGCAGGGTTTTCTGCTCGCCGCTGTTCCACTGCGCGCCGTACGCGCCCCAGGTGTCCGCGTCGGTGAAGCGTTGCTGCGAAGACGCGTTACCGAGGTGGGTAGGCAAAGTCTCGAATCGGGTCATGATCATTCCTCACACACCGTGGGCCGCAAGCCGCGCGGCGTACCAGCGCGAAAACTGATCGACGTAGGATTCGGTGAACGCCGAAAACGGGCCGGGGGAGTACGCAGGGTCTTGCGTGCCGCTGTGGGTGATCGCCACCAGATCGGCGTCTTGCAGGTTGGTGGCGTTCCACACCTCCACCAGCCTGTCGACGTTGTAATCAACGCCCTCCACGGCGTCGGCGTTCACCAGCCATTTGGTGCGCACCAGGGTTTTGCCCGGTTCCAGCGGAATGATGTAGGCAATCACTGCGTGATCGCTCATCACGTGGGTCCAGGAGTTGTGGGTCCACAGGTGCACATCGCCCAGGTCGCGGCGAGTCAGGTCGCCAAACAGCTTGGTGCAGGCGACGCGGGTGTCGAGGGTTTGCGATTCGCCATTGCCAGCGATCACCAAACGCTGCGTACGAAATTGCGTCACGGCGTCCACGTCCAGATGCTCGACGGCATCGCAGACGAAGCCTTCGTCCTCCCAGCTTTTCTTCGCGGCGGCGTTGCGCTGTTCGTATTCGTCCAGGGCTTTAAGGGATTCTTCGCTCAAGCCATCTGCGCAAAAGCCGAAGTCTTCTGGCAGGAATGAAGCCGTAAGTTCCGGGTGCGTGCCTGCGCAGTGGTAACACTCACGGTTATTCTCGATCACCAGTTTCCAATTGCCGTTCTCGATGATTTCCGATTCATGGGCAATTTTAGTGTGGGTCATGTTGTAAGGTGCGAACCGCGGAGTCAGGGTCTGTTCAAGGTGCGCGATATCTTCCGGCGGTTGTTCACCCAGGCACACGAATATATGTGCGCCGACCACTTTGGTATGAACGGGAATCAAACTTCTGCAGTTGGCGTTGAAGTCTTTGCCCATGTGCGCGGCATGTTTGAGGCTGCCATCCAGGTCATACGTCCATTGATGATAAGGGCAGACCAACATGCCCACCGTGGACTTGCCCGCCGGTTTCAACCGTGCGCCGCGATGGCGGCAGACGTTGCGGAACGCCTGAATCTGCTCGTCGTCATCGCGCACAAGCAGGATCGAGGATTTGCCAATGTCGATGGTCGAAACATCGCCGGGCTCGGGAATGTCTGCCGTCACGCCGACCAATATCCAGTGCTGATTAAAGAAGATATGGACATCGTTCTCAAAGATGTCTTCACGACCGAATAACGCGCCGTTCATGCCATGACCGGGCGTTCGCGTGGCAACTAACTGGCGATGGAAATCGACGGCGGCAATGCTCATGACTGCACCTCAGAGGCTGGATCTTATAAGGGGATGTGTTCGATGAGCCCAGTATCGAGAGGGCAGAAAAAAGCGTCAACGCGCTATATTTTCAGGTTCGCATAGCTGGAAGTTATGCCAAGGCTCAGGCGAGCCAGATGTCAATCATCTGCCTGATCCACCGCTTTCGCTGCCGTCGTAACCTCAGGCGTCTCCCGCAGGTTTTGCGTGTGCCACGGATCTTGGTTCAGACCCGATTCCTGTGGGAGCAGCCGGAGGTTACGACGGCCGCGAAGGTGGTGTGTCTGGCTGAAAATGTCCAACTGACCCAGTGCGCAACCATTCCACCAACCCCTGCACCAACGGCGTGGCCTTGCGCCCGTTGGGCACAACCACGTAATAGGCATCCTTGGGCCTGACCACGTAGGACGTCAGCCGCACCAATTCCCCTCGGGCCAGCAACGGTTCAAGCAGCCGGTTCCAGCCCAGCGCCACGCCATGCCCCTGCAACGCGGCTTGGATGGTGTCGGTGTACGAGCTGCAACGCAGGGCGTATTTGAGGCGGGGACGCTCGTCGCCCAAGGCTTTGAACCAGCCGTTCCAGGTCATCCAGCCTTCCAGCGTGGCGTCGGAGTCGATCAGCTCCACGTGCATGAAGTCTTCCGCCGAAACTGGCGCGGTGTGGGTCGCGAGCCACCCCGGCGAACACACTGGAAACACCTCTTCGTCGAGCAGGAAAATCGACGTGCCGTCGTCCCATTTGCCATCGCCGTAACGCACCGCCAGGTCGATGTCGTCGCTGCGCAAATCCGGGGTGAGCATGTGGGTGACCAGCCGCAAATGCAGGTTCGGCTGCTCCCGTCGCAAGGTGCCCAGGCGCGGCAGAATCCGCAGCTGGGAAAATGCCGAAGTGCTGGCGAGGACGATTTCCTGCTCGCTGATGCCTTCGTGAATCTTGTCGAAGACCCCCGCGACCCGTTGCAGGGATTCGGACGTCACCGAAAACAGCGTGTAGCCCTCGCTGGTCAGCTTGATCGCCCGGTGCAGGCGATGGAACAGCCGAGTGCCGAGGGTTTCTTCGAGAAAGCGAATCTGCTTGCTGACCGCCGCCTGCGTCACCCCCAATTCCTGCGCTGCGAGGGTGAAGCTGCTGAGCCGGGCGACAGCCTCGAACACCAGCAGCGCCGTCATTGACGGGATCAGGCGTCGGTAGCCTTTGACCTTCTTCGAGGGCTCTTCTTTTAGCGGCGCTGCTTGAGGGGGAGAGTCGGACTGCATAAGCGCGCCAGGTGCGGGGTGATTGACACAGCGTCATTCGAATGTACACGGATGTACATCAAAGAAGCGGGGGCGTACAGTTCATTCACTCACAATCGAACAAAGGCGACATCAGATGTCGGTATCAGGCAAGGAACGAGGCAAATCCCAGGACTCCGGCTGGCGCGGTTCGCCGGAAGGATGGCTGGAAGCTGCCTACGACGCCTTGAAGGAATCCGGTGTGGACGCCGTGCGCGTCATGCCCCTGGCCAAGCGCCTGAACCTCTCTCGCACCAGCTTTTATTGGTTCTTTCAGGACCGCGAACAATTGCTGGCCGCCTTGCTGGCCCGCTGGAAGGACAACAACACCGGCGGCATGGTCAAGCAGTCCGAAGGGTATGCCGAAAACATCACCGAAGCGATCCTCAACGTTTTTGAATGCTGGCTGAACCCCGAGCTGTTCGATTCCCAATTCGAATTCGCGGTGCGCAGTTGGGCTTTGCAGTCCGAGGAAGTGGCCTCGGAAATCGCCGCTGCGGACGACTCACGTATCAACGCACTGGCTGCGATGTTCCGCCGCTTCGGCTACGACCCCGACGCCGCTGACACACGGGCGCGGACGATTTACCTTACGCAGATCGGTTACATCTCGATGAAGACCAGCGAAGACATCACCGAGCGTTTCCGACGCATCCCGCATTACGTGGCGATTTTTACCGGCAAGGCCCCGAAACGACGGGAGTTGGACCGTTTCTACGGCGCCTTCGGTTACGCCGAAAAAGAGCCGGGGGAATTCGTGCCCCTCGCCGAGACGTTCGAAGAGACCGCCCATGGCAACTGAACGCGTCGGCATCATCGGCGGCACTGGCTGGTTGGGTGGCGGGCTGGCTCACGCATTGCTCGATACGGGGTTCATTCCGGCAAACCAATTGATCGTGTCGAACCGTTCGGGCAGCCACCCATTGGCGGACACTGGCGCTCAAGTGCTGGCCGACAATCAGGCGTTGGTGGAGGCCAGCGATGTGGTGATCCTGTCCGTGCGCCCCGAACAGTTCAAGGCGCTGAACATTCGGGCGACGGGGAAACGGGTGATTTCGCTGATGGCGGGTGTCACGTCTCGGACGATCAGTGCCGCGACCGGGGCTTCCGTCATTGTTCGCGCAATGCCCAATGCAGCGATTGAAATCCGGCAGTCGTTCACGCCCTGGTATTGCGCCCAAGGGTTGGACGCGGTTGAGGTGGCGTTCATTCAGGGCTTGCTCGAATGCGTGGGCACGGCCAGTCGGGTGCCGACGGAAGACGGCATCGATTATTTGAGTGCGCTGTCGGGCACCGGGCCGGCGTTTCCCGCGCTGTTGATGACGGCGTTGACGCGGCAGGCGGTGATCGCAGGCATTCCCGAAGACGTGGCGCGGCAGGCGGCGAAAGGGGTGGTGGTATCGGCGAGCCAGTTGCTGGCCAATCACGATCCGCAAGGGATGATTGATGCGTTGGTGGCGTACAAAGGCGTGACGGCCGCGGGGTTGCAGCGCTTGATCGAGGCGGGGTTTGAAGAGCAGATAGGCCGCGCAGTGCAGGCGGGGGCTGATATCGCACGGAAAGGCATGTAATGCGCGGTGCTTAAATCGCCTGACCCTCCTTTCTATCTGGATGAAACACGCCCCCCTTGTGGGAGCGAATTCATTCGCGAGGGGCCAGGTCAGACGATGCATCTCTATCGGCTGATTTTTTTTTCGCGAATAAATTCGCTCCCACAGGTCTGGCGTCTCCCACAGGACCTGCGGCGTACCGAGACCCTGTGTTCAGCGCTGCAATCTGTGCCGGATCTACAAATCCTTCACCAACCGCAACGCATCGTAAATCGCCGCATGGGTGTTGCGCGCCGCCACCGCATCGCCAATCCGGAACAGCTGGAAACGTCCTTCAGGATTGGTGACCAGGTTCTGCGCCTTGCCCGCGATCAAATCGTGCTGTTCCACCGCGCCCTGGTTGCTGGACAGCGGACGCAGTTCGAAATACAGCTCGTCCATCGGCAACGTGCCGTGGTTGATCACCACTTGATCGACGATGCGCTCTTTGTTGACCTTCCCGTAGTCGCTGCCGAAGATCGCGGCGAGTTTGCCGTCGCGACGTTGCACGGCTTCCACGCGATAAGTCACGGTGAACACCACGTCCAGGTCTTGCAGGCTGCGCATGTAGGGCACCAGGTTCATGGCCATGACTTCCGGGGAGAAAGAGCGGTCCGGCGTCACGACTTCCAGACGCGCACCGCTCTGGGCGATCACTTCGGCAGCCTGCAATGCGGCATGGTCGCCCGCGTCGTCGAAAATCAGCACGTTCTTGCCCGGCTTTGCGTCACCGGAAATGATGTCCCAGGCCGAGACCACCAGTTCGTTGCCCTCTTTCAACACCTCGGTGTCGGGCAGGCCGCCGGTGGCGACGATCACCACGTCCGGCTCCAGGTCCAGCACCGTTTGCCCTTCGGCCCAGGTGTTGAACTGGAATTTCACCCCCAGTCGCTCGCACTGGGCCATGCGCCAGTCAATGATGCTGATCATCTCGCGACGACGTTCGCTGAGTGAGGTCAGGCGAATCTGCCCGCCCGGTTGATCCGCCGCTTCCAGCACCGTGACGTCATGCCCGCGTTCACCCGCGACCCGCGCCGCTTCCAGCCCGCCGGGGCCTGCGCCGATGACCACGACTTTGCGTTTCACCGCAGCCTTGGGAACCTCGTGGGGCATGGTGGTTTCGCGACCGGTGGCCGCGTTGTGAATGCAGTACGCCGCGCCGCCCTGATAGATGCGGTCCAGGCAGTAGTTAGCGCCGACGCAAGGACGAATCTCTTCTTCGCGCTTCTCGATGATCTTGCGCACGATGTGCGGGTCGGTCATGTGCGCGCGGGTCATGCCCACCATGTCGATCTTGCCCGAGGCGATGGCGTGGCGGGCGGTGGCGACGTCGGGAATCTTCGCGGCGTGAAAGGTCGGAAAGCCCGTGGCCGCACGAATCTCACCCGCGAAATCCAGGTGCGGCGAGTTGCGCATGCCCTGAATCGGGATCACGTCGGTCAGTCCGGCGTCGGTGTCGATGTGGCCTTTGACGACGTTGAGGAAGTCCACCAGCCCGCTGTCTTTCAAGCGTTTCGAAATCTCGATGCCGTCCGACGCACCGAAGCCCCCTGGCAAATCTTCATCGCCGGTGTAACGCACGCCGAGCAGGAAATCCTCGCCGCATTGTTTGCGAATGCCGCGCAGGATGTCGAAGGTGAAACGCAGGCGGTTATCCAGTGAACCGCCGTATTCGTTGTCCAGATCGTTGGTCAACGGCGACCAGAACTGGTCCATCAAGTGGCCGTAAGCCTGAAGCTCAAGGCCGTCCATGCCTGCCGCTTTCATGCGTTCGGCGGCGTCGACGTAATCCTTGATGATCCGCTGAATGTCCCAGTCTTCCAGCTTCTTGGGGAAAGAGCGGTGGGACGCTTCGCGACGATGGGACGGCGACACCACTGGCAGCCAGTCGGCCTTGTCCCAACGGGTACGCCGCCCGAGGTGGGTCAACTGGATCATGACCGCCGCGCCGTGTTCATGGCATTCGTCGGTCAGGTCCTTGAGCCAGCCCACCACCTCGTCCTTGTACGCCAGCACGTTGTTGAACACCGGCGGGCTGTCGCGGGACACCGCCGCCGACCCTGCGGTCATGGTCAGCGCCACACCGGCCTTGGCCCGTTCCACGTGATAAGCGCGATACAGGTCCTTGGGCATGCCATCCACCGGATACGCCGGTTCGTGGGAGGTCGTGATGATGCGGTTGCGCAGGGTGAGGTTCTTGATCTTATAGGGCTGCAGCAGAGGATCGCTGGACATGGTGGTGCGCTCCTGGAAGGGAACATCAGGCTAGGTTTGACGCGAAAGTATGTGAAATGTACACATGTGTCAATCGATGCAGACGCTGGTGTACATTTCGCTTGCTACCCCACTCAATGTGTGGATAAGATCGGCGCAACAGCTGGCCAAAGACTGGCGCGATTCACTCACTTCACTGCCACACCCAGTAACACCCATACACAACAGGGGAGATGCACGATGGTTGCTTATTCGCCGTATAAGAAAAAAAGTATTGGTTGGTTAGCAGGGGTCGCCTTGACGACTGTGAGTCTGTTCAGCCACGCCGCCGATCAACCGCCGGTGCGCATCGGCTGGGTCAACTGGTCGGACACTGAGATCACCGTCAAGCTGGCCACGCTGGTGCTGGAAGACCAGCTCAAGCAGCCGGTGAAACTGGTCATGGCCGACATCGGCATCCAGTTTCAGGCCATGGCCAACGGCAACATCGACATGATTCCGATGGTCTGGCTGCCGGGCACGCACAAGGCGTTCTACGACAAGTACAAGGACAAGATCGAAGACCTGGGCGTGCTGTATGAAGGGCGGATCGGCATGGCGGTGCCGGACATCGTCCCGGCCAGCGAAGTCTCCAGCCTGGCGGACCTGAACAAACCTGGGATCAGCGAGAAATTCGACGGCAAGATCCTGACCTCCGAAGTGGGCAACGGTCAGTACAAGCTCACCGAGAAGGTGCTCAACGACAAGAAAATCGTTGGCTACAAGATGGTCGCCTCTTCGGAAAGCGGCATGCTGAGTGAGCTGGACCGCAACCTCAAACGCGGCAAGTGGTCACTGGTCAACGCCTGGAGCCCGCACTGGATGTTCTCCAAATACCCGCTGCGTTATCTGGATGACCCTGAGCACCTTTTCGGCGGCGCCGAGCAGATCCACGCCTTCGCCCGCAAGGGATTCAGCGATCAATACCCGAAAGTGGCGCAGTTCTTCGCCCACTATTCGATCCCCAAGGACGATCTGCAAAAGATGATGCTGGAAGCGCGTTCCAGCTCGGCCGAGAAGGTCACCGCCGATTACTACGCCGCCAACAAACAGCGCTTCGCGGCGATGTTCAAGGACAACACCACGGCAGCGGTTACGCCTTGATCTGAAGCTCAACGATAAACGCGAAACCCCTGTAGCAGTCCGACTTGTCGGCGGCAGCGACCACACGGATGTCGCTGGCGAGCCGGACTGCTACAGGGGTTTCGTGTTTTTTTGCTTTTGCTTTTGCTTTTGCTTTTGCTTTGGCTTTTGCTTTTGCTTTTGCTTCTGCCGAAGGCGTGGGAGTTGGCTTGCCTACGATCTGCCCGGGGTCGCGTCCGACCGAAGCGGCAGCAAACTCTCACACCTTGGCTGTGTCAGGCACACCGCATTCACCGGTTCTACTGCCGCTTCGCACCAGATCGTAGGCAAGCCAACTCCTACGCCCTTCGGGCAGAATCAAAAGCAGATTGGCGGCGTAATAGTCCTGTGGGCCAGAATCAAAGGCAGATCGGCCGCATGGTCACCCTATCGGCCACAATCTAACCCTCACCCCGCCGTTTCATCCTTCTTCCCGCGAACCCCGCTCACGCTCCCACCACTGGTATTCACCTGCACATTCAGGCGCGGCGTCGCGAGGTCCATGCCGGCTTCATCGAGGTAGCGTTTCAGCGACAGGTTGAACGCCCGCGAGACTTCCCATTGTTTGATCGGTGCGGTCTTGAAGCGCGCGCGCAGGATGGCGTTGCCGGACTCGAAACTTTCCACCCCCTGAATCTCCAGCGGCGACCAGATGTTGCGGCGTTGCAGCGGGTCGGTGCGCATTTTCTGGCCCACGTCGCGAATCATCTTCAGCGCATCGTCGATGTTCATGTTCGACGGAATCGCGATGCGGAAGATCGCGTAGCCAAATTCCCGCGAGTAGTTCTGGATGCTCTTGATCTCGCTGAACGGGATCGTGTGCACGATCCCGTCGATGTCACGCAGGCGCACGGTGCGAATGGTCAGGCCTTCGACGGTGCCCAAATGCCCGCCGACGTCCACGTAATCGTCGATGGCGAGGGAGTCCTCGATGATGATGAACAGGCCGGTGATCAAATCCGCCACCAGCGACTGCGCACCGAAACCGATGGCCAGACCGATCACACCCGCACCGGCCAGCAGTGGCGTCACGTTCATCCCCATGTTCGCCAGCGCAACGATCACCGCGATGATGAAAATGGTCACGAACAGCACATTGCGGATCAGCGGCATCATCGTCTGCGCACGGGCGTTGGCCAGGCCTTTGCGCGAGCGGGTGAGGGCGTGATGAATCGCGGTGTCGGCGAGAATCCAGATCAGCCAGGCGAAGATCAGCGTGGTCGCCAGGCCGATGATGCGCACGCTGATGTCGTGGCCGTCGCCTTCGGAAAAGCGGATCAGCGACAGGCCCCAGACCCGCAGGCCCAGTTCGATGAACACCAGCCAGACCACCAGATGCGCCACGGTATAACCGAAGCTTTTCAGGCGATCCGAATACAGCGCATGGCGTCGATGACCGTGGGCCGGTTTTTGCGAGTGACGCCGCACCAGGCCGTTGATGACCATGCACAAGACCAGCAACACCGTGCAAATCAGCGACTGGCGCAGCGCGGTGCTGGTGTCGCCCGCCGAGAAGAACGTGGCGAACAGCGACACGCCCACCAGCACCAGTGCAGGCAAGTACCAGAAGCTGCCAAGGATTTCGATGGTGTCGCTCAGGGCGCGGCGTTTCAGACGGCGGGACAGCGGCTGATTGCGGATCAAATGCGCGATAGGCCGACGGAAGCGGACGATGAACAGCCCCGTGGAAATCGCCGCCATGACGTTGGCCAGGGTCGCGGTGGTGTGCGCCAGATGGGCCCCGAGACTGGCCACCAATCGCGGGTCGCTCAGCGCTTCACCGAAGGCGGCAAAGCTGCCGATCCACCACAGCGGCCGAAACGCCTGATGCCGCAGGATGTACAGCGCCTGATGCCGGTGAGGGCCGTCGAGCAGCGAAAAGGCAATCACGCAAATTGCCGAAAACAGCGTGCCGACGACAAGTGCATACGCCAGCACCATCGCCAGATCCCGGCCCAGCGACGGCGGCAGGGAATAGCTCAAGTAAACCGTGATGACCAGCGCAATCAGCCACGGCCCCAGTTTGCGTAGGGCGAAGCGCAGCATATCGGTCGGACGCGGGTGTTGCGGCAGTTCTTCCGACAGCCCGAAGCGCACCCGCACCCGATGGCTCAGCCAGATCAGCGCGGCGGCCAGCAAGCTCCACAGCGCGATCACCAAGGCGAAGCTGAACATGATCGGCCACCATTGATTGGCGGGCAGCAGCAGGTCCATCAGCTCTTGCTCGGCCAGCGACACCTCGTCGCCCCAGCGACTGAGCGGGCTGTCATCGCCGGTGAACTGCTTCTCGAAATCGTGAAGTGTGCTCCCGATCAGCCCCAGCACGCCTTGCTCGGCAGTGGGTTGGGCTTTCTTCGTGGCGTCGCGAAGCTTCTTCAGATCGTCCAGCAATTTGCTGCGTTGCTGATCGTTTTCCAGCGAGGTGATGACCTCGTCGAGGGACTGGCCCAAGGGTTCCTGGGCTTGAGGTTGGGCTTTCTGGCCACCGAGCAGGCTGGGCAATCCAGCGGCCTGGGTGAGCGCGAAAGGAAAGAGTGCCAGCAGAAAAATCAGCAACAGATGCGGCAGGGTAAAACGGGAAGGGGCAATCACCGGGTCATCAACCTCGATTAGGGACGGGTCGTTGATCCCATTGTAGGAGCCGGCTTGCTGGCGAAGGCCGTGGATCAGTCACAGATGAACTGGCTGATACTGCGCCTTCGCCAGCAAGCCGGCTCCCACAAGAGGCATTCACCATCAGGTCGGGCAGCGCCCGCCCAGTAGCGTTACGGCAACTCGGCACTCGCATAAAACGCGGTCAGCACTTTGACCAGATGTGCCAGGTCCTGACTCCCTGCCAGTTCACGGATCGAGTGCATGGCGAACGTTGGCAGGCCGATGTCCACGGTGCGCACGCCCAGATGCCCGGCGGTGATCGGGCCGATGGTCGAGCCACAGGCCATGTCGCTGCGCACCACGAAGCTCTGCACCGGAACTTCCTCTGCCATGCACAGATGGCGGAAGAAACCGGCGGTTTCGCTGTTGGTCGCGTAGCGCTGGTTGCTGTTGACCTTGATCACAGGGCCTGCGTTCAGTTTCGGGCCGTGGTTGCCGTCGTGCTTGTCAGCGTAGTTCGGGTGCACGCCGTGGGCGTTGTCGGCGGAAATCAGCAGCGACTTCTGCACCGTGCGCACGTAGTCGTCGCCTTCCGGCAGCAGACGTTGCAGCACTTGTTCCAGCATCGGGCCGTCGGCGCCGCACGCGGAGGTCGAGCCGACCTCTTCGTGGTCGGTGCAGATCAGCACGCAGGTCTCTTCGCCATCGGCATTGAGGAGCGCTTGCAGGCCCGCGAAGCACGACAGCAGGTTGTCCAGCCGCGCACCGGCGATGAAATCGCCGTTCAGGCCAATGACCGCCGCGCTTTGGGTGTCGTAAAAACTCAGCTCGTAATCGAGCACAACGTCGGCGTTAAGGCCGTGTTCGCGGGCGAGCTGATCGGTCAGCAGGGCGCGGAAATCGGCGCGCTCGTCACCGGCCACTTGGGCGAGGATCGGCGGCAATTCGTTCTGCGGGTTGATCTGCCAGCCTTCGTTGGCGGTGCGATTGAGGTGAATCGCCAGGTTAGGGATGATCGCGATGGGCAGCTTGAAGTCGATCAGTTGGCTTTCGACTTTGCCGTCGCGACGGAACGTGACACGGCCCGCGAGCGAGAGGTCACGGTCGAACCACGGGGCCAACAGCGCGCCGCCGTAGACCTCGACGCCCAACTGCCAGAAACCCTGACGCTGCAACTCGGGCTGGGGTTTGACCCGCAGGCAGGGGCTGTCGGTGTGAGCGCCCACGAGGCGAATCCCGCCGATCAAGGGCGACAGGCGACCCAGCTTGAAGGCGACGAGGGAAGAGTCGTTACGGGTGACGTAGTAGCGGCCACCGGTTTCGGTGTGCCAAGGCTCGCGTTCGTCGAGGCGCTGATAACCGGCGCCTTCGAGACGTTGCACCAGACTGGCGGTGGCGTGAAACGGGGTGGGAGAGGCCTTGAGAAAATCGATCAGGCCTTGGTTCAACTCTTCGCGCATAAGTTACTCCAGACAGCAATGGCGGGAGTTTACCGTATTGGTCGACGGGTTGCGCACGCTCCCACTCGGAATGCAATGGTTCTTAAAACGGCGCTGGACACTCGAACCGCAGCCGCTCTTTCGTCACCGGATGGCTGAACGTCAACATGCTCGCGTGCAGGCACAACCGCGGGTACGCCGCCAATGCTTCGGGATGTGCATACAACCCATCCCCCAACAACGGATGCCCGATCGACAACATATGCACGCGCAACTGATGGGAGCGGCCGGTAATCGGCGTCAGTTCCACGCGGCAATGGGTGTCATAGCGCTCCAACACCTTCCAGAACGTCAGCGCGTGTTTGCCGAGTTCGTGATCCACCACATGCCGAGGCTTGGTCGGCGGGTCGTAGCGCAAGGGCAAATCAATGCTGCCGCTGTCCAGCGTCGGTTGCCCCCACGCCAGTGCTGTGTAGGCCTTTTCGGTTTCCCGGTCATGAAATTGCCGCGACAACTCGCGATGGGTGTCCGCATCACGAGCCAGCAGAATGATCCCGGACGTTTCCCAATCCAGACGATGGACAATGCGCGCTTCGGGATAGCCGTTTTCCTGCAGGCGCGTAATCAGGCAGTCCTTGTTGTCGTCCGCACGACCAGGGACCGACAGCAGCAGGGTGGGCTTGTTCACCACCAGAACGGCATCGTCCTGATGGAGAATGTGAACATTGGACAGCGGCATCGAACAGCCTCGTGGCACTCTCAGAGCAAAAATCGGTGTGTTTACAAACGCCAACGGCGGCTCGCTCACCGCAATCCCGCGAAGGGATCAGGGCAACCGAGCCGCCGTGGCGACCGCCAGTTCGATCAACGATCAGGCAGGGTAATGTTGAGCTCCAGAATCGAGTAGCTGCCCTCGTTGTCGAGCGCAACCTGCACTTTATCGTCCTCGATCTGGACGTATTTACGGATCACTTCCACCAGCTCTTTCTGCAGAGCGGGCAGGTAGTCCGGGGTACTGCGTTGGCCGCGTTCATGCGCCACGATGATCTGTAGACGCTCTTTCGCGACCGATGCGGTACTGGGCTTTTTGTTGGCACGAAAGAAGTCAAAAATGTTCATTAGTTACCCCCGAACAGGCGTTCGAAAAATCCTTTTTTCTGTACGTCCAGGAAGCGGTGCTCGCGGTCTTTGCCCAGCAGGCGGTCGACGGCATCGCTGTACGCCTGACCGGCATCGCTCTGGTCGTCGAGGATGACAGGCACGCCCTGGTTGGAAGCCTTGAGCACAGCCTGGGATTCAGGAATCACGCCGAGCAGGGTGACGGCCAGGATTTCCTTGACGTCTTCCACGCCCAGCATTTCGCCCTTGCTCACGCGCTCAGGGTTGTAGCGGGTCAGGAGCAGGTGCTCCTTGATCGGGTCTTCGTTGCGCTCGGCACGGCGCGATTTGCTGGCCAGCAGGCCCAGCATGCGGTCCGAGTCACGGACGGAGGAGACTTCAGGGTTGGTCACGACGATCGCTTCGTCGGCGAAGTACATCGCCAGGTGAGCGCCCGTTTCGATACCGGCAGGGGAGTCGCAGACGATGTACTCGAAGGATTCCTTGAGTTCCATCAGGACCTTTTCCACGCCTTCTTTCGTCAGCGCTTCCTTGTCACGGGTCTGGCTGGCGGCCAGGACATAAAGACCTTCGATCTTCTTGTCCTTGATCAGCGCCTGTTGCAGGTTGGCTTCGCCATTGACCACGTTGACGAAGTCATACACGACGCGGCGCTCGCAACCCATGATCAGGTCGAGGTTACGCAGACCGACGTCGAAGTCGACGATGACCGTTTTGTGGCCGCGCAATGCGAGGCCGGTACCGATAGCGGCGCTGGTGGTGGTCTTGCCCACACCACCCTTGCCGGATGTAACCACGAGAATCTTGGCCAAGGTGTATCACCCCTAAAAGTAGGACGGCTAGTCCCTGAATAGCCCCTCATCACGCAGCGTTTTTCGAACAGAGAAAGAAACGAGCGTCTTGCGATGCTCATGTTTCGAGAAAACAAATGAATTTCCCGGATTTCCTTTCCCTTTGCATCGTTTTCGCGACGAATCAGAGTGGCTTTGAAAATGGCGCAGTATCCGTTAAAGACGGATGATGTTCAACACGTCACCGGACAGACTGACTTGTACCCCGGCCCCCCAGAGAGGGTCACGTCGCAGGTCTTCCGCAACCTTGTATTGCCCGGCGATGGAGACCAGTTCGGCCACCATTTGCTGGCAGAAAATCCGGGCCTTGGTGTCGCCCTTGATGCCTGCCAGTGCCCGGCCCCGCATCGGGCCATACACATGGATGTTGCCATCGGCGAGAAGTTCCGCACCGGGACTGACCGAGGAAATCACCACCAGGTCCGAACCTTGCGCGTAAATCTGCTGGCCGCCGCGCACCGGAGCCGTGATTATCTTGGTCGGCTTGATCAAAGGCTCCGGTGGTTTTTCCACCACTTCGGGCTTTTTCTTTATTTCACCTTCCGTCGGATCGAGGGGTCTTTCACGCGCGCCGGATGGCGGCAGGACCGGCAGGTCGATGGCAATGGCAGCGGCGATGTCTTCGATGCGGTTGGCGCGAATGGCCAGGGTGCGCAAGCCGTGATGGCGACAGATGCGCATCATCGCTTGCAGATCGACGGCGCCTTCGTTGGGGGGCAGCTTGTCCAGCGCCAGTACCAGCGGCGTATTGCTGAAGAAATTGGGCGCCTGAGCGACCTTGGCGGCCAGCTGACGATCCAGCGCTTCAAGGTTGTTACGGGCCAGTTCCAGCACGGTGATGGCCAGCATGCTGCCCTTCAGCTGGAACACGGGGTCCTTGTCTTGCAATTCGATTTGGCTCATGTCGGCATACAGCGGCTTGTCGCTAAAAGTGCCGAGACTTATAACGAGAACGCCCGCGAGTCGCAAGGGAGCCGCAACCGACGAAGCGTCACGGAAGTGCTCGAACCGATGTAGAATGCCCGCCTTTGTCCTGACGGAAGCTGTAATGGAACGCCCGCGTTTTCGAGCCCAATTTCTTCATCCCCGCTTCTGGCTCCTGTGGCTGGGACTGGGAATGCTCTGGCTGGTGGTGCAGTTGCCGTTTCGGGCGCTGGTCGCGATAGGCCGGGCGCTCGGCGGGGTCATGTATTACTTCGCCACCGACCGTCGCATCATCGCGGCGCGCAACCTTGAACTGTGTTTTCCCCAGTTTTCGAAAGCCGAGCGCAAACGCCTGCTCAAGGAAAATTTCGCCTCCACCGGGATCGCCTTTTTCGAAATGGCCATGAGCTGGTGGTGGAGCCCGACGCGCCTGGCCAAGCTGGCGCACATCGAAGGTCTCGAACACCTCAAGCAGCCTCATGAGCAAGGGCAGGGCGTCATCCTCATGGCGCTGCACTTCACCACGCTGGAAGTCGGCGCGGCGTTGCTGGGTCAGCAGCACACCATCGACGGCATGTACCGCGAGCACAAGAACCCGGTATTCGACTACGTTCAGCGCCGAGGCCGCGAGCGGCACAACCTGGATTCCATCGCCGTCGAGCGCGAAGACGTGCGCGGCATGATCAAGCAGCTGCGCAAGGGCCGCGCCATCTGGTACGCGCCGGATCAGGACTACGGCGTCAAGCAGAGCCTGTTCGTGCCGCTGTTCGGCATTCAGGCCGCCACCGTACCGGCCACCAGCAAATTCGCCACCCTAGGCCGCGCCCTTGTCGTGCCGTTCACCCAAGAGCGTCTGGCGGACGGTAGCGGGTACAAGCTGGTGATCCACCCGGCGTTGACCGATTTTCCCGGCGAGAGCGACGAGGCCGATTGCCTGCGCATCAATCAATGGGTCGAGCGGGCCGTGACGGCCTGCCCCGAGCAGTATCTGTGGGCACACCGGCGGTTCAAGAGCAGGCCGCCCGGTGAGCCGAAGCTGTATAAAAAGCGGGGCTGATACCTAGGGCTGAGGTTTTATGACGACAAGCGCAGCAGAACAAAAAACAGTCAACAGCGCTTCAACGGTTCCGGTCGGTCGCGAGTCGATCACCGGGCTGATCCTTTCCGGCGGCGGCGCCCGGGCGGCCTATCAGGTGGGCGTGCTCGCAGGGATCGCCGACCTGCTGCCTGCGGGCGCGAAGAACCCGTTTCCGGTCATCGTCGGCACGTCTGCGGGCGCCATCAACGCGGTGAAGCTTGCCAGCGGCGCCGCGCAATTTCGCACCGCCATCCACGAACTGACGGTCTTCTGGCAGAGCTTTCGCAGCCATCAGGTGTTGCGCAGCGACTGGTCCGGGGTGATTCGTCAGGCGACCCGGTTCTTCGGGCGAAGCCTGTTGGGGATCGGTCGCAAGCAGATCCCCGTGGCGTTGCTCAACAGCTCGCCGTTGAAAGATTTGCTGACCGAGCGCCTGAACCTCGAAGGCATTGATGAGGCCATCGAAGGTCGGCATTTGCGGGCCGTTGCGGTCACGGCGTTTGGCTACGAGTCGGGGCAGGCGGTCACGTTTTATCAGGGCAAAGGCACCATCGATTCCTGGCTGCGGCATCGGCGCGTCGGCGTGCCAACGCGGCTGACGGTCGATCATCTGCTCGCGAGTTCTGCGATTCCGCTGCTGTTCGCCCCGGTCAAACTCGAACACGAATATTTCGGCGATGGCGCGGTGCGGCAATCGGCGCCGATCAGCCCGGCGCTGCACCTGGGCGCCAATCGGGTGCTGGTGGTGGGCGTCAGCGGCAACCCTCGCGGGCCGGGAGCGAACAAGCCCGTGCACCGGGTCGTGAGCGGCGCGCAGCCGAGTCTGGCGCAGATCAGCGGGCACATGCTCAACAGCACGTTCATTGACAGCCTGGAGAGCGACATCGAGTTGCTGGAGCGGCTGAATTTGCTGAGTCGCATGTTGCCCTCGCCACCCGAGCCGTCGCCTCAGGTGTCCGAGCAGCCAACGCCGGTGCAGTCGCTGGCGCCGGTGGAGGTGTTGGTCATTTCCCCGAGCCAGCCTTTGGACGAAATTGCCGCCCGCCATCGACGGGAACTGCCGCCTGCGTTGCGCACCTTCCTGCGCGGGCCCGGCGCAACCAAGACCAGCGGGGCAGGGGTGTTGAGTTATCTGCTGTTCGAGTCGGGGTATTGCAGCGAATTGATCGAGCTGGGACGCCGCGATGCGATGGCCCAAAAAGAGGAGCTGACGCGGTTTTTGGGGCTGGATTGAAGTTGGGGACTGGCTGCTTCTGCCGAAGGCGTAGGAGCTGGCTTGCCTGCGATCTGGCGCGCAGCGGCAGCAAAACCTGACGACGCTTAAAACCTGACACATCGCGTGCGTCGCTATTACTGCCGCTGCGCGTCAGATCGCAGGCAAGGTGGAACGCCACCCCGGCACTCCCACGGCCTTCGGCAGAATCAAGAACAGGCTGGGGTGGTGTATGGGCCTCGACCAGAACCAAAAGCGCGTTGCAGTGATCACGCTGTCAATTTGTCATCCCGAAAATCCCGCAGAGCCTGTTCGATCTCTTCGCGGCTGTTCATCACGAACGGGCCGTATTGCACGATCGGCTCGTTCAGTGGTTTGCCCGCGATCAGTAACACCTTTGCGCCGGTCGCTGAATTGAGCTGCACTTCGCCATTTTCCGACAAGCGTGCCAGCCGGCTCTGACCGAGCGTTTGCGCGCAACCGGCGATCTCGACTTCGCCTTCGTACACGTACAACAGCACCCGGTGGCCTTCAGGGACTTTCGGGCTGACTGATTTGCCGGCTGGAATGTGGAAGTCGAAATACTGCGGTTCGGTGTCGGGCCGCTGCACCGCGCCGGCCTGCTGCACCTGACCGTCGTCGAACTGACCGGCGATCACCACCACGTCCACCCCGTTCTGCGTGGTGATGCGCGGGATGCGTTCCGGCTGGATGTCTTCGTAACCGGCGTCGCCCATCTTCGATTTGCCCGGCAGGTTCAGCCACAGCTGGAAGCCGCGCATCATGCCTTCTTCCTGTTCCGGCATCTCGCTGTGGATCACGCCACGCGCAGCGGTCATCCATTGCACGCCGCCGCCTTGCAACAGGCCGACGTTGCCCATGTGGTCCTCGTGGCGCATGCGGCCTTCGAGCATGTAAGTCACGGTTTCAAAACCGCGATGCGGATGGGGTGGGAAACCGGCGATGTAATCGTCAGCCTTGTCCGAGCCGAATTCGTCGAGCATCAGAAAGGGGTCGAACAGCTCGACGCCAGGGCCACCGAAGACCCGCGTCAGCTTGACGCCCGCGCCGTCCGAGGTCGGTTGACCGGTCTGCATGGACAGCACTTTGCGTAATTGAGTCATGGGGCGCACTCCGGAAGAGGGTGGGAATGGCGCCTATGGTATGCCGGTTGAGGCGATGGATGGGTGACGTTTTTGCGAGGAATTGATCGGGTTGTTAGATGGGTTTTGAGTGCGCGCGATCTTCTGTGGGAGCGAATTCATTCGCGAGACGTCGGTACAGCCGATAGATTTCTGTCGGTTGTACGGGCCTCTCGCGAATGAATTCGCTCCCACAGGGGCCATCCAGCGTGTCAGAGAGTGACGCGTTTTAGACCCCGCACAAGGCAATCATTACTCCTGAATCTGCAATTTCCGCGCTTCGGTGTACACGTACCGCACTTTCTCGTACTCGAACGGCGAGTCCATCTGGCCGTAGCGGAAGCTGGTGCTGTAGCGGCGGTCGATCGCACGCAGCAGGTACAGCTCCGGGTGGTCCTGACTGACCTGCGCCACGTTCAGGAAGTTGATCTGCGATTCGGCAGTGAAGTCGAACACCAGGCCGCCGGTGTCACGCAGGTTCGAAGGCCCGAGAATCGGCAGCACGAGGTACGGCCCTGCCGGAACGCCATAGAAACCCAGGGTCTGACCGAAGTCTTCGCTCTGTTTTGGCAGCCCCATCCAGGTCGCGGCGTCCCACAAGCCCGCGACGCCAATGGTGGTGTTGATGATCAGACGGCCCGTGGTGTCCAGCGAGCGTTTGCCCTTGAACTGCAACAGGCTGTTCAGCAGGTTGGGGATGTCGCCCAGGTTGCTGAAAAAGTTGCTGACGCCGGTGCGCACGAAGCTTGGGGTGACGTATTTATAGCCGTCGACCACCGGCAGGAACACCCACTCATCGAAGCGATAGTTGAAGTGGTAGACCCGACGGTTCCACGACTCCAGCGGGTCGTAGACGTTGAGGGCGTTCAGCGACGAGCGCTCGAATTCCTGGGCGTCCAGACCGGGGTTGAATTTCAGCGACTTCAACGGCTCGGTGAAACCGTCCGGGTTCTCGATCCGCTTGACCGGCTGGGCCTGGGAAATGATCGGCGCATCAGCGGCATGAACAGCGCCTGCACAAAGCAGAGCGGCAGTGAGCAATAGACGTTTAGCCACGGAAAAACTCCAGCATGGCGTCGCTGTTGACGCGATAGTTCATGTTGCCGCAGTGACCGCCATACGGGTAAACGGTCAGGCGATCGCCAAAGGTCTTGCGCAGGAAACCGAGGTCGCCCGGGCCGAGGATCACGTCATCGGCGTTGTGCATCACGGAAATTTTCTTGCTGGTGCTCAGGTAATCCTTGAGGGCGTACAGGCTGACTTGATCCACCAGTTGCAGCAGGCTGCCGCCGTCGGTGCGGGCGCGCCACATCGGGATCACTTGCTCGGTCACGTAGCAGTCGAAGTCACATTGCAGCGCTCGCTTGAGGAACGGCGTGAGGCTGGTGCCTTCGCTGATCGGCGTCTTCGGCGGGGTGATCAGGCCGCGACGGTTGATCAGGTCGGACGTGAACGCGATGTCGGCCGCCGAGAAGCGGAACGACGTGCCAATCAGCATGGCCATCTGCTCGTTGGACAGGTGTTGCTTGGACTGTTGGAAGTCGTAGAGCAGTGCGTCGTTGAGGTCGATGTAGCCTTTTTCGCGGAAATAACGGGTCAGCTTTTGCAGCACCAGTTCATAGAAGGTGGTGCTGTTGGTGATGCCCTTCACGTCGGTCTGGACCATTTTGTCCAGGTTGGTGATCGAGGTGTAGAGGTTCACCGGCGGGTTGATCAACAGCACTTTCTTGAAGTTGAAGCTGCGGCGGGTCTCGTCCAGTTTGCTGACGAAGGCCGCATCCAGCGCGCCGAGGCTGTAGCCGCTGAGGTAATACTCGGTGACTTGCAGCTTGTTCTGCTGCGCGCGAACCGCCTGCATGACCCGGTACAGGTCTTCAGCGTCTTCAGACGTCACCCCAGGCGTCGCGAATCGTGAGGCGGCGCTCATGAAGTCGTAGCTGGTGGGCGACGACAGCTGTACGACGTTGTACCCGGCTCCGTAATACAGGCGCTTGAGGTATTCGTTGAGGGTGCTGTTGTAGGGGGCGCCGGTGCCTGCGATCAAGAAGATCAGTGGCGCGGGATGGTCCTGCTTGGCAAGGCGGTAACGCAGTTTTTTCACGGCCCAGAAGTTGTCGGGGAGGGTGAATTCACGATCCGGTCGCAGCGTCAGGCTGTAGTCGTCCTGATCGATGTCAGCGTCGTCTGGCACCTTCGCCCGCAAATCAGGAGGCGTCGTGGCGATGGTCGCTTCGAACGGGTTGGTCAGAGGGAAGCCATAGCTGGACGGATCGATGTCGACCGCCATCACGGACGCACTCAAGAACAAGCCGCCTGAAAGGGCGGCGAGGCGTAAAAAACGAAGCATGACTGAATCCCTTGGGAAAGAAGTGCTGTTGAGATACGCAGGCTATGACACGGGAGGCGTGCAAAAAGTGCCGTAGTGGCAATTTGCATTTAATCCCTCGCCAACCCGTACAAATCCTAGGCGACAATACACGTTCTGGCTCGAGTGGCGTGTGAGGTTGTACTTTTAATGTGGGGCGTTTCATGTCCCGAGTCGACTGCGGATATGCTGGGCATCGTTTTCCTGCTTTGGGGTGTTCCGTGTCGCGTCGTTTCCCGCTGATCGTGTCGGTGTTTGCCTTGGCGTTGTGGCTGGCGTTGAGCTATGGCCTGCGCTATGGGTTGATGGAGGATGTGCAGTGGGTCGGGCAGTGTTCAGATGATGCGTTGCAGTGGCAATGCGTGGTGCGTTCGGACCTGGGATGGCTGATTCACTTCGGCGTGTTCGGTTGGGGTGCGCTGGTGACGGCGGTGATCGCGTTTCGCGTGCCGGGCAAGGTGGGGCGGGTGCTGGCGGGAATTGGATTGCTGCTGGGGATGCTGGCGTTGGTGTTGTATTCGGCGAGTCTGGCGGTGTTCGCGGTGGTGATTGCGGGGCTGCGGCTGGTGCGGGCAAACGAGCAGCCTTAGCCGAACGCGGAGACTGGCATCGAGACGGACACGAGGCCCTCATCCCCAAACCCCAGACAGCATAAAGGGGAGCCGAGGCTCCCCTTTAAATCGTTGCACGTGCTCTTTTTTTATTGTTTTAGGGGCGGTCTGTTGTTGTTTTTGGCAACCGTTCCCTTTCCAGCGTCTTCAGTGATCCCCATCCGGGATACAAGAGCAAACGTATTTTTTTGAGCGCTTATCTGCTTCGATCCATGGCCTGAGGCGAGGATCCAACCCGTTCTGGACGCTACCTGATGGTAGTTTTATTGTTCTCGGTCGGGCTGTGAGGCCAGGGCCTCTGTAAAGCACATCTACTCCAAAAAAATCTGTTGGCTGCGTCTCTGTGCCGTTGTTCTTGTTATGTCAGAGCCGATTCATCTTATTTTTATTGGGTTTTCACATTTTGTTCTTGTTATGCAGGAGATATAGCAGGCAGCGTGCCAACTTTTTAATTTCCTTTAAAATCAATAGCTTGAAAAATACGCTCTGCCTGGGTGTTAATCCGAAAGGACTATTCTGTTTCCGTGTTACCCGTATTCTGTTTTGGAATGACGTCAGCGGTAACACAATGTGTTCCTCACCCCGTCACTCGCGCGCACGCTCTGGCTCGGGGCTCGCCGCGCTGATTCGCACACTGCGCCACAACGCGAGGGTCATCACGACGCTGACCGCTGCCCACCCCAGAGCCTGCGGGTTGCTCAGCCCTTCGCGAATCAACTGCGTCACGATCCCGATGCCGATGATGCAAGCCAGCAACGTGGCTTCCCGACGCAGCACCCTGACCGGTCGCAGCAGATAAAAGAGGGCGGGCAGCCACAACGTCGGGGTGGCGAAGCTGCGGTAACGCGGGTCAAAGACCATCGCCAGCATCATCACCGCGCCCGCAAAACCGGCCGCGCTCAGCCACCACCCGGCGCGGGACTCGAACCAGGCGAAGCCTCGGCCGCGCCACCCTTGCCGGGCCGAGAGCGTCAATGCCGCGTGCATCAGGACCAGCAGGTTCAGCACTACCAAGGCCCCGGCCCACAGGTATTCGCCGGTAAAGCGACTGGTTACCCGCGCCAGTTCCCCCCATGTGCCAATGCACGCGCCGCCGAATACGGCGAGCAGCGGGACGATCAACGCGCTGCGAGGCTGAGTCACGCGGCCTGCCATAAACAGCGCCAGCAGGCCGATCACACCGCTGACCGCCAGCCAGAACGGCCAATACGGCAGGTTCGACACCGGCCCCGTGAGCACGCCTTTCTCCTGTCGGTCGGCGTCGAACAAGCCCCAATAGCCCCCGACCGCGCCCTCGGCTTCCCGCTTCCAGGGCTGGTCGAAGGCTTCGATCAGGTTGTAATGCCAGCCGTGCTGTTCGGCCATGGCGACGAAGCTGCGAATGAACTTCGCCTCATTGACCCGGCTCGGCAACGCTGTCTCACGTTGACGCCCCTCGCTGGGCCAGCCGGTTTCACCGATAAGGATGTCCTTGGGCGCGAATTTTTCGCCGAAGCGCTGACGAATCTGCGCGACGTGGGTCAACGCGTCGTCAATCCCCTTGGGATCGTCTTCCCAATACGGCAACAGGTGGATGGTCAGAAAATCCACGGCAGGCGCGATCTCCGGGTATTGCAGCCAGTATTCCCAGACGTCGGCGTAGGTCACGGGCTGTTTGACCTCGGCTTTCACCTGACGAATCAGCTTCGCCAATTGAGGCCCCGTCACTTCTTTGCGTAACAGCGTTTCGTTACCGACGATCACAGCGGTGACAACGTCCGGGTAGGCATTGGCGGCAGTGATCAATGCCTTGATCTCGTGCGCCGTGTCCTCGGGGCTGGCATTGACCCACGCGCCAAGCATCACTTTCAGCCCGTGCTTGCGCGCCAATGCCGGGATCGCTTCAAGGCCGGTCATTGAATAGGTACGGATGCACTCGAAGCGCGTGGCGAGCAACGCCAGGTCGGCATCCATTCGCGCAGGTCGGGGGGCGAACGGCTGATCGAAGGGCGACTGGTCTTTATCGAAAGGGGTGTAGGACGCGCATTGCAGCTTGTGCGTCGGCGTCGCGGCGTCCGGCAACACCACGGGTTTGCCGAGGCCGTACCAGTAACCGCACAGGGCAATCAGCGCGATTAGACAAGAGGCGAGATACGTCAAAACAGGCGAGCGGAAGCGGACGGGCATGATGGGGCCGAGAGGGAGCAGAGGGCCGCAGCATAGCTCAGCGGCCGCTCGAAACGGCAGGCCTCACGCTACACGTTGGGGCGTCGCCGCTTTGCTTTTTCTTGCCGTTCAAGGCTCGAAACTCGCCGCTGCTTTTAAAGCATGCAAGTTTCGGACGGACCAGGCCCTCTTTTACGACCTGTTTGTCGTTGATGGCCCTGTGATGTCGTTTCCCGCTGTCTGAGTGTCGTTGACAGGAAAGGCACAAGGTCGGTGGGGGTTGATGATCGGCTCGTCGATGCAGCGAGTGCTGCTGCGAAGGCAAGTGGTTGAAGCGTGAAAGTTAAGCGGTGCGCCAAATGCGTGCGCGGGCTGCGAGCTTAAAAAAACGTTAACGATACCCGACCGCCGTCGGGTGCAGGACTACCGGGGAAGTAACGATGAAGATGCGAAATATCCTGGGTGCGGGTGCCGCGCTGGCCCTTGCCATCAGTTCCACGCTGGCCATTGCCGCCGACAAACCCGAGCTGAGCATCGGTTATGTGGATGGCTGGTCCGACAGCGTTGCGACGACCAATGTCGCAGCCGAAGTGATCAAACAGAAACTGGGCTACCCCGTGAAACTGCAGGCAGTCGCCGCCGGGATCATGTGGCAGGGCGTTGCCACCGGCAAACTGGACATGATGCTGTCCGCCTGGCTGCCCGTGACACACGGCGAATACTGGGAAAAGAACAAGGACAAGGTCACCGACTACGGTCCTAACTTCAAAGACGCCAAGATCGGCCTGATCGTGCCTGAGTACGTGAAAGCCAACTCGGTTGCCGACCTGAAGACCGATGAGTCCTTCAAGAAGAAAATCGTCGGCATCGACGCTGGTTCGGGCGTAATGATCAAGACCGATCAGGCCATCAAAGACTACGGTCTGGACGGCTACAAACTTCAGGCGAGTTCCGGCGCCGGCATGATTGCCGAGCTGACCCGCGCTGAGAACAAGAAAGAATCCATCGCCGTCACCGGTTGGGTGCCGCACTGGATGTTCGCCAAGTGGAAACTGAAATTCCTGGAAGATCCAAAAGGCGTTTACGGTGCAGCTGAAACCGTCGACAGCGTCGGCAGCAAAGAACTGGCGACCAAAGCGCCAGACGTTGCCGACTTCCTGAAAAAATTCCAGTGGAGCAGCAAGGACGAGATCGGCGAAGTCATGCTCGCCATCCAGGACGGCGCCAAGCCAGAACAGGCTGCGAAAGACTGGGTCGCCAAACACCCGGATCGCGTCAAAGAGTGGACCGGTAAGTAATTTGCCGCAAAAGATTCTTGCGTGACCCGAACCGCCCGGCAAGTGATTGCCGGGCGGTTTTTTGTGGCTTGCACCATTCGCTTCTGCCCGGAGGGCGTGGGAGCGCAGCTTGCTCGCGATCTGCTGCGAAGCAGCAGTCAAACCTGACGCCCCCCATTTGCCTGACACACCGCGTACATCGGGTTTGCTGCCGCTTCGCGCCAGATCGCGAACAAGCTGCGCTCCTACGGCCTTCGGCCAGAATCAAAAGCCGCATCCACGTGTGGCTCTCCCGCCAAATATGCCTCTGATTTTTCGCCGCACGCCAGAGTGCAGCCCCGCGCACATCTACTAATGTCGTTCTAATACTAAGGTCGTCTGGAGCGCGGCCTAGAGCGAGCTAAAGTGGAATACGTGACATCCATCTGTGCTGCGAGGACAAAAACAATGAACGACAGCATTTACCTCTCGATTCAGAACAGCCCGCGCTTCAAGGAGCTGGTCTCGAAAAGGGAACGATTCGCCTGGATTCTCTCGGCGATCATGCTTGGGCTCTATTCCGCTTTCATCCTTTTGATTGCGTATGGGCCTCAGATTCTCGGCGCCAAACTCAGCGCCACTTCATCCATCACCTGGGGAATGCCAATCGGCGTGGGCCTGATCCTTTCCGCTTTCGTGCTGACCGCCATCTACGTTCGTCGTGCAAACGGCGAGTTCGATGAGCTGAACAACGCGATTCTGAAGGAGGCACAACAATGATCCGGCGCCTGTTTGCAGCTTTGGGCCTGGCGGCCTTCGCACCGACTCTCTGGGCGGCGGATGCCCTGACCGGTGCCGTGCAAAAACAACCGCTCAACGTTGCCGCGATCGTCATGTTCGTGATCTTCGTCGGCGCCACGCTCTGCGTGACCTACTGGGCGGCCAAGAAAAACAAATCGGCGGCGGACTACTACGCGGCGGGCGGCAAGATCACCGGTTTCCAGAACGGTCTGGCCATCGCCGGTGACTACATGTCGGCAGCGTCCTTCCTGGGTATCTCGGCCCTGGTGTACGCGTCCGGCTATGACGGCCTGATCTACTCGATCGGCTTCCTCGTCGGCTGGCCGATCATCCTGTTCCTGATCGCCGAACGCCTGCGTAACCTGGGCAAGTACACCTTCGCTGACGTGGCGTCCTACCGCCTGAAGCAGAAGGAAATCCGTACCCTGTCCGCCTGTGGTTCGCTGGTAGTAGTGGCGTTCTACCTGATCGCGCAAATGGTCGGTGCGGGCAAGCTGATCCAGCTGCTGTTCGGCCTCGACTACAACGTCGCGGTGGTGCTGGTCGGTATCCTGATGTGCCTGTATGTGTTGTTCGGCGGCATGCTGGCGACCACTTGGGTGCAGATCATCAAAGCAGTCTTGCTGCTGTCCGGTGCCTCGTTCATGGCGCTGATGGTGATGAAACACGTCAACTTCGACTTCAACGTGCTGTTCTCCGAAGCCGTGAAGGTTCACCCGAAAGGCGAGGCCATCATGAGCCCCGGCGGTCTGGTGAAGGATCCGATCTCGGCGTTCTCCCTGGGTCTGGCCCTGATGTTCGGTACGGCCGGCCTGCCACACATCCTGATGCGCTTCTTCACGGTGAGCGACGCGAAAGAAGCCCGTAAATCGGTTCTGTACGCGACTGGCTTCATCGGCTACTTCTACATCCTGACCTTCATCATCGGCTTCGGCGCGATCCTGCTGGTCAGCACCAACCCGATGTTCAAAGACGCCGCAGGCGCTCTGTTGGGCGGTAACAACATGGCGGCGGTGCACCTGGCCAACGCGGTCGGTGGCAGCCTGTTCCTGGGCTTCATCTCGGCGGTGGCGTTCGCGACCATTCTGGCGGTGGTAGCCGGTCTGACCCTGGCCGGTGCGTCGGCGGTGTCTCACGACCTGTATGCCAGCGTGATCAAGGCAGGCAAAGCCAACGAGAAAGACGAAATCCGCGTGTCGAAATACACCACGGTTGCGCTGGCTGTCGTGGCCATCGTGCTGGGTATCGCGTTCGAAAGTCAGAACATTGCGTTCATGGTCGGTCTGGCGTTCTCCATCGCGGCGAGCTGTAACTTCCCTGTGTTGTTGCTCTCGATGTACTGGAAAAACCTGACGACTCGCGGCGCGATGATCGGCGGCTGGATGGGCTTGATCAGTGCCGTGGTGCTGATGATCCTTGGCCCGACCATCTGGGTGCAGATTCTGCATCATGAGAAGGCGATCTTCCCGTACGAGTACCCGGCGTTCTTCTCGATCATCATTGCGTTCGTGGGGATCTGGTTCTTCTCGATCACTGACAAGTCGAAAGCGGCCGAGGGTGAACGTGCGTTGTTCTTCCCGCAGTTCGTGCGTTCGCAGACAGGTCTGGGGGCGAGTGGGGCGGTTTCTCACTGATCCGAGTTAGCGTTTCAAATGAAAAACCCCGCTCTTTGTAGTGGGGTTTTTTTATTGGCTGAGATTGGGGGCATATCCAATCGCGGTGGTGTTGCTGATATGGGTTCCGCCCTTACGGCGGGTCACTTTTTCAAGAGCCAAAAAGTAACCAAAAGCCCCTGCTCCTGGTTTGGCTTCGACTTCGTCGAAGTTCCCTCACTCCGGCGACGCTCCGTGGGCCCGCGCCGAACGGACATCCATGTCCTTGCGGCGCTCTCGCGGCATCCATGCCGCTCGACCCACTCCGCGCCGCCTGCGTTCGGCCTGCACCCAAGTCGCGTTCTGCGGTGTCTGATCCTTTGCGCTCGAGGAGCTTTTCTGGCTGGAGCTAACGCTCTTCGCGGCTCTGGGTAGCAACGCGATCCTTGTTCTTGCCCCAATCCCACTGTGGGAGCGAATTCATTCGCGAAGAATGGTTCTGGCGATAGAGGTGTATGAGCTGACCGGCCCCTTCGCGAATGAATTCGCTCCCACAGTTGAGACCCGTGTACGGATTGAAGCTTTGCGCAGGTCATTACACCGCGAAGAGCGTTAGCTCCAGCAAGATCGCTGTGGATCTTGTACCAAGTAATTCCAGACACCGCCGAACGCGACTTGGGTGCAGGCCGAACGCAGGCGACGCGGAGTGGGTCGAGCGGCATGGATGCCGCGAGAGCCGCGCTGGGCCATGGATGGCCCTTCGCGGCGGGCCCACGGAGCGTCGCCGGAGAGAGGGAACCCTGACGCAGTCAGGGCCAAACCAGGAGCAGGGCCTTTTTGGTTACTTTTTCGGCTCTTGGAAAAAGTGACCCGCCGTAAGGGCGGAACCCATCTAAGCAACCCCACCGCAATCGGATATACACACAAAACCAGCAACCCAGACCAGAAGCCCAATAAAAAACCCCACTACAAAGAGTGGGGTTTTTCGCTGGCGGCGGGGCGGTTATATCCTGCCAAGCAACACCAGAATCAGCAGAATCACCAGGATCGTACCGATGATCCCCGATGGCCCATAACCCCAACTTCTGGAGTGTGGGAAGACCGGAAGACCGCCGACCAACAGGAGAATGAGGATGATGATCAGAATTGTGCCGATGCCCATGACGAGTTCCTTCTTGTGTTCTTGGTAAATGGCAATGCCGTTCAAGCGTTCGCCAACTTCGTTAAAAGTTGTAGTGCTTGAATAATCCGACTCTGGCCCGGAACAAAAGGTTCGGATGGGAGGAAATAAAAAATAACATTTTTATAAATGCCATTAAAATCAATGAGTTGAAAAGAGATGGAGAATGTTTAGACCCGCGTATTCGATCTCGGCTAACCTTCGCGTACTGACAATAATAGCGGAACTAACATTTTCAGCGCCGGTCCCGAAGTTGCCAAAACCCCTTAATTAGGAAGCAAGCTATGTTTTATTCGGTGATGGCAGATGCCGTGGTTGTCTTCCATCTAACGTTCATTCTGTTCGTCATGTTCGGTGCACTTTTGGTGTTGCACCGCCTTGCATGGGCCGTGTTGCACCTGCCAGCCGTCGCCTGGGGCATGGCGGTGGAGTTTTTGCACCTGTACTGCCCGCTGACCCCGCTGGAAAACAGCCTGCGCCTCAAAGCCGGTGCTGCCGGGTACGAAGGGGATTTCATCGGCCACTACCTCATCCAGCTGATCTACCCCGCAGGCCTGACCCCGCAGATTCAGATCGGACTGGGCGTCATCGTTGTTGTGGTCAATCTTGCTGCTTACCTCTGGGTCATCACCCGCTGGCGAGGCCGGCGCGGCGCGGCCTGAGGCGCCGGTTTGCCTCGCATATTCAGCCAGTCAATGGAGGGGTTGTCGGACAATGTGTCTGTTTACACTGAGGCCACTTCCCCGCAATCGACAAGGCAATGGCTATGCAAAATCGCATCATGATCACTGGCGCAGGTTCCGGCCTGGGGCGTGAAATCGCGCTGCGCTGGGCACGTGAGGGCTGGAAACTGGCGCTGTCAGACGTCAGCGACGCAGGCCTGCAAGAAACCCTGAGTCGGGTGCGTGAAGCGGGGGGCGACGGTTTCATTCAGCGTTGCGATGTGCGCGACTACAGCCAACTGACCGCTTTCGCACAGGCCTGTGAGCAGCGTTTTGGTGGCATCGACATCATCGTCAACAACGCAGGCGTGGCGTCGGGCGGGTTCTTTGGTGAACTGTCGCTGGAGGATTGGGATTGGCAGATCGCGATCAACCTCATGGGCGTTGTCAAAGGCTGCAAGGCGTTTCTGCCGCTGCTCGAGCAGAGCAAGGGCAAGATCATCAACATCGCGTCGATGGCGGCGCTGATGCAAGGCCCGGCGATGAGCAATTACAACGTGGCCAAGGCGGGCGTGGTGGCGTTGTCGGAAAGCCTGCTGGTGGAGTTGCGTCAGCAGGAAGTGAGCGTTCATGTGGTGTGCCCGTCGTTCTTCCAGACCAATCTACTGGACTCTTTCCGCGGCCCGACCCCGGCGATGAAAGCCCAGGTCGGCAAGTTGCTGGAAAGCTCGCCGATCACCGCCAGCGACATTGCTGCCTACATATACGATCAGGTCGCTAAGGGCGAATTCATGATCCTGCCCCACGAACAAGGCCGCATGGCCTGGCAGATCAAACAGCAAAACCCCCACGCGATTTACGACGAAATGGCCAACATGGCCGACAAGATGCGCGCCAAGGCCAAGTCCGTTGGCTGACGTCCACGTCTGAATTATCTGATAGGGTGGCGCGCATCGTTCCGGCCACCCTTGAAGGGATTCCATCGTGCTCAACTACCTGTGGTTCTTCCTCGCCGCCTTGTTCGAGATCGCCGGATGCTACGGCTTCTGGCTGTGGTTGCGTCAGGGGAAAAGCGCGCTATGGGTGATTCCTGCGCTGATCAGCCTGACCCTTTTCGCACTGCTGCTGACTCGCGTCGAAGCGGCCTACGCCGGACGCGCGTACGCGGCATACGGCGGCATCTACATCGTCACCTCGATTGCCTGGCTCGCAGTGGTCGAACGCGTGCGGCCATTGACCTCGGATTGGCTCGGCCTCGCGTTCTGCGTGATCGGCGCGACGATCATCCTGTTGGGCCCGCGCGGAACGGTTTCATGACCGAAATGACGTGTTTGTAGGACGCGTCTGTCAGCAACCGCCGCCACCCTCTGAAGGGCAAGACTGATTTGTTCCAGGCGCATTGAAGCATTGGATCCAGCGCGGCAACCTGCCCCCTCGGTTAACACCCAGGGAGTAGGAAAGATGCTGGTATTGACGCGGGAAATAGGAGAAACCTTCTCCATCGGTGATGACATCACGGTGCAGATTCTGGGGATCACTGGCAATCAGGTGCGTTTGGGGATTGATGCCCCGCAGCACGTGAAAATCCACCGTGCCGAGGTCTATCGGCGCATTACCGAGCGCTTGCAGCAGATGGCGACGCCGCCCTCCGGTTCCTGATGACATCCCTTCACGACGGCATCGTGCTCAGTCTTCGAAATACTCCTTGGGCACTTCGTGCTTGAGCATCAGTTGGCATTGCTGGCTTTCGAGGTCGAAGAAGATCACCGCCTGACCTTTGCTCAACGCGTGGCGAACCCGCAACACGCGGGTTTCCAGCGGCGTGTCATCGCCATTGTCGGTGCCGTCGCGGGTCACGAAATCCTCGATCAGACGCGTCAGGGTGTCGGCTTCGAGTTGGTCGTAGGGGATTAACATGGGGTTCTCGGTCGTTGCGAAGGGCAGATGGCGGGGATGCTAGCGTGGCCACAGGAACGAAGCCATCACCTTTTACAAACAACCATGTGAACAGTAAATCTCGTATCGAGTTTTTCCAATGCTTGACGATAAGCGTTAATCGGAATTATAAAAAATCATCAAACAGCTAAATGATCTAGCACCTTATTTGGCTTTTGCTAATGTTTAAATCGAATGTAGGTTTTGTTAATTGCAAACTCGTTTGGGGTCTGGAGGCGTCATGGATGCTGAAGTTTGTGTGACAGGAATTAAAACGATCGATTTGCTGTGCCCGATTCATCGCAATGATTATAAGGAAGTTTGGGGCGAAAAATCACAGCTGAGTTCACTGATTCTGGAACTGGCCTATCGACATAAGACTTACCTTCAAGGGCAATCCATATGGGTTGGATGTGATTCAACATGCATTAAGAAGAGATGTGTGTTTGGTGAGATTGATGATGTTCTTTCATTAGTTATTATAAATGGGAACGACGAAATTCAGGATTTGGAGCGGGTTCGAAAAGCGGTTGAACGTGCTAAAAAAGACTCCGTTGAGGGCAGTTGCATTTGGGTATTTTTTGATTCCGGTGCGCATTTGTGTTTCGAAATGTCTCAATTTCTCTCGAATGAGAGCGACAGCAATTGTTTTGCTGTGTTCATTTGCGTAGACATTGCTCAGGCTACGTTTAACAGACAATCGAACGTGTCCCGTTCCGTTATTTCTCTTTCGCGCAATGATATTGATGATCAAAAACTTCTCGCTATCGATCCACTCGAGTCAACTGACACCAGGACGTCCTTTGAACTGGCGGATCGCAACAACATGGCTCGTCAAATAAAAGACCTAGTTGGAAGGTACGAGGGTGTTAGTGAAATCGCAGCAACTTTGGGAGAATGCGAACTGTCAGAAGAGGATAGAATTGTAATGGAGAAGGCTACCAAGCTCATACAGTTTATGTCTCAATCGTTTTTTATAAATAAGCCATTTAGTGGGGCGGAAGGCGAATACGTTGGATTTGAGGAAACGCTGAGCGGCGTTAAGCGCATTCTTGATTGAAGATTATTCGCTCGTCGACGTATTGATTTTATAAAATTATGCAATCGAATGCATACGACCGAGTGGTCAGGTAATGGGAGATGTTTTTACCCGGTCGTATGGTTTGCGTGCTAACGATGCGAGGTGTTTTTCAGTGCCCTTAAACGTTAAGTGTCTTTGCACGTGATATCTCTCATCTGTCATTCAACGTCATGAGGCGGGTTGATACCACGGGCTAAGCTGCCTCTTCCTAATAATAAGTATGGCAGCTATCGCTGCCCCACCAACGTATCCACCGCCGGAACCCGGGTGTCCGATTCCATCTGCGCGTCGTGCTCCAGCTGGTGGCTGAAGTTTTCCAGGGACGCATTGGCCGGCTTCGCATCGCTCGCAAATACCGGCGGGCTGAGGATGTAAGCCGTCAGCAGTTTGCTCAGCGTATTGAGGCTGTCAATGTGCGTACGCTCATACCCATGCGTCGCGTCGCAACCAAAGGCCAGGAGCGCGGTGCGGGTGTCGTAACCTGCCGTGATCGCCGAGTGCGCGTCGCTGTAGTAATAGCGGAACAGGTCGCGGCGCACCGACAGCTCTTTTTCCTGACCCAGCCGCAGCAAATGCCGGGAAAGGTGATAGTCATACGGCCCGCCAGAATCCTGCATTGCCACGCTGACCGCGTGTTCGCTGGAGTGCTGGCCCGGCGCGACCGGCGCGATGTCGATCCCCACGAATTCACTGACGTCCCACGGCAGACTGCCCGCCGCGCCGCTGCCGGTTTCTTCGGTGATGGTGAACAGCGGGTGGCAATCGATGGGTGGCTCGGCGCCGCTGTCGACGATGGCTTTGAGTGCCGCGAGCAGTGCCGCGACGCCCGCCTTGTCGTCAAGGTGACGGGCGCTGATATGGCCACTTTCGGTGAACTCAGGCAACGGATCGAAAGCGACGAAATCACCCACGTTAATGCCCAGCGACTCGCAATCGGCGCGGGTCGCGCAGTAGGCGTCCAGACGCAGTTCGATGTGATCCCAACTGATCGGCATGGTGTCGACGGCGGTGTTGAACGCGTGCCCTGAGGCCATCAACGGCAGGACGCTGCCGCGAATCACACCGGTGTCGGTGAACACGCTGACGCGGCTGCCCTCGGCAAACCGGCTCGACCAGCAACCGACGGCCGCCAGGCCCAGACGGCCATTGTCTTTCACCTCGCGCACGCTGGCGCCGATGGTGTCCAGGTGCGCGGAAACGGCGCGGTCGGGACTGCTCTGTTTGCCTTTTAACGTCGCACGGATGGTCCCGCGACGGGTGAGTTCGAAGGGAATGCCCAACTCTTCAAGACGCTCCGCGACGTAGCGCACGATGGTGTCGGTGAAGCCTGTGGGGCTTGGAATCGCGAGCATTTCCAGCAGGACTTTCTGCAGGTAATTCAGATCCGGTTCGTGGATTTTTTTTGCATGGGTCATTTGGAAGCTCCAGTCGGAGCAGCGGCAAGCTTCAAGCTAAAAGCTGCAAGTGGTCGCACCGACTTCTTGCAGCTCGCAGCGTGCAGCTCACAGCTGCTTTTAGCCGTGAACAGGCAGGCTATGGGGAAACAACAGATCGACGAAGCGTTCGGCGGTCGGCTGTGGCTCGTGGTTGGCCAAGCCGCAGCGTTCGTTGGCTTCGATGAACACGTAGTCCGGTTGATCGGCAGCCGGGACCATCAGATCCAAGCCCACCACCGGGATGTCGAGGGCGCGGGCGGCGCGGATGGCGGCGTCTTTCAACACCGGGTGGAGGATGGCGGTGACGTCTTCCAGGCAGCCGCCCGTGTGCAGATTGGCCGTGCGGCGAACCGCGAGGCGCTGATCGGCAGGCAGCACGCTGTCGAAGGTGAAACCGGCGTCTTCGACGGTACGCCGGGTCTCGTCGTCCATCGGAATCTTGCTTTCGCCCCCGGTCGCTGCAGCACGACGACGGCTCTGGGCTTCGATCAGTTGGCCGATAGTGTGACGCCCGTCGCCCATGATTTCTGCAGGACGACGAATTGCGGCGGCCACCACGTCAAACCCGATGACGACAATGCGCAGGTCAAACCCATCGTGGAAGCTTTCGAGCAACACCCGGGAGTCGAACTGACGCGCACGCTCGACCGCCGCCTGCACGTCTTCGATAGTGCGCAAATCGACCGCAACGCCCTGACCCTGTTCGCCATCCACCGGCTTGACCACGATCCGTTCGTGCTCGTCGAGAAACGCCAGGTTGTCGTCAGCATTGCCCGCCAGTTGTTGCACCGGCAGTTCGAGGCCCGCCGCTTTCAGTACCTTATTGGTCAGGCGCTTGTCTTGGCACAGGGTCATGCTGACGGCGGTGGTCAGGTCGCTCAGCGACTCACGGCAGCGGATGCGACGGCCGCCGTGAATCAGCGTGAACAGTCCGGCTTCGGCATCGTCCACCTGCACCTCGATGCCGCGACGATGGGCTTCTTCGACGATGATCCGCGCATACGGATTAAAGTCCGCCTGCGGGCCAGGGCCGAGGAACAGCTTCTCGTTGATGCCATTTTTGCGCTTGATGGCGAAGGTCGGCAGGTTGCGGAAACCGAGCTTGCCGTAAAGGTTTTTCGCCTGCTGATTGTCGTGCAGCACCGACAGGTCCAGGTAGGCCAGACCGCGACTCTGGAAATGCTCAATCAGATGACGCACCAGCACTTCGCCGACGCCAGGCCGGGTGCATTGCGGATCGACGGCCAGGCACCACAGGCTGCTGCCGTTTTCCGGGTCGTTGAAGGCCTTTTGATGATTCAGGCCCATGACGCTGCCGATCACCGCGTTGGTGGTCTCGTCCTCGGCGATCCAGTACACCGGACCACCTTGATGACGCGGGGTCAGCAGGGTCGGGTCGATCGGCAACATGCCGCGCGCGATGTACAGGTTGTTGATCGCGTCCCAGTCGGCCTGGTTCTGCGCACGACGAATCCGGAAGCCACGAAATACCCGCTGCGAAGGGCGGTAATCGCTGAACCACAGGCGCAGGGTGTCCGACGGGTCGAGGAACAGTTGCTGTGGCGATTGCGCCAGCACCTGCTGCGGCGCCGCGATATACAACGCGATGTCGCGCTCGCCGGGTTTTTCGTTGAGCAGTTCGTTCGCCAGCGCCGCAGGATCAGGGTAGGTGTGACCGATCAGCAGACGGCCCCAGCCGCAATGCAAGGCCAGGGGCTCGTCATTGAGGGAACTACCGTCTTCGGCGAAGCGCGCCTGCAAACGCTCGTAGGACGGCGTCTGACCGCGCAATAGGCGCTGGTTGTAGATCGAAGCGTTGGCTTTCATGGGTCAAAGTCCTTGTTCGCTGAGCCACAGGTTCAGGGCCGCGAGCTGCCACAGCTTCGAGCCGCGCAGCGGGGTCAATTGACCGTCGGGGTTGGTCAGCAGCGTATCGAGCATGGTCGGGTTGAACAGGCCACGGTCCTGACTCGGGTCGAGCAACAGGTCGCGCACCCAGTTCAGCGTGTCGCCCTCCAGATGCTTGAGGCCCGGCACCGGGAAATAGCCTTTCTTACGGTCGATGACCTCGGAAGGGATCACCAGACGCGCCGCTTCTTTCAGAACTTGCTTGCCACCGTCCGGCAGCTTGAAGCGCGCAGGAACGCGGGCCGACAGTTCAACGAGGCGGTAGTCGAGGAACGGCGTGCGTGCTTCCAGACCCCAAGCCATGGTCATGTTGTCCACGCGTTTGACCGGGTCGTCCACCAGCATCACGGTGCTGTCCAGCCGCAGGGCTTTATCGACACCCGCATCGGCGCCCGGCATGGCGAAGTGTTCGCGCACGAAATCACCGGCAGCGTCGTTCTGGGTCAGCCATTGCGGGGCAACCGTGGCCGCGTACTCGTCGTAGCTGCGGTCGAAGAACGCTTCGCGATAGGCCGCATACGGATCGCTGGCGCCATCGACTTGCGGGTACCAGTGATACCCGGCGAACAGTTCGTCCGCGCCCTGGCCGCTCTGCACCACTTTGCAGTGCTTGGCGACTTCGCGGGACAGCAGGTAAAAGGCGATGCAGTCGTGGCTGACCATCGGCTCGCTCATGGCGCGAAACGCGGCAGGCAACTGCTCGATGATCTCGCTTTCCTTGATGCGCAGTTGATGGTGATTCGTGCCGTAGTGCTTGGCGATCAGGTCCGAATACTGGAATTCGTCGCCACGCTCGCCGCCTGCATCCTGGAAGCCGATGGAGAACGTCGAGAGGTCTTTTACGCCGACTTCGCGCAGCAGACCGACCAGCATGCTGGAATCGACGCCGCCGGATAGCAGCACGCCGACGTCCACGGCTGCGCGTTGGCGGATGGCCACGGCTTCGCGTGTGCTGTCGAGCACGCGGTCGCGCCAGTCTTCGAGGGTCAGGTTCGCTTCATCGGCATGAGGGCCGTACGGCAGCGTCCACCAGACTTTCTGTTCGACCTTGCCGTCGGCGCTCACACGCATCCAGGTCGCCGGCGGAATTTTCTCGACGCCAGCGAGCAAGGTGCGTGGGGCAGGGACCACAGCGTGGAAATTCAGGTAATGGTTCAGCGCGACCGGGTCGAGCATCGGGCTGATGTCGCCGCCCTTGAGCAGGGCGGGCAATGCCGAGGCGAAACGCAGGCGTTTGTCGGTGCGCGACAGGTAAAGCGGCTTCACGCCGAGACGGTCGCGGGCGATGAACAGGCTCTTGTTGTCGCGCTCCCAGATGGCGAAGGCGAACATGCCGTTCAGCTTCGGCAGCATGTCGGCGCCCCAGGCGTGGTAGCCCTTGAGCAGCACTTCGGTGTCGCCACCGGAATGGAATTGATAGCCGAGGCTTTCCAGCTCGGCACGCAACTCCGGAAAGTTATAAATCGCACCGTTAAAGGCCAATGACAGGCCCATATGGCTGTCGATCATCGGCTGCGCTGAGCCGTCAGACAGGTCCATGATTTTCAGGCGACGATGGCCCAGGGCAATCGGCCCCTGGCTATGAAAACCCCAGGCATCCGGGCCACGGGGCGCCAGATGATGGGTGATGCGTTCTACCGCGGCGAGATCCGCAGGTTGATTGTCGAAACGTAGTTCACCAGCTAATCCGCACATAAGTCCTTACCGGTTTTCCGTTGGGGAATGTGGCCGGGGAAGTCCGGCTACCCAAAGACTGACCGGTGCGGATTGCGAGAGTTTTAGAACGATCGGTTATAAGGCCTGCGGTGAGACAGCTGAATTCTCACCAGCTGCTTGTGATTCTGCCAAAGGCGTGGGAGCAAGCTTGCTCCGGGCTGCGATCAGACGATCTGGCGCGAAGCGACAGTGAATCAGACACCTCGGTTGTGTCAGATTGATCGTGCGAGCGGTTTTGCTGTCGCTTCGCAACAGATCGTAGGCAAGCCAACTCCCACGGCCTGCGGCCAGAATCACAAGCCAACTCGGCATGCGGCCAGAATCAGACGCGAATCATGCCACGGCCTCGCTTCTGCCGAAGGCGTGGGAGCAAGCTTGCTCCGGGCTGCGATCAGACGATCTGGCGCGAAGCGACAGTGAAATCAGACACCTCGGTTGTGTCAGATTGATCGTGCGTGCGGGTTTTGCTGTCGCTTTGCAACAGATCGTAGGCAAGCCAACTCCCACAGAATCACAAGCCAACTCCTACGGCCTCCGGGCAGAAGCGGGGTTGCGCATGACGCTAATACCCCGTCATCTCCAGATACCCCACGCCTTTCTGGCTCCCACTCACACGCACCGGGCCTTCCCAATAGGGAATCTGCAGGTCCATCCACGCTTGTGAATTGAGCGCTTCAACGGTCACGTCCACGCCCTTGCCGGGAATTTTCACCGACCAACGGGTGGGCATGTCGCGGCCTTGCACGTCGGTGGTGTTTTCAGGTTCCAGCTCGATGTCTTTCGCCGCCAATTGCTCTGTGCTGCCATCGGCGTTGATCCAGGTGCCCGTCAGGTACGGGTCGTTGTGCCGTTGTCGCATGCGATACAACATCACGTCCGAGCCATCTTTCAGGTGCAGGGAAAACCAGTCCCAGCCCGTCTGGTTTTGCGTCAGCGGCTGGCTGCTCCATTCGCGGTCCAGCCAGGCGGGGCCGGAGACCTGATACGTCTGGCCGTCAATCTCGACGCTGCCTTCGGCCTGAAAGAACGGCTGGCTGTAGTAATACGAAGCCTGCCCCTGTTCGGATTTCTGGCTGAAACCCTGGTGGCCTTGCAGCACCAGCGGCTTGCTCGACGTCAGGTGCAGGCGATAGCTGAAATGCGGCCCACGGGCTTCCAGTTGCATGTCGGCCAGTGGGTCTTCGACGCTGGCATGGCTGGTCAAACCCCAATCGTCGATCCATGCCGACAACGGCGCCAATGTGACGCCCGCCTGACCCACACCACCTCGGGCGTAACGCTCGGCGGCGTAGTGCTCGTCCTCCGAGGTCACGGCGGCGTGGCCCATCCACAGGTTGCGGTTGTTCCAGCCGTGGTTGTCCTGCGGCCCGGTTTTCGAGCGGGGCAGAGCGTTGCGAAACAGCGTCCATTGCACGCCGAATGACTGGCCGTCGGCGTCCTTGAGGTTGGCGGTGACGTACCACCATTCAATACGGAAGTCGTTGTGCGCGCCGTGGTCCAGCGGAAACACAAAATGCTTGTCCGGTGTGACTTGGGCATAGCTCGCCGCATCGTCCGCCAGCCCTGCGAAGCCTTTGTCTTCCTCGGTTTTTTCGTCACAGCCCGCCATCAACAGCACGACCGTCAGCAGGGCCACCGCCTTAATTTTCATTGGCGAAGGTCCTCAGCAAATCGGCAGGTCGGGTGCGGTACAGGCGATACAACGGCCACGCCGAGGCCAGCAAAGTCGCGACCATCGCCAGCAGCATCAGGCGCAGCAGTTGCATCGGGAACACCTGCAACGGCAAACGCCAGCCGAACGCCTGCACGTTGATCACCGCGTCCAGGCACCACGCCAGCAACAGCCCCAGCGGGATCGCCAGCACCAGTGTCAGCACCGCCAGGAGCCAGGTTTGCGCCAGGTTCAGCAGCATCAATTGCTTGCGCGTCACGCCCAAGGCCCACAGCGGCGCGAGTTGCCCGAGGCGGCTCTGGCTCTGGGTCAGCAGGCTGATGAACAGCGCCACCCCCGCCACCATCAGGGTCAGGCTGTTAAGCGCAGCGGTCGCGGAAAAGGTGCGTTCGAACACCTGCCGCGACCACGCCTTGAGCTGGATCTGATCGACGATGCGGTTGTCATCGATGGTGAATTTGTTGTGCAAGACCCGCAGCAATTGCGGAATGGCGCGGGTGTCGATGCGCAGGTTGAAACGGTTGGGCGTGAGGTCCGGCCAGTGTTCGAGGAGGTGGTTGGCGTTGACCAGCATGTGCCCTTTGGGGTTGCCGTAGTCGGCGTAGATGCCGACCACCTTCAGCGGCCAGTCTCCGTCCGGGGCGGGCAATTTCACTTCATCGCCGACGCTGACCTTGAGCCGCCGCGCCAACTGTTCGCTGAGCATCAGCGTGTTGTCCTTGGCCAATTGACCCCACGGGTCCTCCCCGGAAGACTCCAGCAGCGGCCAGTGCTGACGGTAATGCGGGTTGTCGATCACGCCGTACAGCTCGGCGGGCCAGCCGCGCAGTTGCAGCGACACTTGCCAGTTGGGCAGCACGGCGCGGGTCAGGGGTTGTTCGCTCAGCCATTTTTGCAACGGCGCGGCCTGGGCCGGGGTTTGCGGGTTGATGTACAGCTCGGCGCTGAGACGCTGCTCCAGCCAGTGGGTGAAGGTCTGGCGAAAACCCGACGTCATGCTGCCCGCGCCGATGTTCGCCGCCATCGCCAAAAGCAGCGCCATCAGCGCCAGGCTCAAGGCCGGCAATTGCTGACGACAATCGGCGAGAAACCACTGGCCCAGCACCGAGCGGCTTTTGCCGAGCAACACATTAAGCAGGGCGTTGAGCAGCACCGGCAGACCCAGCGCGGCACCGAGCAGCAGGCTTGCCATCAACACGAAGCCCACCGCCAGGCTGTTGCCGAACAACGCGGCGAGCAGCGCAATCACAGCCGAAATGCCCGCGATCCAGCCTTGGCGCTTCAACCAGCCCGCGTGGGTGTCATGCCAGGCCTGCGCGTTGGCCAAGGCCAGCAACGGCAGGCGCGCCGCCCGCAACAGGCTGCTGGCCCCGGCGAGAAAGGCGCCCAGCAGCGAGACACCCAAACCACTGAGCCACCACCAGAGGCTCAAATTCAGGTGCCCGGCCAGCTCGGCGCCGTACAGCCCGCGCAAGCTTGCGGCGACGTCGGGCAGCAGCACGCTCGCCAGCCAATACCCACTGATGACTCCGGCAATCCCGCCCAGCAATGCCAGCGCCCCCAGTTCGATCACCAGACTGGCGATCAGCCCCCGGGCACTGACCCCGCAGGCCCGCAGGTTGCGCAGCAGCCCGCGACGTTGCTCCAGCGCCAGGCCAATCGCCGCGTGGACAATGAACAGGCCCACCACGAACGACAGAAAACCCAGCGCGTCGAGGTTCAAGTGAAAGCTTTCGGTGAGACGCCCAAGGTCGTTGTCTTCGCCGCTCTTGCGGATCACCAGCTCGCCTTTCATATCGTCCGGCAGGGGCGGCGGATCTTCGGCGAAATCGCTGGGCAGGATCATCCGTGAGATCTGATCGGGCTGGTTCAGCAGTTGTTGGACGAAGCCGATGTCCATCAGCAGCAGACCGGGGGCCATGTCCGGCTGAGCGTGAATCGGTGGCAGCGCTTGGCCGGATTCGCTCAGCGGGCGGTCACCTTCATGCAGCCCCAGCGCTTGCATCGTCTGCGGGGAAATCCAGGTGCTGCCGGGCGGCGTGAAAAATTCGACGATCTGCGCGGTGTCCAGCGTCTGTCCGGCCAGCGCGGTGTTGACCGGCAGCGTCACCGGCTCAATGCCCAGCAGGACCAGTCGTTGATCGGGGATGTCTTTCAGGGTGATGCGACCGCGCAACGCAGGCGACACCGGCCAACCCGCACGGCGCAGGCTGACGAACAGCTCTTGGGAGTAATTCGCGCCGTTGGGCGCGACCAGCACTTTTTGCGGCTCGCCGCCGATCAGTTGACTGGCCTTGGCGTAACTCTCTCGCGCCTGACTGTTCAGGGCCTGCACGCCGGTGAGCAGACTGGTCGCCAGCCACAGGCCGGTCAGTACGCTGAAAAACTGCACCGGGTGGCGCCGCCAATGGCTGAGCAGCGCCTTGAGCGTCCAGAAAAACACCGGCATCAGCGATCGCCTTCAGCGGCCAGCAGGCCCAGGTGCAGCACCACTTGCCGGTTCAAACGTGCTGCAACCCTCGGACTGTGGGTGACCATCAACAGGCTGGTGGGGCTGTCGACCAGCAGGTCCAGCAGCAATTGCAGGACTTCGTCGCTGGTGCTTTCATCAAGGCTGCCAGTGGGTTCGTCTGCCAGCAACAGGCCGGGACGCGAGGCGAGGGCACGACCGATGGCGACCCGCTGCTGTTGGCCGCCGGACAGTTGTTCGGGATAACGTTTGAGCAGCGCGCCGAGGCCCAATCGCTCAACCAACTCGGCCTGCCATGCTGCGTCATGACGCCCTGCCAGCCGCGCCTGAAACGCGAGATTGTCCTCGACCTTGAGGCTTCCGATCAGGTTGAACTGCTGGAACACCAGACCGATTTCAGTGCGCCGCCAGTTGGCGAGTTGCGCTTCGTTCATCTGATCCAGACGCTTGCCCGCGATCTCGATGCTGCCCTGATCCGCCTGATCCAGCCCGGCCACCAAGTGCAAAAGCGTGCTCTTGCCACTGCCAGACTCGCCCATCAACGCCAGACTTTCACTCTGGCCCAACTGCAAATCCACCCCGCGCAATACCGCCAGCGGGCCCTGGGCCGTGGCATAGCTCTTGAACACGCCTTGGACTTGCAGCATTGACAGGCACCTGATGGAAGGATGGGAGGAGCATACCGGGATTTGCGTAGTGTTCGCGATCTGCTTCTGGCCGAAGGCCGTAGGAGCGTGTTTGCCCGCGAAAGCGCCGGGTCAGGCACCATCCCTGTCACTGACCCACCGCCTTCGCTGCCGTCGTAACCTCCGGCGTCTCCTACAGGGATTGCGTGTGCCAGCGATGTTTGATCGACGCGGTCTCTGTGGGAGCTTCTGGAGGTTACGACAGTGGCGAATGCGGTGGGTCAGGTACGAAGGGATCGCGTGGAACACTCAATTCATTTCCCACGAATCAACTGCCTCACCACAAACCGGTTCGGATGACACGCCTCGGCCACGCTGCGCGGTAACGGCAGGGGTTCGTTGTCCAGCCACGCCGCGATCAATTCCCCGGACAACGGCGCGGTGATCAGACCTCGCGAGCCGTGGCCGCTGTTGACGTACAGGCCGTCCAGCCACGGGCATTCTGTTTCGGGGATTTGCCGGGCGTCCTTGCGCAAGACCGCGTAGGCCTCGAAAAACGCCTCGCGATCCGCCAGCGGCCCGACGATGGGCAGGTAGTCGGGGCTGGTGCAGCGGAAGGCGGCGCGGCCTTGCAGCTGTTCGACGGGCAACTGGTCGGCCTGCAAACGCTTGGTCAGGTCGGCGGAGATTTCCCGCAGCAGCTCAAGATTGCCCAAGTGTTCAGCGGTGGTGGGGGTGAGGTCGTCGCTGTTGAATTCGAAGCTGGCGCCGAGGGTGTGTTCGCCCAGGCGACACGGCGCGACGTAGCCTTCGGCGCAGACCACTGTTTTCAGCGACTGGCTGGCGGCGGTTTCCGGCAGTCGGGTGATCTGCCCGCGAATGCGTTTGAGCGGCAGGTCGGCGCTGGCCGGGAAGCGTTTCACTTCCGCGGCTCCGGCCAGCACCACGACAGGGGCCGAATCCAGCAGGTGCTGGCCATCCCACGCTTGCCACACATCACCGTCACGGCGCAGCTCGACCACGTCGTTGTGCGTCATCAATTGAATGTTCGACACGCTGGCCTGATGCCGACACAGCGCGGGCGGGTGCACCCAGCCGCCTTCCGGGTAAAACAGCCCGCCGCTGGGGAGCGCCACGCCCGCTGCGGCTTCGGCGTCAGACTGACTCAGCACGTGCAGCAAATCGGGTGAGAATGCCCCGGCCAGTTGCCCCTGTCGCTCGCCTTCCTTCTCGTCGAACGCCAGTTGCAGCACGCCACAATCGCCCCAATCGACGCCTCGCTCAAGCCGTTCCAGCAGGCGCCGGGTATGGCCGAAGCCGCTGAGGATCAGCTGCGACAACGCTGTGCCGTGTGCCGAGAGCTTCAGGTACAGCACGCCCTGCGGATTGCCCGATGCTTCTTGCGCCAGGTCGTCATGACGTTCCAGCAGGCTGACCTGCCAACCCCGAGCTGCGAGGCTCGACGCCGTGGCACAGCCCGCCAGCCCTGCGCCGATCACCAGTGCCTTGCGTTCCGCGTGCTTGAAAGAGGGGCGAGCAAACCAGGGTTTCGCCGCCGCAGGAGCGGCAGCAGCTTCAGGCCAGCCCACGAACACCCCTCGCAAAACCTCCCATTTGTGCCCGATGCCCGGCACCCGTTTCATCTTGAAACCCGCCGCGTTCAAGGCGCGACGGACCCAGCCCGTGCTGGTGAACGTGCCGATGGTCGAGTTCGGCGCTGCCAGGCGTGCAAGCTCGGCGAACAGTTCTGGGGTCCACATCTCCGGATTTTTCGCGGGCGCGAAACCGTCGAGAAACCACGCGTCGATGGGCCCGTCCAGTTGCGGCAGCATCTCCAGCGCATCGCCGATCAACAGGGTGAGGGTCACGCGCCCGCCGTCGAACATCAGCCGCTGAAACCCTTCGTGAATGGCGACGTACTGCGCGAGCAGTGGGTCGGCGAAGGGTTTCAACTCGGGCCACAGGTTCAGGGCGCGCACGAGGTCGGCGCGGCTTAGAGGGAATTTTTCGACGCTGACGAAGTGCAGCCGCGCACCGGGGGCCGCGCAGGCTTCAAACAACTGCCAGGCGCAGAGGAAATTCAGCCCGGTGCCAAAACCGGTCTCGCCAATCACCAGACGCCCGTCCGCAGGCAGCGCGGTGAAGCGTTCCTGCAACGCGTTCTGGGTCAGAAACACATGACGCGTCTCGGCCAAGCCTGATTCGTTGGAAAAGTAGACGTCGGCAAAGGCCCGGGAAATCGGGTTGCCGTTTTCGTCCCAGTCGAGCTGGGCGTGCTGGAGGGTGGTCATGGTTGGGCTACTAAAGGGCGCGTGGGCAGGTGCAAGGTCGGCATCTTAACCCACTGCGCCCTCGATCTTGCTGCATGACGATTGACCCATGGCAGGGTTTCATTGTCACAACCCACATCGTTTGTACTGATCCGCTAGTCTTGAGCGATCTGGAAAGGAGCCCTACATGTTCGAATCCGCTGAAATCGGCCACACCATCGACGACGAGACCTACGACGCACAGGTCCCGGCCCTTCGCGAAGCCCTGCTGGAAGCCCAATACGAACTCCACGAACAGGCCAAGCGCCCGATCATCGTGTTGATCAACGGTATCGAAGGCGCGGGCAAGGGCGAGACCGTCAAGCTGCTCAACGACTGGATGGACCCGCGCTACATCGAAGTGCGCACCTTCGACCAACAGACCGACGAAGAGCTGGCCCACCCACCGGTCTGGCGTTACTGGCGGCAGTTGCCTCCGAAGGGCCGCATCGGCATCTTCTTCGGCAACTGGTACAGCCAGATGATTCAGGGCCGGGTGCATAAACAGTTTAAGGACCCCGTGCTCGATCAGGCGATCAACGGCGCCGAACGTCTTGAAAAAATGCTCGTCGATGAAGGCGCGGTGATCTTCAAGTTCTGGTTTCACCTGTCCAAGAAGCAGATGAAGCTGCGCCTCAAAACCCTCAAGGACGACCCGCTGCACAGCTGGCGCATCAGCCCGCTGGACTGGCAGCAATCCCAAACGTACGACAAATTCGTGCGCTTCGGCGAGCGGGTGTTGCGCCGCACCAGTCGCGACTACGCGCCGTGGCACGTGATTGAAGGGGTGGACGCCAACTACCGCAGCCTGACCGTCGGCCGCCTGCTGCTGGAAGGGTTGCAGAACGCCCTGAAGACTCCGGAAGGCAACGCGAACATGGTCAACATCGGGCCGCTGCCCAGCAACACCGATGAACTGAGCCTGCTGGACAATCTGGACATGACCCTGGCGCTGGAGAAGGACGACTACGACGAGCAGTTGATCGCGGAGCAGGCGCGGCTGTCCGGCCTGATGCGCTACAAGCGCATGCGCCGTCACGCGCTGGTCGCGGTGTTCGAAGGCAACGACGCGGCGGGCAAGGGCGGGGCGATCAAACGCGTGGCCGGGGCGCTCGACCCTCGGCAGTACCACATCGTGCCGATTGCCGCGCCGAGCCAGGATGAACTGGCGCAACCGTATCTGTGGCGCTTTTGGCGTCAGATTCCGGCGCGGGGAAAATTTACCGTGTTCGACCGTTCGTGGTATGGCCGGGTGTTGGTGGAGCGGGTCGAGGGTTTTTGCTCACAGGACGACTGGCTGAGGGCTTACAGCGAGATCAACGACTTCGAAGAGCAGCTCACCGACGCGGGCATCGTCGTCGTGAAGTTCTGGTTGGCCATCGACGATCAGACTCAGCTGGAGCGCTTCAAAGCCCGGGAAAAGATCCCGTTCAAACGCCACAAGATCACCGAAGACGACTGGCGCAACCGCAGCAAATGGCCGCAATACCGCGAAGCCGTGGGCGACATGGTCGACCGCACCAGCACCGAAATCGCCCCGTGGACGCTGGTCGAAGCCAACGACAAACGCTGGGCACGGGTGAAAGTGCTGCGCACGATCAACAACGCGCTGGAGGCGGCGTTTGAGAAGGGGGATAAGAAGAAATAATGGGGTGGGCGGTGTGTCAGCCAGGCCGCTTTCGCTGCCGTCGTAACCTCCGGCGTCTCCCACAGGATTGGTGAGGTCCGGAACGCTGGCGGTCGACACATGGCCGCCTTTGATTCTGGCCGAAGGCCGTAGGAGCTGGCTTGCCTGCGATCTGTTGCGCAGCGACAGCAAAACCACACAACCCGGTGCACCTCACACGCCGCGTGCGCAGAGTTTGCTGCCGCTGCGCGTCAGATCGTAGGCAAGCCAACTCCTACGGCCTCCGGCCAGAATCAAGAGCTTGGAGCGCACCCGTCCCACAGCCTCCGGCCAGAATCAAGAGCTTGGAGCGCACCCGTCCCACAGCCTCCGGCAAGAATCAAGAGCTTGGAACGCGTCAGCTCCACGGCCTCCGTCCAGAATCAAAGGCGGTCAGGAGTCAGCCGCGAGCGTCCGGGATTTCGCAGTTCCTGTGGGAGACGCCGGAGGTTACGACGGCAGCGAAGGCGGCCTGTCTGACACCCTCGCGCTCACCGCTCCCGCAACGCCTCAGTCCGCGCCTTAAGCACCGGCTTCAGCAAATAATCCATCACGCTTTTCTCACCCGTGATGATGTCTACCGTCGCCACCATGCCGGGGATGATCAGCAGGGGTTTTTCGTTGCTGCCCAGGTGGTTACGGTCGGTGCGGACCTGGATCAAATAGAAAGTGTTGCCCTTGTCATCGGTGGTGGTGTCGGCGCCGATGAGTTCCAGTTTGGCGGGCAGGCCGCCGTAGATGGTGTAGTCGTAGGCGCTGAACTTGACCATGGCTTTCTGGCCGGGGTGGAGGAAGGCGACGTCTTGCGGGCGGACCTTGGCTTCGATCAGCAGGTTGTCGTCCAGTGGCACGATTTCCACCATGTCGCTGCCAGGCTGGACCACACCGCCGATGGTGTTGACTTTCAGCGTTTTCACGATGCCTTTGACCGGAGAGGTGACAGTGGTGCGGGTCACACGGTCGTCGATGGCGATGCTGGTGGCGCTGGCTTTGGCGAGGTCCGAGCGTTTGTCGTTCAAATCCTTGGTCGCGTCCGAGCGGAAGCTGTCGAGGGATTCCTGGATCTTGCTTTTGATCTCGTTGATCGCCGCTTCGGCCCGGGGAATCGCCAGCGAAGTTGCGTCCATTTGCCCGCGGGCCTCGGATGCCTTGCCTTTGAGCCGAATGATTTCCACCGGCGACACCGCGCCGCTGTTCACCAGTGGCGCCGACATGCTCAGCTCCTGCTGAATGAACCCCAGCTGATTGCGGTACTGATCCTGTTTGGAGCGAAACTCGGCGACTTCCTGCATCTTCTGCCGCAACTGTTCCTGCAACGTGCGCTGCTCGCTAGCGAGGCGCCGCTGGCGCGAGTCGTACAACGCCTGCTCGTCTGCCGCCACCTGCGGCGCCTTGCTCAGCACCACGGCCGACGGCTTGAACGGACGCCCCTCGGACTCCGCCGACAGCCGATCCACTTGCGCCATCAGCGTGTATTTATCGACCTCGCTCTCGCCCTTGTTCGACAGAAACCGCGTGTCATCGAGGCGCAGCAGGGTGTCGCCCTTGTCCACGATCTGCCCTTCACGGACGAAAATCTCGGTGACGATGCCGCCTTCAAGGTTCTGGATTACCTGAACCTTGCTCGACGGAATCGCCTTGCCTTCGCCCATGGTGACTTCTTCGAGCACCGCGAATTTGGCCCAGACCAGCGCGGTGACGATCAGCGCGGCGGCGAGCCACACGGTGATTCGGGCGCCGCGGGAAGAATCCTGCGCGGCGACGCCGGCGACCTCGGGCATGAACTCAAGATCGACCTGACGGCCGGGCTGAAAATAACGGTGAGCGGAAGACATGGTTGACGCTCCTTAAACCGAAGACGGGCCGACGTGGCCCTTGCGCAGTGCTTCGACGACCAGCGCCTTGGGGCCGTCGGCCACGACTTTGCCGTTGTCCAGCACCACCAGCCGATCCACCAGACTGAGCATCGACATGCGGTGGGTGACCAGCAGCAGCGTCTTGCCCTGCATCCGGTCGAACAGCTTCTGCCGCAGGACGTCTTCGCTGGCGTTGTCCATGTGGCTGGTGGGTTCGTCGAGCAGCATGATCGGTGGGTCAAGCAACAGGGCCCGCGCCATCAGCACCGCCTGCCGCTGCCCGCCGGACAGCAATTGCCCACGCTCACCGACCGGCCGGTCGAAGCCCATCGGATGATTGCGCGCCAGTTCGGTCACGCCCGTCAGCTCCGCCACTTCGAGCATCCGCGCATCGGTGACGTAGCGGGCGCCGAGGGTCAGATTGTCCCGCAGGCTTCCGGCCAGCAGCGGCAGGTCGTGGGCGACGTAACCCACTTGCTGGCGCAAATCCGCCACGTCCACCTGTCGCAAGTCCAGGCCGTCCAGCAGCAACTGGCCCGCGTCCGGGGCGTAGAAACCCATCATCAACCGGGCCAGCGTGCTTTTGCCTGACCCGCTGCGACCGATGATGCCGATGCGCTCGCCGGGCTTGATGCTGATGCTGACGTCGTGCAACGCCGCGGCCGTGCCCGGACCGCCGTAGGCAAAGCTGGCGTTGACCACCTGAATGTCGCCCTTGAGCAGGGTGTGTTGCAGCGGGTTTTTGCCTTGCTCGCGTTCCTGAGGCAGTGCCATCAGCGCGTCGGTGCTTTTCATCGTGAGCTGCGCCTGTTGGTAGCGCGTGATCAGCCCGGCGATCTGCCCGAGCGGTGCGAGCACGCGGCTGCCGAGCATGTAGCTGGCCACCAGCGCACCGACGCTGAGGTTGCCAGCGATGATGATGTAGACCCCCGCCACGATGGTCGCCATGCCCGAAAACTGTTGGATGAAAAGCGTGCCGTTGCTGGCCAGCGCCGAGAGGTCGCGGGCGTGGCTGTCGAGGCGGGTGAGGGCGCCGTGGGTCGATTCCCATTTGTGCTGGCGTTCGCTTTCGGCGCCGCAGGCCTTGAGGGTTTCCAGGCCGCCGAGGGTTTCCACCAACAACGCTTGCCGTTCTGCGCCGAGCGCCAGGCTGCGTTCGACAGTGTCGCGCAGGCGGATCTGGATGATCCACGCGAACAGAATGGTGACCGGAAATGCAACCAACGGAATCACCACCAGCCAGCCGCCGAGCAGGCCGATCACCGCCAGCATCAACACGGCGAAAGGCAAGTCGATAATGCTGGTCAGGGTGACGGCGGTGAGGAATTCCCGCAGGCCCTGAAAGTCGTGAATGCTCTGGGCAAAGCCGCCGACGCTGGCCGGACGGGCTTTCATCGCCATGCCGGTGATGCGCTCGAACAGGGTCGCGGAGAGGATCACGTCGGTCTTCTTCCCGGCCTGATCCAGCAGGTGCGCACGCACCAGCCGCAAGGTCAGTTCGAAGCCGGTGCCGATCAACAGCCCGATGGCCAAGACCCACAAGGTCGAGGTCGCCTGATTGGGCACGACGCGGTCGTAGGTCTGCATAACGAACAGCGGCACCATCAGACCGAGCAAGTTGATCAACAGGCTCGCCAGAATCGCATCGCCGTACAGCCCGCGAGACAGCTTTATCGTGTCGCGAAACCAGGCGTTGACCCTCGGCACCAGCGGCGCGCGCAGGTTTTCCAGCTCATGACGAGGGCGGGCGAACAGGGCTTGGCCGGTGTAGAGCGTTTGCAGCTCTTCGCGGGTGACCCGTTGCTCGCCGCCGTCGGCTTCGCTTGGAAGAATCAGCGCGCGTCCGTCGTCTTCCCAGCGTCGGAGAATCGCGCAGCGGTTGCCCTTGAGCAGCAGCAGAACCGGAAGGTTGAGGCCGTCGATGGCGTTGAGGTCGCGGCGCAGAATGCGCGCTTGCAAACCGGCGCGGGCAGCGGCGCGGGGGAGAAGATCGACGCTCAGGGATTGCTGCGCCAGGGGCAGGCCAGCGCTGAGGCTGCTGCGGCTGGCGTTGCAATCGTGGAGCCGACAGAGGATGAGCAGGCCATCCAGCAGCGGGTCGTCGAAGTTCGAACGGGGGTCGAACGGCTGAGCCGGTTCTAAATCAGGCAATTCCATGCGGGTCACAGACTTCTCCCAGCGCTTGCGCGCTTGACTACATCGCTACTTCACTACTTCAGGTCGGGCAGCCGGGCTTCGCTCTTGACTTCCGTCAGGGCGACCGCTGCGGCGGGCATCACGACTCGCGCCTTGCTCAACAGTTCGCCTTCGGTGGCCAGTACGCGGTACATCGAATATTCCTCGGTGTAGCGCAGCTCGGTGTAGCGACGGGCGGCGTTGTACAGCTCGTTTTCACTGTCGAGCAGGTCGAGCAGGGTGCGCTGACCGAGGCCGAACTGGTCCTGATACGCGGCGCGCACCTTAGTGGTGGTTTCCGCGTATTCACGGGCGATCGGGGTCTGTACGCGGGCGTTATTCATGGCGTTCCAGGCCAGCGACAGGTTTTCGTTGAGCATGCGCAACGCGTTGTTGCGGATGTCCATCGCCTGGCCGGTCTTATAGGCGTCCGAGTTGAGGCGGGCCTTGTCGCGGTTGCCATTGAACAGGTTGTAATTCATCACCACGGCGGCGCGCCATTCGTTGTCGTGGCCCTCTTCACCGGCGATGTTGTTGTTCGCCCCGACTGCCAGCTCACCGTCGAAACGCGGGTAGAACGGCGACTTGGCGACTTCGTACTGCTTCTCGGCGGCGTTGACGTCGGCCTGGGCCGACTTCAGATAGGGGTTGTTCACCAGCATGCTTTGCTTGGCGTCGGTCAGGCTTTTCGGCACTTCACCCTTGATCGAAGCGGGGGCTTCCAGCTCGTCGGGCGTCTTGCCTACGGCACTGAAGAAGTTGGCTTCGGCGTCGGAGAGATCGACCTGTGCGGTGTAGTAGTTGTTCTCGGCCAGGGCGCGGCGGGCCTTGGACTGGTCGCTGTCAGCGTTGCTGCCGATGCCGCGATTGGCGCGCAGGCCGATCTGGTCGTTGATGCGCAAATGCGCTTGCAGGTTGTTCTTCGCCAGGTCCAGCAGCTCACGACGCTTGAGCACTTCCAGGTACACCTCGATGGCCCGCAACGCGAGGCTTTCCGAGGTGCCGCGCAGGTAGTACGCGCGGGAATTGACCACCGCCTGGGTGCGTCCGACTTCGTTCTTGGTATTGAACCCGTCGAACAGCATCTGCCGCAGACGCAGCTCGGATTGGGTGTAGTTCAGGGTTTCTTCATTGTGGTTGCCCACGAAACGGGTGGTGGGGCTGTCGGTGTGTTCGCGGCCGTAGGCTGCCACCAGGTCCACCGTCGGAAGGTAGCCGCCCTTGGCGATCTTCACGTCTTCGTCGGCAGACAGTCGGTTGTTCACGTTGGCGTGAATTTCCGGGTGATTGTCGATGGTGTTCTGAATCGCTTGGTTCAGCGACATGGCTTGCGCTTGGGCGCAGGCCACCGCCAACACAACTGCACTGTAGAGCGGGGTCAAATCGCGCATGGAAACTCTCCCTGGATAATTGTCGTGCTGCGTACGCCAAAAAACCGGCGATTCGTGCTGTTAAAACCGTATCAGGTTTGTAACATCACAGCTAAGAACAACTTTCGGAAAAGCTCAGACGTTTTTTTCATATCCCTTATTCCAAAAAAAACTTATGTCATTTTACGAATTCAGGCGAAGGTGAATTTTAGGAATTGCCTGTATTCAACGTTTTACAGACGTCTTACGGTTGCGAAGGGAGTTTCAACGGAAATTTGACGGCGTTCGATCAAGTGGTTTTTCGAGCAAAAAACTTGAAAAGATTCAGCGACATAAAATTGTCGGTGAATAGTAGCTCCAAGCCATTTCTGTGCGCCGATCGAACATTCTTTGTTGGGTTCGTAACATTTTTTGATCCGGTTTACGCAGCAAGGGAGTGGATATGGCCAGGTTGATCGGTACGGTTCGGGCAGTCGTGGGGGATGTTTTTGCGGTGGCCAGCAACGGCACCAAGCGATTGGTGATCGAAGGCGACAAGGTGTACGCCGGTGAATTGCTGGAAACCGGCGCTACCGGTGCCGTGGCGGTGCACTTGGCCAAGGGGGGCGAACTGACCCTCGGACGGGACAGCAGCATGCCGCTGACGCAGGAAATCCTCGCCAATCACGCCACCCATGTGGACACCCCCGACGCCACGGCCCCGAGCCAGTCGCAACTGGCCGATGTGCAGCAGCTGCAACAGCTAATCGCAGCCGGTGCCGACCCGAGCCAAGTGACAGACGCGCCCGCCGCAGGCACCGCCAACCCTGGCGGTTCACCTTCCGCGCTGGGCGGCGGACACACCTTCGTGCTGCTGACTGAAACCGCTGGCGTGGTGAACCCGGTCGTGGGCTTCCCGACGGCCGGCATTACCACCACCTTTCTCGTGCCTGAGGGCGAAGTCGGCCGCTTTGGTGATGGCAGCCCAGGCGACAACCTGCCGCCGATCGTCACCCCACCGGACGAACCGCCTGTGGTGACGCTGCCCCCGGATCAGCCGCCGCCCGACCAGCCACCACCGGACCAGCCTCCGCCTGACCAACCGCCGCCGGATCAGCCACCGCCTGACGAGCCGCCACCGCCGCCCGTGAACTATGGCGTCGCGCTGGGCGCCAGCGAGGTCACGCTGAACGAGGCCAACCTTGCTGACGGCAGCGCCCCGAATTCGGGCGCGTTGACCCAGAACGGTGTGATCAAGGTCAGTGCCCCTGACGGCCTGCTGACCCTGACCATCGGCGGCGTCGACGTGGTGGTCAACGGCGTCCCCATGAGCTCGCCGCAAACCATCACCCTGCCATCCGGCAACACCCTCACGATCCTCGGTTACAACCCGAGCACCGGGGAGGCCAGCTACACCTACACGCTCACAGGCCCCGAAACCCACAATCAGGGCGCGGGCACCGTCAATGACGAGCAGATCCCCGTGCACGCGGTGGACAGCAACGGCGACGCCGCCAACGGCAGCATCAACGTGCACGTGCTCGATGACGTGCCTCAGGCCAATCCGGACATCGGTTACGTCAAGGAAGGCGGCGAAACCAGCGGCAATATCCTCGGCAACGACCTGTCCGGTGCCGACGGCCCTGGGTCGGGCGGTTTGATTGTCGGCGTGCGCGCGGGCGATAACACCTCCGCCCCAGTGTTCGGTGGCGTTGGCACCGTGATTCAAGGGCTCTACGGCACCCTGACCGTGGATGCGAGCGGCCAGGCGTCCTATGTCGCCAACCCGAATTCGGGTGGCCACGACGACGTGAAGGACATCTTCACTTACACCATTCGCGATGCGGACGGCGACACCAGCACCACGACGGTCACGGTCAACGTCTACCACAACGATGGCGTGATCATCGGCGGCAGCGACTGCACGCTCAACGAAGCCAACCTGCCGGACGGCACTGACCCGAACGCCGCCGCGCTGACCCAGACCGGCACGGTCAAGATCAGCGCCCCGGACGGCCTGCAAACCCTGACGGTCGGTGGTATCAACGTCGTCGAGAACGGCAACCCGCTGACGTCGCCGCAATCCGTCACCTTGCCGTCGGGCAGCACGTTCACTGTGCTGCATTACGACCCGGCCACCGGCGAGGTCACCTACAGCTACACCCTTAATGGCGCGGAAACCCACAATCAGGGCGACGGCACGGTCAACAACGAACAGATCGCCGTGCATGCCGTGGACAACGACGGCGACACCGCCGACGGCAACATCAACGTCCACGTCACCGACGACGTGCCGCAAGCCACCGCCGACATTGGCTATGTCAAAGAAGGCGGCGAGACCAGCGGCAACATCCTCGCTAACGACCACGCCGGGGCCGATGGTCCGGGGGCGGGTGGCTTGATCGTCGGTGTTCGCGCGGGCGATGACACGTCGACACCGGTCACCGGTGGCGTCGGAACCGTGATTCAGGGGCTGTACGGCACCCTGACCGTGGACGCCAGCGGGCAGGCGTCCTACATGGCCAACCCGAATTCGGGCGGGCATGGCGACATGAAAGACATCTTCACCTACAGCATTCGCGACGCGGACGGCGACACCAGCACCACCACGATCACCGTCAACGTCTACCACAACGACGGCCCGATGATTGGCGGCGGCGATTGCACCGTCGACGAAGCCAACCTGCCAGGCGGCTCGCACCCGGATCACGACGCGCTGACCCAGACCGGCACGATCAAGGTGACCGCGCCGGACGGCGTGCAAAACCTGATCATTGGCGGCATCGTCGTGGTCGATCACGGCGTGCCGCTGTCGTCACCGCAGTCCACCACGCTGCCCTCGGGCAACTCGCTGACCGTGCTGCATTACGACCCCACCACCGGCGACGTGACTTACACCTACACGCTGAATGAGGCGGAAAATCACAACCAGGGCGACGGCACTTCGCTGAGCGACCCAATCCCCGTGCACGCCGTGGACACCAATGGCGACGTGCGTGACGGCACCCTTGTGGTCAAGATCCTCGACGACACACCCCAAGCGCACAGCGACATCGGCAACGTCGTGGCAGGGGGCGAAACCAGCGGCAACCTGCTGCTCAACGATACCGCGGGTGCGGATGGCGCAGGCCCCAACGGGCTGATCGTCGGCGTGCGCGCCGGTGGCGACACCACCACGCCTGTCATCGGCGGGCTGAACACCGTGATCACCGGGGCATACGGCACGCTGATCGTCGACAATCAGGGCAACGCGACCTACCACAGCGACTCGTCCCACGTCGGGCCGCAAGGTCAGCAGGACGTCTTTACGTACACCATTCGCGATGCCGACGGCGACACCAGCACCACGACGGTCACCGTCAATATCAACGTGGCCGCGCCGTGCCCACCGGTGGCCTGCAACGACAACGACGTCACCGTGCAGGAAAGCGCCCTCGACACCCACAAAGACGGGCAGGATCTGGCGCCGGGCATCGTGACCGGCAGCAATCCCGGCTCCACCGCAGAAACCGGCAGCGGCAGCGTCGCCAACTCGGTGCAGGGCGGCACCGGTGCGCTGACCTTCACCGCTGAAGGCGCGCAGAACGGCACCGTTCAAGGGCAATACGGCGTCCTGCACCTGAACACCGACGGCAGCTACACCTACACCCTGACCTCGCCGCCGAGTACCACGCCTGCCGCCAACGATGGGGCCAACGTCACCCACGAAGCCTTCAACTACACCGTAACCGACTCGCTGGGCCAGTCTTCGACGGCGCAGATCGTGGTCAACATCGTGGACGACCAACCTCAGGCCGCAAACCTTGAAAAAACCGTCACCACTGACCCGGTCAACAGCAACCTGATGCTTATCGTCGACAACTCGGCGAGCATGAACGAGGCCTCAGGGGTCAACGGACTGACCCGTCTGGGACTGGAAAAACAGGCCATTGTCGCGCTGCTCGACAACTACGAAGCCCTCGGCGACGTGCGCGTGCAGCTGGTGACCTTCAACAGCCAGGCCAATATCGCCAGCGATCAGTGGGTCGACGTGGCCACGGCCAAAAACATGGTCAACGCGATCACTGCCGGCAACGGCACCAACTACGATGCGGCGCTGGCGTCTGCGCAAACCGCGTTCGTGCAGAAGGGCGCACTCGCCGGGGCGCAGAACCTGGCGTACTTCTTCTCGGACGGCAACCCGACCGTATCGCCACAGCATTCCGACCCGGACCGCGTGCCGAACCCGGCTCGTGGCGATGGCATCAGCCCAAGCGAAGAAGCGGTGTGGACCCACTTTCTCGACAGCCACGGCATCAACGCTTTCGCGATTGGAGTCGGTACTGACATCAGCAGCCAATACCTAAACCCCGTCGCCTACAACGGCGCCACGGGCAGCAACACCAGCGCGGTGATCGTTACCGACCTCGGCCAGTTGAACGCCGTGCTCAGCGGCACGGTGCAGGGTGGCGTGCAGGGCAGCCTGCTGGAAGGCGGGACCTTTGGCGCGGATCAGGGCTTCGTCAAATCCATCAGCGTCGAGGGCACGACCTACACGTTCAACCCTCAGGCGTACAGCCATCAGGGCGGCGTGACCGTCAGCGGCGGCCCGAACCACGGCAGCTTCGAGGGCATGAGCAACACCCTCACCGTGACCGGCCAACACGGTACGCTGGTGGTCAACATGAACACCGGCGACTACAGCTACACCCCAGCGGCGGGCCTGACGCAGTCTGCAACGGACAACATTCACTACGTGCTCAGCGACTACGACGGCGATCTGGCCGGTGCCAATCTTGTTGTGCACGTCGAAGCGAGTGCGCCAGTGACACCAACCCCGGTCTACGACGCACCGGTGGCCGTGGCTGACAACGTCATCACCAACCTCAGTGGGTCGAGCATCGTGATTCCCGGCGCGGCGCTGGCGGCCAATGACCAGCCTGGCAATGGCGGTGCGTTGACCGTTTCGCCCGGCAGTTTCGCCACGGGCTGGACGTCGCGCGGCGCGGACTTCAAGGCCGGTTCGCTGAAAACCATTAACTTCAGCGGCACCTCCGACACCGACGTCAATCAGCTGAAAAACCTTAGCCGTAGCGACTTCTTCAGCAATACCGCCACCACGGCGCTGTTGGTGATCAGCGGCTATCTGGGGGCGGTCAACGCATCACCCTCCAACGCTCAGGACCTGTACAGCGTGCAGCTGAAAGCGGGGGAAACCGTCACCGTCGATCACAACCTGACCAACGACGTCCTGGGCATGGCCTGGAAATTCGAAGACGGCGCGGCGCACAGCCTCAGCGACGGCGGCAGCTTCACCGCGACCGAAGACGGGACGTACCGCCTGATCGTGGTCAATCAGGGCGACCCTGACCTGAAAGGCAACTACGAGCTGCATTTGTCGATCGACACGGCGGCGGTCAACACCACGCCGGATGTCCACAGCACCTACACCGTCACCGATGCCCACGGCGGCAGCAGCACTGCGCCCATCGACATCAGCCATCAGGACGGTCACACCGTCCTGGGCACGACAGGCGATGACGTGTTGATCGGGGGGGCCAACAGTGAACTCCACGGCGGCGACGGCAACGACGTGCTGGTGGCGGGGCCGGGCAACAACGAACTGTTTGGCGACAACGGCAACGACATGCTCTTCAGCGGGCCGGGCAACGACTTGCTCGACGGCGGCGCGGGCAACAACACCGCCAACTACTCGCTGGCGACGGCAGGCGTGACCGTGAGTACCGCCGAAACCGGGCCGCAGCACACAGGCGGGGCGGGCACCGACACACTGGTGAACATCCAGAATCTGATCGGCTCGAACTACAACGACCACCTGACCGGTGACTCGGGTAACAACGTGTTGAACGGCGGGCTGGGCAACGACGTGCTGAACGGCGGGGCTGGCGACGACACCCTCATTGGCGGTCCGGGCAACAACACCCTGACCGGTGGGCCGGGGCACGACACTTTCCTTTACCAGGCCGGTAACACCGGGCACGACACGATCACCGATTTCAACTTCGGCATCGACAAACTGGACCTCTCGCAGCTGTTGCAGGGCGAGCATGGGGATGCGAACTCGCTGGAGAATTTTCTGCACTTCAGCGTGAGCGGGAATGGGTCATCGCTGGTCTCGACCATCGACGTCAGCAGCATTGCGGGTGGTGCGGCAACGCAAACCATCGACCTCGCCGGCGTGAACCTCGCCCAACACTACGGCGTCACGCCAGGGGCGGCTGGCGCTGTCGCAGGCGGGGCGGACACGGCATCGATCATCAACGGGATGCTGGGGGATCATTCGCTGAAAGTGGACACGGTGTGATCGGCAGGATGTGAGGATTGGCGGCAAGGCTTGCGGTGTGCCTTGAACACCGCACCATTCAGCCACGCTGCAACACCTCTGTAGGAGCGAAGTCATTCGCGAACGGATGGGCAGGCGATGGAGATGCATCGGACGTACCGCCGCCTTCGCGAATGAATTCGCTCCCACAGTGGAGACCGCGCAGGGTTCAAGGGTTGTGCAGTCTGTAGCGGTGCTGCTGAGGCGGGATTGTGTCGTTCACAGGATTCAAACGCGCCGCAACACCCCTGTAGGAGCGAATTCATTCGCGAAGAGGTTCAGGCGATGGAGATGCGTCGGACGTACCGCCGCCTTCGCGAATGAATTCGCTCCCACAGTGGAGACCGCGCAGGGTTCAAGGGTTGTGCAGTCTGTAGCGGTGGTGCTGAGGCGGGATTGTGTCGTTCACAGGATTCAAAAGCGCCGCAACACCCCTGTGGGAGCGCAGGGTTCAAGGGTTGTGCAGTCTGTAGCGGTGCTGCTGAGGCGGGATTGTGTCGTTCACAGGATTCAAACGCGCCGCAACACCCCTGTGGGAGCGAATTCATTCGCGAAGAGGTTCAGGCGATGGAGATGTACCGGACGTACCGCCGCCTTTACCGCTTTAACGTCTTCTGCCTTGCGATATAAACCGTCACCCCTACCGCGCACACCACCATCCCGACCCGCGCCCATACCATCGGCACCAGCCAGCACGAAAACCCGATGCTCAGCCACATCAAACCGATTGCGTAGACCTTGCCCTTCAGCGGAATCCCGTCCCCCTCCAGATACCCACGAATCCACGGACCGAGCCGAGGATGATCGACCAGCCAATGATAAAAACGGGGAGAGCTGCGGGCGAAGCAGGCGGCCGCCAAGAGAAGAAAAGGGGTCGTCGGCAGGACGGGAAGAAAAATCCCGATCACGCCGAGCGCCACACTCAGCCAGCCGACACCCTGCAGCAGAATCCGCACGAGCCGGGACCGACTCGTGCGGGAAGGGGAATGACCGGAACCACCTGGCGCCATAGGCGCGGACTCAATGGTGACGCGGCTTGAGGATCGCCGGTTTCTCGTCCGGCGCATGCAACAGCAGATACAGCGCGGTCAGCGCTTCAGGAATCTGCACGATCATGTCGTCCATCAGGTTGGCATCCGCCGCGATGTCGGCGAACTCGGCCTGCTCGTCGAACAGACCCGAACCGACCATGATCGGCAACAGCATCTCGCTGACTTCTTCCTCGTCGTTCTCGAACCACGCCGATTCACGCAGGAAGACACCTTCCATGAAACCGATGCACCAGCCACGCAGTTCGGAGTCGTCCGGGTCATCGCCCAGGTCCAGATCGCAGGGCAGTTCGAATTCTTCATCCGACGCCAGCTGACGGGCGATGTGCGCCTTGAGCAGGATCAGCGTCGATTCGATTTCCTCGTGCTGAGCCTTGTCCGCGTAGTGCGGCGGCTCGGCGAACAGCGCGTCGATCCACTCCCGGTCAGGCACGGTTTCAGCACAGATCGAGAGCGCGGTCAGGTAGCCGTGGGCGGCTACATAGTCCAGCGCTTCGTCATGCAGCTCATCGGCATCGAGGAAGGCTTGCAGGCGGTGTAATTGCTCAGCGAAGGACATGGACGGACTACCTTGGAAATAAACGATGCTGAATTCTAGGCTCTGGGGCTTGTAGATGCCAGCGCCGAGGCCTTCGCGGACTGCGTAAAACTGCTGCGCTCGGCAATACTGCGTTAAAAACAGGCAGGAAATGCTCATTTAGAAAACCCTAGACTCCGCTTTCCTGCCTGTTTTTGCCTTGTCTTGCCTTCGCTCGCGACGTTTTACACAGCCCGCGTGGAATCGGCTTTTTGATAATTTCGACCGCTCGTGTCACCGCTGTCCTATCTCTTGGGGCGCTCCGGTATACTGCCGCGCTTTGCGATTTCAACAGCGATGTTTCACCCGCTGTCGTGGCACCATCCGGGGTATTTATGCTCGACCAGGCTCAACGCGTACTTAAAGACATCTTCGGTTACGACAGCTTCCGTGGTCGCCAGGGTGCCATTATCGAGCGCGTGGCCAGTGGCGGTGATGCATTGGTGTTGATGCCCACCGGTGGCGGCAAGTCCCTGTGTTTTCAGGTGCCTGGCTTGTTGCGCGATGGCCTGGCGGTGGTGGTGTCGCCGCTGATTGCGTTGATGGACGATCAGGTGGCGACCCTCGAAGAGCTCGGGGTCTCGGCGGCGGCGCTGAATTCCACGCTCAGCGCGGAACAGCAGCGGGACCTGGCCAACCGCATCCGGCTGGGCGAAGTCAAAATGCTCTACCTCGCCCCGGAACGCCTGGTGCAGCCGCGCATGCTGGCGTTCCTGCAAAACCTCAAGATCGCCCTGTTCGCCATCGACGAAGCCCACTGCGTGTCGCAATGGGGTCATGATTTCCGCCCGGAATACCTGCAACTGGGGCAACTGGCCGAGCTGTTCCCGGACGTGCCGCGCATCGCGCTGACCGCCACCGCCGACAAGCGTACCCGCGAAGAAATCGTCACCCGCCTGCACCTGCAGAACGCCGAGCGTTTCCTGTCGAGCTTCGACCGTCCCAACATCTTTTACCGCATCGTGCCCAAGGAACAGCCGCGCAAACAGCTGCTGGCGTTCCTGTCCGAGCGGCGCAGCGATGCCGGGATCGTCTATTGCCTGTCGCGCAAGAAAGTCGAGGAAACCGCCGCGTTCCTGAGCGACAACGGCTATCCGGCGTTACCGTACCACGCCGGTCTGCCCATCGAGACCCGCTCCGAGAATCAGCGCCGCTTCCTTAATGAAGAAGGCCTGATCATGGTCGCGACCATCGCGTTCGGCATGGGCATCGACAAGCCCAATGTCCGGTTCGTGGCGCACATGGACCTGCCCAAATCGCTGGAAGCCTACTATCAGGAAACCGGTCGGGCAGGGCGCGACGGTCTGCCCGCCGACGCGTGGATGGCCTACGGTCTGCAAGACGTGGTGATGCTCAAGCAGATGTTGCAGAACTCCGAGGGTGACGAGCGCCACAAGCGCGTGGAGCAACACAAGCTCGATGCCATGTTGTCGCTGTGTGAAGAAACCCGCTGTCGGCGTCAGGCCCTGCTGGCCTATTTCGACGAAGACATGCCCAACCCCTGCGGCCACTGCGACAACTGCGTCGACGACGTGCAGACTTGGGACGCCACCGAACCCGCCCGTCAGGCACTGTCGGCGATCTATCGGACGGGGCAGCGTTACGGCGTCGGCCATCTGGTGGATGTGTTGCTGGGCAAGGACAACGAAAAGGTCCAGAGCTTCGGGCATCAGAAGCTGGCTGTGTTTGGCGTCGGCAAGGGCCGCAGTGAGAACGAATGGCGCACGCTGTTCCGTCAACTGGTGGCCCGTGGTCTCGCGGACACCGACCTTGAAGGCTATGGCGGCCTGCGCCTGAGCGACACCTGCCGCCCGCTGCTGCGCGGCGAAGTCACGTTGGAGTTGCGTCGCGACCTCAAACCCCAGACTACCGCGAAAGCGTCCGGCAGCCCCGCGAGCCAGTTGGTGCGTGGCGAAGAGCGCGAGCAGTGGGAAGCCCTGCGTGCGCTGCGCCGCAAGCTGGCGGAAGAACATGGCGTGCCGCCGTACGTCATCTTCCCGGACTCGACCCTGCTGGAAATGCTCCGCAGCCAGCCCGGCACCATGGCCGAGATGGCGCGGGTCAGCGGCGTGGGTGCGCGCAAGCTGGAGCGTTATGGCGAGGCGTTCCTCGAAGTGCTGGGCGGCGCGGCCCCGGCGCCACGGGTGGTCACCGACCTGCGTCACGAGCTGATCAGCCTCGCCCGCGCGGGCATGACGCCGATGCAGATCGCCGGCCAACTGCAATGCTCGGAAAAAAACGTCTACACGATGCTGGCCGAAGCGATCGGCAAGCAGCAATTGTCGCTGGAACAGGCACTGGACCTGCCAGAAGACCTGCTCACCGAAATCCAGGACGCCTTCCTCGACGGCGAAGGCGAACTACCCCCCGTGGCCGCCATCGCTGAACTGTTCACTGGGCGGGTTCCAGAAGGCGTGTTGTATTGCGTGCGTGCGGCGTTACAGTCGGAATTCGAAGTCTGACGCCGATTTTGCCCCCACCCTGTAGCAGCATCCGGTACGACGCTGAACCCGTGGGAGACGCCGGAGGTTACGACGGCAGCGAAGGCGTCGTGTCAGGGAGCATCATTGAAACTGATTCACCGCTTTCGCTGCCGCCGTCCCTCCGGCGTCTCCCACATGATGTGTGGCGCACCTGACTTATCCAAACACGCCCTGTGCGACGAAACGCCACATTCGGCCTCTTGCCTCGTCCCATGCTCCATGATTAGCTGCCTATTAATTAGGAATCATCTTTAACCATCGAGTTACCTATGCCGTTAACAGAAGAACACCGCTTTGGCATGCAACTGGCCAATCTGTCCCGTGGCTGGCGTGCGGAGCTGGACCGTCGATTGGCCGATCTCGGGTTATCCCAGGCCCGTTGGCTGGTGCTGCTGCATCTGGCGCGTTTCAAGGACGCGGCGCCTACCCAGCGCGAGCTGGCACAGAGTGTGGGTGTGGAAGGGCCGACACTGGCGCGTTTGCTCGACAGCCTGGAAAGCCAGGGCCTGGTCAAGCGTCAGGCCGTCGTCGAAGACCGCCGTGCGAAGAAAATCCTGTTGAGCGACACCGCCCGGCCGTTGATCGAAAAAATCGAGACCATCGCCACTGCACTGCGCCATGAGCTGTTTGAGGGCATCGACGAAGAGGATTTACGGGTCTGCATGCGTGTGCACTCGACAATTCTGGCCAATCTGGAAAAATCCTGACGATATGGCCCTGCGCCAGCGACAAATACATTGAACCTGTCGAAACATCCTGTTCTATTTGCACCCATACTGATTCTGCCCGGACATGGTGTCCGCACAACGAAATTTGCAGGGAAGCCTGCCTCATAAGGGTTCGCATGCTGAAGAGTTTTCAGGCCGGTAGTCGGCGCGGGAGTTACGGATCATTTCGCGTTCAGTCGGGTCTTCGCACGGGGTTGCTGACGCTGGCGATCGCCTCAGCGTCCATGCTGCACAGCGCCACGGCCGCTGCATTGGGCCTGGGCGATATCACGCTGCATTCCGCGCAGGGTCAGCCCTTCAACGCGGACATTGAGCTGATTGAGGCGGGTGGCCTGAGCCCTGAAGAAATCGTGGTCACCCTGGCCTCGACCGAAGCGTTCGCCAAGGCGGGCGTGGAGCGGGTGTTCTTCCTCAATGACCTGCATTTCACCCCGGTGATCCGAGGCAACCGTGCCATCGTCCATGTGGAGTCACGCAAGGCTGTCACCGAGCCCTATCTGGATTTCGTCGTGCGCCTGTCGCGCCCCAACGGCGATCAGTTCCACGAATACACCGTGCTGCTGGACCCTCCGAACTCTCCCGCTGGCCTGGCTGCCACGCGCAGCCGTACCAACTCGCCTGCGACGGCCGCTAAAACGGATGCGTCGCGCCTGCCCGTTGCCCCGCCGAAAGCGGTGCAGGGTAAGCATTACACCGTTGTGTCCGGTGACACCCTGGCCGGTATCGCCCGGCAGATTCAGGCGCCGGGCAGCAAGACGTCCAGTGCCGAGCTGATCGTTGCCCTTCAAGCGCTCAATCCCCAAGCGTTCCCTCAAGGCACCCGCAGCCAGTTGAAAGTCGGCCAGAGCCTGCTGCTGCCCGACAACGCCGCCGAACCCAAGGTAGCTGCGCCAGCGGGTGCAGCGACTGCCGCAGCTCCGGCGGCGAACGCGCCAACCTCCGTTTCGGTGTCCGCGCCAAACGCACCCGCCGTGAAGCAGAGCGCAGGCGAGCAGTTGACCGCCACCGCCATGGAAAACCAGCAACTGGCCAAGACGGTCGAGGACCTGAAAACCCAGGTCACGCAGGTTTCCGAAGACGACGCGGCGAAAAACAAACAGATCATTGAATTGCAGACCCAACTGGCCGAAATGAAGGCACTGGCGGCCCGACCCGTGCCACCGCCTGCGCCCGTTGCCACTACTCCGGTGCAGAAAACCGAACCGGCGGCGACACCCGCTCCAGCCCCGGCGCCCGCTCCCGCGCCGGTGGTCGAGGACGATGAACTGCCGTGGACGACGATTCTGGCTGGCCTGTTGCTGCTGGTGCTGTTGTTGGCGCTGGGGTGGTCGGTGCGCCGCAATCGGCTCAAGAATCGGCTGGTCGAGTCAGGGGCTCAGCCGGGAGCAGGGCCTGAGCCTGTCGAACCGATCATCAAACCTGCACAGGGAACGGTCACCCCGGTGTTTGAAGTGCCTGCGGTCACGCCACGTCCAGCGGCCACAACGGCTACCACCACGGCTGCGTCGGGCGGCCAGCGGCTGGCCGGTGCGGCGACGGATGCCCTCGACGGCGCCAGCATTTACATCGCCTATGGCCGTTTTGCCGAGGCTCAGGCCATTCTCCGCGAAGCCCTTGATCGGCAGCCGCAACGCACCGACGTGCGCCTGCGCATCCTGGAGTTGCTTGGCGAGCAAGGTGACCTGGCCGGGTTCGACGAAGAAGAAAAGATCTTGTTGAACCAGGGCATCGAGCCTCAGAAGTTGCAGGAAATTCGCGCCCGTTATCCGAAACTCAAACCGGCCCTGGCGCCTGTCTCGGTCGAGAAAACCTCATCGGTCGTACCGGCCGTGGCGGGGGCGGCGGTGGTCGCAGCGGCTGCCGCTGCCGCAGTCAATCTTGAAAAAGCGCCCGCGCAGTTGGACGAAAATGCGGCTGCAGCGCTCAACCCCGAACCGGTCGACGACTTCCAGCTCAACCTGGACGACTTGTCCATGGACGCCGATTGGGACCTGGTCGATCCCTTCGACAGCGCCCCGGCCCCGCGCAAGCCTGCGCCGGATGCCGAGCCCGAGTTGGACCCCTTGTTCGCCTCGGACCTCAAACAACTGCCGGAGGTCTTCGAAATGCCGGAGGAGCAGTTCCTCAGCGACTTTGCCGAAGAGGATGGGTCGCCAGACATGGAGCTGCACTTCGAGACCGAATCCGAGCCCGAATCGGTGGCGCAGAGCAACAGCGATTTGATGGACGACGCCTTTCTCGACAGTTTCATGACCGACGACACCGAGTTCGATCTGATGGACATCGAGGAAGAAGCGCCGCTGAGCAAGATCAACGAAGCTCAGGTGTTGATCGACGAGGGCAGCATCGACGAAGCGCGGCGCCTGCTCGAAGAGGTCATCGCCGAGTCCGATGACGGTCCGCAACAGACAGCCCGCGATTTGTTGGCGGGGCTGGGCTGATTCATGGGCGACAAGGCTGAAATCACCATCACCTACTGCACGCAATGCCAATGGCTGTTGCGTGCGGCGTGGCTGGCGCAGGAGCTGCTCAGCACCTACGGCGACGATCTGGGCAAGGTCTCGCTGGTGCCGGGAACGGGCGGAGTGTTTCGCATCACTTGCGATGATGTGCAGATTTGGGAGCGCAAGACTGACGGCGGTTTTCCCGAAGCCAAGGTACTGAAGCAGCGTGTTCGCGACCGGATCGACCCGGATCGCGACCTTGGACACAATGACCGCAGTGCCACGCCACCCCCGGATTGATCCATGATTGTTCGACCGCATCCCAATCTGCGGAGCGTTCTTCTGACGCTCAAAGGTTCGATCGCCCGGCGCATTGCCTCCCGAGCGGCGCTGGTGACGTTTCTGGCGGCCGGCATCGTGCTGATCGAGAGCCTGCACCCGGACTATTTTGCGAAAGTCAGCGCCACGCCGTTCACCTTGCTCGGCCTGTCGCTGTCGATCTTCATGAGCTTTCGCAACAACGCCTGTTACGACCGCTGGTACGAAGCGCGCAAGGCCTGGGGGGACGTGATCACCGAAACCCGCTCCATCATTCGGGAAACCCAAGTGCTCAAGGACGAAGCGCTACGGGGCAGCATCCTGCGAGACCTGTGCGGCTTTGCCCACGCCCTCTGTGCGACGTTGCGCCGTCAGGATGTCGAGAAGGTCACGCAGCACTGGCTGAGCCACCCGCCGTCGGTGGACAGCGCTAATTATTGCGACCGCATCCTGCGCGAGATCGGCCGGCAATGCTCGCACGCCAGTGAAAACGGTGAGATCAACGAGTGGCGCTACACCTTGCTGGCCAATCACCTGAGCGTGCTCAGTCGCGTCATCGCCACCTGCGACCGCATCAAGACCACGCCGCTGCCGTTTCCGTACACCTTGCTGCTGCACCGTACGATTTACCTGTTCTGCATTCTGCTGCCCTTCGCCATGGCCGAGCCGCTGGGCTGGATGACCCCGCTGTTCATGGCCATCGTCAGCTACACCTTCTTCGGTCTGGACGCCATCGGCAACGAACTGGAAGACCCGTTCGGCTACGACGAAAACGACCTGCCGCTGGACGCGCTGGTGCGGGTCGTCGAGCGCGATGTCCTCGATGCTTTGGGCGTGACGCCCCTGCCGCCGATGCTGGCGCCGGTGGATTTCGTGTTGACGTGACACGTCGGCCGCGCCCTGACCGTGGTCGGATGGGGTCTCTGTGGGAGCGAATTCATTCGCGAGAGGCCGTTACATCCGATGGAGATGCGTCGTTTGGAAAACCGATTCGCGAATGAATTCGCTCCTACAGGTGTCTTGCGGCGTGCCCGGAGGGCGGCACCGCAGTCGCTGTCATCAAATTTCAATCTGCCCGTCATGTTCATTTCACCCACTCGGTCCACCCTTGTGAAAACCCGAGTGGAGGCTATCCATGAGCATTGCCGAGAGCGTGAAACCCAGCCGTAAGCAGCGTGTCCGGACCTTGTGGATCTCCGACGTACATCTGGGGACCCGGGATTGTCAGGCCGAGCACCTGTCCGCGTTCCTCAAACAGTATCAGGCCGACAGGATTTATCTGGTCGGCGATATCATCGACGGCTGGAAACTGCGCGGCGGCATGTACTGGCCCCAGGCGCACACCAACGTCATCCGTCGTCTGCTGACCATGAGCAAGCGCGGCACCGAGGTGATCTACGTCACCGGCAACCACGACGAATTCCTGCGCCGCTATTCGAAGCTGATCCTCGGCAATATCCAGTTGGTGGACGAGGCCGAACACGTCACTGCCGATGGCCGTCGTCTGCTGGTGATCCACGGCGACCAGTTCGACGTCATCACTCGCTATCACCGCTGGCTGGCATTTCTCGGCGACTCGGCCTACGAGTTCACCCTGACCCTCAACCGCTGGCTCAACCACTGGCGAGCCAAGTACGGCAAAGGCTATTGGTCGTTGTCGGCGTACCTGAAGCACAAGGTCAAGACGGCGGTGAACTTCATCAGCGACTTCGAAGAAGCCATCGCCCACGAGTGCGTAAAGCGCGGGTTGGACGGGGTGGTCTGCGGACACATTCACCACGCGGAAATCCGTCAGGTGGGCGGGGTGGAATACCTCAACTGCGGCGACTGGGTTGAATCCTGCACGGCGCTGATCGAGCACTGGGACGGCACCATCGAGCTGTTCCGTCTGGCCGATGCGCACGTCAAGGCCAAAAGCCTGGAAGCCCAACCGGCGGCCGAAACCGTTTAAAAGGCGCTCGGTGCTTAAAACGGCACCTTGCCGATCAGCATGTCTTTGTACATCACGAAATCGCCCAGCAAGCTGTAGAACGGATGCTTGAACGTGGCCGGGCGATTCTTCTCGAAAAAGAAATGACCGACCCAGGCAAAGGTGTAACCCGCCAACGGCAGCACCCACAGCAGCAGCCAACTGGCGCTCAGCAGGGCGGTCGCCAGAATCAGCAGCACCAGCGTCGTGCCGATGAAGTGCAGACGGCGGCACGTGCTGTCCCGGTGCTCTTGCAGGTAATACGGGTAAAAGTCGGCGAACCCCTCAAACGTCTTGACGTTATCCACTGCGGTCTTCTCTTGTCGATTTAATGCCCTCAGTCTAGACCAGCACTCCGGACAGTCAGTGACAATGGGTGCCAACGTAGTATCCTTCCGCTATCAGTCGCAGGGGGCGGCTGGTCTGGAAGTAGAAGTGCAGCCATGGAAAAAACGACTTCTTCAAGCTGGGCGATGGGGATCGTCAAGTCGCTCGAAATGGACGGTCTGGACTGTCGCGCTTTGTTCACTGAACTGGGGTTGGTGTACGCCGATCTCGAAAACCCGGACGCGCGTTTCCCACAGGATTCCATGACCCGGCTCTGGACACGGGCCGTCGAGCTGTCTGGCAATCCTGCGGTGGGCCTGAACATGGCCCGAGTGGTGCGGCCTGCGTCCTTCAGCGTCGCCGGTTATGCCTTGATGTCGAGTCGCACCCTGAAAGAGGGTTTCGAGCGGCTGGTGAAGTATCAGCGAATCATTGCCGACAGCGCCGACCTGAGTTTCAAACTCCTGCCGGAAGGCTACGCGCTGATTTTGACGGTGCATGGCGACCTGCTGCCGCCGACGCGCCAAAGTGCCGAGGCCTCACTGGCCTTTGCCCTCGCGTTTTGCGGCTGGTTGACCGGACGTCCGCTGCACCCCCGCCAAGTGCTGATCCAGGGCGACCAGCCGAAAAACGTCGAGCCCTACAAGAAATTCTTCCACGCGCCCCTGACCTTCAACGCGCCGTACGATGCGCTGGTGTTCGAGCGGGCAGACATGGAAGCGCCACTGCCCACCGCCGACGAGGCCATGGCCAAGCTGCACGACCGGTTTGCCGGGGAGTTCCTGGCCCGCTTCGCCAGCAACCGCGTGACCCATCAAGCGCGGCAAGTGCTGTGCCGGCTGCTGCCGCAAGGCGAGCCGAAACGCGAGGCCGTGGCGCAAAGCCTGCATCTATCCCAGCGCACGTTGCAACGGCGTTTGCAGGAAGAGGGCACCAGTTTTCAGACCCTGCTGGATGACACCCGTCGAGAGTTGTCCGAGCAGTATCTGGCTCAACCGCAGATGACCCTGCTGGAGATCGCGTATCTGCTGGGGTTTGCCGATCCGAGCAACTTCTTCCGGGCGTTCCGGCGTTGGTTCGATGAAACGCCGGGGGAATATCGGATCAGGAAGTCCATCGCCTGAGCGTGCTCACTCTGTAGGAGCGAATTCATTCGCGAGAGGCCGGTACATCCGATGGAAACGCACCGTCTGGAAAACCGATTCTCGAATGAATTCGCGCCTACTGGGGAAGGGGCGGCACCTCGGTCAATGCCGCCAAAACGCCGGAACGCACAGCACCAGCACGGTGATGATTTCCAGCCGCCCCAGCAGCATTCCCAACGACAAGATCCACTTCGCCGCGTCCGGCAGGGTCGCGAAGTTGCCCGCCGGGCCGATGGTTTCGCCCAGCCCCGGACCCACGCCCGACACGGTACTCGCCGCGCCCGTCAACGCGGTCATCCAGTCCAGCCCCAGCAGCGACAGGAGCAATGCGATCAGGCAGATGGTGAACGTAAAGAAAAACGAGAATGTCAGAATCGACCGCACGATTTCTTCGTCCAGACGATGGCCGTTGTACTTCTGCTTGATGACCGCCCGAGGATGAATCAGTTGATTGAGGTTGGCCTTGAGCAGGATGTAGGCGACCTGAAACCGGAACACCTTCACGCCACCCGCTGTCGAGCCCGAGCAGCCGCCGATGAAGCCGATGTAGAAGAAAAACATCAGCGAAAAATTGCCCCACAGGCTGTAGTCGCCCAGCGCGAAGCCCGTGGTGGTGATCACCGACGTGACGTTCAACGCCACATGGCGCAGGGCGTCGTACCACGGCAGGTCGGTGGTGGCCCAATACCAGAGGGTCATCACCAGCCAGGTCACCAGCAGCAGACCGATGAAACCTCGTACTTGCTCATCCTTGATCAACGCCTTGCGGTGCCCGCGCAACGTCGCGACGTACAGGGTGAAGGGCAGGCTGCCGAGGATCATCATCACGATCGCCACCCAGTGCACGGAGGGTTGTGGCCATTTGGCGAGGGACAGGTCGGAGGTGGAAAAGCCGCCTGTGGAAATCGCCGACATCGCGTGGTTGATCGCGTCGAACAGGCTCATGCCCGCCCACCAGAACGCGAGGCTGCCGATCACGGTGAAGCCGACGTACACCAGCACGATGAACTTGGCGACCATGTGCGAGCGCGGCATGACCTTTTCGGAACGGTCCGACGACTCGGTCTGAAACAGCCGCATGCCACCGATGCGCAGCAAGGGCAGAATCGCCACGGCCATCCCGATGAAGCCGATGCCCCCGAGCCAGTGCAGCAGCGAGCGCCAGATCAGAATGCCTGGCGACATGGTGTCCAGCCCGCTGAGCACCGTAGAGCCGGTGGCCGTGATGCCGGACATGCTCTCAAAAAACGAATCGGTGTAGCTGATGTGCTGGGTCAACAGAAACGGCAGCGCCGCAAAAATGCAGACAACCACCCAACTGCTGACGGTGAGCAGGTACATGTCCCGTGGACGCAGGTGCACGTGTTCGGGCCGCCCCTGACCCACCAGCGCCAACCCGGCGATAAAGGTGATCATGCTCGACCAGAGAAACGAGGGCATGTCGCGGGTTCGGTCGAAGATCACCAGCGTCACCATAGGCACGACCATGGCAATGGCCAGGGTGATGAGGAAGATGCCGATAATGAAGCCGATGATGCGGAGGGTCGGCAACGCCATGCAGTCGCTCTGATCTGTGAAGGGGAGGCGGCACATTCTACCCGGCAGTCGAATCGTGTAAACCGAGGGCTTTTCCGAGTGTCGTGTAAGTAATTGCTACTGTCATTCGTTATTGAAGTTCAAGAACGTGTTTGCGGCACTACAATGCCCCATCAATTTTCAGGAGACGACTCAATGGAAGCGCTCGACGTATTGCTCAATCGCGTGTCTGTTCCCCGGCTGGTCGAGCCAGCCCCGGACGCCGCGCAGCGCGACATTCTCTTCGGCGCGGCCTTGCGTGCACCTGACCATGGCGGCTTGCGGCCCTATCGTTTTCTGACCGTGGAAGGTGACGCACGCAACCGCATGGGCGAGCTGCTGGCTCAGTCGCTGCTTGAAAGCGATGGCGAGGCGGATGAAAAGGCGCTGGAGAAAGCGCGTCTCGGCCCATTGCGTGCGCCACTGGTGGTCGTGGTGATCGCCAAGCTGACCGATCACTACAAGGTGCCCAAGAAAGAGCAGGTGATCACCGCAGGCTGCGCGGCCCACGGCGTGCTGCTGGCAGCGTATGCGTTGGGTGTGGGCGCGGTCTGGCGCACGGGCGAGCTCTCGTATTCGGCGCACGTGGCCAAAGGGCTGGGCCTGGCCGCGGATGAAGAGGTAGTGGCGTTTCTGTACCTCGGAACCCCGCTGAATCCGCCCCGCGAAGCGCAGAAGCCGGATGTGGCGGAGTTTGTCACGTCGTGGCAGGGCTAATGTTGAGGTCGTAGCAGACGGGATGCGTTTCTGTGGGAGCGAATTCATTCGCGAGAGGCCTGGGCATCCGATACATCTTCGTCGGCTGTACCACCGTATCGCGAATAAATTCGCTCCCACAGGTTGTCCCCGTCAGGCCTCACATTCCCCTGTAGCCGCACGGCTTGTCGGCGGTGGCGTCCTTGAAATCGCGACCGCCGGCAAGACGTGCTACAGCGACAGAGGTTAGGCTGCCAGCTCTTTTGGCACCACGATACTCGCCACAAACCCGCCCTGCGGGTGATTCTCGAACACCAGAACCCCGCCATGCTTTTCCGCAGCGCGTTTGGCGATAGCCAGGCCCAGGCCGTAACCCGGCGCGGTCTGGTTCGGCGCCCGGTAGAAGGGCTCGCCCAACTGCGACAGGTGCTCGGCGCTCACTCCCGGCCCGTGATCGCGCACGCTGATACGCAATCCTTCCTCGGAGGTCCGCGCGCTCAACTCGATGGGCTGTCCGGCCGGGTTGAAGCGCAGGGCGTTGCGCAACAGGTTATCCAGCGCCCGTTCCAGCACGTTGGGCCAGCCTTGCAACTGCGCCCCCGGTTGCGATTCCACCGTCACCACTTGCTCGGTGCCGCCCAGCTCGGTTTCGGCTTTCAGGTGATGCAACAGCCCCGGCAGATCGATCGGCGCGGCGTTACCCATGTCAGCGTCCAGTCGTGCCAGCGCCAGAATCTCGCTGATCAATTCTTCCAGCCGATCGCATTCGCGGGTTAGCCGTGGCCACAGCTTTTCCCGTTCATCCGGTCCGGCGCGCTCGGCGAGGGCCAGAGCGATGCGAAGGCGTGCGAGCGGGGAGCGGAGTTCGTGGGAAACGTCGCGCAGCAACTGACGCTGGCTGCTGATCAGGCTTTGCAGGCGTGCGCCCATGCGGTTGAAATCGTGGGCCAGCACGCCGAATTCATCGCGACGGTTGGCCAGTTGCGCGAGGCTGTTCTGCTGGTACGTCGTCTGTCCCAAGTCATGCACGGCACCGCGTAAACGGCTCAAGGGGCGGGTGATCGACAGCGTGACGAACAGGCTGAACAGGGTCAGCACCACCAGCGCGATACCCAGCGCACTGAGCGGCCAGATCAGACTGCCTCGATGCCACGCGTCCAGTTCGGGATGCGGGATACGGTAGATCAGCAGGTAGGTTTCGCTGGTTTTCGGGCTGGTGTATTCAGCGGTCAGGCGGCGCCATGGCAATTGCCTGGGATCGTCCTTCTGACGGGCTTCGAAGGCCGCCGCGCGGGGAGGGAAGGTGCCGGGGATCACCGCTTCACCACTGTCGTTCAGCACCTGAACGTCGATGTGGTACTTGCGCTTGAGGTTTTGCAGAAAGTCCTGCGCCGGGCCTTCGCCCTGGTCTTCGTACAGCGTCGTCCATTTCTCCGGCAGGTTGTGCAGGCCGGGGTGGCGGCTGAGAATCCAGGCGTCCTGATTGAGCATGTGCCCCAGCAGGATCGACAGACCCGCCACCAACGCGATCGCGAGCCAGAAGCTCGCCAGGATTCGCCAGAATAATGAACGCACGTGTAGCCCTCGGTCCGATCCCGCAATGAAAACAGCCCGACACGCCGGGGAGAGCGTGTCGGGTTGGGGAGTGTAAAGCAGCGCCGCTGTGCGGGTTACTGCGTCTTCTGCGCCTTTTGCGCTTTCCAGGCTTCGAACTCGGCGCGATCAGCGCGACGTTGTTCGCGATCTTTCTGCATTTGGTCAAACGTCTTTTGCTGGTCCGGGGTCAGCAGGGCGCGAACGTCGGCTTGGGTTTTTGCCTGTTTGGCCGCGATCTCATCCTTCATCGCTTTCTGGTCGGCGGGCGACAGCTTGGCCAGGTACTTGTGGGTGATGTCGGAACGGCTGTGCCATTGATCGCCCATCAGTTTGCCGACTTGCTGACGCTGTTCCGGGGTCAGGTTCAGTTTGTCGAACGGGCCTTTGTGGTGGTGCATGCCAGGACCGTCAAAGCCTGGACCGCCAGGGCCACCCATGTGACCGCCGTCGGTAGGCGCAGCAGCCATCGCAACGGCAGGCAGGGCAGCGGCGAACATCAAAGCCATCAGAGTCTTACGCATGGTGTATCTCCTTGTCTCGAATCCGGCTCTGTGCCGGTTGTGGCCAGTTTAGGGAGATCAAGGTCAAGCGAGGTCAGGCGTGGGTAAAGCCTGAGTAAAGACGGCGCCCCGGCGTATTTACTCAGATGCAAGAGAAGGGGGGCGCCGCGAGTTGCGAGCTGCAAGCCTCAAGCTGTCCGCGCACGGCGCTTGCTTGCAGCTTGCAGCTTGCAGCTTAAAACTCGCAGCTCCCCCGCTAAGGGGCGTAGTAATAGCCGCGGCTGCGCAACGCCACGATTCGCGGTCTGCCGTCGGCATGGGGTCCGATCTTTTTGCGCAGGTTGCTGACGTGCATGTCCAGGCTGCGGTCGTAGAGGGTCAACTTGCGGCCCAAAGCCAGTTGCGCCAATTCCTGCTTTTCCAGAGGCTCGCCGGGTTGGCCCAGCAAGGCTTCAAGCAGGCGCGCTTCGGACACGGTCAGGGTGAACTCCTGATCGTCGATCGTCACCACGCCCCGGGCCGGGCTGAAGCACAGGTCGCCCAGCTCGATCTGGCTGGACACCGCCGTCGGGTGACTGCGGCGCAACACGGCGCGCAGGCGGGCGGTGAGCTCACGGGGATCGCAGGGCTTGGCCAGGTAATCGTCGGCACCGAGTTCCAGACCGAGGATGCGGTCCAGCGGCTCGCCGCGGGCCGAGAGCATCAGCACAGGAAGGTCGGGGTGATCGGTGCGCAATTGCTTGAGCAACTCCAGACCGCTGCCATCGGGCAGCATCACGTCCAGCACCACGGCGGCAGGGGAGGATTCGGTGAGCGCCTTGCGGGCGCTCTGGCCATCGTGGCAAGCGTGCACCACGAAGCCTTCCTGGCTCAACCAACTGCTCAGGAGCTCGCACAGCTCCTGGTCATCATCAATAAGTAACAGCTCGCTCATGACTCACTCAATTTAGCCATTGCCGACGCTGTCTACGCCAGCCGCTGGCAAAGATACCGCACAGCAGGGCGATCATTGCAACGCCGCCCCCTGTGACGAACCATTGTTGTTGCTCGGTCAGTACGCGCGCAGGCATGACCGACTGCGCTTCTTTGAGCTGCAGTTTAAGCCTTTGGTTCTCCTGTCGCAGACGTCCGACCAGAATACTTTCACGTTCAGTGTCGGCATTCTGCAATTGGCGGGTCAACGCTTCCCGTTGTTTTTCGCTGTCGGCCAGCCGCTGACGCAGGTCGGTCAGCTGACTCGCTGTGCTGGGCAAAGGCAATGCATGGGTGACGGTATCGCTCGTATCGTCGGCGCGAATTTCGACGCTGATCGCTGAAACGGTCAGCGCGACCGCCAGTACACACCATTGACGTGGACGCATCTGAACTCCTGATTGTTCGGGCGGCATCTGATGACTGCGCCGGTTTTATTGGGCGTTTGGCAGGCTATCGGCATCGGGATGCGAATAATGAGCAATAGGAGTGGAGGTTTGGCCGTTGCACCCCGCTGTGACTGAGCGCATACGGACGACCCCCCTGTGGGAGCGAATTCATTCGCGAAGCGATTTCGGACAGCAAAGAGGCATCGACTGAACGGACCCATTCGCGAATGAATTCGCTCCCATAGGGACGCGGCGTCGTTCGTTGAGGAGTGGCTCGGCTCAGGTCTACGAAAAATGTAGGGGAATCCGACCTCGGAGCGAGGCCGGTCGTAAAGCGAGGTTAAGGCAGGACTTGCTTGAACGGCTTGACCACGACGTGGTCGTAAACACCCGCCTTGATGTACGGGTCGGCATCGGCCCAGGCCTGTGCGGCGCTGAGGGAGGCGAATTCGGCGACGATCAGGCTGCCGGTGAAACCCGCAGCGCCGGGATCGTTGCTGTCGACCGCAGGCAGCGGCCCTGCCAGCACGATGCGGCCTTCGTTTTTAAGCGCGGTCAGGCGCTCCAGATGCGCAGGGCGCGCTTCAATGCGTTTTTCCAGCGAGTTGGCGACGTCCGTTGCAACGATGGCGTAGAGCATGTCAGTCCTCTGTCTTTTTTGTGGAAGGCTGGGTCGATGGGTCGGCATCGTGAAGATGACGGGCCAGGTAGATGCCCTGGCCGATCAGGAACAGCAGGGTCATGCCCAGGCTGCCGAAGACTTTGAAGTCGACCCAGAAATCCTGGTACGTGAACGCGACGTACAAATTCGCAGCGCCGCAGAACAGAAAGAACACGATCCACGCGATGTTCAGTTTGGTCCAGACTGACTGAGGCAAGGTCAGCGCGTGGCCCATGATCCGCTGGATCAGCAGGCGGTCGCCGATGAAGTGGCTGCCCGCGAAGACCAGCGCGAAGATCCAGTTGACCACCGGGGCCTTCCATTTAAGGAAGGTTTCGCTGTGGAAGGCGAGGGTCAGGCTGCCGAACACCAGGCACCCGGCGAGGGTCAACCATTGGCTCTTCTCAAGCTTGCCTTGCTGGATATAGAGGATGCCGTAGACGACGATGGAGCTGGCGATCAGCACGGCGGTGGCGCTGAAAATCCCGCCGACCATGATGCTGTGGCCCAGGATATCGACGGCTTGGGGACTGATTTTGTAGACGATGAAAAACAGGATAAGCGGGATGAAATCGATGAATTGTTTCACAGTAAGAGCCAGAAGCTGGATGTGGCGGCATAATAACAAACATCAATGACTGCGAAAGCGCCCCTATGAATGTCGACCTGCACTGCCACAGTACCGCTTCCGACGGCGCCCTAGCGCCTGCGGCACTTGTCGCCCGTGCCCATGAGAACGGCGTCCGGGTGCTCGCGCTGACCGATCACGACACCATCGAAGGCCTCGAAGAAGCCCGCACGGCGGCGCGTGCACTCGATATGCAGTTGATCAACGGCATCGAGCTGTCCTGCACTTGGGGCGGTGCCACCATCCATATTCTCGGGTACGGCTTTAATGTCGATGCCCGGCCTTTGCTTGACGCTATTGAGCAATTGCACACTGGCCGCTGGTTGCGCGCTGAAGAAATCAGTCGCAAATTGGCGATGAAAGGTATGCCCGGCGCGCTGGAAGGTGCCCGTGCGGTGCAGCAAGCACTGGGTGACAGCGGCAATGCACCGGCCCGTCCACATTTCGCTGACTTTCTGGTCAATGAAGGTTTCGTGAAGGATCGCGCCGAAGCGTTCCGCAAATGGCTGGGCGCTGGCAAGCTGGGCGACGTCAAACAGCATTGGCCCACCCTCGAAGACACGGTCGCGACCTTGCGCGCGGCCGGCGCGTGGGTCAGTCTGGCGCACCCATGGCATTACGACTTTACCCGCAGCAAGCGTCGCAAACTGGTCGCCGACTTCATTCAGGCGGGCGGTCATGCGATAGAAGTGGTCAACGGCCTGCAACCCGCCGAACAAGTGGGCAGCCTGGCCATTCTGGCCCGTGAATTCGGTCTGCTGGTCAGTGCTGGCAGTGATTTTCATGCGCCTGGCGCCTGGTCCGAGATAGGCGTCTACCGCCCGTTGCCGGAGGATCTGCCGCCACTATGGGGACGATTCAAACATGACCAGCCTACTGCCGTCTGAACAGGAAGATACCGTGAGTCAATTTTTCCAGGTCCACCCGGAAAACCCGCAGGCGCGTCTGATCAAACAGGCCGTGGAAATCATTCGGGCCGGCGGGCTGGTGGTGTATCCGACCGATTCGTCCTACGCGCTGGGTTGCCAGATGGGCGACAAAGGCGCGCTGGATCGCATTCGACGCCTGCGCAATCTGGACGACAAGCACAATTTCACCCTGATGTGCTGCGACCTGTCGCAACTGGGGCTGTTCGCCAAGGTGGACACCGCTGCGTTCCGGCTGCTGAAAGCCCACACCCCCGGCCCGTACACGTTCATCCTCGGCGCGACCCGCGAAGTACCGCGCCTGTTGCTGCACCCCAAGCGCCGCACCATCGGCCTGCGCGTGCCGCAGCACCCCATTGCGCAGGCGTTGTTGCAGGAGCTCAACGAGCCATTGATGAGCGTCAGCCTGATCATGCCGGGTGAAGACCTGCCGATGAGCGATCCCTACGAGATGCGCCAGGTCCTCGAACACCATGTCGATCTGATCATCGACGGCGGCGAGGGCGGCATTTCGGCGTCCACGGTCATCAACCTGTCAGAAGATGAGCCCCAGGTCGTGCGCGTGGGCTGTGGCGATCCGACGCCGTTCGAGGTCGAAGTCGAGTGACCGACGCCCAGACGCTGGACCCGCAGGCCGACGCCCAGCAGGAGCTGCCGTTTGCGATGGTCTATGGGCAAGCGGTCACGCAGATGCCGCTCGACCTCTACATTCCCCCTGATGCGCTGGAAGTCTTTCTCGAAGCCTTCGAAGGCCCGCTGGACCTGCTGCTCTACCTGATCCGTAAACAGAACATCAACATCCTCGACATTCCCGTGGCCGAAATCACTCGGCAGTACATGGGTTACGTCGAGCTGATGAAAACCGTGCGCCTGGAGCTGGCGGCCGAGTACCTGGTCATGGCCGCGATGCTGGCCGAAATCAAATCGCGCATGCTGCTGCCGCGCTCGGAAACCGCCGAAGAGGAAGAGGACGACCCTCGCGCCGAGCTGATCCGACGCTTGCAGGAGTACGAACGTTTCAAGGCCGCCGCCGAAGGCATCGACACGCTGAGCCGGGTCGGTCGCGACGTGGTGGTGCCCAAGCTCGACGCCCCTGAAGCCCGCGCCCGCAAGCTGTTGCCGGACGTGGCGCTGGAAGAATTGCTGGTGTCCATGGCCGAAGTGCTGCGCCGGGGCGACATGTTCGAAAGTCATCAGGTCAGCCGCGAAGCCCTGTCCACTCGGGAGCGCATGAGCGATGTGCTGGAACGTCTGAAAGGCGCGGGATTCGTGCCGTTTGCCGAGTTGTTCACGGCAGAGGAGGGGCGTCTCGGCGTGGTCGTGACCTTCATGGCCGTGCTGGAGCTGGTCAAGGAGCAACTGGTCGAGCTGGTGCAGAACGAACCGTTCGCTGTCATTCATGTGCGGGCGCGAGCCGAATAAAGAGCAAGAGCTGATCGATGAACCTGAACGAACCCCGCGATCTTGCGCCATTGCTTGAGGCGTTTCTGCTGGCCTCCGGTAAGCCGCAATCCCTGGAGCGGCTGTACGAACTGTTCGAAGAGGGCGAGCGTCCGGAGCCTGCGGTGTTCAAGAAGGCGCTGACGCTGCTGAACAAATCCTGCGACAACCGGGCCTTCGAATTGAAGGAAGTCGCCTCGGGCTATCGCCTGCAGATTCGCGAAAAATTCGCGCCGTGGGTGGGCCGTTTATGGGAAGAGCGCCCGCAGCGTTATTCCCGCGCCTTGCTCGAAACCCTGGCGTTGATCGCCTACCGCCAGCCGATCACCCGGGGCGAAATCGAGGACGTGCGGGGCGTGGCGGTCAACAGCAACATCGTCAAAACCCTGCTGGAACGGGAGTGGATCAGGATCGTCGGGTATCGCGACGTGCCGGGTAAACCGGCGATGTTCGCCACGACCAAAGCGTTTCTCGATCACTTCAACCTGAAGAATCTCGACGAACTGCCGCCTCTGGCCGACCTGCGGGAAATGGAAGCCGAGCCGATCCTCGACTTCGACGACGCCCCGGTCCCGGCGCACTTACAGGCGTTGGCCGACGCCAGCCTGGAACCGGACCCTGACGCGGAACCGGAAGCACCGAGAGACGAAACCAGTTTCCGCAGCCTGTTGGCCGAACTGGACATCATGGAAACCGGCCTGAAAATCGACTTCGACGATTTACGGGTCGATGAGCCGGATAAAGGGTCTGAATGGGAAGATGAGCCGCAGGATCGGGATGATGAAGATCCTCGCTGAAGCGCTTGAGATCGATACCCCTGCGATGTCGTCTTTGAAACGCGATCCTGTGGGAGCGAATTCATTCGCGAAGATCGTTCGGTCGATGGATAGATGTCGGCTGTACTGCCCTTTCGCGAATGAATTCGCTCCCACAGGTTCTTCCCGCGGCGCCTATCAGAGATTCCGACTACGCCATGAGCACCAAAGACCCCTGCATCAGCCTCTGTAAATTCGACGACGACATCTGCATCGGCTGCGGGCGCAGCAAGCGCGAGATCAAGTCGTGGAAGAAGATGGACAAGGACGAGAAACGCTCGGTCCTTGCCGAATCGGCCTCGCGCCTGAAAACGCTCAAATCCTCCGGTCGGCGGAAAAAGAAATGAGCCGACGGATTTCATCTACTCTCTGATGCGCAACGCGCGCCATGAGCGTATAATTCTCGACCTTTTGGCGATCCCTACTCGCCAAAGTGTTTCCAGTTTCCGCCCCGCGCTTCTGTTCAGGAGCAGGGCAACAGGCCGTGCCCACTCGCGCACGCCCTGATTCGACACACCGGGAGGTGCCCAGATGAGTGAACAAGACAAGCAGGACAAAGAGATCGGCCCAGCAGGCGAAAAGCTGCAAAAGGTGCTGGCGCGCATTGGCGTGGGCTCGCGCCGTGACGTCGAATCCTGGATCGGCGAAGGCCGCATCAAGGTCAACGGCGTACAGGCCAGCCTCGGTCAGCGCGTCGATCTGCACGACGCCATCACCGTCGACGGCCGCGTGATCAAACGCGAAGAAGCTGCCGAAACGGTCCGCCGCGTCATCATGTACAACAAGCCCGACGGCGAAATCTGCACCCGTGACGACCCGGAAGGCCGTCCGACCGTGTTCGACCGCCTGCCGCGCCCGAAAGAAGGCCGCTGGATCAACATCGGTCGTCTCGACATCAACACCACCGGTCTGCTGATGTTCACCACCGACGGTGAGCTGGCCAACCGCCTGATGCACCCGTCCTTCGAAATGGACCGCGAGTACGCCGTGCGCGTCCGTGGCGAAGTCGACGACGACATGCTGCTGCGTCTGAAGAACGGCGTGATCCTCGAAGACGGCCCGGCCCGTTTCACCGACATCCAGCAAGCGCCGGGCGGTGAAGGCTTCAACCACTGGTATCACTGCGTGGTGATGGAAGGCCGTAACCGTGAAGTGCGTCGCCTGTGGGAATCCCAGGGCCTGGTGGTCAGCCGCCTGAAGCGCGTGCGCTTTGGTCCGGTGTTCCTGAACTCCGACTTGCCGATGGGCCGCTGGCGCGAAATGAGTCAGCAGGAAGTCGACATCCTCAGCGCCGAAGTTGGCCTGAAACCCGTCGCCATGCCGCAAATGACCGCGAAGACCAAGGACAAGCTGGAGCGTTTGCAGCGCCAGTCTTCACGTCCATTGGGTAAAGGCGAGCGCGTGCGTCAGTTGCGTCCGGCCAAGGATGCTGCACCGGTTGAGCGTGCACCTCGCGAGCCACGTGTGGCTGACGGCGAACGTCCAGCGCGCAAGCCTGCCGAAAGCGGTCGTCCGGCCCGCACGCCGCGTCCGGCCGCAGGCGGTCGTGGTGACAGCCGTGGCGACAGCAGCCGTGGCACGCCAGTCGCGGAACGTCCGAGCGAGATGAACAAGCGCCCGGCGAAACCGAAGACCTCGCGTCCCGGCATCAAGCTGGTCGACGACGACAAGACCCCATCGGGCAAGCGTCGCGGCGCCCCGGCCGGTGCAGGTCAGCGTCCAGGCTTCGGTCGCCGCAAGCCTGAGTGATCGTGGCTTGAAGTCAAAAAACGCCAGTCCCTGTGACTGGCGTTTTTTTTTGCGGCCCGTTTCTCGTTCCCTGCTCAACCGTGCTCTCCCGGCGCGCGCTATCCCCTGTGGGAGCGAATTCATTCGCGAAAGATCGTTCGGTCAATAGACATGCATCGGCTGTACTGCCGTTTCGCGAATGAATTCGCTCCCACAGGGAATAGGCAGTTCAACTCCATACCTGATCGGACGCACAGCTTTTTGACGGCCACCTGCGCGGTTGAGGGTGTACAATGCCGCGCGTTTTTTCTGTGATTCATCGGCGTATGGACGCCAGCCAATTCGGGGTTTACCCACTCCGTTTCATTCCGCCGCGTCATGAGCGCGTCGGGTTCGATTCCGTCACAGACAAGAACAACAAGGTGACTATTCAATGAGTGAAAACATGTCCCATTCGGGAGATTTGAAGCGTGGTCTCAAAAACCGCCATATCCAGCTGATTGCCTTGGGCGGTGCCATCGGCACAGGCCTGTTCCTGGGATCGGCCGGGGTGCTCAAGTCGGCGGGTCCGTCGATGATTCTCGGCTATGCCCTGTGCGGCTTCATCGCCTTCATGATCATGCGTCAACTGGGCGAAATGATCGTCGAAGAGCCGGTCGCCGGTTCGTTCAGCCATTTCGCACACACTTACTGGGGCGGTTTCGCGGGCTTTCTGTCCGGCTGGAACTGCTGGGTGCTGTACATCCTCGTCGGTATGTCCGAGCTGACAGCCGTCGGCAAATACGTGCAGTACTGGTGGCCGGAAATTCCGTCCTGGGCCTCGGCGGCCGTGTTCTTCGTAATGATCAACGTCATCAACCTGGCCAACGTCAAAGTGTTCGGTGAGGCCGAATTCTGGTTCGCGATCATCAAAGTCGTGGCCATTCTGGGCATGATTGCCCTGGGCAGCTACATGCTGGTGAGCGGCAGCGGCGGGCCTCATGCATCGGTGAGCAACCTCTGGGAACACGGCGGCTTTTTCCCCAACGGCGTCAGCGGTCTGGTGATGGCGCTGGCGTTCATCATGTTTTCGTTTGGCGGCCTGGAGATGCTCGGTTTCACTGCCGCTGAAGCCGATCAGCCGAAGGTCATCATCCCTAAAGCGATCAATCAGGTGATCTATCGCATCCTGATTTTCTACATCGGTTCGCTGGTCGTGCTGTTGTCGCTGACCCCATGGGACGCCTTGCTGACAGACCTCAACGCTTCGGGCGATGCCTACAGCGGCAGCCCGTTCGTGCACGTGTTCTCGATGCTGGGCAGCAACACGGCGGCGCACATTCTCAACTTCGTGGTGCTGACCGCCGCACTGTCGGTATACAACAGCGGCACCTACTGCAACGCACGGATGCTGTTCGGCATGGCCGAGCAGGGCGATGCGCCACGTTCACTGGCCAAAGTCGATGGCCGGGGCGTCCCGGTGCGGGCGATTCTGGTGTCGGCGGCGGTGACCGTGATCGCCGTACTGCTCAACTACCTGATCCCGCAGAATGCGCTGGAGCTGCTGATGTCGCTGGTGGTCGCGACGCTGGTGATCAACTGGGCGATGATCAGCTATTCCCACCTCAAGTTCCGTCAACACATGGCGGACAAAGGCCTGCAACCGCTGTTCAAGGCGCTGTGGTACCCGTACGGTAACTATGTGTGCCTGGCGTTCGTGGTGCTGATCCTTGGGATCATGCTGATGATTCCGGGCATTCAGGTCTCGGTGTATGCGATTCCGGTGTGGCTGGTGGCGATGTGGGTGTTCTACCTCATCAAGAACAAACGCCACGCCGAAGCCGAATCGATGGCTCAAAGGACGTCAATCATTAAGTAGCTGACGGCGGTGCACTGATTTCAGTACGCCGCTGAACCCTGTGGGAGCGAATTCATTCGCGAGACTAGGCACAGACGATATAGATGCATCGGCTGTACGATCTTCTCGCGAATGAATTCGCTCCTACAGTCGCAACATGAATCTCTAGCCAGGCATCCTATGCTGATCATCTCGAACAACGTTCACCTGCCCGACAGCGAGGTCGAATTGACGGCCATTCGCGCACAGGGCGCGGGCGGGCAGAACGTCAACAAGGTGTCCAGCGCGGTGCACCTGCGGTTCGACATCAACGCATCGTCATTGCCGCCGTTCTACAAAGAGCGGCTGCTGGCGCTGCGTGACAGCCGGATCACCGCCGACGGCGTCGTCATCATCAAGGCCCAGCAATACCGGACGCAGGAACAGAACCGAGCCGATGCGTTGGAGCGACTGAGCGAGTTGATCGTCAGCGCAGGAAAGGTCGAGAAGAAGCGGCGCCCGACCAAGCCGACACTGGGGTCGAAGACCCGTCGTCTGGAATCCAAATCCAAACGCGGGTCGATCAAGGCGGGGCGAGGGAAGGTGGATTTTTAGCCGTTTGCTCGTGATCTGAACGCGGTCTGCTGTTGATTCTGGCCGAAGGCCGTAGGAGCAAGCTTGCTCGCGATCTGGTGCGAAGCGCCAGCAGATTGGGTCATCTCGGAAATTCCTGACACTCATACGCGAGAGGGTTTCAGGGCTGTTCCTACGCCTTCGCCAGCAAGCCGGCTCCTACAGGTCGGTGGCCTTGTTCCGCATCACCTTCGCCTGCTTGTACAGGTACACGCTCAAGCCCAATCCGCCCAGCGACGCCAACGCCGCGAACAAGAAGATCGAGGCGAAGCCAAAGCCCGACGCCACGGCGCCAGCGACCGGTCCGGTGATGCCCAGTGACAGGTCGATGAACAGCGAATAAGCCCCCACTGCCGCGCCTCGGCTGGAAGCGGGCACCAGGTTCACGGCCTCAACCCCTAGAGCCGGGAACACCAGCGAGAAACCAAAACCGGTCAGCGCGGCACCGGCCAGCGCCAGATTAGGGTTTGGCGCCAGCCACAACAGCAGCAAGCCCAACGCTTCAACCGACAGACACGCGATGGCGACACGAAATCCACCAATGCGGTTGATCATGTTGCCAAACAGCAGCCGCGCCCCGATGAAACAGGCACCGAACAGGCTCAGGCACAACACCGCGTTCGGCCAGGTGTGGCTGGCGTAATACAGGGTAATGAAGGTCGCGATGGTGCCGAAGCCGATCGAGCCCAGCGCCAGGCCGGTGCCGTGAGGCAACACCCGACCCAGCACGTGCAGGAATGGCATCCGCTCGCCATGCACGATGGGCGCCGGTGTCTTCTTCCAGGCCAGCGCAATGCCGAGCGTGGCCAGCAATATGATGCTGACGCCCATGCTCCACAGCCCCAGCGCGTTGACCATCAACACGCCAAGCGGGGCGCCGATGGCCAGCGCGCCGTAGCTAGCAATGCCGTTCCAGGAAATCACCTTGGCAGTGTTCGCTGCTCCCACACGGCCGATGCCCCAGCCGATGGAACCCGAACCCACCAGACTCTCGGCGCTGCCCAGCACCAGTCGGCCCACGAACAGGCTGATCAGGCTCACTATTGGCCACGCATCGAGCCAACCCGCCAGCAACATGAACACGCCGCTCAGGCCGCAACCGAACAGGCCGATGATCACGGCTTTCTTCGGGCCTTTGTTGTCGATGATGCGCCCGGCGTAGGGGCGGCTGAGCAGGGTCGCGAGGTACTGGACACTGATCACCAGACCGGCGGTCACCGCGCCAAAGCCCAGGTCGGTGTGCACGTAGCCCGGCAGCACGGCCAGCGGGATACCGATGTTCAGGTAACCGATGAAGGTGAACAAAACGATGGAAACGACCTGCAAGGTAACTTTGATAGGGCGTTGTGTTTCGGCGCTTGAAGCGTCTGGCATGGGGCTAGATCCACGGTTACGACTGGGGAAGTGCAGCGGGGGCAGAAACTGAATGAAGCGTAGACGCTTGAAAGCCAAGCGATGCCACATGATAACGAGGGTTTCCCGTTCAGGGCAGTCGAAGGTTGAAGCTGCGCTGAATCAAGCGCGAGTGTTGCAGCGCCGATGCTTGAGATTATTTGTCGGCGGGTGTCACAAGCTGAGTCGTGATCAAGGCAGCGAGGGCGTTTTCCTGGGTGCCGAAGCGCGCCAGCAACGCTTGCTGTTTTTCCGGGGTGAGGCGTGTCCAGATTTCGATCATCTTCTCGGCGGCGCCGATGAGGGCCTGGGCCTGGGGGTCTTTGAATTCAGTCATGGGTTCTGGTCTCGGAGCATTCAGCCCTTATGGAAGTACGCCTGGAAGACGCTCTTGCATAGGGGCTGAACATTCAACCCTTAGCGTTGGCCTTGGGCTTTCTTGCTATCACTCTGTTTCGCACCGGCTTTCATCTCGATCGGCTGACCAAGTTCTTGACGGGCTGCTGCGCTTTGCTGGGTTTGGCTTGGGAAGGGGAAGTTTGGGATTTCGTGCATAGATCGCTCCTCACAAGTTTGTTGCGGCTGGTTTGAACAGCGCGTCCAAAAAACGCAAACGGAGGATACCCCACAACAAATGACAAACAGACTTTTAATTGATGGCCGTTGGTCATGTAGTGGCGTATTACCCCCGTTACAGGATTCCGTAGACTGATCTGCTTCTGCCCGGGGTCGCGTCTGACCGTAGCGGCAGCAAATCTGGGCGCTTTGATAGTGTCAGACACACCGCATGCACAGAATTTACTACTGCTTCGCAGTAGATCGCAGGCAAGCCAGCTCCCACGCCCTCCGGGCAGCGGCGTCGCGCCGGATCAATCCTTACATACCGCCGCGAACGCCGCTGCCAGTTCATCCAGCCGAGTGGCATCGATCCCCGCCACGTTGGCCCGGCCTGCCGCAACCATGTACACGCTGTGTTGGTTGCGCAGACGTGCGACTTGGTCGTCATTCATCCCGGTGTAGGAGAACATGCCGCGTTGCACACCGATGTGGGCGAAGCGTTCACCGAGGCCCAGCGGTGTCAGCGCTTCAACCAGCCCCTGACGCAGTTGCGCGATGCGGCTGCGCATGGCTTCGACTTCATCGGCCCAAAGTGCCTTGAGTTCCGGGTCGCCGAGGATTTCAGCCACCACCGCCGCGCCGTGATCGGGCGGGTTGGACCACAGGTTACGGGCAGTCGCGGAGAGCTGGCTGCGAACGTCGGCCAGTTTTTCGCTGTTGTCCGCGCACACCAGCAGCGCGCCGGTACGCTCACGGTACAGGCCGAAGTTCTTCGAGCAGGAACTGGTGATCAGCAATTCGGGCAATTCGGCAGCGAACAGGCGAACGGCCCACGCGTCCTCCTCCAGCCCGTCACCGAAACCCTGGTAAGCGAAGTCGATCAGCGGCAACAGATTGCGGCGTTTAACGATCTTCAGCACCTCATGCCAGTCGTCGTGGCTGAGGTCGAAACCGGTCGGGTTGTGGCAGCAGGCGTGCAGCAGCACGACATCGCCTTCCGGCACGGTGTTCAGGGTTTCCAGCATGGCCGGCACGTTGAGGCGGTTGTCGCTGCCCACGTACGGGTAGTGATTGACCTTCAAGCCCGCAGCGGCATAGATGGTTTCGTGAATCGGCCAGGTCGGGTCGCTGAGCCAGATGCCCTTGCCTGGCAGGCAATTGGCGATGAAGTCAGCGGACAGACGCAGTGCGCCTGTTCCGCCCGGCGTCTGGGTCGCGCCGAAACGTTTTTGCTGAATCAGCGGCGAATCGGCCCCCATTACCAGTTCACAGATCAGCGTGCCGAAGCGTGGCTCGCCGTGACCGCCGATGTACGTCTTGGTCGGCTGCGAGTCCACCAGACGCTGCTCGGCCAATTTGACCGCACGAGGAATGGTGGTCAGGCCTTGCGCGTCCTTGTACACGCCCACGCCCAAGTCGAACTTGTTTGGGTTCGGGTCTTTGGCATAAGCCTGGATCAAGCCCAGGATCGGATCATCGGGTACGCGCTGAATCTGTGAAAAATGCATTTACTTACGGCCCTCGGCGCCTGTGGCCACCTCGTCGGTGCGGGCGGCCATGATGAAGTCGTTGCGGTGCAGCCCTTTGATGGAGTGGCTCCACCAGGTCACGGTCACTTTGCCCCATTCGGTCAGCAGACCGGGGTGGTGACCTTCGGCCTCGGCAATTTCGCCGACCGCGTTGGTAAACGCCAGCGCAAATTTGAAATTCTTGAAGAGATAGACCTTTTCCAATTGCATCACGCCATCACGGACTTCTATGTTCCAGTCCGGAATCTGACGCAGCAATTCTGGCAGTTCGGCTTCACTGACCTGCGGGGCGTCGGCGCGGCAGGCTTCACAGTGGGCTTGGCTAAGAGCAGTCATACAAGGGTCCTTTTTCAGGCGGCTGTTGTTTTGGAAGGTTGTGCTTTGGGCGTCTGCGGCTTGGGCGCAAAGCGCGGCGCATGCAGGCCCATGGAAGTTGCGGTCTGGACCATGCCCATGATGTCTTCGTGGGCCAGGTCGAACAGGCGCTTCAAGTCCGGCAACACGAAATACAACGGTTGCAGGATGTCGATGCGGTATGGCGTGCGCATGGCCTCTATCGGGTCGAAGGCCTGATGTTCCGGCGTCGAGGACAGGCTGTATACCGTTTCCTTGGGTGACGAGAGAATGCCACCTCCATAAATCTTGCGCCCCTGTGCGGTCTCCACCAGGCCGAATTCGATGGTCATCCAGTAAAGGCGGGCAAGGTACACGCGTTGCTCTTTGCTGGCTGCCAGACCGAGCTTGCCGTAGGTGTGGGTAAATTCTGCAAACCATGGGTTGGTCAGGAGCGGGCAGTGTCCGAAGACTTCGTGAAAGATGTCAGGCTCTTGCAGGTAATCGAGTTCTTCTTCAGTGCGAATAAAGGTGGCCACGGGAAATCGCTTGCTGGCCAGCAGTTCGAAAAAGGTTTGAAAGGGGATGAGCGCCGGAACCCGCGCGACTTGCCAGCCCGTGGTGGCGGCCAGCACGGTGTTGATCTCGGCCAGTTGCGGGATTCGATCATGGGGCAGGTTGAGCTGTTCGATGCCGTCGAGGTATTCCTGGCAGGCGCGGCCTTCGATCACCTTCAATTGGCGAGTGATCAAGGTGTTCCACACCCGATGTTCAGCGTCGGGATATTTGATGAAGCCGCTGGCGTCCGGTTCACGGGCGACGTACTGCGTGCTCATGCTGCTCTCCTGAATGGCTTGTTCTTATATGGAGCGTTCGGTTGCAGGTCGATGGCCCGCGTAAGGCTATAGATACCCGGTTTCACGCCGTGTGCCGCCGCGTTGCAAGGGAAGTGGAGGTCAGTGAATGCGCCGCGTCGTAAAGAAAACCTGACAGCTGAATGTGAAAAGCCCGGAATCTGCGCTATTCAGGGCGCTTGGCCGCTTGCGCTGTAACGTATTCTTGACGATAAACTTCGCGCATCACAAAAAAGTCAGCCTGATGACAAGAGTCGACCTGCCATGCGTATCAAAGTGCACTGCCAGAACCGCGTCGGAATCCTGCGCGACATCCTCGAATTGCTGGTTTCTTACGGCGTCAACGTCTCGGGCGGCGAGGTGGGCGGCGAGCACGGCGATGCGATCTACCTGCGCTGCCCGAATCTGATCAACCTGCAATTCCAGGCGCTGGTGCCCAAGTTCGAAACGATTCCGGGGGTATTCGGCGTCAAGCGTGTGGGATTGATGCCCAGCGAGCGTCGGCACATGGAGTTGAATGCGTTGCTGGGCGCGCTGGAGTTTCCGGTCCTGTCCATCGACATGGGCGGGTCCATCGTTGCGGCCAATCGAGCGGCCGCGCAGTTGCTCGGGGTGCGCGTCGATGAAGTCCCCGGCATTCCGCTGTCCCGTTACGCCGAAGATTTCGACCTGCCGCAACTGGTCCGTGCCAACCGGTCACGGATCAATGGCCTGAGGGTCAAGGTGAAGGGCGATGTCTTTCTGGCCGACATCGCCCCCCTGCAGTCCGAGCACGAAGACAGTGAAGCCATGGCCGGCGCGGTCTTGACGCTGCACCGGGCAGACCGCGTAGGCGAACACATCTATAACGTGCGCAAGCAGGAACTGCGGGGCTTCGACAGCATCTTCCAGAGTTCGAAGGTGATGGCCGCGGTCGTGCGAGAGGCGCGGCGGATGGCGCCTCTCGATGCCCCGTTATTAATAGAAGGCGAAACCGGCACCGGCAAAGAACTCCTGGCGCGGGCCTGTCATCTGGCGAGCCCTCGCGGTCAGTCGCCGATGATGGCGCTCAACTGCGCGGGATTGTCCGAGTCCATGGCCGAGACCGAGCTGTTCGGCTACGGGCCGGGCGCGTTTGAAGGCGCACGGGCCGAGGGCAAGCTCGGGCTGCTCGAACTGACCGCAGGCGGTACGTTATTTCTCGATGGCGTGGCGGAAATGAGCGCCCGGTTGCAGGCGAAACTGCTGCGCTACCTGCAAGAAGGCTGCTTTCGCCGTGTCGGAAGTGATGAAGAGGTGTTTCTGGACGTGCGCGTGATCTGCGCCACGCAAGTAGATCTGTCCGAACTGTGCGCACGCGGCGAGTTTCGGCAGGACCTCTATCACCGGCTCAACGTGCTGTCGCTTCACATCCCGCCGCTGCGCGAATGCCTCGACGGCCTGCAACCACTGGTGCAGCACTTTCTCGATCAGGCCAGTCGGCAGATCGGCTGCCCGCTACCGCGCATTGCACCCGCCGCGATCGACCGCCTCAATCACTATCACTGGCCTGGCAATGTGCGGCAATTGGAGAACGTATTGTTTCAGGCGGTTTCACTGTGCGAGGGCGGAGTGGTGAAGGCGGAACATATTCGTTTGCCGGATTATGGCGTGCGCCAACCGTTGGGAGACTTTTCATTAGAGGGCGGGTTGGAAGAGATTGTCGGGCGTTTTGAAAAGGCGGTATTGGAGCAACTTTATGCGGCACACCCGAGCAGCCGTCTATTGGGGAAACGATTGGGTGTTTCACATACGACGATCGCCAACAAGTTAAAACAGTATGAAGTAGGGCAGAAGTAACGATGATCGGTAGCAGCACGGCTTGCCGGCGGTGGCGCCTTGTAATCGCCACGGCCAGCAAGACGTGCTGCTACCGTTTTCAATCAGTTATTGATCAACCGTTACTGCACCCGTTGCCCATGACCATGTATTCCATGACATGGCGCTGACCCTTGGAATCCTCGTAGGTCATGTGCTGTGGCACGACGCTGCAGACGTTCGGCACTTCATCCACGGAAATGACCTTGGCGATGTCCAGTTTGGTGGAGTAGCTGTAGTGCTCGACCCGTTGCTGTTGCGCGGCCACTTTCGCACCTGATTCTTCTGCCATTGCCATGGCGCTGAAACCACAAAGAGCCATTACAACCAGTGCAGCTTTCATTTAGGTATTTCCTCTAAGTTGCTTCGTCAACGCTGCCAGACAGGAATGCCGTTCGGCAGGGTGCGCAAAACCCTTGTGGGATTTTGTGTGAAGTCAGTTGTTTACAGGTTTAGTTGCGGATTGACAGGCCGGTGTGGAGGGCTGTTAGTTGTCAATCGTTTGCCGTGTTGGCGAAATGAATTCTAGGCGTCTGCGCTCGGGTTATATAGAAACCCTTTTGATAAAGACTGTTGAGCATTCTGGTAACAATCGCGCTTTACGCGCCGCAACGCACTAAGGCTCTCGTTCTTTGGTCGTAGGACTAGGATGAAGATTTGCCACAAACCGGGCCCTTGAGCGCGTTTCGGCGTTATGCTGAAGGCCGGTAAGACCATCGTCGAATGGCTTTCGTGGCCCTCGGCGGATACAACGGTTTCATACAAAAACAACATTTCCACCGAGGTAAGAAAGATGAGTGCGGCTTCCCTGTACCCCGTCCGCCCTGAAGTGGCAGCCAATACGCTGACTGACGAGGCGACCTACAAGGCCATGTACCAGCAGTCGGTGGTCAACCCGGATGGCTTCTGGCGTGAGCAGGCCAAGCGCCTGGATTGGATCAAGCCCTTCAGCACCGTCAAACAGACGTCCTTCGACGATCACCGCGTCGACATCAAATGGTTTGCCGATGGCACCCTGAACGTTTCCTACAACTGCCTGGACCGTCATCTGGCCGAGCGTGGCGATCAGGTCGCGATCATCTGGGAAGGCGACGACCCTTCCGAAAGCCGCAACATCACCTACCGCGAACTGCATGAAGAAGTCTGCAAGTTCGCCAACGCCTTGCGCGGCCAGGACGTGCACCGTGGCGACGTCGTGACCATTTACATGCCGATGATCCCGGAAGCCGTGGTTGCCATGCTGGCGTGCGCTCGCATCGGCGCGATCCATTCCGTGGTATTCGGCGGTTTTTCGCCGGAAGCCCTGGCCGGTCGCATCATTGACTGCAAATCGAAAGTCGTGATCACCGCCGACGAAGGTTTGCGTGGCGGCAAGCGCACCGCGCTCAAGGCCAACGTTGACCGCGCCCTGACCAACCCCGAAACCAGCAGCGTGCAGAAAGTCATCGTGTGCAAGCGCACCGGTGGCGACATCGAGTGGAACCGCCATCGCGACATCTGGTACCACACGCTGCTGGAAGTGGCTTCGACCACCTGCGCGCCGAAAGAAATGGGCGCCGAAGAGTCGCTGTTCATCCTTTACACCTCAGGCTCCACTGGCAAACCGAAAGGCGTGCTGCACACCACGGCGGGCTACTTGCTGTACGCGGCGCTGACTCACGAGCGCGTGTTCGACTACAAGCCGGGCGAAGTCTACTGGTGCACCGCCGACGTGGGCTGGGTCACCGGTCACAGCTACATCGTCTACGGCCCGCTGGCCAATGGCGCGACCACGCTGCTGTTCGAAGGGGTGCCGAATTACCCGGACATCACCCGCATGTCGCAGATCATCGACAAGCACAAGGTCAACATCCTCTACACCGCACCCACCGCCATTCGCGCCATGATGGCCGAAGGCACCAAAGCCGTTGAAGGCGCGGACGGTTCGAGCCTGCGCCTGCTGGGTTCGGTGGGCGAGCCGATCAACCCGGAAGCCTGGAACTGGTACTACAACACCGTCGGCAAACAGAACTGCCCGATTGTCGACACGTGGTGGCAGACCGAAACCGGCGGTGTTCTGATCAGCCCGTTGCCGGGTGCGACGGCGTTGAAGCCGGGTTCGGCGACCAAGCCGTTCTTCGGCGTGATCCCGGCGCTGGTGGATAACCTCGGCAACCTGATCGAAGGCGCGGCCGAAGGCAACCTGGTGATCCTCGACTCGTGGCCAGGCCAGTCCCGCAGCCTGTACGGCGATCACGACCGTTTCGTCGACACCTACTTCAAGACCTTCCGTGGCATGTACTTCACCGGTGACGGCGCCCGTCGCGATGAAGACGGCTACTACTGGATCACGGGTCGCGTCGATGACGTGCTCAATGTGTCTGGCCACCGCATGGGCACCGCTGAGATCGAAAGCGCGATGGTTGCCCACCCGAAAGTCGCGGAAGCCGCAGTCGTCGGCGTGCCGCATGACCTGAAAGGGCAAGGCATCTACGTCTACGTCACCTTGAACGGCGGCGAAGTGCCAGACGAAGCCTTGCGCATCGAACTGCGCAACTGGGTGCGCAAGGAAATTGGCCCGATTGCCTCGCCTGACGTCATTCAGTGGGCGCCGGGCCTGCCGAAAACCCGCTCCGGCAAGATCATGCGCCGCATCTTGCGCAAGATCGCCACGGGGGAGTACGACGCGCTGGGTGATATCTCTACGCTCGCTGATCCGGGTGTGGTGGCGCATCTGGTAGAGACGCACAAGACCATGAACGTCGCCTGACGCTTGCGGTTGTGAAGCGCCCCGTCCGGTGAAAGCCGGGCGGGGCGTTTTTGTTTTCAGTCGTTCATAAATTCAGCCTGAGCGCCTTGCCCCTGAGGGAGCTTCTGGAGGTTACGACAGTGGTGAAGGCGTCCTGTCTGACACACCGCTTTCGCCACCGTCGTAACCTCCGGAAGCTCCCACAGGTCCTGCGTTCGCCACGGAGTTTTGAGTTGTCTGGATTGCTGTGGGAGACGCCGGAGGTTACGACGGCAGCGAAAGCGGTGTGTCGGCACGAGGTGTTTACTGAGATATATATCGATTTGTTACCGCCCAGTCAGCACGTGTAACCTCGCGCCCCGAAATGAGGCATATCTCCCCGCAATCCGTGCAATTCATCGCTACGTAATTACCGTTCGACACGCCAGACTTGCCGGATTAGAAGGCTTTGCCAATAATGGGCGCGTTATTTGCTTCGTTGATAGGTTTGCCGCTACTGGCTCAGACACAAACTTTCTGGGCTGTCAATCAGGCTGATCGGCTTTCTCGGTGCTTCTGTAACTAGTTGTCGCATTGAAGAAATATCGACTTCCAGCCTGCCGCTAAAATGCCGACCACTCGCCGAAGGCCTGTCGAGCCCTGAGACCCGACGGCACCTCGCGTCGCAATTTCAGTTATTCCTTCTGCACATTGAGCGCTTCGCTCACTGCCACTTGTCGCGTTATACCGATGGAGTTCCACGAATGAAAAAGCTCATGCTGCTGGGTGCGCTGGCGTTGTCCGTATTGGCACAGCCTGTGTTCGCCGATGAAAAGCCCCTGAAGATCGGCATCGAAGCGGCGTACCCTCCATTCGCCTCGAAAGCGCCGGACGGCAGCATCGTCGGCTTCGACTACGACATCGGCAATGCGCTGTGCGAAGAGATGAAAGTCAAATGCGTATGGGTCGAGCAAGAGTTCGACGGCCTGATCCCGGCGCTGAAAGTGCGCAAGATCGACGCCATCCTGTCCTCGATGTCCATCACCGAAGACCGCAAGAAGTCCGTCGACTTCACCAACAAGTATTACAACACCCCAGCCCGTCTGGTCATGAAGCAAGGCACTGTCGTCAGTGACGGCCTGACCGAACTCAAGGGCAAGAACATCGGCGTGCAGCGTGGCTCGATCCACGAGCGTTTCGCCAAGGAAGTCCTCGCTCCGCTGGGCGCCGAAATCAAGCCGTACAGCTCGCAGAACGAAATCTACCTGGACATCGGCGCCGGTCGTCTCGATGGCACCGTGGCCGACGCGACTCTGCTGCAAGACGGCTTCCTGAACACTGAATCGGGCAAAGGCTACGCGTTCGTCGGCCCGGCGTTCACCGACGTCAACTACTTCGGCGACGGCGTGGGCATTGCCGTTCGCAAGGGCGACAAGGCCGATCTGGACAAGATCAACGCCGCCATCGCAGCGATCCGTGAGAACGGTAAATACAAGGTGATCCAGGACAAGTACTTCAACTTCGACATCTACGGCAAGTAAGTCGACGTTCGTCCGTAATGGCGCAATCGGCAGGGTCCTCATCCTTCTGATCGCGCCATTTTTCTATCCCGTGTTCGAGGGCCAAACAACATGTTGAAAGGCTACGGAGCCGTCATCCTCGACGGTGCATGGCTGACCTTGCAACTCGCCCTGTGCTCCATGGCGCTGGCCATCGTGCTCGGGCTGATCGGCGTGTCGTTGCGCCTGTCGCCGGTGCGTTGGCTCGCCTGGCTGGGTGACCTGTATTCCACGGTCATCCGCGGCATTCCCGACCTGGTGCTGATCCTGCTGATCTTCTACGGCGGTCAGGACGTGCTCAACCGCGTCGCGCCGTTGCTCGGCCACGACGATTACATCGATTTGAACCCGCTGATGGCCGGTATCGGCACGCTGGGTTTCATCTTTGGTGCCTACCTTTCCGAAACTTTCCGCGGCGCGTTCATGGCCATTCCCAAAGGGCAAGCCGAAGCCGGCATGGCCTATGGCATGAGCAGCGGTCGGGTGTTTTTCCGCATCCTGGTGCCGCAGATGATTCGTCTGGCGATTCCAGGATTCACCAACAACTGGTTGGTGCTGACCAAGGCGACCGCGCTGATTTCCGTCGTCGGCCTGCAAGACATGATGTTCAAGGCCAAGCAGGCGGCCGATGCCACCCGCGAACCCTTCACTTTTTTCCTTGCCGTGGCAGCCATGTACCTGGTGATCACCAGCGTCTCGCTGCTGGTGCTGCGTTACATCGAAAAACGCTACTCGGCTGGCGTCAGGGTGGCTGACCTATGATCTTCGATTACAACGTCGTCTGGGATAACCTGCCGCTGTACTTCGGTGGCCTGTTGATCACCCTCAAACTGTTGGCGCTGTCGCTGTTTTTCGGCCTGCTGGCTGCTTTGCCGCTTGGGTTGATGCGCGTCTCCAAAGTCGCCTGGGTCAACCTGCTGGCCTGGGGTTACACCTACGTCATTCGCGGCACGCCGATGCTGGTGCAACTGTTCTTGATCTACTACGGCCTGGCGCAATTCGAAGCCGTCCGCGAGAGCATTTTCTGGCCATGGCTGTCGAGCGCAACCTTTTGCGCCTGCCTGGCCTTCGCCATCAACACCAGTGCCTACACCGCAGAAATCATCGCGGGCAGCCTTAAATCCACGCCACCGGGCGAAATCGAAGCGGCGCGGGCGATGGGCATGTCCAAGGCCAAAATGTACCGCCGCATCCTGCTGCCTTCGGCTCTGCGCCGGGCACTGCCGCAATACAGCAACGAAGTGATCATGATGCTGCAGACCACGAGTCTGGCGTCCATCGTCACGCTGATCGACATCACCGGCGCGGCGCGCACGGTCAACGCGCAGTTCTATCTGCCGTTCGAGGCGTACATCACGGCGGGCGTGTTCTACCTGTGCCTGACCTTCATTCTGGTGAAACTGTTCAAGCTGGCCGAGCGCCGCTGGCTCAGTTACCTCGCACCGAGGAAGCACTGATATGCAACGCATCGATCATGATTTGCCGTGGGGCAACCTGGGCACCCAGCGCACGTTGAGCGTGTTCCGTTTCGGTCAGGGCGAGCGCAAGGCCTACATCCAGGCCAGCCTGCATGCCGACGAATTGCCGGGCATGCGCACCGCTTGGGAGCTGAAAAAGCGTCTGACACAGCTTGAAGAGCAAGGTCGGTTGAACGGTGTGATCGAACTGGTGCCGGTGGCCAACCCGATCGGTCTGGGGCAATTGCTGCAAGGCAATCATCAGGGCCGTTTCGAGTACGGCAGTGGCAAGAATTTCAACCGTGATTTCACCGAACTGAGCGAGCCGGTGGCCGAGCGGCTAGCAGGAAAACTGGGCGATGATCCTCATGCCAACGTCCGGCTGATTCGTCAGGCCATGGCCGATGTGCTGGCCGAATTGTCGCCTGCGGGCAGCGAGTTGGCCGGCATGCAGCGTGTGCTGTTGAGCCACGCCTGCAACGCCGATATCGTCCTCGATCTGCACTGCGACACCGACGCGTCTCTGCACATGTACGCGCTGCCGCAGCATTGGCCGCAATGGCGATCCCTGTCGGCGCGTCTGGGTGTCAGCGTCGGCTTGCTGGCGGAAGACTCCGGCGGCAGCTCGTTCGACGAAGCCTGTTCGTTGCCATGGTTACGGTTGGCAAAGCAGTTTCCCGACGCGCAGATTCCGTTGGCCTGCATGTCCACCACCCTGGAGTTGGGTGGCCAGTCCAACACCGGCAAGGCCGAAGCCGAAGCGTACGCCGAGGGGATTCTGGCATTCCTGGGCGAGCAGGGCCTGATCAGCGGCGAGTGGCCGCAACCGGCCCATGAGGCCTGTGAAGGCATGCCGTTCGAAGGCACCGAAATGATCTACGCGCCGCACCCCGGCGTGCTGACCTTTCTGCGTCCGGCAGGTGCCTGGGTCGAGCCCGGCGAGCCGTTGTTCGAGGTCATCGACCCACTGACCGACCGCGTGACCACGGTCTGCGCGGGCACGGCCGGCGTGCTGTTCGCCATCGAAAAACTGCGTTACGCCCAGCCGGGCTTCTGGATGGCCAAAGTGGCGGGGCGCACCCCGTTGCGCAGCGGCCGCCTGCTCAGTGACTGATTACTTGTGAGAACCGACATCATGAACAAACTGGAAGTCCAGGACCTGCACAAGTGCTACGGCAGTCACGAAGTGCTCAAAGGCGTTTCGCTGACCGCGAAGGCGGGTGATGTGATCAGCATCATCGGCTCCAGCGGCTCGGGCAAAAGCACGTTTTTGCGCTGCATCAACCTGCTGGAGCAGCCGAAATCCGGTCGCATTCTGCTCAACAACGAAGAGCTGAAACTGGTGGCCAACAAGGACGGCGGCTTGAAGGCGGCGGACCCGAAACAGCTGCAACGCATGCGTTCGCGCCTGTCGATGGTCTTTCAGCATTTCAATCTGTGGTCCCACATGACAGCGCTGGAAAACATCATCGAGGCGCCGATTCACGTTTTGGGCGTGCCGAAGAAAGAGGCGCTGGAAAAGGCCGAGCACTACCTGAACAAAGTCGGCGTCGCTCACCGCAAGGATGCCTTTCCGGGGCACATGTCCGGTGGCGAGCAGCAGCGCGTGGCGATTGCCCGGGCGTTGGCGATGGAGCCTGAAGTCATGCTGTTCGACGAACCGACTTCGGCCCTCGACCCGGAGCTGGTGGGCGACGTACTGAAAGTCATGCAAGCCCTGGCGCAAGAAGGCCGCACGATGGTGGTGGTGACCCACGAAATGGGCTTTGCCCGTGAGGTGTCGAACCAATTGATCTTTCTGCACAAGGGGTTGGTCGAAGAAAGCGGCGACCCCCGCGAAGTGCTGGTCAACCCGAAATCGGAGCGCCTTCAGCAGTTTCTTTCGGGCAGCCTGAAGTAACGATTGGTGCCGTCTCGAACGGTGCGTTTTGTCTCGGAACAGTTCATGCTGCGCGTCACTTTGACCGCTGCCATGAACTGAACGCAACAGATTCACTTCACACGCCCGGCGTGTGACCCCCAACAGCGACACGTTTCGGATTGCACGCCATGACTGCCCATCGAATCGGATTTCTTATCTGGCCCAGCACCAAAGCCTTGACCCTGGCGCTGGCGGAGGAAGCCCTGCGTGTCGCTCAGCGCGTTCACCCCGAGGTGGTGTATGAGCTGACGTTCATGCAAGCCGAGCCAACCGCCGAAGGCGCTGGCGCTGGTTGGCAATTGCCGGGTGAGCCGTGGGGCGGTCGCCTTGAAGGCTGTCAGAAAGTTTTCCTCATTGCCGACGAACCCCCTGCGCCCATGGCTTCCGCCTTGGCCGGGGCGCTCAAGCAGCTCGTGCGGGCAGGCTGTGTGATCGGCGGGCTGTCAGCGGGTGTTTACCCCTTGGCGCAACTGGGCTTGCTCGACGGTTACCGCGCGGCCGTGCACTGGCGCTGGCAGGACGATTTCGCCGAGCGCTTCCCGAAGGTCATCGCCACCAGCCATCTGTTCGATTGGGACCGCGATCGCCTGACCGCGTGTGGCGGGATGTCGGTGCTGGACCTGCTGCTGGCCGTGCTGGCTCGCGATCACGGCGCCGAGCTGGCGGGCGCGGTCTCGGAAGAGCTGGTCGTCGAGCGCATCCGGGAAGGGGGCGAGCGTCAACGCATTCCGTTGCAAAACCGACTGGGGTCCAGCCATCCGAAGCTGACCCAGGCCGTGTTGTTGATGGAGGCCAACATTGAAGAGCCGCTGACCACCGACGAAATTGCCCAGCATGTGTGCGTGTCCCGACGCCAGCTGGAGCGGATTTTCAAGCAATACCTCAATCGCGTGCCGAGCCAGTATTACCTGGAGCTGCGCCTGAACAAGGCCCGGCAGATGCTGATGCAGACCAGCAAATCGATCATCCAGATCGGCCTTTCTTGCGGCTTTTCCTCCGGCCCGCACTTCTCTAGCGCCTACCGCAACTTCTTCGGCGCCACCCCCCGCGAAGACCGCAACCAGCGACGCAGCAGCAGCCCGTTTGAACTGTCGTCGGTGCCTGCCGAGCGCGGTTGATCACGGTCTCAGGCCGTAAGATGTAGCTGCTACAGCCCGGTCCGCCGTTGATTCTGGCCGGAGGCCGTGGGAGTGCCGGGGTGGCGCTCCACCTTGCCTGCGATCTGCTGCGCAGCGGCAGTAAGACCTGACGACTTATTCAACCTGACACAACGAGGTGGTTGGTTTCACTGCCGCTTCGCGCCAGATCGCAGGCAAGGTGGAGCGCCACCCCGGCAGCTCCCACGCCTTCGGCAGAAGCGGGCGGGATGTTCGCGTCATGTGTGTATGCGCCCCGTCTCGTGTGACTGAGACGAGCATCCTGCCCTCCCAACGTTTAAACTGCGCCTTTCCGACGCTATTTGTCGCATTGCCGAAAGCCTCGGAAAAAGCCGGTTTTGCGCTATAAGAAGTTGTCGCTTGGCGGCAAGGCCGGACCGAAATCAGTCCTTACAATCCTTCCATCGCTCGCCAGTCCCAGGCAGGCGTTCCTCTTCAGGAGACTCCGATGTCCGTTGAGCAAGTTCCGGTGCAACGTGCCGATTTTGACCAGGTGATGGTCCCCAACTACGCCCCTGCGGCGTTCATCCCGGTGCGCGGTCAGGGTTCCCGCGTCTGGGATCAGGCGGGTCGTGAACTGGTCGATTTCTCCGGCGGCATCGCGGTCAACGTGCTGGGTCACGCCCATCCGGCGCTGGTCGGCGCCCTGACCGAGCAAGCCAACAAGCTGTGGCATGTCTCCAACGTGTTCACCAACGAGCCGGCGCTGCGCCTGGCCAAGAAGCTGGTAGACGCCACCTTCGCCGATCGCGTGTTCTTCTGTAACTCCGGCGCCGAAGCCAACGAAGCGGCCTTCAAGCTGGCCCGTCGCGTGGCCCACGATCTGTACGGCACCGAGAAGTACGAAATCATCGCCGCGCTGAACAGCTTCCACGGTCGTACCCTGTTCACCGTGAGTGTCGGCGGTCAGCCGAAATACTCCGACGGTTTCGGCCCGAAAATCACCGGCATCACCCACGTGCCGTTCAACGACCTCGACGCGTTGAAAGCGGCGGTCAGCGACAAGACCTGCGCGGTCGTGCTGGAGCCAATTCAGGGCGAAGGCGGCGTACTGCCCGCCGAGCTGGAATACCTGCAAGGCGCGCGAAAATTGTGTGACGAACACAACGCGCTGCTGATCTTCGACGAAGTGCAAAGTGGCATGGGTCGCAGCGGTCACCTGTTCGCGTACCAGCATTACGGAGTGGTGCCGGACATTCTTTCCAGCGCCAAGAGCATCGGCGGCGGTTTCCCGATGGCTGCGATGCTGACCACCGAAAAACTGGCCAAGCACCTGGCCGTCGGCGTTCACGGCACCACTTACGGCGGCAACCCGCTGGCGTGCGCGGTGGGCGAGGCGGTGATCGACGTGGTCAACACCCCTGAAGTCCTCAATGGCGTGAATGCCAAACATGCACTGTTCAAGGCGCGCCTGGAGAAGATCGGCCAGCAATACGGTGTGTTCAGCGAAGTGCGCGGCATGGGCCTGTTGATCGGGTGTGTGCTGACCGATGCCTGGAAGGGCAAGGCCAAGGACTTCTTCAACGCCGCTGAACACGAAGGCGTGATGATCCTGCAAGCCGGTCCTGACGTGGTGCGTTTCGCGCCAAGCCTGGTGATCGAAGACGCGGACATCAACGAAGGTCTGGATCGTTTTGAACGTGCCGTGGCCAAGCTGACCCAGGCCTAAGCAACGCTGCTTGACTGTGGGAGCCGGCTTGCTGGCGAATGCGTCCGTTCAGAGACAACGATGTTGACTGACACGACGCCTTCGCCAGCAAGTCGGCTCCCACAGGTTCCACGCAAGACAGGGGCCGGCGCCAGCTTCCCTTATTTTTTTCTTTCCCATGCCGGATTTCGCCGGCCTGTTTTTCTCAAGGAGTGACACCATGCTGGTAATGCGCCCTGCGCAAATGGCTGATCTGAGCGAGGTCCAACGACTCGCCGCAGACAGCCCGATTGGTGTCACGTCCCTGCCGGATGACGCTGGCCGTCTGGGCGACAAGATCGCCGCGTCCGAAGCGTCGTTCGCCGCCGAAGTCAGCTTCAATGGCGAGGAAACCTATTTCTTCGTGCTGGAAGACACCGAGTCCGGGCGTCTGGTGGGCTGCTCCGGGATCGTCGCGTCAGCGGGTTACTCCGAGCCGTTCTACAGTTTCCGCAACGAAACCTTCGTTCATGCCTCCCGCGAACTGAAGATCCACAACAAGATTCACGTGCTTTCCCAGTGCCACGACCTGACCGGCAACAGTCTGTTGACCAGCTTCTATGTGCTGCCGGAGCTGGTGGGCACGCTGTGGTCGGAACTCAACTCCCGGGCTCGCCTGCTCTTTGTCGCGGCGCACCCTGAGCGCTTCGCTGATTCGGTGGTGACCGAGATCGTCGGCTACAGCGACGAAAACGGTGATTCGCCGTTCTGGGATGCCATCGGTCGCAACTTCTTCGACCTCAACTACGCCGAGGCCGAGCGCATCTGTGGCTTGAAAAGCCGGACCTTCCTCGCGGAGCTGATGCCCCATTACCCGATCTACGTGCCGCTGCTGCCTGATGAGGCGCAAGAAGCCATGGGCCAAGTGCATCCTCGCGCCCAGATCACGTTCGACATCCTGATGCGCGAAGGCTTCGAAACCGATCACTACATCGACATCTTTGACGGCGGTCCGACGCTGCATGCCCGCGTGTCGGGGATTCGTTCGATTGCGCAAAGCCGCGTGGTGCCGGTGAAAGTCGACACCGTGGACAGCGGCGACGCCGTGAAAGGCGGGCGTCCTTATCTGGTCGCCAACAACCAATTGCAGGATTACCGCGCCGTGATGCTGGAACTGGACTGGGTCCCTGGCAAGCCCGTGACCCTGAGCCTGACGGCCGCCGAGGCTTTGGGTGTGGGTGAAGGCGCCAGCGTGCGCATTGTCCCGGTTTGACAGTTGAGTCATTGGCGACCGCTACCGGTTGCCGTGTCGCAGGTTCGCGAGTTCGCCGGTGTCTGATCGAGACCGGCTTGAGGAGAAAGCATGATCGTTCGTCCCGTACGTAGCAGTGACCTACCGGCGCTGATCGATTTGGCGCGCAGCACCGGCGCAGGCCTGACCACGCTGCCAGCCAATGAAGAGCGCCTGGCGCACCGGGTCGGCTGGGCCGAAAAAACCTTTCGTGGCGACGCCGAGCGGGGCGACACCGACTACCTGTTCGTGCTTGAAGACGATGATGAGCGCGTGGTCGGTATCTCCGCCATCGCGGGGGCGGTGGGGCTGCGTGAGCCCTGGTACAACTACCGGGTCGGCCTGACGGTCAGCGCCTCTCAAGAACTGAACATCTATCGTGAAATCCCGACGCTGTTTCTGGCCAACGACCTGACCGGCAATTCAGAGCTGTGCTCGCTGTTCCTGCACGCCGATTTCCGCAACGGCCTTAACGGCCGCCTGCTGTCGAAAGCGCGGATGCTGTTCATCGCCGAATTCCCTGAATTGTTCGGCGCCAAGATCATCGCTGAAATGCGCGGCATGTCGGACGAGCAGGGCCATTCGCCTTTCTGGGAAAGCCTGGGTCGTCACTTCTTCAAGATGGAATTCAGCCAGGCCGATTACCTGACCGGCGTGGGCAACCGAGCGTTCATTGCCGAGCTGATGCCGAAATTCCCGCTGTACAGCTGCTTCCTGTCGGAGGCGGCGCGCAACGTCATCGGTCGCGTGCACACCAGCACCGAACCCGCGCTGACCATGCTCAAAGCCGAAGGCTTCAGCTATCAGGGTTACGTCGACATCTTCGACGCAGGGCCTGCGATTGAGTGCGAGACCACCAAGATCCGCGCCGTTCGCGACAGCCAGGCGCTGGTCCTTGCGGTCGGCACGCCGGGCGATGACGCGACGCCGTTCCTTATCCACAACCGCAAGCGCGAAGACTGCCGAATCACGGCTGCACCTGCGCGATTCGCAGCCGGAACGCTGGTGGTCGATCCGATGACCGCCAAGCGCCTGCGCCTGACCGCAGGTGATCAGGTGCGTGCGGTGCCGCTGTCTCCAGCCCGGGAGGGTGTGTGATGAACACGTTGTATATCGCAGGCAACTGGCTAGCCGGGCAGGGGGAGGCGTTTGAGTCGCTGAATCCGGTCTCGCAACAGGTGATCTGGAAAGGCCAGGGCGCCACGGCCGAACAGGTCGACGCAGCCGTAATTGCAGCTCGTCAGGCCTTCCCGGCCTGGGCAACGCGCACGCTGGAAGAGCGCATCGTTGTGCTGGAAGCCTTCGCTGCCACGCTGAAAAGCCGTGCCGACGACATCGCCCGTTGCATCGGTGAGGAAACCGGCAAGCCGCTGTGGGAATCGGCGACGGAAGTGACCAGCATGGTCAACAAGGTCGCGATCTCGATTCAGAGCTATCGCGAACGCACGGGCGAGAAGAGCGGCCCACTGGGCGATGCCACCGCCGTGCTGCGGCACAAGCCCCATGGCGTGGTCGCTGTGTTCGGGCCTTACAACTTTCCGGGGCATTTGCCGAACGGCCACATCGTCCCGGCGCTGCTGGCCGGTAACGCCGTGGTGTTCAAACCTAGCGAACTGACCCCGAAAGTCGCTGAGCTGACGGTGCAATGCTGGATCGACGCAGGCCTGCCAAAGGGCGTGTTGAATCTGGTGCAGGGCGCGCGGGAAACCGGCATCGCGCTGGCGGCCAACGCCGGTATCGACGGCTTGTTCTTTACGGGGTCCAGCCGCACCGGCAATTCGCTGCACCAGCAATTCGCCGGGCGTCCGGACAAGATTCTTGCGCTGGAGATGGGCGGCAACAATCCGCTCGTCGTGGATCAGGTCGCTGACGTCGATGCGGCGGTGTACACCGTGATTCAGTCGGCCTTCATTTCCGCTGGCCAGCGCTGCACGTGCGCGCGTCGCCTGTTGGTGCCTGAAGGGGCGTGGGGTGATGCGTTCATGGCGCGTCTGGTCGAGGTGAGCAAGACCCTTCAGGTGGGCGCGTTCGACGAGCAACCAGCACCGTTCATGGGCTCGGTGATTTCCCTGCGAGCGGCGCAGGGGTTGGTCGATGCTCAGGAACAATTGCTGGCCAATGGTGCAGTGGCGTTGCTGGAAATGACCCAGCCTGACACGAACTCAGCGTTGCTGACGCCGGGGATTCTGGACGTCAGCGACGTGAGCGATCGACCGGACGAGGAGCTGTTCGGCCCGTTGTTGCAGGTGATTCGCTATGCGGATTTTGCGGGGGCCATCGAAGAGGCCAACGCCACGCAATACGGTCTGGCGGCGGGATTGCTGTCGGATTCACAGGAGCGCTATCAGCAGTTCTGGTTGCAGAGCCGGGCGGGCATCGTCAACTGGAACAAGCAACTGACCGGCGCTGCGAGTACCGCGCCGTTCGGTGGGGTAGGGGCCTCGGGCAACCATCGCGCCAGTGCCTATTACGCGGCGGACTACTGCGCGTACCCGGTGGCGTCGCTGGAGAGCGGGACCCTCGCGTTGCCGACGAGCCTGACGCCGGGTATTACCTTGAATTGAATCGGGAATACCGGGCTTGCGGTTGATCTATAGGAGCCGGCTTGCTGGCGAAGGCGGAGTATCAGGCACGGGTGTGTTGGATGACACACCCCGTTCGCCAGCAAGCCGGCTCCTACAATGGCCGCGGTGTAACCGAACATTGATGTTTATAAAAACAGATCCACGGAGCCTCACCGATGAAATCCTGTGAAGTCAACTTTGACGGTCTAGTGGGGCCGACCCATAACTACGGCGGACTGTCGTACGGCAACGTCGCGTCCCAGAGCAATTGCCAGCAGTCGTCGAGCCCCCGTGAGGCGGCGCTGCAAGGGCTTGCGAAAATGAAGGCGCTGATGGAGCAGGGCTTCACCCAGGGTGTGCTGGCGCCACAGGAGCGCCCGGACATCGCGGGCCTGCGCAAGCTGGGTTTCGGTGGTACCGACGCCCAGGTCATCGAACGTGCGGCCAAGGAATCCATGCCACTGCTGGTCGCCAGTTGCTCGGCGTCGAGCATGTGGGTGGCCAACGCCGCGACGGTCAGCCCGAGTGCCGACACCGCTGACGGCCGCGTGCATTTCACCGCTGCGAACCTCAACTGCAAATACCACCGCAGCATCGAACACCCGACCACCAGCCGCGTGCTGGGCGCCATGTTTGCTGATCAGCAGCACTTCGCTCATCACGCCGCCTTGCCTGCCGTTGCCCAGTTCGGCGATGAAGGCGCGGCCAACCACACGCGTTTCTGCCGCAGTTACGGCGAGGCGGGCGTCGAGTTCTTCGTGTTCGGTCGTGCGGCGTTCGACACCCGTTTCCCGGCGCCGCAGAAGTATCCGGCGCGCCAGACCCTCGAAGCGTCGCAAGCCGTCGCGCGTCTGCATGGCCTGAGCGATGAAGGCGTGGTCTACGCGCAACAGAACCCGGCGGTGATCGATCAGGGCGTGTTCCACAACGACGTGATCGCGGTCGGCAACGGCGAAGTGCTTTTTTATCACGAGGACGCCTTCCTCAATACCGAGCACATGCTCAGCGAACTGCACGACAAGCTCAGCCGTCGCGGCGGCCGTTTCCAGGCCATTTGCGTGCCGCGTACCGAAGTGGGCGTGGAAGACGCTGTCCGCTCCTATCTGTTTAACAGCCAGTTGCTGTCGCGCCCGGATGGCTCGATGCTGCTGATCGTGCCGGAAGAATGCCGCAGCAACGAACGCGTATGGCATTACTTGCAACGCCTGATCGCGGACGAAAGCCCGATTCGCGAGGTCAAGGTGTTCGATCTCAAGCAAAGCATGCAGAACGGCGGCGGCCCGGCCTGCCTGCGTTTGCGGGTGGCGCTGAATGAAACGGAACTGGCGGCGGTCAATCCAGGGGTTATCATGACCGCGCCGTTGTACGACACGCTGACGCAGTGGGTGGACAAGCACTATCGCGATCGCCTGAGCGAAAGCGACCTGGCGGACCCGCAACTGCTGACCGAATGCCGCACGGCACTGGATGAACTGACGCAGCACCTGAAGCTGGGCGCGGTCTATCCTTTCCAACTCAATTGATGCATTTCCTCCATCGCGCCTGATCCGTAAGCGGCGTCAGGCCGCGATGCCGTTGCTTTTACAGAGAGAATTTTTATGACCGACGCCCTGCGTTTGATCCTTGAAGACACCGACGGCACTCAGCTGGAAACCTCCTGCACGCGTTTCGCCGTGATCTGGCAGGGCAAAGAAGTGTGGATTCAGCAAGACGGCCGTGGCCAGTTGCTGATCGGTGTGGACGTCGAGGAGGGCGACGCCGAATACGCCAACCTGCTGCTGCGCCCGCTGGCGACCAACCTCGTGAGTCTGCAGCTGGAAATGGAACCGGCTGACGTTGGCGGCGACGACGAAGAAGGCCATGTGCACGGCCCGGATTGCAATCACTAAGCAGGAGCTCGTCCTATGCTCGCCCTCGGCAAACTGCTTGAACTGACCCTGGCGGGTCGTGAACCCGCAGCAAAGACTCAACTGACCGTCGACGGCGTGCGTTTGCGCTGGCTGGCCGAAGGGGCGCTGGAAGTCCGGCCCCCCGACGCGAAGGACAATGGCACCGACCTGCTGCTGTCTGCGGGCATTCATGGCAACGAAACAGCCCCCATCGAATTGCTGGATGAGCTGATTCACGCCATCGCCCGGGGCGAACTCAAGCCTCGGGCGCGCATTCTGTTTCTGTTCGGCAACCCCGAAGCGATGCGTCGCGGCGCGCGCTACGTCGAGCAGGACGTCAATCGGCTGTTCAATGGCCGTCACGAGCAAACCGAAGGCAATGAAGCGCTGCGGGCCTGCGAGCTGGAACGTCTGGCTGCGAGCTTTTTCAGCCTTCCCGACCGTTATCGACTGCATTACGACCTGCACACGGCGATCCGTGGCTCGAAGATCGAGCAGTTCGCGCTTTACCCGTGGAAGGAAGGGCGCCAGCATTCACGCCGTGAACTGGTGCGTCTCCATAAGGCGGGCATGGAAGCGGTGTTGTTGCAGAACAAGCCGTCGATTGTGTTCAGTGCCTACACCTACGACAAGCTGGGGGCCGAGGCTTTCACGCTGGAGTTGGGCAAGGCGCGGCCGTTCGGGCAAAACCAGCAGGTCAACCTCGCGCCGTTGAAGGCAACGCTGGAGCTACTGATCAAGGGCTCAGAGCCTCTGGTGGGCGATCAGATCGATGGCTTGAAACTGTTCAGCGTGGCGCGGGAAGTCATCAAGCGCAGCGATGCGTTTCGTCTGCACCTGCCAGACGACATCGAGAACTTCACCCAGTTGGATAAAGGCTTCCTGCTGGCCGAGGACGCGTCCAATTCACGCTGGGTGGTCGAAGAAGAGGGCGCCCGCATCATCTTCCCGAACCCGAAGGTCAAGAACGGTTTGCGGGCGGGGATTCTGATCGTGCCGACGACGGATGAGCAGTTGGGCTGAAGCAGTGGGTGGGCTTGTAGGAGCGGGACAAGCCGCGCTCCTACAGACGTTTCTCTTATCCCACCGCTTTTTGCGATTCGCCCAAACGACGCACTGCACGCAGCTTCGCCAAGGTGTCCGCGCAAGTCTTCGCCGCTTCCTGGCCCTTGTGCACGAAGTGATTGAAGAAGTAATTGTGATGCTCTTCGCCCGCGTGGAAGTGATGCGGGGTGAGGACCACCGAGAATACCGGCACTTCGGTCTCCAGTTGAACCTGCATCAATGCGGAGATGACTGACTGAGCCACGAATTCGTGACGGTAGATCCCGCCATCGACCACCAGGCCGGCGGCCACGATACCGCCGTAGCGACCGCTGTTGGCCAGCAGTTTGGCGTGCAGGGGGATTTCAAAGGCGCCGCCGACTTCGAAGAAATCGATGTCGCTCTCGGCGTAACCATGGTTGGCCATCTCGGCGACAAAGCCTTTGCGCGCCTGATCGACGATATCTTTGTGCCAGCAAGCTTGAATGAAAGCGATGCGCTCGTGAGCGTGGATAGCGGTAGGTTGCATGTGTTCTGACTCCTGTTTAATTAAAAAACAGGGCGCTTTGGATCGAAGGGGATGCCAGGGTACGAGCGTCAACCGTCCGGGCAACATACGCCCGTGACACGGCTGCGAGACGATCCTGTGGTGCCTATCCCGTTCTCTCTTCATCCGGACTATGACCGTCGGCTCTGGAATCACACCAGATCTGCTGACCTCGCAACGCGAGCGCTCGCGGGCTAGACGCTTTGCACGCCATTACCGCCGGTGGGGAATCGCACCCCGCCCTGAGAACGTTGCCGACTGCATAATTCGTCGGCGTGCAGTTTGTAACACAGATTTTCAGAATGTGCATGGAGCCTTTTTGATGGTTTTCATCAGCTTTTCTTATAAGCCCATCTTGGCATCGCGGCCCGAAGCCTTGATTATCTGAGGTCCCGGCCTCAAGACTGAGGTTCGAATCATCTTTCAGGGAGCTTCATCGTGACGGTTATCGATCTGCGCAGCGACACAGTGACCCAACCCACCGCAGGCATGCGCGACGCCATGGCCCGTGCGCCTCTGGGCGACGACGTGTACGGCGAAGACCCGACGGTCAACAAACTGGAGTCATGGCTGGCGGAGCGTCTGGGCTTCGCGGCGGCGCTGTTCGTTCCCACCGGCACCATGAGCAACCTGCTCGGCCTGATGGCGCACTGCGAGCGCGGCGATGAATACATCGTTGGGCAGCAGGCGCACACCTACAAATACGAAGGGGGCGGCGCGGCGGTGTTGGGCTCGATTCAGCCTCAGCCGCTGGACAACCAGGCCGACGGCACGCTGGACCTCGATCAGGTGGTGGCCGCGATCAAGGCCGACGATTTCCATTTCGCACGCACCCGCCTGCTGGCCCTGGAAAACACCATGCAGGGCAAGGTGCTCCCGCTGGAGTATCTGGCGGCGGCCCGCAAGTTGACCCGCGAAAAGGGCCTGGCCCTGCATCTGGATGGCGCACGTCTTTACAACGCCGCCGTCAAGCTGGGCGTGGAAGCCCGAGAAATCACCCAGCATTTCGATTCGGTGTCGGTTTGCCTGTCCAAAGGCCTCGGCGCGCCGATTGGCTCGGTGCTGTGTGGCTCTGCGGAGTTCATCGCCAAGGCACGCCGGTTACGCAAGATGGTCGGCGGCGGCATGCGTCAAGCCGGATCGATTGCAGCGGCAGGCCTATACGCGCTGGAGCATCAGGTCGAGCGTCTGGCCGACGACCACGCCAACGCGGCGTTTCTTGGCAAGGCGCTGAGCGAACTGGGTTTCGAGGTCGAGCCCGTGCAAACCAACATGGTCTACGTGCACATCGGCGACCGTGCCGAACGTTTCAAAGCCTTCTGTGCCGAGCGAGGTATCGTCCTCAGTGCTGCCCCGCGTTTGCGCATGGTCACGCACCTTGACGCCTCGGCGGCGCAAATGGAGCGGGTGGTCGCCGCGTTTGCCGAATTCGGTAGCCGCTAACCGACCGATAATCCAATTGGCGGCATCTATCGTACAAAGACGCTGTACCGTGGCAGTAACGCCTATATAATGCGGCCCTTTGCCGTCGTTTCGTCGAATGACGTTATGCAGTTGGCTCCGGCCGCAGTTCCCGTGGAAGAACCTATGAAAAGCGCAGAAATCCGTGAAGCCTTCCTTCGCTTCTTCGAAGAGCAAGGCCACACCCGAGTAGCCTCCAGCTCCTTGATTCCGGGCAACGACCCGACCCTGCTGTTCACCAACGCAGGCATGAACCAGTTCAAGGATTGCTTCCTGGGGCAGGAAAAACGGGCCTATACCCGTGCGGTCAGTAGCCAGAAGTGCGTGCGCGCCGGTGGCAAACACAACGACCTGGAAAACGTCGGGTACACCGCACGTCACCACACCTTCTTCGAAATGCTGGGTAACTTCAGCTTCGGCGACTACTTCAAGCGCGATGCGATCACCTTCGCCTGGACCTTCCTGACCGGCGTGTTGAAACTGCCGAAGGACAAGCTCTGGGTCACGGTCTACGCGACCGACGATGAAGCCTATGACATCTGGACCAAGGAAGTCGGCGTGCCGGCCGAGCGCATGGTTCGCATCGGCGACAACAAAGGCGCGCCTTACGCGTCTGACAACTTCTGGACCATGGGCGATACCGGCCCGTGCGGTCCTTGCACCGAGATCTTCTACGACCACGGCGCCGACATCTGGGGTGGGCCGCCGGGCTCGCCGGAAGAAGACGGCGACCGTTACATCGAGATCTGGAACAACGTCTTCATGCAGTTCAACCGCACTGCCGATGGCGTGCTGCACCCGCTGCCAGCGCCGTCGGTCGACACCGGCATGGGCCTGGAGCGGATCAGCGCCGTCCTGCAACATGTGCATTCGAACTACGAGATCGACCTGTTCCAGAGCCTGCTGGCCGCTGCCGCCCAGGCCATCGGTTGCACCAATGACGCTCAGCCATCGCTGAAAGTCGTCGCCGACCACATCCGTTCCTGCGGCTTCCTGATCGCTGACGGCGTGCTGCCGTCCAACGAAGGCCGTGGCTACGTGCTGCGCCGCATCATTCGTCGCGCCTGCCGTCACGGCAACAAGCTGGGCGCCAAGGGCAGCTTCTTCTACCAGATCGTGGCTGCGCTGGTCGCCGAGATGGGCGAAGCCTTCCCTGAGCTGAAATCCCAACAGGCGCACATCGAGCGCGTACTGAAAGCGGAAGAAGAGCAATTCGCCAAGACCCTGGAGCAGGGCCTGAAAATCCTCGAACAGGACCTGGCCGAGCTGAAAGGCACCGTCGTCCCGGGCGACGTCGTGTTCAAGCTGTACGACACTTACGGCTTCCCGATGGACCTGACCGGCGACATCGCCCGTGAACGTAACCTGACCCTCGACGAGGCCGGTTTCGAGCGCGAGATGGACGCCCAGCGTGAGCGCGCCCGTTCGGCCAGCGCTTTCGGCATGGACTACAACAGCCTGGTCAAGGTTGATGTGCCGACCGAATTCACCGGTTATTCGGCCACGGCGGGCGACGCCAAGGTCGTGGCCATCTACAAGGAAGGTCAGTCGGTTCAGCAGTTGAACGAAGGCGAAGAAGGCGTTGTGATCCTCGATCAGACCCCGTTCTACGCCGAGTCCGGCGGCCAGATCGGCGACAGCGGTTACCTGACTGCCAACGGCATCCGTTTCGACGTGAGCGACACCACCAAGACCGGCGGCGCGTTCCTGCACCACGGTGTGCAAGTGTCGGGCAGCCTGACCGTCGGCACCACGCTGAGCACCCAGGTCGCTGGCGAAGTGCGTCAAGCCACCTCCCTGAATCACTCGGCCACGCACTTGCTGCACGCCGCGCTGCGTCAAGTGTTGGGCGATCACGTCCAGCAGAAAGGCTCGCTGGTTGACAGTCAGCGCCTGCGCTTCGACTTTAGCCACTTCGAAGCCATCAAGCCTGAGCAGATCAAGGCGCTGGAAGACATCGTCAACGCCGAGGTTCGCAAGAACACCGCCGTCGAGACCGAAGAAACCGACATCGAAACCGCCAAGAAGAAGGGCGCCATGGCGCTGTTCGGCGAGAAGTACGGCGACAGCGTTCGCGTGCTGAGCATGGGCGGTGATTTCTCCGTCGAGCTGTGCGGCGGGATTCACGCTAACCGCACCGGCGACATCGCACTGTTCAAGATCATCAGCGAAGGCGGCGTGGCTTCGGGTGTGCGTCGTATCGAAGCGGTCACCGGCGCTGTGGCGCTGGCGTACCTGAACACCGCTGAAGAGCAATTGAAGGAAGCCGCGAACCTGGTCAAAGGCAATCGCGACAATCTGGTGGACAAACTGACGGCTGTGCTGGAGCGCAACCGTCTGCTGGAAAAACAGCTGGAACAACTGCAGGCCAAGGCGGCCAGCGCTGCGGGCGACGATCTGTCGGCCGCAGCGGTGGACGTCAAAGGTGCCAAGGTCCTCGCTGCCCGTCTCGACGGTCAGGATGGCAAAGCGCTGCTGGCGCTGGTGGATCAGTTGAAGAACAAACTCGGTCGCGCAGTGATCCTGCTCGGCGGTGTGCATGAAGACAAGGTCGTGCTGGTGGCGGGTGTCACCAAGGACCTGACTGGCCAACTCAAAGCCGGTGATTTGATGAAGCAAGCGGCTGCCGCTGTAGGCGGTAAAGGCGGCGGTCGTCCTGATATGGCACAAGGTGGCGGCGTTGACGCTGCCGGGCTGGACGCGGCGCTCGCGCTGGCGGTTCCGTTCGCCGAACAGGGAATTTAAGTCGACCCACCGCCCTTTTCTTCATTAGAAGGAGAGGGCGGCGCTACGCGGTTTGAATGTTTAACGGGGGCCCGTCATGGGCTGAGGCGGCTTTGAGATGGCTTTAATCGTACAAAAATTTGGCGGCACCTCCGTGGGCTCGATCGAGCGCATCGAGCAGGTGGCCGACAAAATCAAGAAATTCCGCGAGGCGGGCGATGATCTGGTGGTGGTGCTGTCCGCGATGAGCGGCGAAACCAACCGCCTGATCGACCTGGCCAAGCAGATCAGCGACCAGCCGGTTCCGCGTGAGCTGGACGTCATTGTCTCCACCGGTGAGCAGGTGACGATTGCCTTGCTGGCCATGGCGCTGATCAAGCGTGGCGTGCCGGCGGTGTCCTACACCGGTAATCAGGTGCGCATCCTTACCGACAACGCGCACAACAAGGCGCGTATTCTGCAGATCGACGATCAGAAGATTCGTGCTGATCTGAAAGAAGGTCGCGTTGTCGTCGTCGCCGGTTTCCAGGGCGTCGACGAAAACGGCAACATCACGACCTTGGGTCGCGGTGGTTCGGACACCACGGGTGTGGCGTTGGCTGCTGCGCTGAAGGCCGATGAGTGCCAGATTTACACTGACGTCGATGGCGTTTACACCACCGACCCGCGTGTAGTGCCTCAAGCACAGCGTCTGGAAAAGATCACCTTCGAAGAAATGCTGGAAATGGCCAGCCTGGGCTCGAAAGTGTTGCAGATCCGCTCGGTGGAGTTCGCCGGCAAGTACAACGTTCCGCTGCGCGTGCTGCACAGCTTCAAGGAGGGTCCGGGTACCCTCATTACCATCGATGAAGAGGAATCCATGGAACAGCCGATCATTTCGGGCATCGCCTTCAACCGTGACGAAGCCAAGCTGACAATCCGTGGCGTGCCAGACACCCCGGGTGTTGCCTTCAAGATCCTCGGCCCGATCAGTGCCGCGAACATCGAAGTCGACATGATCGTGCAGAATGTTGCGCACGATAACACCACCGACTTCACCTTCACCGTGCACCGCAACGAGTACGAGCAGGCGCTGAGCGTCTTGCAGAATACCGCCAAGGAAATCGGCGCGCGCGAAGTGATCGGCGACACCAAGATTGCCAAGGTCTCCATCGTCGGCGTGGGCATGCGTTCCCACGCAGGCGTTGCGAGCCGCATGTTCGAAGCGCTGGCGAAGGAAACCATCAACATCCAGATGATCTCCACATCCGAAATCAAGGTATCGGTGGTCATTGAGGAGAAGTACCTGGAACTGGCGGTTCGTGCGCTGCACACGGCGTTCGAGCTCGACGCACCCCGCAAGGGCGAGTAAGGGTTTTGCCGAAGGGCGCGGACGACTCCGCGCCCTTCGTGTTTCTGATGTGCGCGAGAAAGCTGTTTTTTTTCCGACGCTAGTCAATACTCACGACACTGGCCCGTTGCCTCTTCTGGTGCGGGCCAATGCCTTTATGGTTGTGCAGACTGTTGTCCCTGAATTCAGGTTGAGGAGATAGGTATGCTGATTTTGACCCGTCGGTGCGCGGAGAGCCTGATAATCGGTGACGGTGAAATCACCGTAACTGTACTCGGCGTTAAAGGTAATCAAGTACGAATTGGGGTCAACGCGCCCAAGGAAGTGGCTGTTCACCGGGAAGAGATTTACCTGCGCATCAAGAAAGAGAAGGACCAGGAACCAAGCCATTAATTTTTATTGAATTTTTGGTTTGCAAACGGGGAAAAGGGTGGTTATTATACGCCCCGTGTTGCGGAGAGCTGGCCGAGTGGCCGAAGGCGCTCCCCTGCTAAGGGAGTACACCTCAAAAGGGTGTCGGGGGTTCGAATCCCCCGTTCTCCGCCATTATTTGCGTAGTACGTTGTAATCTGGCTTGATCGGTAAGTTGTTGAATTTACTAGAAAAAAGTTCTTGACCAAAAGATTTGACGGCCTATAATGCGCGGCAACAAATGCACTCGTAGCTCAGCTGGATAGAGTACTCGGCTACGAACCGAGCGGTCACAGGTTCGAATCCTGTCGAGTGCACCATTTAAGCGTTGTTTGTAGTGATACAAACGGCGACTTTAAGAAAGAGCCTGGCTTCAACAGGTCTTCGGAAGTACCACTCACTTCCAGAAGTAAAATGCAGTGACCAGAGGTGATCTGGTTCATCAAGCGCCATTTGCACTCGTAGCTCAGCTGGATAGAGTACTCGGCTACGAACCGAGCGGTCACAGGTTCGAATCCTGTCGAGTGCACCATAAAACGAAAAGCCCGCATGTAAATGCGGGCTTTTTGCTTTCCAAGGTTTATGTTCCTGCCTTGCCTTTTTGTCGCGTACCTTTCACGCAGCCGTGCTCATCGAACGTCACCTGCCGGCTTCGACCTTTCTTTTCTTCATACACATAACGCACCTCGGCGTTGCGGCCTATGATTTTATCGGGCTTGCCGAGAAGGCTTTCCACATCCCGTTTGGTCATGCCTGCCGGCGTCTGTTGATTGATGATGGCCTTGCGGCGTTGCTCCGCGCTCAACACGTTGCCGCAACCGTCGTCTCGTTGACCGACAATCACCAGTTCGGCGTTGGTCTGATTCTTTACTGAGCCAGCGTGTCTGGAAGGGGGCGCTTGAACGGTTCCAGGAAGCGGGCTGTGAACCTCATGTGTCGTCGGGTTTTGGCCGGTGGGGCAGCCGAGGGTTGTAAACGTGATACGTCCGTTATCGTCCTCGCAACGGTTGACCGTCGTTGCCCATGTGCAGGCGGGCGCGATCAGCAAGGCAGCAATAAGGGTGTTGCGGATGTCCAACGGCATGTCGACGTCCTCCTTGACGGGTGTCAAGAAAGCCTAGCCAGATGAAATTTGACTGGCGAGCGTGTTTTCTTCTCTTGATGTGACGTCGTAGCAATAACGACTCGGACAATGCTTAACATTGTGTTGCAAGCGCTTGTTCCGCGTTGAATTTTTAACATGAAGACCCGGCAAGGGGTGTATGATTGCGCCCGTCAGCCCCGCCGGGGCTTGTGGAATACCTCCATGGACTTACCCAGTAGCAACTCAGAATTAAGCTGTACCAATCACGAATCGACTGATTGATCTTCCGGCGCGGTCCACTGCTGGGAGTGGAGTTCGCCTATGACCGAAATCGAAGTAAAAAAAACGCAGGAAAGCCTTCAGGATCGCCTCGCACAAGTCGTCGACCTGCTGCAACGTCAGCGCATCGTCGAAGACCTGACTCATCGCCAGGAAGGCCAGCACCAGGATCGCGTTGAGAACCTGGTCCATCGCCAAAACCTCGTTGAGCTGCAACGCAAGCTCGATGATCTGCACTCTGCCGACGTCGCCTATATTCTCGAAGCTCTTCCGGTTGAAGACCGTCTGACGGTCTGGCAACTGGTGAAGGCCGAGCGCGACGGCGACATTCTTCTCGAAGTGTCCGACTCCGTTCGTGAGACGCTGATCGCCGACATGGACGATCATGAGTTGCTCGCTGCCGCCAAGGAAATGGACGCGGACGAGCTCGCGGACCTGGCGCCCGAGCTGCCCCGGGATGTCGTCCATGAGCTGATGGAAGCCCTCGACAGCCAGCAACGCGAGCGCGTTCGTTCGGCGTTGTCCTACCATGAGGAACAGGTCGGCGCGCTGATGGACTTCGAGATGGTCACCATTCGCGAAGACGTCAGCCTCGAAGTCGTTCTGCGTTACCTGCGTCGACTGAAAGAGCTGCCGGGCCATACCGACAAACTCTTCGTGGTGGATTACGACGGCGTGCTGAAAGGCGTACTCCCCATCAAGCGCCTGTTGGTCAACGACCCTGAAAAACAAGTGTCGGACGTCATGGCCAGTGACCCGGTGAGTTTTCACCCGGACGGCGATGCTTACGAGGCGGCTCAGGCCTTCGAGCGCTACGACTTGATTTCCTCGCCGGTCGTGGACAAGAACGGCAAGCTGATTGGCCGTCTGACCATTGATGAAATGGTCGATCTGATTCGTGAAGAGAGCGAAACCGAAGTATTGAACATGGCAGGTCTGCGCGAGGAAGAAGACATCTTCGCCTCGGTGTGGCGCTCGCTGCGCAACCGCTGGTCCTGGCTGGCGGTTAACCTGATCACGGCCTTCATCGCTTCCCGCGTGATCGGCTTGTTCGAAGGCTCGATCGAGAGGCTGGTGGCGCTGGCGGCCTTGATGCCGATCGTGGCGGGTATTGGCGGTAACTCTGGCAACCAGACCATCACCATGATCGTACGGGCGATGGCGCTGGATCAGGTCAGCACGGGCAACACCTCGCGTTTGATGCGCAAGGAACTGGGCGTGGCCCTGGTCAACGGTCTGGTGTGGGGCGGGGTTATCGGTATCGTGGCCTACCTGCTTTACCACAGCTGGTCGCTGGGCGTGGTCATGACCGCAGCGATGACGTTGAACTTGCTGCTCGCGGCGTTCATGGGCGTGCTGATCCCGATGACACTGGCCAAACTGGGACGTGACCCGGCGATGGGCTCCAGCGTGATGATCACCGCGATGACTGACAGTGGCGGTTTCTTCATCTTTCTTGGGCTGGCGACAGTGTTTTTGCTCTAAGCCAGCCTCATAAAAAAACCGCCTTCAAGGGCGGTTTTTTTTATCCTGAAATCGGCGGGCTCCCATCGATGACGCCCACAAAAAAAGCCAGCTGAATGCTGGCTTTTGAGTCTCTGACGCTTCGGACTTATTCGTCGTCGGCGGCCAGGCTGGTGTCGTGAGCAATCAGCGAAACCAGAGCGTTTTGCTGGCGGTGAGCAAGTTGGCGGAAGCGCTGCAGCAGCTCACGTTCATGCAATGACAGCTCCGGGCTGTCGAGACGCAGCTTAGGCTCGTCGCCCAGTGCGCCTTCTTGAATCAGGCTTTGTTCGAGACGCGCAATAATTTCAGAGTTCATGCTGCGATGGTTGTCTTTGGAGACTTCCGCAATACGCTCGCGCATACCTTCCGGGAGACGGACAACGAACTTGTCAGCTGTGCGACTGGAATAATTGGCCTGTTTCATAGGGCTCATATATTTAACCGATTTAGTTCAAAGGGGAGGCGGTTCATGCATTTGGCCGCGAGATGTCATCGTCTGACTGTCATTTCGGCGAAATGTTCAACCTGCCAGCATAAAGGTCCGTCATCATGCATCAATACGTCGGAACCTTGGCGTCAAATCTGTGACAAATATTGAACTAGATAAAGGCGTTTAGCCAGCACCAATTATCCGAAATGCGTTCTGGTTAGCAAAGTTCCCGGATACCACTCATCCGACCGCCAGCCACAGACTACGCGGGTTTCCGCAATGATGGCTATCTGTCTTCAGCGTAGAAGCGTCTGTAAGAAATTTCGAGAATGATGCCGAGAAAGAGACGAAGGGTCTTTTGGCAAAGCGTCAACGGGCGCGAGGGGAAGAGGCGATGGACACTGGGCGTGGCTTCAACGCCCGCCGTTGGCCTGACGCAGTACCGGGTCGAACTTGATGCGGCGTCCCACCACCAGCGCGGCGAGGAACAGCGTGGCAAACGTGCCGGCGGCCACCTTGGCAACCGTTCCAAGCGCTTCCATTGATGAAGGAAGCAGTTGATCCGCCGCGACGCCCATGATGGCGAGAATCAGAAAGGACAGTGCTGCTTTTGACATGGCTTTTCTCTGTTCAATAAACGGATCGGCAAACCCCAGTCACGCCTCGTGCGCTCAAAAAACCCAGCGTTGAGACCGATCAACCGGAATGGCTTCGTCAGTATCGTTGGCCAGCATGGCGTCAGACCGTTGCGCTGGCATGACGGCGAATCGTGGGGTCTGTTTAACGAGGTAATGCGGTTGAGCCTGAACCGCGACGCTCTCGGTTTTGCTGCCGTCAGCCTGGAAGTGGAAAGCCACCAATGCGACCAGAGCCGCAGCATTCAACAGGGAGAGAGTCATGTTCATCTCGTTTACCTTCGTTTGGAGTTGTGTATGAAGGGGATTGCACGAGAGTGAGAATGCAGTCTGCATGCCAAGCGAATTGTTAAATTAAAACTAATAAAATCAATGAGTTAAATAGAAATGGAGTTGTGCCTGGGTTGCACTTTGCAATGATGTCATTTTGCGTCATTGCAATTTGCATGATGAACACTCGTCGCCAGCCAAATCCCCGGCGGCCTACAGCCCAAAACGGCAATGACGACATGACAAAACAAGGGCTTGCCGTTAACATGCTCGCCGTCCCGCTGGCGCCGTTCAGAGCGTCGGTACAGTGTCTCAGTAGCTCAATTGGATAGAGCATCCCCCTCCTAAGGGGAAGGTTGCAGGTTCGAACCCCGCCTGGGACACCACTCTCATCAGCGATCGGCGAAATCGCCTGTTTGCTTCTTATTCGACCCCTTTCACTTCGCTCAGGCTCTCGACCGCTGAAATGTCCGAGTTCAGGAACGTGCGCGCGGATTTCAGGATCTCGTCCGACAGGGCCGTTTTGCCCGTGGCGCGCGCGAGGGTCATGGCGCCTACCATCAGTGAGTATTCGACCAGCGCGGCCTGACGCCTGGCGGTTTCATCTTGCGGTGAGGCGCCGGGTTCAACGGTGGAAAGATAAGCGTCCATCAATACGCCTAGCCCCTTGATGTACGTCTGATGAAGCGCTGACTGTTTATCTTCGTGGGACATGTCACCCGAGAATGCCACAACAGGGCAGGTGTCCGCGGCAGTGTCGCGCTTGGACGACGCGAGGTAGTGATCGACGATCGCCTTTCGGGCTTTCCGTTTTTTACGGTGGCTGGCGATCTTTTCTTTCCAGGCAATCGCTGACTGCTCGAATGCGTGAGCGCAGGCTTCCGTCGCCAGTGCCTCTTTGGATTCGAAGTGTCCATAAAAACCGCCATGGGTGAGGCCTGCCTCGTTCATGACTTCTGCGACGCTGACGCCGTTCAATCCGCGCTCACGGTAGAGCCGGGCGGCTGTTTCGGTGATGGCGACACGGTTCAATTCAGTTTGCTGCCGGGAAACTCTGGGCATGGAAACCTCTCCTCACGCGTAAATAGATTTTAGGCATCATATATAAGAGTTCGCTCACTGTCATGGTGAGCAAAAGACCGGTGTTGAATTGAACCTGAGTGAACCATTTCGATGCGTTCAAGGTGCAATCATAGTCGCGCTCATTGCTGCCAATAGATGATCATTAAAATTTATTGAATAGATTTTAATGCTCATCTATTTTGGTTTCCAGAGATCTCGCAACCGTTGCGTGGTCATCACGGGCACAGCGTGGGGTTGCACATGAATGCACATAACCAAGACGTCAGTCGCTGGACAGCGGCAGACTGGCGACTGCTCTTGATCGCTACCACGCTGTGTGTGCTGGTGGTCATGGACGCCAACATGGTCGCGTTGGTCTTGCCGTCGATTTCCGACAGTTTCACCGCATCTTTCCAGTCACTGGAGTGGGTGATCAGTGCCTACATGATCACGTTTGCCTCGTGTCTGTTGCCTGCCGGCGGCTTTGCAGACCGGTTTGGCAGGCGGCGCATTTTGCTCACCGGATTGGCGATTTTCTGTGTCTCGTCGGTGGCGTGCGGGCTGGCCGGAACGATCACCGCGTTGAACATCGCGCGAGCATTTCAAGGGGTGGGCGCGGCTTTTCAGCTCACGTCGGCGCTGGCCATCATCGGCAATGCTTTCGCGCAACGCCCGGTGGCTGCACGCGCATGGGAAATCTGGGGCACATGCATGGGGTTGACGATCTGCCTCTCGCCGCTGCTGGGAGGGTTCATCACTCAATTGATCGGTTGGAAGGCGATTTTCCTGATCAACGTGCCGCTCGGGACACTCATTGCGTATAGCGTGATTCGCTGGATACCCGAATCGAAAGCTGCGGTTCGCCGGCCGATCGATGTGATGGGCAGCGTGACATTTCCTCTCGCCCTGGCGCTGCTGATCTGGGGGCTTATCTCTGTGAATGGAGATGGCTTGTTTAGCTTTCTCACGCTCGCCAAATTCAGTGTGAGCCTCGCGCTGTTCGTACTGTTCATTCTGATCCAAACGACCCGGCAGCAGCCGATGGTGGAGTTTCGTTTGTTCAGGAATCCTCGTTTCTCGGCGGGTGTGATTGGCATGTTCGGGTATTCCGCCTCTGCACAGGTGTTGTTGAGTTTTTTCCCGCTGTATCTGCAGACCTGGTTCGACCTGAGCCCGTTGATGGCAGGTGTTTCGATGCTGCCGTTCGCGGTTGCGATGGTCATAGGCCCGCACGCGGGCAATTTCATTGGGCGTGACAGGTCGGCGCACTGGCTTCTGACGGTCGGATTGGCGACTGTTTGCGCTGGCAATATCCTCACTGCCTGTCTGGTGACCTCTTCCCATTACCTGTGGGTAGCGCTTGGAATGTCGCTGATCGGGTTCGGAGCAGGAATGCTCAACGGCACTACCCAGCGAGCCATCATGGGAGCGGCCCCACCCGAAAATACCGGGATGGTCTCCGGCATTGCCCAGTCCACTCGTTTTGCCAGTATCGTCCTGGCGGTTGGCGTTCTGGGCGCCGCACTGGCGCAACATGCCCATGCCGTGTTCGAAGTAGGACCGGCGCGGTCGTTGGGGTTGAATACGGCTGAAGCCCATCAGTTTCTGGATCAGGTGCTCACAGGAAATGGGCGGAGCGCAGGGCCTTCCATCGATCCTTCGGTGCACGCGTCTGCACTCCTGGCTGCTCGACTGAGCAGCGCATCGGGGTTTTCCCTGGCGTTGATGATCGCTGCACTGATTGCGGGGACGTCAGCGGTATTGATCTGGCGTCTGAGTCGGCGCCCACGAGCGGATCTTCTCGATCGCCCGGGTGCGGGTGCTGAGGAATGAGCGGTGCCGATTTGAGGGCTTAAAGGCTGACCCTTTGGCGCTCGCTGGCCGTTTCGACGCGGCAAGTGCCAGAGGGCGCAGGATGGCGCAGGATGGCGCTCGGACGTCAGTCCTGGTCGATGCGGTTTTCGAGTGTGCCGATGCCTTCGATTTCGATGCGAACGTTATCACCCGGGTGAAGAAAACGCGGCGGGGTGAAACCGATGCCGACACCGACCGGGGTTCCGGTGCTGATGACATCGCCAGGCTTGAGCTCGATGCCCGCAGACAGGCATTCGATCAGTGCAGGAATGTCGAAAATCAGCGCGTTCACATTCGCCTGCTGCCTCAACTCTTCATTCACCCAGCACTTGATTGTGGCGTTTTCGGGGTTGAATTCATCAGCGGTGACGATCCATGGCCCCATGGGGCAAAAGCCGTCGAGGGATTTGCCAAGGAACCACTGACGATGGTTTTTTTGCAGATCGCGCGCCGTGACGTCGTTGATGATGGTGTAGCCCCAGACGTGGGCGTACGCGTTTTCTTTCGAGATCCCGCGGCCGCCTTTGCCGATGATGACGCCCAGTTCCGCCTCGTAATCCAGTTGTTGGGTGACGCCGGCGTGTGGGGGAATGGGGTCCAGATGGCCGATGACCGAGTCCGGTGTCTTGGTGAAAATCACAGGAAACTCAGGGGCGATCTCTCCGTCTTTTGCACTGTGATCGAAGCCGGATTTGCTGAACTCAGCCGCGTGCTCGTGATAATTCTTGCCTACGCAGAAGATGTTTCGCTTAGGTGCGAGGGGCGCCAAAACCTTAACGCCCTCAAGGGATTTGCCCGCGCCTTGAGCGCCAAGCCCGGCAGCAACGTCTTCCCAATTCGCGATCAGCTCGTCCAGGCTTCCTGAAAACTGGGCCTGAAGCTCGTTCAGCGGCCAGTAGCGTCTACTCTTGTCGTCGATCAGTGCAGGTGTAGGGCGATTGTCTTCAGCTAAGACCTTGGCAAATTTCATCGTCGTTCCTCAGCGTTTTTTGGATTTTTTCTGGCATTAGCCCTGCCGCTCACTCATGTGCTCATCAGGCTTGCCAACGGAAAATACATGATGTAAAACATCTATTCAATAGATGTTGAAAGACATTTATTTTGAGTGAAACGCCGCTTTCGGTGTATCGCCACGACCCCCAACCTTTCATGCCTGAAACAAGGAAATGCCATGCCTCTCGCCAGAATCGATGTTGCAGCAGACACCTCTGCCGAAACCGTCAAAATCATCGGCGCTGTCATTTATGAAGCCATGACCGGCGTCGCCAACGTGCCGGCCAATGACCTCTATCAGATCGTCACCCGCCATGCCAAAGAAGAATTGATCTACCCGGAAGAGGGTTACCTGGGCGTGACGTACACGCCGCAGATCGTGTTCATTCAGGTGACCTGGAACGCTGGACGCTCCATCGAGGTCAAGAAGGCGTTCTACAAAGCGATCGCGGACGGCATTCACGAACGCGCCGGCATTCGCAAGGAAGACGTGTTCATCACGTTGATCGATGTGCAGCGTGAAGACTGGTCGTTTGGCAATGGCGAGATGCAGTACGCACCGAAACCTTGATTTCGTCGATGGGCAAAATGGTGCGGGCTGTGTACCGCGCCATTTTTTTTGTAAGAAAAAAAAGTAGAAGAGGCAAAAAAACGGGCCGGTCGAGAAACCCGACCGGCCCCTGGCAACTCTGTTACACGTTGCCATCCCCTGATGTTGTTCAACCACTGATGCAGCATGTCCGGTAAGGCCCCATTTCTTTCGGCGGATTGACGCAGGACCATACGTTCGAGGGTGCACCTGATTCATGGCATGAACAAAGGCATCAATCGAGGAAAACCATGGACTGACTCAGTGGCTCTTAGCGTTGAGTGCAGTCACCAGTTTCTGACCAAATTCATGATCAGAGAACGGTTGTTGCGCGGTGACCAGCTCGCGGTCTACAACGACGTGCGGTTTCCAGGCTTCGCCGTTATCAACCACTGCGCCAGCTTTGGCCAGGGCGTCGTCGTTGTAGAACAGTACCGAACCTTTCAGTTGGCCTGGTTCGATCTGCTGCTCTTCGCCTTTGGAGAAGACGGAGACTTTGTAGCCAGCGTACGGCCAGCCTTTAGCCAGAGATTTCACTGCGTTGTCGTCACCGGAAATCAGTGCCTTGTCCAGAGCAACCGGGTCGTGGGCAGCTGCCAGCAGGGCGATAGGGCCGTGGCAGATGATGCCGGTTGGACGGCCGGTGCTGTGGAATTGGGTCAGGATCTTGCCCAGATCCTTGTCTTTCATCAGGTCTTGCATCGGGGCGTGTCCGCCTGGCATGAACAGACCTTTGTATTCCGACGTGCCTTTAGCCGCGACGGCGGACAGTTTCAGTGGATGTTTCAAACCGTCGAAGCTGGCAACAAACTTCAAGGCTTCTTCGCGCTTGCTGGCATCTTTGTCGAAGAACATATCATTGTTGGAGCTGGCGTCCATCTGAGGCTCATTGCCTTGTGGGTCAGCGAATACCGGGGTATAACCGGCATCCACAATGGCTTTCAAAGGGGTGGCCAGTTCATTCAGGTAGTAACCTGTTTCGTACTTCTTGCCTTCTTTAAGATCAAGCATTTTAGCGCTGGACATGACAACCAGCACTTTGCCCTTGGACGGTTCGGCGGCGTAAGCATTCGATACGGCCAGACCCAGAGCCAGCAGAGCACCGCCAACTTTCAGTACGTTCATGATGCAGTTCCTAATGAGTGTGATTGGTCAGTTGTTTCAGGGGAATTACTGGTGTCGCAATGAGCCAGGTTGTTCTCCTGATTTGCGCTCAGGTTATGATCGAACCCCTTATTGCTCCATGTCGTTTATCCAACTTTTTCGGACATGACATTGCGGCCGAAAAAATGTCCGAAAAAGGTGGATATCCGACGTAGGTAAACGCGCGCAGTGGATGTAATGTCCCTCACAGCTCCCGTGGCCGGCACTTCACGCTGCTGAAGCGCTTGTAAGCAGGCGAACCACGTACCAGAGACTTCCACCGGAGATCATTCGTCATCCGGGTTCAACAGTGTCTGTTCAATCGATATTCAATGTCTTGCGCGATGGCCAATCAAGGGCCGTTGGCATATAGAGAGGCGGCTATGCAAACGCTTTTAGTTAACGGTGTTGAACGATCGGTTGAAGTGCCGGAAGAGATGCCTTTGTTGTGGGTACTCCGGGATGTCATCGGTTTGACCGGAACTAAGTACGGGTGCGGAATTGCACAATGTGGCGCGTGCACGGTTCACGTTGACGGACAACCTGTTCGTTCGTGTGTATTGCCCGTGTCGAAAGTTGCCGGCAAGTCGGTCACTACCATTGAAGCGATTGAAAATGATGCCGTGGGCAAAGAAGTGCAAGAGGCCTGGCTCGCGGCCGAAGTTGTTCAGTGTGGCTATTGTCAGTCAGGGCAAATCATGAGCACTGTTGCACTGCTTCATAAAAACCCGCACGCCAGTGAGTCCGATATTGTGACCGCCATGTCGGGTAACTTGTGCCGCTGCGCCACCTACTCACGCATTCGCAACACTATTAAAACAATCACACTTAGCTGAGGCGCCCCATGGCCAAGTCAAAAGCATCTGTGGGTGCAGTCTCGCGCCGTCATTTCCTGCAAGGTTCGGCGGCAACGTTTGCCGGATTGACCGTCAGTGCCTGGCTGCCAGTCGCCATGGCGCGCAGTGCCGCCGCCGAAACGGTGGCCAACGCGCGCCTGGGCGACAACTCTGACGGTTTCGGCGCATTTGTCCGTGTAGACATTCAAGGGAATGTGACGGTCATCTCGCCAAAAATCGAGATGGGGCAGGGCATTCAGACCGGCATCGCCATGATGGTCGCCGAAGAGCTTGAAGTGCCGCTGAGCCAGGTCACGATTCAGGAGGCACCGCCCAACGAGGCGTTGTATGCCGACACCATTCTTCACGGACAGGCGACCGGTGGATCGACGTCCACGCGTTATGTCTGGAATCCGTTGCGCGCGGCCGGTGCCACCGCGAGGATCCTCCTGACCCAGGCCGCCGCCATACGCTGGAACATCGCCCCGAGCCAATGCGTTGCAAAAGCTGGCTTCGTGATTGCGCCCGATGGCCGGAAGCTGGGCTACGGTGAGCTCGTGCGCGAAGCTTCGCTGCTTCCTGCGCCAACCAATGTGCCGCTCAAGTCGCCGAAGGACTTCACGCTGCTCGGGTCGCCTGCTCAGCGCCTCGACACGCCGCACAAGGTCAACGGTCAGACCAAATTCACCATCGACCTGACAGTTCCTGAGATGCGCTACGCCTCGACTTCAGCGTGCCCGGTGTACGGCGGCAAGCTGAAAAGCGTTGACGATTCGGCTGCCCGGCGCGTGCCGGGGGTGGTCGATGTCGTCAAACTCGACAACGCGGTGGCCGTGATCGGCGTTCACACCTGGGCCTGTTTCGAAGGCCTCAAGGCGCTGGAGATCGAATGGGATTTGGGCGAGTTCGCGTCGATGAACTCCGAAATCATCGAAGCCGGCCTGGCGAAAGCCATCACCACCGACGGTGTGGTTGCCGTCGAAAAAGGCAACATTCGCAAAGCCCTCGACGGCGCTTCCTCGCGCTTCGAGGCGACGTACGAGCAACCGTTCTGGTCGCACTCGCCACTGGAACCCATGACCTGTGTGGTTCACGTTCGCCCTGACGGTTGCGACCTCTGGGTGGGCACTCAAGTGCCGGGGGCGGCGCAAGCGACGGCTGCGAAGGTCACCGGTTTGCCGCCCGAGAAAATCGTGGTGCATAACCAACTGATCGGCGGGTCGTTCGGACGTCGTCTGGACTTTGACTTCATCACTCAAGCGGTGCAGATCGCGAAGCACGTCTCGTACCCGATCAAGATGACCTGGTCCCGTGAAGAGGACATGACTCATGACATGTACCGCCCTCACTACCTGGATCATCTGGTCGCCGCGCTGGACGAACACAAGATTCCGAACGGCTGGGAGCATCGCATTGCCGGTTCATCCGTCGTTGCGCGCTATGCCGGTAAGCTGCCACCGACTGGCATTGACCGGGACGTCATCGAGGTATCGAAAGAGCCGATCTATGCGCTGACCCATCACACCCTGCGTTACATCCGGGAAGAGGCGAAAGTCTTGCCAGTGTCCTGGTGGCGGGGCGTGGGTCCGTTGCGGGGCACCTACGCGCTGGAAAGCTTCATCGATGAGCTGGCCCACAACGCGGGTGTCGATCCGGTCCAGTACCGTTTGCAGGTCTGCGAAGATCCTCGCGCCCGTGCGGCCCTGAGCCTTGTCGCGGAGAAGGGTGACTGGAACCGGCCTTTGAAAAAAGGGGCGGGCCGCGGCGTTTCCGTCAGCGCGGTGTTCGGCAGCTACGTCGCCACGATGGTAGAGCTGGAGATGGTTGGGGAGTTCGGCATTCGGATCACCCGTCTGGTCAGCGCTGTTGACTGCGGGGTGGTGACGAACCCGACCTCGATCATGGCGCAGATCGAAGGGGGCACGCTGTTTGGCCTCTCGGCCTCCTTGTTCAATGAGATCACCGTGGCTGACGGTCGGGTCCAGCAGAACAACTTCCACAACTACCGGCAGATCAGGATGAGCGACGCCCCGCCGGTCGAAGTACACATTATCGCCAGCGAGGCATCGCCCGGCGGTGTAGGGGAGGCGGGCACGGCGTTGATTGCGCCTGCCTTGGTCAATGCGTTGCATGCCGCTTCTGGCAAAAGGATTCGGCAGCTGCCGTTGAAACGTTCCGGCTACTACATCGTCTAGGTGTTCCTATGAAAAACATTGCATCTTATGTGATTGCGTCGTCCCTGCTCGGCTGGGTTTTGTCGGCAAGTGCGGCAGACGAAGACGTGATCAAGCGTGGCGAGTACATCGCCAACACCGCGGACTGCGTGGCTTGTCACACCGTTCAGGACGGGAAGAAGTTCGCGGGTGGACGTGAGTTCAAGCTGCCGTTCGGCTCGCTGTTTACCCCCAACATCACCTCGGACAAGGAAACCGGTATCGGTACCTGGTCCGATGATGATTTTGTCAGCGCCGTGCAACAGGGTGTGGGCAAGGACGGCAAGCATTACTACCCGGCCTTCCCTTACACCTCGTACACGTTGATGCCGCGCGAAGACATTCTGGCGATTAAGCAGTACCTGTTCAGCCTGCCGCCGGTTCACGAGAAATCACGGCCTGACACGCTGGCGTTCCCGTTCAACCAGCGTTGGGGCATGGCCATCTGGAACTGGATGTTTTTCGACAACGCCCGTTTTGCCGTGACGCCTGAAAAGTCGGCCGAGTGGAACCGGGGTGCGTATCTGGTTGAAGGCCCTGGTCACTGCGGTGAGTGCCATACCCCGCGCAACCTGATGCAGGCGACGGTCAGTTCGAAAGCGCTCGGTGGTGCCGAGATCGAAGGCTGGCGTGCTTACAACATCAGTTCGGATGCGCAAACGGGTGTCGGGAGCTGGTCCATCGAAGAGCTGACCCATTACCTGACGCATGGTTATCAGCCGGGTCGCGGCGTCGCCGCTGGGCCGATGTCTGAAGTGGTGGAGCACAGTCTCAGCAAGCTTGATCCCGCTGACGTGCGCGCCGTTGCGGTGTACCTCAAAGATTCGAAACCGCAACAGGGCGGTGTGCCGAGACCGGCACCGCGCAGCGCGGCCACTCCGGTATCCAGCACGACCGATCCACAGAGGGTGCTGGGTCAGAAAATCTTCGCAGACGCCTGTGCGGGTTGTCACAAGGTGACGGGCGAAGGCAATAACAGCGACGTCGCGACCTTGTCGGGCACCAAAACCGTTAATGACAAAACCGCCGCCAACCTGCTCGGCGTCTTGCTGACAGGCCACACCTATCCGGGCATGCCCCGCGATCATTTCATGCCGGATTTCGCCAAAAACTACAGCGATCAGGAGCTGGCAGCCGTGAGCACCTTCATCCTCAATCGCTTTGGGGACAGTGGCGGAACCGTCACGGCTGAACGCGTACAGGAACGGAAAAAAGAGCTCTGAGCACATCTCCCGGTGACAGGCGGTGGGGAGGTTTCGTATGTCAGATATCACCGCTGTGCTTGACGCCATCCGGCAGCATCAGTGCCGGGATAACGAGATGGTGCTGGCCACCGTTGTGAAGACGGCCGGCTCGTCCTGTAGCAGACCCGGGACACGAATGATCATCCCCGCCGGTACAGCGTTCGGGATGGTCAGTGGTGGGTGCCTTGAGACTGATCTGGTCAAAAAGGCGTGGTGGCGTACCTCGGACGGCGGGCGCCGGTTTCCGTGCGTTAGGCTGATCGGCCTGCAAGACGTCGGATGATCGTCGCCGGGATGGGCGAAGATCGTTCGGTGGCGTAGTATGGAAACCGTCATCCATGCGCGACTGTAGGTACCTCTTGAATACCCAATTTCGGCCCCATCAAGGCTTCAGCATTCACAGAACGTGCAACGGTTCTGCGTTGCGCAAGGCGACGCGCCGGATTTCCTCTCTGTACGGTGCGGTGCTCGCGCCCAGTGGCCTGCGTCAGACTCAGCATTCCCTCCTCGCCCACGTTGACCGCTCGAACAGCCCGACCCTGTCGGAACTCGCGAGCGATCTGGTGCTTGACCGCACGGCGCTTTCCCACAACATCAAACCCCTTGAGCGCGACGGCTACCTGGCCATCGTTCGCGACGCCCATGACAACCGCGTCAGGCGTGTGACGCTGACTGAGAAAGGAAAAGAGAAGCTGGCCGAGACGACGCGCTTGTGGACCATTGCCCACAATCGTTTCGAACGCTTGTATGGGAAGGAAAAAGCCGAGCTGCTGCGTGAAATGCTGGCGGACGTCTATTCGGACGAACTGGCCGAGGCATTCGAGCGGGAAGGGACAGAGGAAGTGGTCGATAGTTGAGCGCTCAGCGAACCGAATGAAGTTCGCTTACTGACCGCTCAACCGGTGTCGCTGATGCTGCTTTCGCCACCCTTGGCGTTGCACCAGGGGTGGATATCCAACACGTGTATCTGGAGGGCCTAGACGGGCTCATCCTGAAGCACGCGGTGTTTCTTGAGGGCGATAGGCCCCATCTTGCTGCGATCCAGCTGACCTTCCCATGCCGCGATGACCACTGCCGCTACTGCGTTGCCGATGATGTTCGTCAGCGACCGGCATTCGGCCATGAAGCGGTCTACGCCCAGGATCAACACCATCGCCGCCACCGGCACGGTCGGTACTACCGCCAGGCTGGCCGCGAGTGCGACAAAGCCCGCGCCGACCACTGCACCCGCACCCTTTGAGGTGAGCATGGTGACCAGTAAGAGCGTGAGTTGTTGTTCGATGGTCAGGTCGATGTTGGTGGCCTGTGCCAGGAACAGCACGGCCATTGTCATATAGATGTTGGTGCCGTCCAGGTTGAACGTGTAGCCGGTCGGCACCACGATCCCGACCACGCCTTTGGAGCAGCCCAGCCCTTCGAGTTTCTCGATCAGTTGAGGAAGAGCCGATTCCGAGGTGCTGGTGCCGAGGACGATCAACAGTTCGGATTTGATGTGTGCCAGCAGCTTGAAGATGCTGAACCCCGCCAGCCGGGCGATCGCGCCCAACACGCACGCCACGAACACGAAAGCGGTCAGGTAGAACGTGCCGATCAGCTTGAGCAACGGCAGCATCGAGCCGATGCCATATTTGCCGGTGGTGAAGGCGATGGCGCCGAACGCGCCCAACGGCGCGACTCGCGCGATCATGCCGACGATCCGGAAGAAGACTTCGGAAGCCTGGCTGATGGAGTCGGCAAGTGGGCGGGCGCGCTCGCCAATCAGCACCAGCGAGATACCGAACATGACCGACACCAACAGAATCGGCAGGATTTCACCTTTGGCGAACGCGTCGAAAAAGGTGACGGGAATAATATGGAGCAGGAATCCGGTGATGCCTTCACCGTGATCGGCCTGATTCACGAAGCCGCTTACCGCACTGGCGTCGAGGGTTTTGATGTCGATGTTGAAGCCGGCGCCAGGGTGCAGCAGGTGGGCGAATATCAGCCCGATGAGCAACGCCAGCGAGGACACCACTTCGAAGTAGAGCAGCGCCTTGCCACCCACCCGACCGACCTGCTTGATGTCGTGCATGCTGGTGATGCCGGACACCACGGTGCAGAAGATGATCGGGCCGATTACCATCTTGATCAGCTTGATGAACGCATCGCCCAGTGGCTTGAGTTCTACGCCGGTGTCCGGGCGCAGATGACCGATGATAACGCCCAGGACGATGGCGATGATCACCTGAACATACAAGGTGCCCAGCAGTTTTCTGATAGTCATTTTTATTGTCTCTTCAGCTTTGTAGGGGGCCACGCGAAAACCTCTCCTCCACGAACGGCGCGAAGGAGAGTGCGTGCGCGTCACACCGGAAATAACGACAGCGTCAAGCGCTCAGGCCACAAGGCAGGACGTGGCCGGTCCGTTCTTACTGCGCAGCTTCAGCGGCTTCGTCTTCGCTCCACTCCGGGCTGTAGCCGCCCAGCGTCGGGTGATACATCTCATCGCCCGAGTGCTGCGTGAACTCGACGTTCAGGCGGTCTTCACGCAGCCCCAGGATGTCGATGCAGTGCTGGCAGAGCGCTTTGGCGACGTCCATGCGAAGTGCGGGCGTGCGGCCGCGGCGGATATCGCACATCAACACGGAGACCGGCACAGGCTCGCCGTCAACGGTCCTCCAGACGCCGCCATCACCGGTTTCGCGGATAGCCACACTGATTCTCAAGATGTCCACGGTCATCATGGCCGAGTAGGTCTTGCACATCTCATGTGCCAGCTGCTTCTTTTTTTCGACCGGGAAGGTTCCGTTCACGTCGAGCTGAAGGTAAGGCATTTTTATTCTCCGCATTCGATGGATTAATCGCTCCTACCGACAATTGTCAGGAGGATAGGCGCGCGATTTATTAGGCAAAATTCACCGTAAACACGGGGCTAAGTTGGAATAGGTGAATATGCACATAAATAATTTGATTGCATATGCATCTTTTGTCAACGCTTCGTTTTGCACGCTGATCAATGGGGGGCAACGGAGGGCGAGGACGGTGATGGGGAGCGGCGTTCCGCAGAATTCAGACGTGCAGACGGGGGCGCGCCCAAATGACCGGGAGGTCATGGGCGGCCCGTTTTACCTCCCGTATCGCGAGGGGGGAGGTCAGGCGAGGGGTATCAGGTCGAAAGATCGACCATTTGCGATTCAGTGATGCGTTTGATCGCTTGAGGGGACTGATTGAAGGCGCGCAAGAAGGAGCGTCTCATGCGTTCACGGTCACCGAACCCGCAGTCGCGGGCAATGATGTCGAGGGAGTACCGGCCTTCTTCCATCATGATGCGTGCTGCTTCGACACGCAGATGTTCGATGGCCTTGGCGGGGGATTGCCCGGTTTCCTCGCGAAAAATCCGGCTGAATTGCCGAGGGCTGAGGTGAGCGATTTCGGCCAACTCTTCGACCGACAATTCCGACGCCAGGTTTTCCTTGGCGTAGACGAGCGTGGTCTGGATGCGGTCGGTTTTCGGATCGAGTTCCAACAGCGTCGAAAATTGCGACTGCCCCCCGGACCGACGATGGTGAACGACCATTTTCTTGGCCACGTTGCGGGCCAGCGTGGTACCCAGATCCTTTTCCAGAATGGCCAGCGCCAGGTCGATCCCTGCAGTCATGCCGGCCGATGTCCAGACCGTGCCATCGATGACGAAAATCCGGTCTTCTTCAAGGTGAACGTCTGGAAACGCGGAGCGGAATTCGCGGGCATGAGCCCAATGGGTCGTGGCGCGACGTCCGTCCAGCAACCCCGCCTGGGCGACGACAAACGCACCGGTACACACTGCCGTAACGCGTTTCGTACGGGCGAACGACGCTCGCAGGTAATCCAGCAGCCCATCGGAGACGTTGTCCGTCCGATTGTTGCCGATGACGACCAGCGTGTCGTAATGGGCATCCTTGAATGAAGTCGTTTCCATACCAAAACCCAGAGAGGACCGAACGATACCGCCATGTTCGGACACGACGACCAGTTCGTAAGAAGGACCATTCATGTCATTTGCTGTTTCGAATACAGCTGAGACGGCGAGTCCTAACACCTGGAAGCCAGGGTAAATCACGAGTCCGACACGAATCATCGTTGCTCTCCCATCAGACACTTGCTGTGTCCTAAAAGGTTGTATGTGCGAAATTACCGCCATGCTCTCACAGTTATTCGAACCTTGCCAGCCGCCGGGCGATTCATTGCACCCCTGCACTCGATTTTCGAATTTACGACTTAAAAGGTTGGATATCTGTCATTGAAGACACGCCTGCGGATTCTTATCATCGGTCCAGTCTGTGCGATGCGCCAGGCCCACGAGAGATGATGAGATGCTTGATTCCGTACATAGGGGCACCGCACTGATCGCCGACGCGACGGTAGGGATCGGTGAACGTTATGCCTGCCGGCTTGCAGAGCGGGGCTACGACGTCATCCTGGTCGCTCGGCAGCGTGCTCCGCTGTACGAATTGGCATCCCGGCTTACGACCCGAACGGGCCGCAATTTCGAGGTGGTCGAAGCGGACCTGGCGCTGCCCGCTGGACTGGCCACGGTTGAAGACGTGCTGCGGACCGATTCCAGCATCACTTTATTGGTGAATAACGTCAGCATCGATTACTCGACGCTGGCCCCGAAGATCGATTCGTTCGCTCTGGAGCGCCTCATTGGCCTGAACGTGACGGCGGTTGCCCGGTTGACCAGTGCGCTCGTTCCAAAGCTGGTGGCGCGCCAGGGTGGCACCATTATTCAAGTGACGGACAACGTGAATGATCAGTCGTTTTTACTGGACAGCGTCTACAAAGGCATAAAGGCATTTGTACTTGCCTATTCACAGTCACTCAGAAAAGAACTGGTGGGGCAGGGCATCAGAATTCAAACCGTGATGCCGGCTTCTTACAACGCCGGGCGTGAAATTGAATCGCCTGCTTATTCAGGGATCAGCACTTGTAATTGTTCCAAGGCCGATGCCTTCGTGAAAGCGGCGCTGGCTGGACTGGATCGAAATGAATTCATGACCACGCCAGAAATGGAAGATGCCGATTGGGTCATTTCGGTGGACGCTGATGGGTTCTACCGGTTTCGCCGTCGTTCCAGTTAGCCCTGAAATACTTCGGACAACAGATACGCCGGCACGCGGTGTATCGCAATGAACGGTTAATTAAAGAACTACCCACTTAGTGCGGGAAGGCGGTCAGCCATTCCCTATTGATAAGAGCGCACGCGTATGAAAATTGGAGTGCCGGCTGAAATACGCCCGAATGAAACACGAGTGGCGGCCACGCCCGATACTGTAAAAAAGCTCATTAATGCAGGGCATACGCTCTGGGTGGAAAGTGGCGCAGGGGCCGCGGCTCACTTCCCGGACAGCGCCTATGTCGCAGCAGGAGCGATCATCGTAGATGCAGATGCCGTGTTCGGCGCGCAAACCGTGCTGAAAGTGCATTCGCCTGAAGGTGATGAACTGCGTCTGATGAAACCGGGCACGGTGGTCATCGGGATGCTGGACCCGTTCAATGCGCCCAATATTCGCGCGCTGGCCGACGCCGGACTGACGGCCTTTTCGCTGGAGGCTGCGCCCCGCACCACGCGGGCCCAGAGTCTGGATGTGCTGTCCTCTCAGGCCAACATTGCCGGGTACAAGGCGACGCTCTTTGCCATGGGCCTGTACCAGCGTTTCGTGCCGATGTTGATGACCGCAGCCGGGACCGTAAAGGCTGCCCGCGTCCTGATATTGGGCGCCGGTGTGGCAGGTTTGCAGGCCATCGCCACCGCCAAACGCCTGGGGGCCGTGGTCGAGGCTTCTGACGTCCGGCCGGCTGCCAAAGAACAGATCGAGTCGCTGGGCGCCAAATTTCTTGACGTGCCTTACGAAACGGACGAGGAGCGGGAAGCGGCTGTCGGTGTCGGCGGTTATGCCCGCCCCATGCCGGCCTCCTGGCTGGAGCGCCAGTCGGCGCTGGTGCATCAGCGCGCCATTCAGGCGGACATCATCATCTCGACGGCGCTGATCCCGGGCCGCACGGCACCGACGCTGATTCATGAGCACACCGTTGAACAGATGAAGCCGGGTTCCATCATCGTCGATCTGGCAGCGGGGCGAGGGGCGCAGTTCCAGGGCCGCGCCGGTGGCAACTGCCCACTGACGGAAGCCGACCAGGTAGTCGTTCGCCATGGCGTCAGCCTGGTGGGGCACACCAACTTTCCGTCCCTGTTGGCCACCGACGCTTCCGAACTGTATGCCCGCAACCTTCTGAACTTCCTGGTGTTGATTACCGGCCCGGACGCCACTGTTTCTATTGATCCGACTGACGATATCGTCGCGGCGACGCTGTTTGCCCGTGATGGTCAGGTGTTGCGGACCCTTTAATCACTTCGCGAGTAACGCATTATGGAAATCGTCAATCACGGCATCATCAATCTGATCATTTTTGTGCTCGCCATTTATGTGGGCTACCACGTTGTCTGGAATGTCACCCCGGCACTTCATACCCCGTTAATGGCGGTCACCAATGCCATTTCTGCAATTGTCATTGTCGGCGCAATGCTGGCCGTCGGTCTGACGTCATCCGGCGTTGGCGAGTTGTTTGGGGCGTTGGGAGTTTTCCTGGCGTCCATCAATGTCTTTGGCGGTTTTCTGGTCACCCGCCGGATGTTGGAGATGTTCAAGAAAAAAGACCCCAAACTTCCGACCCCTCGTGAAAAGGCGCCACAGTCATGAGTCCGAATATTGTTACCTTGCTCTATCTCATTGCCTCGGTGTGTTTCATTCAGGCATTGAAAGGCCTCTCTAACCCTAAAACAGCGCGCATCGGTAATGCATTCGGCATGGCCGGGATGACGATCGCGGTGCTCACCACGCTGGCCATGATCCTCTTTCAGGCGAGGGCGGCGGGGAGCGGTGATATTCAGGTGGGCCTGGGCTTGCTGGTGCTGTCTCTCGTCTTGGGCGGTGGCGTTGGTGCGGTGGTGTCCGCGCGAGTGGAAATGACCAAAATGCCTGAGCTGGTAGCAGGCATGCATTCGCTGATCGGTCTGGCCGCCGTGTGCATCGCGTACGCGGTGGTCTCCGAACCCAACGTCTTCGGCTTGAACGAGGCGGGCGTTGGTATTCCCCGAGGCAACCGGGTCGAGCTGTTCCTGGGTGCCTTTGTCGGGGCGATCACCTTCACCGGCTCGATCATCGCGTTCGGCAAGCTCTCGGGTCGCTACAACTTCCGGCTGTTCAAAGGCGCGCCGGTGCGCTTCCCGTTTCAGCACACGTTCAATCTGATCGTGGCGTTGATTGCACTGGCCTTGGGCCTGACGTTTGTCGTGACCCAAGCCTGGCTGCCGTTCGTGTTGATGACGTTTGCGGCGCTGGCGTTGGGCCTGCTCATCATCATCCCCATTGGCGGCGCTGACATGCCCGTCGTGGTGTCCATGCTCAACTCTTATTCCGGTTGGGCGGCAGCGGGCATTGGTTTCTCGTTGAACAACCCGATGCTGATCATCGCCGGTTCGCTGGTGGGGTCTTCGGGCGCGATTCTGTCCTACATCATGTGCAAGGCCATGAACCGCTCGTTCCTGAACGTGCTGCTGGGCGGCTTCGGTAACACGGCCGGTGGCGGTGCGGCGAATGTCGAGCAGGTCGAGCGTCCGGTGAAATCGGGCTCGGCGGAAGACGCCGCGTTCATGTTGAGCAATGCCCAGAGTGTGGTGATCGTGCCGGGTTACGGCCTGGCGGTGGCGCGTGCGCAGCACTCGCTCAAAGAACTGACCGCGTTGCTGACCGCGAAAGGGGTGGACGTGCGCTACGCCATTCACCCGGTGGCCGGTCGCATGCCTGGCCACATGAACGTGCTGCTGGCCGAGGCCGAAGTGCCGTACGAGCAAGTGCACGAGATGGACGACATCAACATGGAGTTCGGCCAGACCGATGTTGTGCTCGTGCTGGGCGCCAACGACGTTGTCAACCCGGCGGCCAAGAACGACCCGAATTCGCCGATCTCCGGTATGCCGATTCTAGAGGCGTACAAGGCGCGCACCCTCATCGTCAACAAGCGTTCGATGGCGGCCGGGTATGCCGGTCTGGATAACGAACTGTTCTACTTGGACAAGACCATGATGGTGTTCGGCGATGCGAAGAAGGTGATCGAAGACATGACCAAGGCAGTGGACTGAGACGACAACCCCGGAGCATTCAGATGACCTCGCTAAGACACATCCTGTTGACCTCGGTCGCGGCATTGACTACCTGCGGTGTAGCCCAGGCGGCGCTGCCTGTTCAGCACATCGATTTCGACAAAATCAACTTCACTACGACGCAGCTCGCGCCGAATGTTTACGCGCTGACGGGGTCGCCGGGCATGGACCCGTCTCATCCCGATGCGGCAGGTGGCCGAGTGGGCGTGCTGGTCGGTCCTCAGGGTGTGCTGGTGGTCGATGCGTCCTACGCCCAGCTCTCCGGTAAGCTGCTCGCGACGATCAAGGCGATCAGTCCCGAGCCGGTTCGCTACCTGGTCAACACGCACTTGCATCGGGATCACACCGGCGGCAGCGGCAACATCGTCAAGGCGGGCGCGTTGCTGTTTGCGCGGGAAGAGGAACGCAATGAGCTGTCCGATCAGTTCGCGTCTGCGGCAGAGGGTACGTCGGCGGACAGCCTTGCCAGATTGCCTACGGTGACGTACGGCGCAGGCGCTCCGGTCAAGATACGCATGAACGGAGAAATCATCGACCTGATCCCCGTGCAACCCGCCCACACAGGGGGCGACACCATTGTTCGGTTTGAGAACGCCAACGTCATCATGACGGGCGACTTCTTCCGTAACTACGGATACCCCTACATCGACGTCGAGAATGGCGGGACCGTGGAGGGCATGCTCGAAGCGCTGGATCAGACCGCCGAACTGGCGGGGCCTGACACGCTGCTTGTGCCAGGCCATGGCACGGTTTTTCACCGGTCCGACATCGCTGCCTATCGCGAAATGATCGTGACCGTGGAAGAACGCGTCAGGCGTCTGATCGCGACCGGGAACAGCCGCGCAGACGTGATTGCCGCCAAGATCACGGCCCCTTACGACAGCAAGATCCCCGGTGGTCTTGACCACCAGCCGGATGGCACCGGGACCAGTGCAGACCGTTTTGTGGCGGAAGTGTTTGACCAGTTGCAGCGCGGCGGCTAAGGCTCACGGCGCCCGCGTTGCCGGTCATACAACAGAAGAGGGCGCGTTCATTCGCGCCCTTTTTTATGCGCGCGGCCCACGGCGCCCGCGCTTTTTAGCCGTCCAGACACCTCTTTTTCGGTCAATACGACCTTGTCCTAAAACGTTGGATATATGACATTTCAGCTTTTCGGGGTAAGCCGTACTCTTTCTCTACCGACTCTTTCGGCCCAACAAACTTCTGGAGAAACACTATGAGCACTGCATCTAAAGGCACCGCACTGATCACTGGCGCTTCGGCAGGTATCGGCGCTGTTTACGCTGATCGTCTGATCAAGCGCGGCTATGACCTGATACTGGTGGCACGCAACGAGAAACTTCTGAAAGAAGTGGCCGCTAAAATCGCGGTACCTGGTCGCACTGTCACGACGTTGGCCGCCGATCTGGCCAACAAGGAATCGCTGAAACAGGTTGAGAAAGTCCTGCGTGAAGACGCCAGCATCACCCTGTTGGTCAACAACGCCGGTGTCGGTTCCGTCGCTTCGATTCTCAAAGACAACGTTGAAGAAATGGACGCGATGATCGCCTTGAACATCACCGCGCTCACCCGTCTGACCTATGCAGTAGCACCGGCTTTCGTCGCTCGTGGCACAGGCACCATCGTTAACATTTCCTCGGTGGTCGGCATCGCCGTCGAAATGCTCAACGGCGTCTACAGCGCTTCGAAATCCTACGTACTGAGCTTCGGTCACACCCTGCAACGTGACCTGGCGGACAAAGGCGTTCGCATCCAGAGCGTATTGCCAGGCGCTACCGCTACTGACTTCTGGGACGTTGCCGGTTACGCGCCTCAGAAGGAAGGTGCGAACACCATGCGTGCCACCGATCTGGTAGACGCCGCTCTGGCCGGTCTGGATAAAGGCGAGCTGGTCACCATTCCTGGCCTGCAAGATGCTGATGCTCAGGATTGGACTCAGTGGGAAGAAGGTCGCCGCGCGATCTCAAAAAAATTCAGCCACGCAAAACCCGGCGCTCGTTACGGCGTTTGATCCAACCGCCTCTTCGTTCGCGAAACCGCAGGGAGGTCACTCCGTTGGCCTGCCCTTCGGCATCGAGCCATCCCTAGCTCCTTGCGGAGCAGATCGACAGTCAGTCCTCTCAAGGCGCCGACCTTATCGGCGTCGAGGATTCGTTTACTCAAAGATTGGAGTTTGCAATGGCTTATCAAACGATCAACCCGACCACGAATCAACTGGTGAAAACCTGGCCGAACCACACCGATGCGCAGGTCGAAGACGCCCTGGCGTCCGCGCACCGTCTGTACAAATCGGAATGGTCCAAAGGCTCCATCCAGCCTCGCCTGGCGGTGCTGCGCAAGCTGGCCGACCTGATCGATGCGCGCAATGAAGAACTGGCGCGAATCATCACCCTGGAAATGGGCAAGCTGATCGGCGAAAGCCGTGGCGAGCTGCACGTTGTGGCACAGATCGCACGTTTCTATGCCGACAACGCAGAGCGCTTCCTGGTCCCGGTGAGCATCCAGACCGACCAGGGCGATGCGTGGATCGAACACCACCCTATCGGGGTTCTCGTTGCCGTCGAACCCTGGAACTTCCCGTTCTATCAACTGATGCGTGTACTGGCTCCTAATATGGCTGCAGGCAACCCGATCGTTGCCAAGCACGCGAGTATTGTTCCGCATTGCGCCAGTGTCTTCGAAGCACTGGTGACTGAAGCGGGCGCACCGAAAGGCGCGTGGACCAACCTGTTTGTCACCACTGACCAGATCGGCACCCTGATCGCTGACCCACGGGTTCAGGGCGCCGCCATGACCGGTTCGGAAGGTGCAGGTAGCGTGATTGCCGCGACAGCGGGCAAGTACCTGAAGAAATCGACCCTCGAAATGGGCGGTAACGACGTGTTCGTGGTGCTGGAAGACAGCGACCTGGACAAAGCAGTAGAGATCGGTACGTTCTCGCGGCTGCACGTCGCCGGGCAGGAGTGCATCGGTGCCAAGCGCTTCGTCGTCCGCGAAGAAGTGGCTGACAAGTTCCTGAACAAACTCACCGCAGCTTTCAAAGCCGTGAAGATTGGTGACCCGCTGGACGAAACCACCACCCTCGGCCCACTGTCGTCGGCCGGCGCTCGCGATGGTCTGATCAAACAGGTCAAGGCCGCTGTCACCAACGGCGCAACTCTGCACTACGGTGCCGGTGTGGTGGATCTGCCAGGTCACTTCTTCGAGCCTGCGATTCTCACCAACGTGACCCGCGATAACCCGGCGTACTTCGAAGAATTCTTCGGTCCAGTGGCTCAGATCTACGTTGTCAAAACCGATGACGAGATCGTCGAACTGGCCAACGATTCCAACTACGGCCTGTCCGGCGTGGTCTTCTCGAAAGACATCGAACGTGCCAAGTCCCTGGCTTCGCGCATCGAGACCGGTGCTGTCTGGATCAACACGTTCTCAAGCACAGCGCCTGAACTGCCGTTCGGTGGCGTGAAACGCTCCGGTTACGGTCGCGAACTGTCCGAATTGGGCATCAAAGAGTTCGTGAACCAGAAGCTGGTGCTCGTCGCCAAGCCCTGATCCTCTTGAGCACTCCAGCGGCGTGTGGCTCCACGCACCGTTGAATGCTCACCTCGCGCCAGCACTCCCTGATCAGGGGCGCTGGCGTCATCGTTTGTACCGCATGAAACTGGAGATTGGACATGACCGCTATCGCAGTATTGGGATTGGGAGCCATGGGCTCGCGCATGGCCGCGAATCTGCTCAAGGCAGGACACACCGTTACGGTCTGGAACCGCAGCCCTCAAGCGGCTGACGCACTCATCGCCGCAGGGGCCACCTTGGCGGCGACACCACGGCAAGCTGCGCAGGGCGCTTCGATCGTACTAAGCATGGTTCGCGATGACATCGCGTCGGACCGCGTCTGGCTCGATCCGCAGCATGGCGCCTTTGGCGGCATGGCGTCTGACAGCCTGGCCATCGAGTGCTCGACGCTGTCGCCGCGCTGGGTCAAGGCCCTGGGCGAAGCCGCGAATGAAGCGGGCATTCGCCTCATCGATGCGCCGGTCTCCGGTTCGCGTCCGCAGGCAGAAGCGGCGCAGTTGGTGTTCCTGGTCGGTGGGGACGAGGCCGATGTGGCGTTTGCCCGAGACGTGCTTGGCAACATGGGATCGTCGATTCAGCACGTTGGCCCGCTGGGGGCAGGTACGCTGGTCAAGTTGACGACCAACGCCATGCTCGGCGTTCAGGTCACGGCGATGGCCGAACTGTTCGGCATTCTGGCCAAGAGTGGCGTGAACCTTAAAGTCGCGTTTGACGCAGTCGGGGCTACCGCGGTGTCCAGTATCGCCTCTCAGCGCAGTGTGGGCCTGATGCTCGAAGGCAAGTTCGAACCGCAGTTCCCGGTGGAACTGATCGAGAAGGACTTCGGTTACCTGGTGGGCGCTGCGGGCAGCCCGGCCGCTGCGCCAACCATCGAGGCAGCCCGGCAGGTCTTTGACGCTGGTATCGACCACGGCTACGGGCAGCAAAACATGACGAGCGTGGTTCAGTTGTTTGCCCCCGAATTTCCGTTCGGCAAATAACGCGCTTGGCATCAGGCAAAACGCCCTCTGACTCAACCGCATAAGACCGGTTGTTGTCAGAGGGCGCGCGGGGGCGTTTTATAACTCGTGGAAAATATAATTCGACGCGTTGTCGTCATTGAGGCGGATATGGGCATCCTGCAACTGTTGACGCAACCCGGACTGATTCACTCGCACTGACCATTCTTTGCCCCCCGACTCATGCGTATTAACTTCGCAGGCGTCGAGGGCGGCCATCAATTCATGACGAGCCGGTTGATAAACCGCCATTGCATTATTCTTCCAGGCGGCCGTCGTCAGTCCCATGTATTCGCATATATCAATCTTGGCCTGGGCATCGTCCCTGTCCGCTTGCCGTGATTGCTCCACTTGCCGGGCGAGTGTCGCATCGACAATGTGGTCCGTGAAAATGACTTCGCCGGTCTGCCAGGTTTCCGGGGGACAGGCCTTGTTTTGCGGTAACAGGGGAATGTATGGATTGATCTCCATGGGGTAAATCCGACAGACCAGGGGACGTTCTTCGTAGATGCCGCAACGGTCGTCGGCCCCTAAATTCGGGCATTGGCCGAGCGCATTGGCCGTGAACACGGCAACGACCTGAATCTTCGCGCCGCCACTGCGGACTTCGGCGGCGCGCCGAGCGCTGTGAGCGAACTGCTGAGGTTCGGCAGTCCAGGTCTCTTCATTAAACGCTTCCAGCACAATAGCGACGTCGTGACCACGGGCCAGCCATTGTCGGGTTTCATTCAATGTCAGCGGAATCAACCGGCCCTTGCAGCAAACGCCACAACCATTGCAGGCAAAACGAATCGAAGTGTTCGGCACGCACAGTACTCAATGTTTGGAATCTATCAGCAGTGCCAAAGGTGAAGTGCACCGGTCACTGCCGATTTATTGTTTGAATCGATATCCGTTCATTTCTGAATCCACGGCCTCACTGGCACGGGACTATGTTTTATCGACAGCGTCATTAATGACCACCGCGTCTGACAAAACGAAAAGCAGAATAATTCGCTGATACGAATGGAACCATGACATAGAGGGCACCTTTTAGGTCACGGTGGCGTCTGCCCCTGTTTGATGCCCATAGAATGCGCAGGTGAGTGCAAAACGGCAAGTTATACCTAGATATGAAACGACTGGGTCAGCCTGCATTTCTGCGAACAGTTTGCGGAGGCTGGCCGATGGTGCGCAAGAATGCCCGACGCATGCGTTCCCGGTCGGCAAAGCCAGTTTCATAAGCGATGGTCTCGACGGTATGACGCCCTTGTTCCAGCATCTGCCGGGCCGCTTCGACCCGCAGACGTTCCACGGCTTTCGCCGGGGTCTGGCCTGTTTCATCACGAAAGGCACGGCTGAACTGGCGCGAACTCAAGCGAGCGGCGTCGGCGAGCTCTTCCAGTGATAACGGATTCTTGAGGTGGGATCGGGCGTAGGTGAGGGCGTTCTGTATGCGGTCCGACTTGGGGGCCAGGTCCAGCAGCGCCGAATGCTGCGATTGCCCACCGGCGCGGCGGTGATAGAGGACGAACTGGCGCGCGACAGTCTGGGCGACCTCCAGACCGTGATCCTCTTCGACCATGGCCAGTGCCAGATCGATGCCGGCGCTCATCCCGGCGGACGTCCACATCTGGCCGTCCTGCACGAAGATCCGGTCAGCCTCGACCTTGATGTCCGGATAACGGCGCGCCAGTTCGGGCGCCATCATCCAGTGCGTGGTCGCCCGACGATTCGCCAGCAGTCCTGCCTGAGCCAGAATGAACGTGCCCGTGCAAATGGACGCGATGCGTCGGGACGTATGCGTGGCGCGGCGCAGGTAGTCAACCAGTGCTGCGGACGCCTCGGGACTGGCAGCCCCGCCACACACGATGACGCTGTCGAACGGGTCGTCCCCCAAGGGCGTGCTCAGCACCGAGACCGCCGCCGTTCCCTTCACCGTGCCGCCCGTTTCCGAACGGATCGAGACCTCGTAATACGCCGATCCGAGCACGCGGTCCGCGACTTCGAATACCGAACTGGCGGCCAGGCATACCAGCTGAAAGTCCGGGTAGATGATAAAACCGACCGTGTGCATGACAAATGCCTCGATGGCGATAAAGGTGGCAATTATGACATTTCAGCCATGCGGCGCAATCTCTAAGATGGGCTCACGTATTTCATTGACCCCTTGGAGAAAACCATGTCCCGCCTCACCGGCAAAGTCGCTGTTGTCACCGGCGCCAGCTCAGGCATCGGCCTCGCTGTTGCTCAAACCTTTCTCGCGGAAGGCGCGGCTCGTGTCTACCTCACCGGGCGCCGCAAAGCCGAGCTGGATCGCGCCGTGGCGTCGCTGAACGCGTCGTACGCCGAAGCCGGGCACGGCCCGCTGGCCGTCGGGGTGCAAGGAGACGTCAGCCAGCCCGCCGACGTCGAACGCCTCTACGCGCTGATCAAAAAGGAGTCCGGACGCATTGATGTCGTGTTTGCCAACGCCGGTTACGCAGCGCCAGCCCCACTGGGCAGCTTGACCGAGGCGCACGTGGACGGCCTGCTCAACACAAACGTCAAAGGCGTGATCTGGTCGGTGCAGGGCGCCTTGCCGCTGATGGGCGAGGGCAGCTCGATCATCCTCAGCGCTTCGATTGTCGCCAGCAAAGGCTTTGGCGACTGGAGCCTCTACAGCGCCAGCAAGGCCGCTGTCCGTTCGTTCGCCCGCACTTGGGCGTCCGACCTGAAAGGCCGGAATATTCGCGTCAACGCTGTCAGCCCTGGCGTGATCGACACCCCGGCGTGGAGCGAGTCGGATTTGCCGAAAGAGCAAGTGCACGGCTTCTTCGAGTTCGCTGCATCGGTTACCCCGCTCAATCGAACAGGCCGCGATGAAGAAGTGGAAGGTTGTCGCCTTCCTGGCGTCCGAAGACAGCAGCTTCGTCAACGGCAGCGAAGTGTTCGTCGATGGCGGCATGGCGCAGGTCTGAGCTTGTCATTCGGGTTCGTTTCATCTGATCGGCGGCCACAAAAAAGCCACGGGTTTTGAGGCCCGTGGCTTTTAATTTGCGGCGATTTCGACGTTGCGAAATTACAGCGCCATGTCGTTCGCAGGCTTGCTTTCAGCCGGTTTGCTCGGCTCGGTGCTCGTGCCGACGCTCTGGTCGATGACCGGCGGCTTGTCCAGTTGCAGGACTTCGGCGGTGTAGTTCCACTCTTGCTGCACGGCAGCCGGCGAGTCGTTCAGCTTGGTGCCGTAGCTCGGCACGATCTGGCGGATCTTCGCTTGCCATTCAGGCGTCGCGACTTTGTCCTTGAAGACCTTTTCCATCACGTTGAGCATGATCGGCGCGGCGGTCGAGGCACCTGGCGATGCGCCCAACAGTGCGGCGATGCTGCCGTCCTGGGAGGACACGACTTCGGTACCCAGTTTCAGCACGCCGCCTTTCTCGGCATCACGCTTGATGATCTGCACGCGCTGACCGGCTTGCCACAGACGCCAGTCTTCTTTCTTCGCGTGCGGGAAGTATTCCTGCAAGGCCTTGAAGCGATCGTCGTCGGACAGCATCAGTTGGCCGGCGAGGTACTCCACCAGCGGGTACTGCTCGATGCCCACTTTGGTCATCGGCCAGAAGTTGTGGGTAGTCATGCTGCTGAACAGGTCCAGGTACGAACCTTCTTTCAGGAACTTGGTGGAGAAGGTCGCGAACGGGCCAAACAGGATCACGCGCTTGCCGTCGAGCACGCGGGTGTCCAGGTGCGGAACCGACATGGGCGGCGCGCCGGTGGAGGCGATGCCGTAGGCCTTGGCCATGTGTTGCAGGGCAACGTCCTGATTCTCGGTGACCAGGAACGAACCGCCAACCGGGAAGCCTGCGTAGTCACGGCCTTCCGGAATGCCGGATTTCTGCAGCAGCTTCAGTGCGCCGCCGCCAGCGCCGATGAACAGGAACTTGGCGTCGGTCGCGCTGCTGGTGCCGTCCTTCAGGTTCTTGTACTCGACGTGCCAGCTGCCGTCGGCATTGCGAGTGATGTCGTTGACTTCGCTCGACAGCTTCAAGTTGAAGTTCGGGCGAGTCTGGAGCGCCGAGACGTACTGACGGGTGACTTCACCCCAGTTGACGTCGGTGCCGATCGGCGTCCAGGTAGTGGCCAGCTTCTGGTTCGGGTCACGCCCTTCCATCATCAGCGGGACCCACTTGGCGATCTGCGCGTGGTCTTCGGAGAACTGCATCGGGCGGAACAGCGGGCTCGCCTGCAGGGCTTCGTAACGCTTTTTCAGAAACTTGATGTTGTCATCGCCCCACACGAAGCTCATGTGCGGTGTGGAGTTGATGAACGAATGCGGGTTTTTCAAAACGCTCTGGCGGACCTGCCAGGCCAGGAACTGACGGGTCACCTGGAAGGCTTCGTTGATCTCGATGGCTTGGAGATGTTGACCTTGCCGTCTTTGTCTTCCGGCGTGTAGTTCAGCTCGGCGAGACCGGAGTGGCCGGTACCGGCGTTGTTCCAGCCGTTGGAGCTTTCTTCGGCGACTTTGTCCAGACGCTCGACCATTTCCATGGTCCAGCTTGGCTCCAGCTCGTTGAGCCAGACGCCCAGAGTCGAACTCATGATGCCGCCGCCGATCAGCAGCACGTCCACTTTTTTGCTTTCTGCGGCGTGTGCCTGAAGCATACCCAGCGAAATCGCCAGACCCAGCAGGGCCTTGCCTGTCGTTTTGATCATTGCACGCAATCCAATTGAAAGAACGTTATCCGCCTGCCTCTTATGTCGAGACGAGACCGGTTCGGCGCGCGTCAGGACTGACAGGCGCAAGGCTCGGTTTCGCACTCGGAGGGCGAGGGGTAGGGTTCAAGGTCGATGAGGCAGACCTTGAGTTCTGTGTCCCTCTGCGCTGGCTTTTTGTTAGATCATTGGGATGCAGCAGCTTGAGTAAACAACAAACACCCCGCAGGACTCGGTCATCAGGTCCAAGGGATCTGCGAGGGGGCCGCGATTGTACCCGAAATGTGATTTCTGACAAAACGTGTGACGATTTAGTCAATGAGCCAAGGTGTCACAGGTGGCGAAAGAATGGCTTTCGCCACCTGTGATCCATGAAATTTTGCCGCTAACACTGACTGAACACGGTGTGAATCTGTAGGAGCGAATTCATTCGCGAGAGGCCTGTGCGTTCGATAAGTCTTCATCGAATGTACAACTGCTTCGCGAATGAATTCGCTCCCATAAGGAATCGTCGTTGACGCGTCAGAGCGTGAACTTGCCCACCATGGTGTTGAACGACACCGCCAGGCGTGACAGTTCCTGGCTCGACGCATTGGTCTGATTCGCGCCAGCGGCGGTCTGCGCCGACAGGTCCTGAATGTTCACCAGATTGCGGTCAACTTCCCGTGCCACTTGGGCCTGTTCTTCGGCCGCGCTGGCGATCACCAGATTGCGTTCGTTGATCTGGCTGACGCCTTCGCTGATGCGCTCCAGCGCCAAACCGGCCTCGGTGGCGAGCGTCTGGGTATTGGTCGCGATGGCCTGGCTCTTGCCCATGGCGCGCACTGCTTCATCGGCACCGTTGCGCACCAGGGTGATCATCGATTCGATCTCGCCGGTAGAGGCTTGTGTGCGGGCGGCGAGGGCGCGGACTTCGTCGGCGACCACGGCAAAACCACGGCCTTGCTCACCGGCGCGAGCGGCTTCGATGGCCGCGTTGAGGGCGAGCAGGTTGGTCTGTTCGGCGATGCCACGAATCACGTCCAGCACTTTGGTGATGTCACGAATCTGCCCGGCCAGCGCCTCGACGCGCTGGGTCGAATCATTGATCTCGACGGTCATGGTGTTCATCGCCACCACCGCTTGCTGCACTTGCTGCTGGCCCTTTACCGCATCGTCGGCGGTCTGGGTCGAGACCTGCGAAGCGCTGGCGGCGTTGCGGGCGACCTCTTCGACGGCGGCGGTCATCTGGTTCACGGCCGTCGCAGCCTGCTGGATTTCGTCGTTCTGACGTTGCAGCCCACGGGTGCTGTCGTCAGTCACAGCGGTCAACTCTTCCGCAGCCGAGGCCAGTTGATCCGAAGCACTGGCGATCTGTTGCACGGTGCCTTTGAGGCTGCCTTGCATCGTCGACAAGGCCCTGAGCAACTGCCCGGTTTCGTCCTGGCCGCCGGACGCAATGACGTGGGTCAGGTTGCCGTTGGCCACATGGGAGGCGCTTTCCACTGATTGATAAATAGGACGGGTGATCATGCGCGTCACGATCAACCCCAGTGAAATGGCGCAAATGACCGCGATCAGCGAACCGATGGTCAGCATCCACGTCACCTGGCTGTCGGTTTCCACGCCTGCCTGGGCCGACTCCTGAGCCTGGCGAGCGTTGGATTCGATGATGATTTTCAGCTCGCCCATGGTTTTGCGGTAGGTCGGGGTGACGTTACTGGCCGCCAGTTTTGCGCCCTGTTCGACGTCTCCGCTCTGAATGACGCTCAGCGTACTTTGAACCGCCGACATATAGGCGGGCCAGTCGCGAGTAAAGTCATCGCTCGCTGCCTTTTCGTCATCTTCCATAGGGGTCTTGCGATAGATCGCGAAATCGGTGTCTGCCTGCGCCTGGTTTTCCTTGAGCGACTGAACGACCGCGTTGACTTCCTCGGGGCTGGCCTTCAGCGCGCTGAGGGCGATGATCTTGAAGAAGTCGCGGTTGGTGGCAATCACGTTGGCCTTCACCGAATCGACCTTGGTGACCGACAGCATGCTGTTTTCGACAGTGCTTTTGAACAAATCGTACAGACGAGAAATGCCGTTCTGACCTAGCACACCCACCACCACGGTGATCAGGGCACACAGGCTAAACGCGAGCAACAGCTTGGACTTGAGTTTCAGGTTGGTCAGCCAGGACATGAAGGGATACTCAGGCGAGAGGAAGAGACGCGGTTGGGTCACCGTCTTCCAAGCGTATCGGCGGAGAGGGAAGGGACTTTACATATCCGGAAACATCTAGCCGAAACTTTACGTTCCCCGAAATTTGCCGAGTTTGGATCCATTATCCCGACTCTTTTCTTCACGCCCGCGTGCTTTAAAGCACACGACCTGCGTCACAAATGCATTCGTTTCACGCAGCATCATTGTCATGGAAGGGTCGCTTTTTATCGCGGGCGTCACCTAAGCTTTACTTGGGCGCCGCCGATAACCGAAGCGAGGGCTCTCTTGCCCTACGGCAAGTTGCCAACGCCCCTGTGAAATAGCTTGATGGCAATTTGATGTTGGCTATCATCTGCGCCACGTGAAGGGTGCTTCGACGTTGATGCTTGTGAGGCTGCCTCTGAGCTGATTTATCTCCCGCTACAGGAATCTCGATGCTGGCCTGGAACCAAAAAACCTTTCTGATCGTCGATGATTTCTCCGATTTTCGCAGCTCGGTCAGGTCGATGCTGCGCGAGTTGGGCGTCAAGGAAGTGGACACCGCAGACAACGGCGAACAGGCGATCAAGGCCTGCTCGCAAAAGCGCTATGACTTTATCCTGCACGACTTCAACTTGGGTGACGGCAAGAAAAACGGCCAGCAGGTGCTGGAAGACCTGATGACCGACCGGCTGATCAGCCATGAAAGCGTGTTCGTCATGGTCACCGCTGAAAACAGTCAAGCGATGGTCATGAGCGCGCTGGAATGGGAGCCTGACGCGTATCTGACCAAGCCGTTCAACCGCGCCAGCCTGGCGCAGCGTCTGGAAAAAATCGTCCAGCGCAAGAACCTGCTCAAGCCGATCCTCCAGGCCCTAGACCGTGGCAAGCCCGCCGAAGTGCTGGCCGCCTGCGTCAACCTGACCAAACAGGACCCGCGTTTCGCGCCGTTGTGCCTGCGCTACAAGGCCGACGCACTGCGCGACCTGAACCAGCACGAGCCGCTGGAAGCGTTCCTCAAGTCCATCCTCGCTGACCGCCCGCAACCCTGGGCGTATTCGGCGTTGGGCAAGCTGCTGTTCAAGCGCAATCGCAATGCCGAAGCGCAAACGGTCTATGAAGAAGCGATTCGTACCTTTAATGCGATGCCGGTGTTGTTCGACGGTCTGGCGGATGTGCTGATTGCCAGCGGCGATAATCGTCGTGCGCAGAAGATGCTCGAAGAAGCCGTGCGCCTGTCGCCCTATGCCGTGCGCCGTCAGCGTTTGCTGGGCAAGCTCTCGTTGGAGAATCAGGACTTTGACGGCGCCTCCCGTGCGTTCCGCCAGGCGGTGTCGCAAGGTCAGTTTTCTCGCTTCAAGGACCCCGAAACCAACCTCGGTCTTGCGCAGGCGCTGATCAGCAAGGGCGCCGAGCGGGGCTTCGACGCGCGGACCCGCGTGGAAATCAACCAGACCCTGGGCGACGTCGCCAAGGAGCACACCAACGACGCCGGTCTGCAAGTGCGGGCGCGTTTGATGAAGGCCACCAGTGTCGCGAGTTCCGATCCGGAAATGGCGGCCAAGTTGACCGCGCAGGCCATGGAACGGCTCGACGGCATGGAGCAGTTTCTCAGCGCCGATGCGGCGTTGGCCGTCGCTTCACAGCTCAAGCAACTGGGCCAGGAAGCGGCCGGTGCCGGGATCTTGAAAAGCTGCGCGGAAATCTACGGCGACGATCCGGCTGTCATGCAGAACATCGCCAGGCAGACCGACGACCCGGAAATCCTCGGTGCGGGCAAGGCGGCGATCGATCTGAACATGCAAGGCATTCGCAGTTATCGCGCGGGCAAGCTGGGCGAGGCTCAGGACTTGTTCCGTCAGGGGCTGGCGCTGCAACCCAAGAACATCAGTATCGCGTTGAACATGGCCCAGTCGCTGTTGCACATGGGCGTGCAGAACCTCGACGCGGCCAGCCTCAAGGAGTGTCAGAACAGTCTGAAAATGGTGGGCAAGATGCCCGAGACCGACCCGCGATACGAGCGGTATCAGAAACTGCGACTCAAGGCGTTTGGCGAATGACGGACGAGGATTCGGGGCTGGATTTTTCCATGGTGATCGCCTCCACCGTGCACGACATGAAGAACTCCCTGGCGTCGTTGATCCAGGCGCACGGGCAATGGGTCAAGCAACTGCCCGAGGCCCATCGCGGCACGCCGGAACAGGGCGTGATCGACTACGAATTCGCGCACCTCAACGGCATGCTCGTGCAACTGCTGGGCCTGTACAAACTGGGCGTTAATCAACTGCCGTTGCGCCCGGATTATCACGAGTTGGACGACTTCATCGAAGCGCAACTGGCGTTTCACCAGGAAGTCCTCGCCAGCCGTGGCATCGTTGCGCGGTACGAGGTCGATGACTTCGGCCTGCCGGGTTTTTTCGACCGCGAGCTGATCGGCTCGGTGGTGTCGAACGTGGTGATCAACGCCGTCCGCTACGCCCGCAAGGAAGTGCTGATCACGGCGGGGCAGGTGGGCGAGCAACTGGTCATCAGCGTCAACGACGACGGCCCGGGCTTCCCCGAACACATGATCGAGAAACAGACCGATTACGTGCTCGGCATCAACCAGAGCAGCGGCAGCACCGGTTTGGGCCTGTACTTCGCCGCCAACATTGCCCGTCAGCACCAACGGCAAGGCGTGCCGGGGCATATCGAGATTGCCAATGGCGGCGAGTTGGGCGGTGGGGTGTTCAGGATTTTTCTACCCTGATAGAAAGCCAGGCGGCGGTTTTGCTGCCGCCTCGTGCCAGATCGCAGGCAAGGTGGAACGCCACCCCGGTACTCCCATGCCTCCGGCAGAAGCAAATTGCGGCGCGATCAATATTTTTGATTCTGGCCGCAGGCCGTGGGAGTTGGCTTGCCTACGATCTGCCGGGCACTGGCAGCAAACCCTGTGCACACGGTATGCCTGACACAACCGAGGTACCTGGCCTTGCTGCCGCTTCGCGCCAGATCGTAGGCAAGCCAACTCCCACGGCCTTTGGCCAGAATCAAAAATCAATCCGGTGTTGCCACCCCCATGCCTTCAGCAGCCGCAGATCGTGGAAAGTTGATAAACGTCACTTCACCTCCGCCACATTGAGCTTCGGCGGCGTCCACCCGCCGCCCAGCGCCTTGTACAGATTCACTTGATTGACCTCCCGCGCCAGTTCCAGCGTCAGGTATTCCTGTTGGGCGGCGAACAGTGAGCGTTGCGCGTCCATGGTCGAAAAATAGCTGTCCAGCCCCGCCTCGAAACGCAACCGCGACTGGCGCCACGCTTCCTGATAATCCTTTACCAGCCGCTGCTGCGCCGCGACTTGCGCGAGCATTTCCTGGCGCGCATTCAGGGCATCCGCCGCCTCCCGAAACGCGTTCTGCACCGTCCCTTCGTAGGCCGCCGTATTGGCGTCATACCGCGCATGGCTGGCATCGACCAGCGCCCGCCGCTGACCGCCATCGATCAATGTCATCGACCCGGCCGCCGCCAGTTGCCAGAACTCGGCGGGGCCAGTGAGCAGTTTCGAGAAGTCACCACTCAGGCTGCCCAACGCGCCGGTCAACGAGAGGGTCGGGAAATAGGCACTGCGCGCCGCGCCAATGTCCGCGTTGGACGCCCGTAACAACGCCTCCGCAGACAGAATGTCGGGACGGCGCTGGATCAGACTCGACGGCAAGCCCGCAGGCACATCGGCGGTGGCCAGCGTCTCGCCCAGATCGCCCTCCGGCAGCAGTTGATCGGGCACGGGCTGACCGACCAGCACGCGCAAGGCGTTGAGGTTTTGCGCGACCTTCATGCGATACGTGTTGACCTGCACGGCGGCGGTGTTGGTCATCGCGTCACCCTGATGCACGTCGATGCGTGCCGTGGAACCCGCGTTGAAACTGCTGCGCAACAGCTCGCCGTAATGCTGCTGGGAATCGAAGGTGGACTGGGCCAGATTGAGCAGCGTCTGATTGGCTTTCAGGCTCAACCACGTGCTGGCGACTTCGCCGATGAGCCCCAAACGGGCGGTCTGGTAATCCGCCTCGGTGGCTTCGAAGCGCGCGTCAGCGGCGTTGCGTTGGCTGCGCAGGCGGCCGAACAGGTCCAGCTCATAGGACGTGAAACCGGCTGTGGCCTGAAAGGTGTTGTCTGTGCTGCCCGAGCTCACCCCGCCGCCTTGCGTCCGCACCAAGGGTGGGATTTTGCTGCGTCCTGCGTAGGTGTTGAGACCGATTGAGGGGAACAGCGCAGCGTGGGCACCGTCGGATTCGGCGCGGGATTCCGCCACCGATGCCGCGTACTGACGCAGGCCACGGTTGTTCGACAAGGCCAGATCGATCACCTGACGCAAGCGCGGGTCGGTGATGAACGTTCGCCAGTCCTGCTGAAAGGCCAGCTTCGAATCATTCATGCCCGGCGCTTGCGTGTTGCTCGGCCATTGCTGATCGATGGGCGGGTCGGGGCGCTGGTAAGTCGGCTCCAGCGAGCAGCCGGTCAGGAGCAGAAGGGTGAGCAAAGCGAGGCGTAGTGGGCTGTTCATCGGCGTGCTCTCGTTAACATGGCTTGACCTGCAATCTCAAAAGGCGACGGGATTTTTGGTGTTGCGCAGATTCCCCCGAGGTCCGGTCTCACGGCGAAACATCAGGCCTGACTCGGCTTCAACGGTGGGAGCGAATTCATTCGCGAATGGCCGGTACATTCGACACATCTCCATCGCCTGTACCGACGCATCGCGAATGAATTCGCTCCCACAGTGGGAAGCGCGTTTGCAGCAGTGCAGTCGACCGAAAGGAAGGCCCAGTGGAGAGCGGTCGCCGGACGCTCCTTACAACCGCATCCCGAACAGCGCCCGCAACGGCGCCAGCAGCAATGTCCAGAACTCCCCACGCGTTGCCGACACCCTGGGCGCTGGCCCTTCCGGCAGGCGCAGGTTGACGGTCTTGAAACCGGGCATCGGGCGCCGCCGACGCTCGGCCCGCTGCTGACGTGCGCGACGGGCATACGAGAGCAAGTGCGGGCGCTTCTCACCAATCAACGAACGCCGCAGCAAGCTGCTGAAGGCGATCCCCGGTTTCGCCCGGCCCGCGACGTTGGTGTTGGCGTCACTGAACAACCGGCCAATCAAACGCTGCCGCAAGGGTTCGTCCAGATCGACGAACTGCAAACCCAGCCGCCCATCTCCGGTCTGGCGTTTGACCTCCACCGGCACCCGGCCCACCTTGTTCACCCACACCGTGCCCCGCAGTCCCGGCCTGATCAGCGCCGAAAATTCACAGGCGAAAGACGCGCCGCTTAGGGAAATGTCGGTCAAGCGTCCGGCAAACATCCGGCCGCTCAAGTGCAGCCCGGCGGGCTTGAGAAACGGGAAACGCTCTTCGCCATGTAGCCTCGGGCGATCGACACAGGCCACCAGCGTGGCGACGTTGTACACCAGCGCCACCACCGTCCAGCACAGGTTGAACTGCACGTTGCCGTCGAAGGTGTCCGCCGTGGCGATGGCCGTGAACGCGCCGATCTGCGCAAACAGCGTGAGGAAGAAAAAGAACCCGAAGAGCTTCCAGTGGACCATCGTCTGCGAGCGGTCCAACCCCTTGGCCGTGACCTTGAAGGGTCGTCCGAACGGGCGAATCAACGCGCTGAGCAAGGTGGCTGTCACCGCCAGCGAGGCCACGATCTGCGTCACCTCGGTGAAAATCGGCAGTGTGCGCCGGTCGGTGACCCACGTCCCGTAGCCCCAGAAAGCAATCAGCGCAGGCATGCCGAATGCCAGGAAATCCATCGGCTTCGCGTAGAACCCGGCAATGCCGAAATACCAGTAGAGCAGCGGTGAAACCAGCATCATCAAAATGAACGGCTTGGAGAACCAGTGCAGCAGACCATGGACGTAATGCAGTCGGTCGTTGAGCGTGTAGCCGCGCCCGCGCAACGGGCCGTCGGGCAGCAGCGCCACCTGAATCGTGCCCAGGCACCAGCGGCCCCGCTGGTTGATGTACTCGGTCAACCCTTCCGCTGACAGGCCGATGGACAGCCGCTCGTTCAGCCAGCGGGTGATGTAGCCGCGCTGCAACAGGCGATAGGTGGTGTAGATGTCTTCGCAGACAGAGCCTGTAGGAAAGCCGCCAATTTCATTGATCCGATCGCGCCGCACCACGAAGGACGTGCCAACACAAAACGCCGCGTCCCACCCATCCTTCGCCGGTTGGAACACGTCGAAGAACACCCGTTGCTCGTCCACCCAACAGGTCGACGAGCCCAGGTTGTGCTGGATCGGGTCGGGGTTGTAATAGAACTGCGGGGTCTGCACCAGCGCGACTTTCGGGTCCTCGAACAATCCGAGCGTGCGCATCAGGATCGGCTGTTGCGGCGCGAAGTCCGCGTCCAGCACCAGAATGTACGGCGCGTTGGTCGAGGCTTCGGACTGTTGCAAGCCGTTGTTCAGGTTGCCCGCCTTGGCGTGGTCGTTGTTGTCGCGGCGAGCGTAATACACGCCTCTCTCCGCGCAGTAGTCGCGCAGCCAGTCTCGACGGGTATCGTCCAGCACCCAGACATTGAAATTGGGGTAGTCCATCGCTTGCGCCGCGATGATGGTTTTTTCCAGCACGTCCAGCCCTTCGTTGTACGTGCAAATGAACACATCCACTGCGGGCACATGGGGGCCGGCACTCCGCAGGCGATCTTCTCCAGCGTCCGCTTTGGTCGTGTGATCGGTGCGCACCAGCATCACGACAATGGACACCAGCGTGTAGGTGATCGCCAGCATTTCGAAGAACAGAAAGGTGTAGGACCACAGCGCTGCGAACCCTGAGTGAACGTCGGGCAGGGTGGCGCGGAATCGCCAGATTACGTAGTTGATCAGCAGCAGGCCGGTCACCAGCCCGAACGCGGCCCGCGCCCACCACTGGTTGCGGTGGGTCAGCGCCGCGAACAGCACCACCATCGCCAGCGTGCCGAGGTTCAACTGCCAGAGTTGCAAGGCATCGAGTGCGTGCATGTCAGTTGGCCTCCTGTGCGCCGGTGAACGGGTTGACGCCGCTGGCCGCAATCGCCGCCCAGGCCGTGGCGCCCAGATGGGGCAGGTGGTAGTAGAAAAAGTCGTTGCTCGTAGAGTCCGGGCCGATGGCCAGCCCAGTGCTGATCTGATCCTGCGGGGTCGCGAACAGCCATCCATCCGCCGACTGCTGCGCCATCAGCACCGGCCACAATGCGCGGGCCTTGTCGGCCGCGCCGGTGAGGTGCGCGACCGCTGCGGCCTGCGCGGTGCCCTCGGTCCACAGACCATCGGGGTCGCGACTGAAGCCGTAACCTTCGCCAAACCGGTGGGCCTGGTCGACGAACCCGAACACCCGCGACCAGTCGGCGGGCGGCTGGCGAACGGCAATCAATGGCCAGATCTGCGCGTCCAGCCCCGAGCGCTGATGCTCGGCGGTGCGGCCGTCGGGGAGGGTGCCGATCAGAAACCGTCCTTCCTGGGCGAGCCATTGGCGGTCGACGAAATCCCGGGCGATCCTGGCTTGGGTGGCGCTGTCGGCGCTGACCTTGATGCGGTTCAGCGCGTCCCATGCGGCGGCCAGATCAATGTTGTGTTCGGTGGATTTCCAGCCCTGACGGACCGGGTTCGGCGGGTAGCCGTAAAAGCCGCCGATGAAGCCTGCCGGGGCCTGGCTGTCGTAAGTGTTGCGCTGGGTCCAGAGCAGGATTTTTTCGGCGGCCTGTAGATAACGCGGTGTCTGGGTCTGACGAAAGGCTTCGAGCAGCGCGAGCACGGCCCACGCCTGATTGCCGGTCGCACTGCTGACCTGATACGCGTCCTGATTCCAGGCGTTGCGCTCCTGGCTCCAATAACCGGGCAGCAGAATCGGCCCGCTGGTTTTCACGGAGCCGGCAGCGTAGGCGTTGCGCAGACGGCCGTCGTGATAGTCGGGGTCGTTGTCCACCGCGTACGTCAGCGCGTCAGCGATACGCTCCGCCGATTGCGGTTTGCCACAGCCGAACAGCGCGATGCTCGCCAGCGCGTTGTCGTAAGTGAACGCCACGCCGCGCAGGGCAATGATCGCGGGAGGATGGCCTTCGAAGGCGGGGTAGCTCGCCAGCAAAACGGGGCCGTCGGCGAGGGACAACACGGCACGGTCGAGCGCCGCGCACGTTAACCGTTCCAGTTGCGGACGGCTTTGATCGGCCATCACCGGAACGCTGAACAGCGTCAGCAGCCACACGCTGCAACCGGCCAGCCCGAGGCGTTTCATCCTGACACCTTGGCCGTCACCCAATTGCCCGGATTACAGGTCCGCGCGCGTTCGTTTTCCGAGAGGTTGTCATCGAACGCGCCGACCACGTACACAGCGTTTTGCTCGGCGAACGGGAAGGGCACGCTGTAATTGGCGGAAAGGGTGTCGCTGGGTTTCGACAGCAGCTGCACGACATGCGCCCTGAGCGGCTGATTCAGCCCTGCGACATCCACGATCAGCACCGTGTCCCGGTTGATTTTGCTGGCCATGCGCTCCGGGAACACCGCAATCACGTTGCTCTGATTGCAATGGGTGGCCCGCACCAGCGTGGCACCGGCGCGCACCAACGTGCCTTCCGGGGCGACCAGTTCCTGAACCGTGCCGGGGGCGTAGGCCACCACGTTGTACGCCGCCATCAACCTGACCCGGTTCTGCTCGGTCTCGATCAGTTGATTGAGGTTGTCCAGCTCTTCCTGTTGCGTGGCGCGGTTCTTCGCCTGATTCGCCAGGCTCAGTTGCAGCGTCGTCATCTGCGCTTGCAGGTCGAACATGCGCAGTTGATCAGGGTCGAGGTACACCTGTTCGCTGGCCGCCGACACGTCGCCACTGTTGATGCGCAGCTGCGAGCGAATCGATTCGGCTGCCCCTTGCAGCGACGCCAGTTGCGCCTTGGAAGAGGCCACCGCCGCTTCACTCACCGCACCCTGACGAAACAGCTCCTGATTGCGCATCAACGTGGCTTGGGCATCCTGCAAACGGGCGTCGGCCGCCACGCTTTCCGCCCGCAGCGCCCGTTGCGCGTACAGCTGCCGCGTGTGGTAGGCGGTCTGGTATTGCTGGCTGGTTTTGTCGAGTGCGTCGTAGAACTGCTGATCGTGTTCGGCCTGGCTTTTCAGCGAGGCCAATTGTTGCTCCAGCGTCAGGCGACGGGTCTGTAAGGTGAGCAGGGTTTCCTGATTGGCCCGTGGGTTTTCGATCGTGGCGATGGTCTGCCCCTTGGCGAACGCCTCGCCGGGCTTGATCGACAGCGCACTGACAACGCCGTCGATGGGCGTGGTCAGCAGAATCACCGGCGCATTCAGAATCGCCCGGGTGGCGGACGAGGACAGCAGCGGCAGGAACAGGGTGGAAAACAGCAGCCAGACGATGAAGAACAACACGCTGAACCCCACCAGCCGGGGCAGCAGCGACAGCGTGAAAAATCGCGGCCTGGCAGGCACCCCGGACGTCATCGAGATCGGCTCGATCGATAAATTGGTCATTCCAGTACCTCAAGGCCAAGCATGCAGAAATCATTTCGCAGCCACGGGCGCAGGCCGCGTGAACGCGTCAGGTAGACGACAGCTGAACCCAGGCATACGAAAGCGTCGCCGAACGTGGCGATGTACAGGATTTGTTCTGTGAAAGCGCAGGACTGAAAAGGCTGGATACGTCCGGTCTTGTTGAAGTGCAGCGGCAGTGATCCAGGCAGGAGAAAACGATCACTGGCCTTACGCTAGGCGGGAAGTTTTTGAGTGTCAATGACCCGCGCGCGCTCAATGTTTGGCGTCGGATTGTTGCCGGATTTTGGCGAGGGGATACGGAAAACTGTTATGGGGCAAGGGGAAGTAAGTAATTTATTTATAAGGAAATATTCATTACGCGCGGTTCCCCATTTGCTGTAAGGCAGTCCGAAAGGTGTGATCTGCGGCTTCCGTAAGATTAAAAAGATATAAAAGTCTCAATACCGCATGCGCAGGTTTCGCTGCCGCTGCGCGCCAGATCGTAGGCAAGCCAACTCCCACGCCTTTGGCAGAAGCGGATCGCAGTGCGGTTGAGGTTTTTGATTCTGGCCGTAGGCCGTAGGAGCTGGCTTGCCTGCGATCGGCTGCGCAGCAGTCGTAAAACCTGGCGACTCGGAATTATCTGACCTACCGCCTACACAGGAGTTGCTGCGGCTTCGCGGCAGATCGTAGGCAAGCCAACTCCCACGCCTTCGGCAGAAGCGGATCGCGGCGCGGTTGAGGTTTTTGATTCTGGCCGTAGGCCGTAGGAGCTGGCTTGCCTGCGATCGGCTGCGCAGCAGTCGTAAAACCTGGCGACTCGGAATTATCTGACCTACCGCCTACACAGGAGTTGCTGCCGCTTCGCGGCAGATCGTAGGCAAGCCAACTCCCACGCCTTCGGCAGAAGCGGATCGCAGTGCGGTTGAGGTTTTTGATTCTGGCCGTAGGCCGTAGGAGCTGGCTTGCCTGCGATCGGCTGCGCAGCAGTCGTAAAACCTGGCGACTCGGAATTATCT